>NZ_PJJS01000022.1 GCF_002929845.1 Cryobacterium sp. M96
CCGAAAATCAAGAAGGAACCACCGATCATGACCGCTAAGCCCACCGTTCTCTTCGTCTGTGTGCACAACGCGGGCCGCTCTCAGATGGCCGCCGGCTACATGACCGCCCTGTCCGAGGGCCGTGTCGAGGTGCTCTCTGCCGGCTCCGCGCCCAAGGACCAGATCAACCCCGTCGCGATCGAGGCCATGGCCGAGGAAGGCATCGACATCGCCAACAATGTGCCGAAGGTCCTCACCACCGAGGCCGTGAAGGAGTCGGACGTCGTCATCACCATGGGCTGCGGCGACACCTGCCCGATCTTCCCCGGCAAGCGCTACGAGGACTGGGAACTCGCCGACCCGGCCGGCCAGGGCATCGAGTCCGTGCGTCCGATCCGCGACGAGATCAAGGCCCGCATCCAGGGCCTGCTCGCCGAAATCCTCCCCGCCCAGGTCTAGGTCCGACCCGCCATGAGCGATCTGAGCGCGCGTCGGTCACTGCCCGGACTGGCCTTCCCCGAGGAGTCGTTGCGACGGCTGGCCGCGCACCTCACCGACCGGTTCTCGGGCGTGTTCGGCGCCGAAACGATCGAACGGTACGTGCTCGAGTCGTACACGTCGCTTCTGCGCACGTCGACGGTCACGGCGTTCCTCGTGACCAACACGGGGCGCTACGCCGCCGACCGCCTGACCGCTCTGGCCCAGGCAAAGGGCGCGATCGCGAAGGACGTCCCCGAGGTCCTGTTCGTCTGCGAGCAGAACGCGGGGCGGTCCCAGATGGCGGCGGTGCTGACCCAGGCCCTGTCTGGCGGTCGAGTGCACGTGCGTTCGGCCGGTTCAGCGCCGGCAAAGGGACTGAACCCCACGGTGATGGCGGTGATGACCGAACTCGGCCTCAACCTGGATGAGGAGTTCCCGAAACCGCTGACGGATGACGTCGTGCAGGCCGCCGACGTCGTCGTCACCATGGGCTGCGGCGACGCCTGCCCGGTCTATCCGGGCAAGCTCTACCAGGACTGGGAGCTGGCCGACCCGGCCGGTCAGCCGACCCAAGAGGTGCGTCGCATCCGGGACCAGATCCGGCATCAGGTCGAGGCCATGCTCACGACCCTCGGTGTCGACCCCGAGCCACTGCCGCTCCCCTAGCCCCTGCCCCTGCCCCTGCCCCTGCCACCCCACCACCGCCACCGCCACCGCCGAGAGTCGCCGTTTCTGCCGACAGTCGCCCCTGCAACGGGGACTCTCGGCATCAACGGCGACTCTCGTCGCGCGGGCACGGGCGCGCGCAGGCAAGCCCGAGGGCGCCGGCCCCTACTTGCGCACCAGCTTCGCCACCGTGAACCCGCCGGCGGCGACCGTCACGGTTCCCTTCTTCGGCGCCCTCTTGTCGACGGATGCGACGAGCTGGCCGGTCGCATCGAACGCCTCCTGTGCCAGCCGGTAGCCACGTGGCACGCCGACCGTGCGCACGCTGGTCTCGGTCGCCGCGCTGACGTACACCGTGGACTCCCCCGCCGACCCGGTCACCGTGATCGTCGAGATCAGCGGCTGGATCAGCAGCGCGTCAACGGATGCCGCCCCGTCGGCCATGCCGACGACCGCGGTGTCCGCCCCCGGCAGAGCCAGCTCGAGCGTGAGCGGGAACAGGCGTCCGGGGGCATCCGTGATGCCCTGAGCACCCGCGCCGCCGTTGCTCGTGCTGCCCAGCGTCGACGTCGCCGACGCCCAGGTTGTGGCCCCGGAGTCCGCCTCGGCCTGATTCACGATCGGGAAGACATTGCGAGCCTGGTCGGCAGCGGGAACCGGGATGCTCAGCGAGTCGCCCGCGCCCAGCGCCACGTAGGCGCCGCCGGAGAGGTTGGCCTCGCCGGTCCAGGACGACGGCGGCGTGACCACTGACCCGCCGCCCGTGATGGTGCCGGACTCGGCCTCGACGACACTGAGCCCGACGGTGGAGACGGTTTCGTCGATGCCGAGGGCCTTGACCTTCAGCGACGGATTCGCGTCCAGGGTGAGCATGGTCATCAGGGCATGGATGGTGGATTCGGCACCCGAATTGGGGTTGATCCGGCCGTCGGTTTCGATGCCGTCGATGGCCGTACCGGTTGCCGGGTTGTAGGCCGGAGCGCCGTTCGGGTTGGCGCCGAAGAACCAGGCGGCGGTCACTGCGGCGAGGTCCAGCAGCCCCGGGGCGTTCGCGGCCGCGGCGGTGGCGACGAGCCCCTGCACGCGGGAGTCGACGCCGTAGGCGATCTGGGCCTCACCGGGGGTGGGGCTCCAGGCGTTGTCCGGTCCGCCGGCGGCCAGCAGCTGCGGGGTGAACTGGGCGGCGTCCTTGACGGCGGCGCCGAGCAAGTCCGTGCGTCCGAGCGCCGTGGACGCGGTGGCGATGGCAGCCGGGGCCAGTCCGCCCCAGGCGTGCCACAGGGTCTGCGACTTGTTCCACGGCATGATCGCGCCGAACGGCCACTCGGTGGCGGAGCCGGAGGACATCCCGGCGACCCCCTCGGTGAGCCGGGTCAGCGCGGTGCGGGCGGTGTCGTCGTCCGGGACGGCCGTGACGTAGGCGGCGAGGCCGAGCGCGGCCTCGGCGGAGGCATCCGCCCCGCCCGCGATGAGCCAGGCCGGCACGTTGACGCCGTCGGCCACATCGAAGGTGCCGTACTTGCCGAGCGACTGGCGCTCGAGGGAGTCGAGCGACAGGCGCAGGCGGTCCTGCAGGAACGCGGCAAACTCGGGGTCGGCATCCTGGAAGGCGGCGAAGCCCTCGCCGAGGGCCCAGACGGTGCGGGCCACCCAGTAGGACTCGGCCGAGTCGCTCGGGTCGGGCAGTTCCACTGGGCTGGCGCTGGGGGTGAGGGTGCCGTCGGGCTGCTGCCAGAGCACGACGTTTCCGGCGTTCGGACCGGTCGTGGTCTGCAGGTAGGTGAGGGAGCGCAGCGTCTGCACGGCGTGCTCGCGGCTGGTCTCGTCACCGGTCTGCTGCCAGTGGCGCAGGTAGACGACCGCGGTGCGGGCGATGTCGTCGGCGTTGTACGCGCCCTGGCTCCAGTGCCCGGTCGAGGGGTCGAGCGACCCGCCGCCGACCCTGCCGTAACTGCCGTCGGCCTGCTTATCGGCGTAGGTCCACGGCGCCTGGGCGGTGGGCTGCGCGTCGATTTCGTAGGTGGTGTGCCCCTCCACCGTGGCCAGCGGCACGGTGTCGAGCAGGAACGTGAGGTGGGACAGGTTGGTCAGCGGCGCGGACGCCGCGGCGGCGGGCCGGGTGGCGACGACTCCGGCCGGTGCACCGGATGCGCCGGCTGCACCGGATGGCGGTGCCGCGGCGGCCGCGGCGGTGCCGGCTCCGAGCAGGAGCAGCGAGACCGCGGCGGTGAGGGCCACGGCTTTCAGAGATCGCGGGCGGGGGGACTGTGAGCGAACAGCGTTGTACGTCATTTCTTCTCTCCTGGTTCAGCCTGAACCGGTTTGGTACAGCTAACTAAACCGGTTAAGGCGACGCGAGTCAAGAGAAGTGGCGCATTGCGTCCCCCATTCGGGGCTGGAGGGTCCCCGCATCGTCGAGAGTCGCCTCGTGTGCCGAGAATCGCCCGTGCAACGGGGACTCTCGGCACAATCGGCGACTCCCGCCGAGCGCGCGGGCGCCCGACCGGCTCAGCTTCGCGCGATCGGCACCTTCTTCGGCTCCTCGGCACCCTCGGGCACCGGCACGCGCACCTCGAGCACGCCGTCCCGGTAGGACGCCGTCACATCCTCTTCCTTGGCTCCGCGGGGCAGCGCAATGTCGCGCGTGAACGAGCCGTACCGGAACTCGGTCCGGTAACCGTCCTTGTCCTTGTGCTCGGTCTTTTCCTGCCGCTCGGCCTGGATGTGCAGCACGCCGTCGCTGACCGACACATCGACATCTCTTTCCGGGTCGATTCCAGGCAATTCCGCCCTCACAACCAGGCTGCCGCCGTCGCGGAATTCCTCCACCCGCAGGGCCGGAGTGTCCCAGTCGCCCTCGAAAAAGCGCCGCACCGGCTCCGGCATTTCGAAACGCTCGCGTTTTGCAAGTGCAGCCATGATTCGTCTCCTCCGTGTTGCCCGAATGTAGTCACTTGGATGTGGTCACCCGAATGTAGTCACTTGGATGTGGTCACCCGAATGTGGCCACCCGAATGTAGTCACTTGGATGTGGTTACCCGGATGTTGCTCCAGATGCCACACACAGTACCCCCGAGGCCCGTGCCACGCCGCGGCGATGGGGGCGACAGCGGCGACGGATGCCCGCGCAGCAGGTTCCCAGCGACCCCGCTTAACCTGAGCGAATGACCGTCATCCTGCAGCGCGATATTGCCAGCGAACGCACTTCCGCGCACCCGATCCGGCGCTTCCTGCGCCGGAGCCGCGCCTGGGTGGACCAGCATCCGCGGCTGCGCTGGCTCTACCGCACTGTGGTCGGCGTGCTCGGCTCCACGGTGGCCGTCATCGGGCTCCTCCTGGTGCCCCTGCCGGGGCCCGGCTGGCTGGTCGTCTTCCTCGGAATCGCGATCCTGGGCACGGAATTCCCCACCGCGCACCGCATCGCGGTGGCCCTCAAGCGCATCCTGACTACGGTCTGGGCGTGGTGGCGCTCCCGCCGGGCGCGCGCGTCCGCCGGAGGGTCGAGCGCTTCGGCTGGGTCCTAGGCCCGATCCGCCACCCCGCCCGCAGCGCCCGGGCCCGCGGCGCAGCTCGCCCGTACCTGGGCCGGCAGGGCGGTCAGATTCGCCCGCCGCTCGTCCGGAAGCCCGGCCGGGAGCAGGCCCGGCAGCAGCAGCGCCCACATCTCCTCCACCCGCTGGAAGAGGTCCGCCCGCCCGGTGAGCACCTGGGAGACGGTCTGCACGCCCGTGAAGGCGGGGCTGATGAAGTGCGCGGCGGCCTCTACATTCAGATCGGCCGAAACGTCGCCTTCATCGATCGCGCGTCGCAGCACCTTCCCGCAGACATCGATCCAGTCATGGAACGGACCGACCACCGGCACCGAGAAATTGGAGGCCTCCATGGTGAGACGGATGCCGGCACTCACCACCGGCTCGTCCCGCACCTGCGCCGCCAGCTCAAAAGTCATCAGAATGAGGGCTTGCAACCCGGGCATCGTGCCGTCCAGCAGCCTCTGGCCCAAGCCGATCGAGGCCTCGTGCTGCGCCTCGATCACGGCGAGCGCGAGCGCCTCCTTGGACGCGAAATGAAAATAGAGTGCGCCCTTGCTCACTCCGGCGGCGACTTCCAGTCCGGCCAGGGTCGTGCTGCCGTACCCGTGCTCCCGGAAGGCGACCGCCGCACCTCGGATGATCGCGGCCCGCGTTCCGATCGCCCGTTGTTGCTGCGCCATTCCACTCCTCGGTTATTCCGGTTTCCAGCGTAGCGACTGCCCGAACCGGGGTCGCACACGGGCCCGCGCATCCGTTGTATCGTCTCTGCCTCAATCGGCCCCAATCGGCTTCAATCGACCCCACAGAAGATACCGTTTGGTATGGTTTAGGCACGGGACGCTGTGATTGGGGAAAACGGGCGTCTCAGGGGGTTCAACAGGGGAGGTCGTAATGATCGATAGTGCAGGCATGGTGCAGATGGCAGCACTCGGACTCGGCGGCCTCGCCGTTCTGGGCAGCGCGGCGCTGATCGCCGCCGCCCTGACACAGATCAGCCGGGCCATCCACCTGCGGCAGGCGGCGCGGGCGAGCTGGGTGCTGGCCGTCGTCTGCGCGCCGGTCTTCGGGGCGGTCGCCTGGTTCGCGGTCGGCAACCGGATCGACGCCGACCAGAGCTGACTGGAGCCGACCGCCGCCAGCGGTCGGCTCAGGTGTTCGGGCGCACGACCAGCACCGGGCACTTGGCGTGCCGCACGCACTGTTCGCTCACGGAACCCAGCAGCATGCCGCTGAGGCCGCCGCGGCCGCGGGAGCCGACCACGAGCATCCGTGCGCCTCGGGACACGTCGATCAAGGACTTCAACGGACTGGCGTAGACAGCCCGGTAGGTGACCTTCACGTCGGGGTGCTTGGCCACCTCGGCCATCACGGCCTCGCCGAGCTCAATGCGCACCGCGTCGGCATAGTCCTCGATCGACGCGACATAGCCGAATTCCCAGTTGGCCGGGCGCGGCGCCGTGTCGATGGACCACGCGCGCACCAGCACGACCGGTGCGTGCAGCTGCTCGGCGAGGTCGAGCGCCACGGTCACGGCGTGATCGGCGTGACCCGATCCGTCGTGTCCGACGACGATGCTGTCGCTGGAAACGGGAGTCTGTTCTGGCTGTGTGTCAGGCATGACCCCAAGCTACTCCGGGGGCCCGGGTCGCGACGCGCGCGCTGCTGCGTGTCGGCCGCCTGCTCCCAGCCCCTTCCCGCAGTGCCCCGGTAAGGTCTCCCCTATGACGTACCTGGGCACGCCGCGTCGACGACAGACCGCACTGGCGGTGGTCGTCACTCTGGCCGTGCTGGGCGCTGGCCTGGCGCTGGCCGCGTCGGTGCACACCACCGACGAAGCAGCCGCGCCTACCGGTTTCGCCCCCGGTTCGATCATCAGCGACTACAACTTCTACAACGCCGACTCCCTGAACGAGGGCGAGATCCAGTCGTTCCTGGGGGAGCGCTCCTGCATCCCCCGTGACGGCTCACCGTGCCTGGCCGACTACGAGGAGAACACGATCTCCCAGCCGGCCCACGGCGAGGGGCACTGCACCGCCTACCCCGGGGGCCGCAACGAGTCGGCCGCCCGCATCATCGCGAAGGTGTCCGCGGCCTGCTCCATCAGCCCGAAGGTGCTGCTCGTGCTGCTGCAGAAGGAGCAGTCCCTGCTTACCCGGCCGAGCGCATCCGGTTATCTGCGCGCCACCGGCTACGGCTGCCCCGACACGGCCGACTGCGACACGGCGTACTTCGGCTTCTTCAACCAGGTCTACCGTGCCGCCTGGCAGTTCCGGCAATACACCCAGGAGCCCGAGCGCGCCTACAAGATTGGAACCGTGCGCGTGGGTTTCAATCCGGATGCGAGTTGCGGGGCGTCCTCCCTCACCATCGAGAACCAGGCCACCGCGAACCTCTACAACTACACGCCGTACCAGCCCAATTCCGCCGCGCTGGCACGCCCGGGCACCGACGGTGACGGATGCTCGACGCACGGCAACCTGAACTTCTGGCGGTTCTACAACCAGTGGTTCGGGGCGTCGGAGGCCGTGGGCTATCCCACGGCGTTCAACTCGTGCCTGAACCTCGTCGGCGGCCAGCCCTGCCGCAAGCACGGGCTGTTGCCGACGCCCTGAGCGGTCCCGACGGTTCGCGTTTCCGCGCTGGTTTCTCCGCCGGTTTCTCCGCGCAGAGCGTAATCGCCCCGAGGTCCCGGGGCTCCGCCGGGTCCGGTCGCCCGGCCGGGCGAACACCCGTGACCTGGCACTCTCAATCCCTGATCAGGCGGCATTCCTGGCCCGAATGTGCGCGCACCGGACGGTGACGGGGCCCGGTGACACACCCGACCGGAACAGCTGGGCAGCCAACCCGATTCCCAGCCCGCACGGACCGGCCCCCCACTCCCGGTGCCTAAACTCCTCCGATGACTACGAACGGTCGATCGGGTTTTTCGCCGACCGGCCGCCGCAATCGAAAGGATCCACTTTGAACAAGCACACGATCTCCCCGGCAGCCGACACCTCCCGCACCAAGCGCGTCGCCCTCGGCGCCGCCTCCGTGCTGACCGCCGGAGCCCTTCTCGGCGTCGGCGCGCAGGGCGCCACCGCCGCCCCTCTCAGCGCCGAGCCCACAACGAGTTTCAGCTCGAGTGCCGGCACGCGCGGGGATGCCGGCGCCACGGCGAACGGCGAATTCCTGGCGTCGCTTTCGGCCGAACTTCGCGCAGACCTTTCCCACGGGCAGAGCGGCAATGTGAAGGCCCAGAAGGTGGCCACCACCCTCTCCGAGCACGCCGAGTTGTTCGACACCCTGCCGGCGAACCTGCAGGATGACCTGACCGCGCTCACGGACGCCTCCGGGGCGACCGACCGGGCCGCCGCCGTCGACACCGTGCGCACCACCGCGCTGGCCGGCGGCTACGGCGAGGAGATCACGAAGATCGCCGAGGCCGTGCGGGACAACCCGGAGCACCCGTTGACCGCCGCCGTGGAGGCCGCCCTGGGCAGTGACCTCGGCACCGCGCCGGGCACCGCGGACACCGACCCGACCGTGGACGCCGGATCCTCGGTGACAGAACTGGCCCTCAAGCTGGCGGACAACCCCGCGCTCCTCGACAAGCTGCCGGCCGACCTGCAGGCCGACTTGGCCGAGCTGAAGAACGCGCCCGCCGCCGAGCAGGAGGCCGCCGCGCAGAAGCTCGAAGAATCCGCCCTCAGCGGCGACTACGGCAGCGTGGTCCAGAAGATCGCCGAGCGGGTCCAGGCACATGTGGCTGCCGAGGCTGACGCCGGTGCCCGTGCCGACGCGGGGGCCGGTGCCGACGCGGACATTCACGCCGGAAACTAGCACCCGCATTAGAACGGATGCCCGGACGCGCAGTGCGCGTTCGGGCATCCGTCTGCCTTGTCCCCCATTCGGGGACTGACCGCCCGGAGGCGGCGCGGCTAGGATCGCCTCACCCGAGCGGCTGACCCGACAGCTCCGGCAACGCGTTCCCAAGGCGATTCTCATGGGCACCACAGGACCCCGAAGTTTTCGCTCCCCCGCGGTTTTCGCTGCCCCGCCGCTGTCCCCGGCCGGGCATCCGCAGGACGACTCCCGCGGCGCAGAGCCTGACCGGCGAGTGCACGCGCTCGGGGCGTGGGCGGGTCGCTCACGACTCACCATCGCCGCCTGGCTCGTCGGGCTGGCCGTCACCAGCGCCCTGTTGTGGAGCCCCGCCGTGGTCTTCAGGGTCCGCAATCCCTCGGCTCACCTCGTTCTCGACTCGGTCGACGCCTGCGTGGCGTTGCTGGTGGCGTCCCTCGTGTTCGGTCGGTTCCTGCGGCACGGCCGGCTGCAGGATCTGCTGCTCTTCCAGGGTCTCGTGCTGCTTGCCGCGGCGGGCCTGGGCCTGACCTACCTGACCGAGGTGCTCGGCGGAATCCGCGCGGAAACGCTCTACATCTGGCTTCCGCTGGCCATCCGGGTCGTGGGCGCCCTGCTGATCCTGGCCGCTGCCCTGGCGCACACGCGACCCGCGAAACGGATGCTCCGGCGCCGGCTGCTGGCGCTGGTTCCCCTCCCCCTGGTGGCCGCGGTCTACCTCGCCCTCTGGACCGGCCGGGACCGGCTCCCCGTGGCGTTCGACCCGGGTTCCGCCCCGATGTCCGCGGAGAACGCGCTCCTGACGGGCCATCCCGTGCTGCTCCTCGCCCAGGGCGCGGCGGCCGTGAGTTTCTTCATCGCCTCGGTGGCCTTTGCGTCACAGTCGGCCAAACGGGACGACGAACTGCTCCGCTGGCTCGGCCCGGCCTGTGCGCTCGGGGCGTTCGCCCGCCTGAACTACGTGCTCTTCCCATCCCTGTACACGGACTGGCTCTACACCGGGGATCTTCTCCGCACCGGCTGCTACCTGCTGCTGCTGGTCGGCGCGGCGCGGGAGATCCGGACCTACTGGCGGGCGCAGGTCACCGCGGCGGTGCTCGATGATCGGCGGCGGCTCGCCCGCGAGCTGCACGACGGAGTGATTCAGGAGCTCGCCTATATCCGCGCGGAAAGCCACGCCATTCCCGTGGATGTCGCATCCGGCATCCGTATCGTCAACGCCTGTGATCGTGCCCTCGACGAGGCGCGGGCGGCCGTACAGGCGCTCGGACGCACGAGCGATGAGCCGCTGAGTTTCACCGTTCACCGGGCGGCCACGGAGCTGGCCGCGAGGTACGGAATCGACCTGCGGGTCGACCTCGATGAGGCCATCACCGTCGATTCGGAGCAGCAACACGCGCTGATGCGCATCACCCGGGAGGCGGTATCCAACGCGGTGCACCACGGCAAAGCCACGGGGGTGCACATCCGGCTCAGCGAGGCCGGAGGCCGTCGGCGCCTCGCGATTGCGGACGACGGGGTGGGGTTCGATGTGCCGGCCGGCACCGACACAACCGGTTACGGCCTGGTCAGCATGCAGGCTCGGGCGCGGGCGCTTCCGGGCACGTTCAACGTGGAGGCACGACCCGCGGGCGGAAGCGTGGTGACGGTCCAGTGGTAGACGGCACCGGCATCCGCGTCGTCATCGCCGACGACCATGCCCCGATACGATCGCTGATCCGCCAGGCCCTCGAGGCCGGTGGCTGCGAAATCTGCGGCGAGGGAGCAAGCGCAGCGGATGCGATCCGGCTCGCCCTCGATCACCGCCCCGACGTGGTGCTGCTCGATATCAACATGCCGGGGAATGGGATCCACGCCGCCCAGGAGATCGGCCGGAGCCTGCCGGAGACGCCCATCGTGATGCTCACGATGTCGAAGGACGACGACGACCTCTTCGATTCCCTGCGCGCGGGTGCCTCGGGCTACCTGCTCAAGGATACCGATCCCGGCGCTCTGCCGGGTGCGCTGCGGGCTGTTCTGGCGGGCGAGGCGGCCATGGCGCCGGAGCTCATGCTGCGGGTGCTCGGCGAGTTCCGGGCGCCCGCGCGGCGCCGCTTCCTGCGCCGCTCCGTGGCCGCGAGCAAGCTCAGCGCGCGGGAGTGGGAGGTGATGGAGTTGCTTGCGGAGGGAAACTCCACCAAGGCGGTAGCCGCCCGGTTGTTCGTGTCGCCGACGACGGTGCGGGTGCACGTCTCGGCTGTGCTCCGCAAGCTCGCCCTCACGGACCGCGAGAGCGCTTTCGAGCTGCTCCGTGACGAACGCGGCGAGCGGGGCTCACCTCGGTCGTAGAGCCTGGCGGGCCGCGGCGGCCGGCACGATTCCCGCGTCTGGGGGCGCAGGACGGAAGGCCCCGAGTTCCGCTCGGGGCCTTCCGTGTTCCGCTTGCGCTCGGTGCCTACTTCAGCATGAAGTTGGCACTGATCGTGGAACCGTCCTGGGCGGTCATGGTGACCACGGCGCAGGTACCCGGCTTCTTGGGGGTCTGCCAGTTCTGGATGAACTGCCCCGACGTCGAGTCATACCGCAGGCTCGTGCCACCCGTGGTGGTGAGTTCGATCGCATCCGTCACCGCGGACGAACCCGGGCAGGTCACGGCCGTGGCGGTGAAGCTCTTGACGGCCGAGACGCTGGTGAGTTCGGCACCGGAGAAGATCTCGAACTTCAGCGGGACGGAGCTGCCGCCCTTCACCGTGTTCCAGACGTTGGCTCCCATATCGACCGGGGCGTAGAAGCCCTTCAGGGACCAGGCCAGCACCGTGTACGCGACCCTCGACGTGCTCGTATTGCCGGCCGTGTCGGTGGCGGTCGCCAGGTACGAGTGATCCCCGACTCTGGTGCCGCCGCCGGTCACGACGCAGGAGGCAATTCCGGACAGGGCGTCGGTCGCGTAACAGCTGGGCGCGGCCGGGTTGCTTCCGTACTGGTAACTGCCGGTGGGGCCGCCCAGGAGAGCAACGGTGGGTGCGGTCGTGTCGATGTCGATCCCCGACACGCTCGCGGTCGCGGTGTTGCCGGCCCGGTCGGTCGCGGCGCCCGTCACTGACTGGCCCGCCCCCTCGACCAGGGTCACGTCGCCCGCACAGGTGGCGATGCCGGATCCCGCATCACGGCAGGTGAAGCCGACGACGACGTCCGCCGCGTACCAGCCGGCGGCGTTGGGGGCGGCCGGGTCGAGGGTGGACGAGATGGTCGGGTCGACGGAGTCGATGTTGATCCCGGTCGTCGTCACGGTCGTCGTGTTGCCGGCCTTGTCGGTCACGGTACCCGTCACCGACCGGTTCGCGCCGTCCGGCAGGGTTGTGTCGCCCGGGCACGTGGCGATTCCGGACCCTCCCACATCCTCACACGTGAAGTGGACGATGACGCCCGCGTCCGTTGTGTACCAGCCGTCGTTGCCCTCGGGGGCGACCGGGTTGAGAGTGTAGGAAATGGTCGGGTCGACGGTGTCGATGTTGACCACCGCTGCGGTCGCGTCAGCGGTGTTGCCGGCGTTGTCCGTCGCGGTGCCGGTCACGTTGTTCACACCGTCGGTCAGGGTGATGTCGGCCGGGCAGGCGGCGATGCCGGACCCGCCGACATCCGTGCAGGTGAAGTCGACTGTGACGAAGCTCGTGTACCAGCCGTTGGCGTTCGCGTCGGCCGGGTCGAGCGTGTACGAAATCGTCGGGTCGACGGTGTCGACGGTGATCCCGGACACTGTCACGGACGCGGTATTACCGGCATTATCGGTCGCGGTACCCGTCACCGACTGGTCCGCACCGTCCATCAGGATCACGTCGGCCGGGCACGTGGCGATGCCGGATCCTCCGACGTCTTCACACGCGAAGTGGACCAGGACGCCCGAGTCCGTCGTGTACCAGCCATTGGTACCGTCGGGGTCTACCGGGTTGAGCGTGTACCCGATGGTCGGGTCGACCGTGTCGACGACCGTGTAGGTCACCGTCGCCGTTGGGGCGTTGAGCCCGCCGGCGTCGGTGTAGTCGCAGGTCGTGGTCTGGGTGCCGAGGCCATTCAGCAGCGCCCCGGTGGTCACGGAGGCGGCCGTGGGGTTGACGTCTTCGGCGTCGACCACCAGGCAGGTGGCGGTCGGCACGGTACCGATTTCATAGCTGGCCCCGTTGCTCACCCCGTTGACCGAGACCGAAGGCGCGGTGTTCGTCGGAACCGGCTGGGTGATGATAATGGGGATACCGACCTGGTTCTTGAATTCTCCGCCGCCGGCCGGCTGCGCCAGGATGAGGACCGTCACGGTACCGCTCTGGGCAGCGGTGCCCGCTGTGAAACTGACCGGGAAATCGTCGGTGCAGTTCGTGATGACCACGGGGTTGGGGCTGGCCGTGACGCCGGAGGGTGCGACCACGGTGAGTTTCAGCGGGCTATCACCCGCATCGATGTTGCATCCGATGTCGCCGTCACTCTTGCCGTTGGCGTTGAGCCTCATCGTGGCGCTTCCGGCCGTTTCCGATCCCGCAACGAGGGTGACACTGGCCGAACCCTCGATGCTGTCCTGAATGATGTCCGCGTAGGCAACCCCACCGAAGGCCAGGACGCTCACCGCCGTGATGGCGGTGATCGTTGTTGCGATACCCGTTCGCTTCAATATTCGTTTCATGGTGGCTGCCCCTGCGCTCGGCGGGAAGACCCTCGGGTGGGCCATCCCTCCCACGAAGGTATGTCTGCGCCGGATCCTCGGGAACGGCGGGGGCGTTCAAACAGCTAAACGCATGGTCCCAGGACCGTTTGAATCCCTAAACGCGTCAGAACCTCGGCACACATGCCCGGTCAGGGGTGCCCGCGCCATAATGGCGCCATGGCCGAAATCAAGACGCAGCCGACGGATGCCTCCGTCGAGGACTTCCTGGATGCCGCGACGCCCGCCCGCCGCCGCGCGGACGGCAAGGCCCTCGACGCGCTCTTCCGCGAGGTGACGGGCGCCGACCCTGTCCTGTGGGGTCCATCGATCGTGGGCTACGGCAGCTACCGCTACGTGTCGCCCGCGAACCCGCGCAACCGCGGAGACTGGCCGAAGACGGGGTTCTCTCCGCGCAAGGCGCAACTGTCGATCTACGGGCTCAAAGACCTCCCCGAGGGCGCCGCGCTCCTCCCGCGGCTCGGCGCGTACACGGAGGGGGCGGGGTGCGTCTACGTGAAGAAACTCGACGACATCGACCTCGGTGTTCTGCGTCGGCTGGTCGCGATCGCCTGGTCCCGGGGCGACGACCCCGCGCCGGCGGCGGCCTCCGCACGAGTCACCGAGTAGGCCACCGAAACAGACAGTTCCGGTCGAGTTCGCCCGGCGTAGCAGGCGATCTCGACCGGAACGGTCGATGTCGGTGGTGCGGTCACACGATCGGGACTAGAAGTCCCAGTCGGCGTCTTCCGTGTTGACGGCCTTGCCGATGACGTAGGAGGAGCCCGACCCGGAGAAGAAGTCGTGGTTCTCGTCGGCGTTCGGCGAGAGCGCGGCCAGGATGGCCGGGTTCACGTCGGTGACGGTCTTCGGGAACATGGCCTCGTAGCCGAGGTTCATCAGCGCCTTGTTGGCGTTGTAGTGCAGGAATTTCTTGACGTCCTCGGTCAGGCCGTGCTCGTCGTAGAGGTCCTGCGTGTACTGGATCTCGTTCTCGTAAAGCTCGAACATGAGATTGAAGGTGTAATCCTTGATCTCATCGCGGCGCTCCTGCGACGACGCCTCGAGCCCCTTCTGGAACTTGTAACCGATGTAGTAACCGTGTACGGCTTCGTCCCGGATGATCAAACGGATGAGGTCGGCCGTGTTGGTGAGGCGGGCGCGGCTCGAGAAGTACATCGGCAGGTAGAAGCCCGAGTAGAACAGGAACGACTCGAGCAGAACCGAGGCGACCTTGCGCTTGAGCGGGTCGTCGCCCTGGTAGTACTTCATCACGATCTCGGCCTTGCGCTGCAGGTTGACGTTCTCCGTCGACCAGCGGAACGCCTCGTCGATCTCCTTCGTCGACGCGAGGGTCGAGAAGATCGAGGAGTAGCTCTTGGCGTGCACGGACTCCATGAACGCGATGTTCGTGTAGACGGCCTCTTCGTGGGGCGTGATCGCATCCGGAATCAGCGATACGGCACCCACAGTGCCCTGGATCGTGTCGAGCAGGGTCAGCCCCGTGAACACGCGCAGGGTGAGCTGCTGCTCCGCCGGGGTGAGCGTGGCCCAGGACTGCACGTCGTTTGACAGCGGGACCTTCTCCGGCAGCCAGAAGTTGTTCGTGAGGCGGTTCCAGACCTCGACGTCTTTTTCGTCTTCGATCTTGTTCCAGTTGATCGCGTCAACGTGGGAGACGAGCTTGAGCTTGTCAATCATTGGTTGTTCCTTAGTCGGCGGTGCATAGGCGATTCAGCGTTCGGAGAGCTCGGGTTCGGGGAGCTCGGGGCAAACTCACTCAGAGAGCGCAGGAAACACAACCCTCGACCTCGGTGCCCTCGAGGGCCATCTGGCGCAGACGGATGTAGTAGATGGTCTTGATGCCCTTTTTCCACGCGTAGATCTGCGCGCGGTTGATGTCGCGGGTGGTGGCGGTGTCCTTGAAGAACAGCGTCAGCGACAGGCCCTGGTCGACGTGCTGCGTGGCAGCGGCGTAGGTGTCGATGACCTTCTCGTAGCCGATCTCGTAGGCATCCTGGTAGAACCCGGTGTTGTCGTTCGTCATGAACGGCGCCGGGTAGTAGACGCGGCCGAGCTTGCCTTCCTTGCGGATCTCGATCTTCGACGCGATCGGGTGGATCGATGCGGTCGAGTTGTTGATGTAGGAGATCGACCCGGTCGGCGGCACGGCCTGCAGGTTCTGGTTGTAGATGCCGTGCTCCACAACGGATGCCTTGAGCTCGGCCCACTCTGCCTGCGTGGGAATGTGCACGTCGGCCTGCGCGAACAGCTCGGCGCCGCGCGCGGTGGCCGGCTCCCAGATCTGGTCGGTGTACTTGTCGAAGAACGTGCCGGAGGCGTAGGTGGAGTCTTCGAAGCCGACGAACGCATTGCCGCGCTCGATGGCCAACTTGTTCGAGGCGCGGAGGGCGTGGAACAGCACCGTGTAGAAGTAGATGTTGGTGAAGTCGATGCCCTCCTCGCTGCCGTAGTAGATACGCTCCCGGGCGAGGTAACCGTGCAGGTTCATCTGGCCCAGGCCGATGGCGTGCGACTTGTCGTTGCCGTCTTCGATCGAGCGCACGGAGGAGATGTGGCTCTGCTCCGACACCGAGCTGAGGCCGCGGATGGCGGTCTCGACGGTCTTGCCGAAGTCGGGCGAGTCCATGGACAGGGCGATGTTCATCGACCCGAGGTTGCAGGAGATGTCCTTGCCGATCTGGTCGTACGACAGGTCCTCGTTGTAGGTGGTCGGGGTATTGACCTGGAGGATCTCCGAGCAGAGATTCGACATGTTGACGCGACCCTTGATCGGGTTCGCCGCGTTGACGGTGTCCTCGAACATGATGTACGGGTAGCCGGACTCGAACTGGATCTCGGCGAGCGTCTGGAAGAAGTCGCGGGCTTTCATCTTGGACTTCTTGATGCGCGGGTCGTCAACCATCTCGTGGTACTTCTCGCTGACGGAGATGTCGGCGAACGGCACCCCGTAGACGCGCTCGACGTCGTAAGGCGAGAACAGGTACATGTCCTCGTCTTTCTTCGCCAGCTCGAACGTGATGTCGGGCACGACCACGCCGAGGGACAGCGTCTTGATGCGCACCTTCTCGTCGGCGTTCTCACGCTTGGTATCGAGGAAGCGCATGATGTCGGGGTGGTGCGCGTGCAGGTAGACCGCGCCGGCACCCTGACGGGCACCGAGCTGGTTGGCGTAGCTGAAGGAGTCTTCAAGCAGCTTCATCACCGGGATGATGCCGCTGGACTGGTTCTCGATCTGCTTGATCGGTGCACCGGACTCACGGATGTTGCTGAGCAGCAACGCGACGCCGCCGCCGCGCTTCGACAGCTGCAGCGACGAGTTGATGCCGCGGGAGATCGACTCCATGTTGTCTTCGATACGGAGCAGGAAGCAGGAGACGAGCTCCCCGCGCTGCGCCTTCCCAGAGTTCAGGAAGGTAGGGGTGGCGGGTTGGAAACGCCCCGCGATGATCTCCTCGACGAGGGAGATCGCGAGCTGCTCGTCACCCTGAGCGAGGCCCAGCGCGGTCATCACGACTCGGTCTTCGAAACGCTCGAGGTACCGTTTCCCGTCAAACGTCTTCAGCGTGTACGAGGTGTAGTACTTGAACGCGCCGAGAAAGGTCTGGAAGCGGAATTTCTTCGAGTACGCCAGCTTGTTGAGGTCGGTGATGAACTCGAACGAGTACTGGTCGAGCACGGCCTGCTCGTAGTATTCCTTCTCGACGAGGTAGTCGAGGCGTTCGCGCAACGTGTGGAAGAACACCGTGTTCTGGTTGACGTGCTGCAGGAAGAACTCCCGCGCAGCCTCGCGGTCCTTCTCGAACTGGATTTCCCCGTTCGGGCCGTACAGGTTGAGCATGGCGTTGAGGGAGTGATAATCCATCGCCAGGCCGGGAGCCGGGTGAGCCATGGTCTTCACGGCTGTTGCTTCCAAAATGATTCCAATCCGTCGTGGACGATGCGCACATCATCCGGAGTTCCAAATACTTCAAAGCGAAACATGTGGGGCACCTTGCACTTCTGGGCGATGATGTCCCCGGCGAGGCAGTAGCCGGTGCCGAAATTCGTGTTGCCCGCGCCGATGACGCCGCGGATGAGCGAGCGGTTCTGCTCGTCGTTCAGGAACGTGATGACCTGTTTGGGCACCGCTCCCTTGCTGTCGCCGCCGCCATACGTCGGCACGACCAGCACGTAAGGTTCGCTGACCTGGAGCGGCTCATCGCGCGCGTAGATCGGGATGCGGGCGGCCGGGCGACCCAACTTCTCAATGAAGCGGTGCGTGTTGCCCGAGGTGCTGGAGAAATACACGATATCGGTCATGGAACACCTCCTGTTGCTGAGAAGTCGGCACGCCAAACGGCGCTTTTTTACGGACTGTTGCGACGCCACCCCCTGGCGCCGCGGTGCTACGCGAGGCGCTGCGCGAGTTCGTTGATCTTGTCGGGGCGGAAGCCCGACCAGTGATCCTCGTCGGTGATAACGACGGGAGCCTGCAGGTAGCCCAGGGCCTTGACGGCTTCCAGGGCGTTCTCGTCGAGCGAGAGGTCGAGGATTTCGTATTCGATGCCCTTGTTGTCCAGGGCGCGGTAAGTCGCAGTGCACTGCACGCAGGAGGGCTTGGTGTAGACCGTGATTGCCATGGAGGGCCTTTCTCGTCGTTCAGGGATCAGTATTCAAAATCGGTTCAAACATCAGTGCTCAAAATCGGTTTTCATGTGAAATCTGAAGTTCAAGGCGTGCTGTGTGTTGAACTTCAATACTACATCTAGTGATGCTCGAAGGGAATGGCCACTACATACAGTAGTTACAAGTATGTAGTTATCCACCGACATTCCACCGGTTGTGCACAGCCCCACGGATGCGAGTCGAGCCGAATCACGCGGAATGCGGCAAAGTTATCCACAGGCAGCGCAGGGGCAGAACTCGAGCCTGTGGAAACCCTGTCGGCGTGTCGCTCGCCCTGAGGCGCGCCGCGAACGCGGTCGCCCAATCCCAGCGGTCGAAGCTGCAGGGCATGGTCGATCATGGCGACGCTCACGAGAAAGCTCGTGCTCGCCGCGGACGCGTGCGACACCACGAGCGGCCGACCCGCGGCCGCGACCGTCGAAAGCACAAACGGGCGGTAGCGCTGATCGGGATCGGCGGAACGCCGCAACTCCCCCGAAACGTAGATGCCGCGGCGCGTGCGCACGAGTTCACCGCGGCGGATCAGGGCGTCGACGGAGTGTGAGTTGAGGCCGCGTTCCCGGAGCGCGGCATAGGTGACGAGCCCGTCGAAGCGGGCGCTGACGATGTCGGGGAGTTTGGTCTTACCTCACCCTGCGGGCGGCGGCAGCGAGCCGGACACGCGAGAGGGCCGGCCCCCGTGAGGAGCCGGCCCTGGTGTCGAGATGCTGTGATGCAGGTGTACTGCCGGGTTGTTACTCGGTCAGCGGGGCGAGGTTCGGGTCGTTCGCGTATGCCTCGGACGCGTTTTCCTTGGTCACGATGACCGGGGGCAGCAGGTAAGCCGGGACGACGATCTTGCCGTTGTCGTAGGACTCGGTGTCGTTGACCTCGGGGGTGTCGCCCTTCTGGAGAACGTTGACCATCTCGATGGCCTTGTCAACGAGCACGCGGGTGTCCTTGTTGATGGTGGAGTACTGCTCGCCGGCCATGATCGACTTGACCGACTCGACCTCGGAGTCCTGCCCGGTGACGACCGGGATGTCCTTGCCGGCGGCCTTCACCGAGGTGATGATCGCACGAGCGAGGGTGTCGTTCGGGGAAAGAACGCCATCGAGCGTCTTGTCGCCGTACGTGCTGGTAAGCAGCGCGTCCATGCGGCTCTGAGCGTTCTCAGCCTTCCAGCCGGCGGTCGCCGTCTGCTTGATGTCGGTCTGGCCGGAGGCGACGACGAGGGTTCCGTCATCGATCTTCGGCTGCAGCACGCTCATCGCGCCGCCGAAGAAGACGGCGGAGTTGGCGTCATCCGAGGAACCGGAGAACAGCTCGATGTTGTACGGGCCTTCCGGCTTCTTCGTGGCCAGTCCGTCCAGGAGCGCCTGGCCCTGGAGTTCGCCGACATTGAAGTTGTCGTAGGCGACGTAGTAGTCCACGGCCTCGGTGTTCAGGATGAGGCGGTCGTAGGCGATCACGATGGCGCCGGCGTCGCGGGCCGACTGCACCTGGGTGGCGAGCTGGCCACCGTCAGCGGCACCGATGATGATGACCTTGGCACCGTTGGTGACCATGGCCGAGATCTGGTCCTGCTGGTCCTTGACCGTGGTCGAGGCACCGGCATACTGCACGTCGCCCTTGTAGCCGGCCTCCTTGAGGCCGTCTTCGAAGAGCCCGCCGGCGAGGACCCAGTTCTCAGAGGTCTTTGAGGGGAGGGCGACGCCGATGACCGAATCCTGGGCGAAGCCGGCAGCAGCGCCGTCTTCGCCGGCGGTGTCCGTGCGGGTGGAGCAACCTGAGAGTGCCATCAAGGCCACTGCGGCGATCGCAGTTGTCGCAAGAATCTTTCGCATTGTCGATTTCTTTCTGTTCGTTGTGGTTTGGTGAAGGGAAAAATCTGGGCTAGTTGGGCCGCGTGGCCTGCGGCCGCGCGCTCTCCGGGGTGCCCTTGTCGGGCACGACCAGGGGTGGCTCCGCCGGGAATTCGGCAGTCTTCTTCTTCTGGGTCAGGAGGCCGATGATCGAGGGACGACCCTGGCTCTTGTTCCACACGTCGACACCCACGGCCACCAGGAGCACCATGCCCTTGATGATCTGAACCCAGTCGGATCCGACACCCAGCAGCTGCAGGCCGTTGTTCAGCACCGCCATGACGAGACCACCGATGATGGAGCCGACGACGGTTCCGATTCCGCCGGACACGGCAGCGCCACCGATGAACACGGCGGCGATCGCATCGAGCTCCCAGCTGAGGCCGTCCTGCGGGCCGGAGGCCACCGAGCGGGCCACGAAGATCATGCCGGCCAGGGCCGAGAGGATCGACATGTTCATCATGACGAGGAAGTTCACCCGACGGGACTTGACCCCCGAGAGTTCGGCGGCGAGCTTGTTGCCGCCGACCGCGTAGACGTGACGGCCGAAGATCGTGTTACGAGTGACGAACGCGTAGAAGAGAACGAGCACTCCGAGGATGATTCCGGAGACCGGGAAGCTTGTGCCGACGCGGCCACCGGCGAAGAGGACGGATGCGTAGACGATGACGGCACAGAGAAGGGCGACTTTCACGATGCTCACCCACAGCGGTGCGGGCGTCGAACCCATGATCTTCTGAACCCGGCGGGCACGCCATTCGGAGTAGACGACCGCGACCACGATGATGAGCCCCAGAAGCAGGGTCAGGTTGTTGTAGCCCGTGTTCGGGCCGACCTCAGGAAGGTAGCCGGAGCCGATGATCGTGAAGCCGTCAGGAACGGGGACCGTGTTGGCGTTACCGATGACCTGGTTGCCGCCGCGGAAGATGAGCATGCCGGCCAGGGTGACGATGAAGGCGGGAACCCCAACGTAGGCAACCCACGCACCTTGCCAGGCGCCGATCAGCATTCCCACGAACAGCCCGAGCAGGATGGCCAGCGGCCACGGGAAGTTCCAGTCCCGCATCGCGGTGGCCACCACGATGCCGACGAAAGCGGCAACGGATCCGACCGACAGGTCGATGTGGCCGGCGATGATCACCATGACCATGCCGATGGCGAGGATGAGGATATAGGAGTACTGGCTGACCAGGTTGATCAAGTTGCCGGACGACAGCGTCAGTCCGTCGGTCAGGTACTGGAAGAGCAGAATGATGGCGATCAGGCTGAAGAGGATGCCGAACTGCCGCAGGTTCGAGCTGCCGCTGCCGAAGATCTTCTTCAGATCACCAAGAGCGCCTCTGCGAGTACTCGTGTCTTCACTCATATGCTCTGAACCTTCTTCCGTGCGGAGGTCATACTTTTCATCAGGGTTTCGGGATCGGCGGACTCCGCCGGGATGCAGTCGGTGATCGCACCCTCGAAGACCGTGTAGATCCGGTCGGCGAGGCCGAGGAGCTCCGGGAGCTCAGAAGAGATCAGGATGACTCCCTTGCCCTGTTCGGCGAGCTGCTGGATAATGCCGTAAATCTCGTATTTCGCGCCGACGTCGATGCCACGGGTCGGCTCGTCCAGGATCAGCAGGTCAGGGTCCGTGAACATCCACTTGGCCAGAACGACCTTCTGCTGGTTGCCGCCGGAGAGTTTGGAGACGCCCGCATTGACGCTGGGTGTCTTGATCCGCAGGCTTTTGCGGTATTGCTCGGCGATTCCGAATTCTTTGGAGTCGTTCACGACCTGCCCGGCCGAGATCTTCGAGAGCTTGGCCGAGACGACGGAACGCTTGATGTCGTCGAGCAGGTTCAGGCCGAGTGCCTTGCGGTCCTCGCTCACGTAGGCGAGGCCGTGGTCGATCGCGTCGGCCACGCTCTTCAGGACGATTTCCTTTCCGTCCTTATAGAGGTGGCCGGAAAGGAAATTGCCGTAGGAGCGCCCGAAGATGCTCATCGCCAGTTCGGTGCGCCCGGCGCCCATCAGGCCGGCGATGCCCACGATCTCACCCTTGCGCACGTTCAGGCTGGAACCCTTCACGACCATGCGCTCGGCGACCTGCGGGTGCTGCACGGTCCAGTCACGCACCTCGAAGAAGACCTCGCCGATGTGCGGTGTGCGGTCCGGGAAACGGCTCTCCAGGCTGCGCCCGACCATGCCCCGGATGATCCGGTCTTCGTTGACTCCGTCGGCCACGACATTCAGGGTTTCGATCGTCTTGCCGTCGCGGATGATCGTGATCGAGTCTGCGACCTGTTCGATCTCGTTGAGCTTGTGGGAGATCATGATCGAGCTGATTCCCCTGCCCTTCAGCCCGCGGATCAGGTCCAGCAGATGCATGGAGTCCGACTCGTTCAGGGCCGCGGTCGGCTCATCGAGGATGAGCACCTTGACCGACTTGTTGAGGGCCTTGGCGATCTCGACCAGCTGCTGCTTGCCGACGCCGATGTTCTTGATCAGGGTGTCGGGGTCGTCCCGCAGCCCGACGCGTGCCAGCAACTCGAGCGCCGTCTTCTTGGCGGTGATCCAGTCGATTGCACCCCACTTGGTCGGCTCGTTGCCGAGGAAGATGTTCTCGGTGATGGAGAGTTCCGGGATGAGCGCAAGTTCCTGGTGGATGATGACGATGCCCGCTTCTTCGCTCGAGCGGATGTCCTTGAAGTGCACGTTCTGACCCTGGTAGATGATGTCGCCCGTGTATGTGCCGGAGGGGTAGACCCCGGAGAGCACTTTCATCAGGGTGGACTTGCCGGCACCGTTCTCGCCGCAGATCGCGTGGATCTCGCCGCGATTCACCGTGATGGAGACGTCCGACAGGGCCTTGACCCCGGGAAACTCCTTGGTGATGGACCGCATCTCAAGGATTACGTGGTCAGTGGACATCGTTGGACTCCTCACGCCCGGGGGCCACTACAGGTATCCCATACCGACAACGGAATGGACGCGCGAAAGATCATCCCGCTCCCGCTCAGCAGGGCGGCAGCGGAGCTGCCGGGCAGGTGGAAAAGTGTGCTCACAAGCTTGACCTCAATGTCATGCGTTTGGAAAAAAGTGCTGGAAATCGAGTCCATGTGACCGATCACATTGACACTATAGACCCGGTGATAGTCCCGGTGTCAAGTTTCGTTTTGTCACGCTTGCGTAACAGGCTGTTGCTCCCCTGAGCGGGGTCTGAGGTCAGGACATTCCGCCGAGCCCAGCCGGCTCACGGACGGTCCCGGCGGGGCGGCTTACCACTTCTTTAATGCTGTGCGGAAACAGGGAACTGCTCGACAATGCGCTCAAGGAACTCCGGAGAGAGTCGCGGGGGAGAGCGAACCCTTCACGGGTGATCGAGGCGAGGTCGCGCATGTGCCGAACTCAGAACGCGGGCGGTGCGGTCGAGCCGCGCACGATGAGCTCGGGAATGATCGGGTCGCTCCGCTCGATCGGTACCCCGCCGCTGAGGTTGCTGAGCAGAAGGGCGATGCACCGCCGCCCGAGTACGGCAAAGTCCTGGCGCACTGTCGTGAGCGGTGGCCAGAAGTGTGCCGCTTCGGGAATATCGTCGTAGCCGACGATACTCATGTCGCGCGGCAGGTCGAGGCCCGCCTCGCGGCAGGCGTGCATGAACCCGAGCGCCATCAGATCATTCGACGCGAAGATGGCCGTGAAGTCCCGCCTCCGGAGCAGTTCTCGTCCGGCACGGTATCCGAAGTCGGCGGTCCAGTCGCCCAGAATCGGCGCCATGGTCGGCACATCCATTTCCCACATCTCGTCGAGGAAGCCGCGCATTCGGGCCTCGGCCTCAATCCAGTCCTGGGGTCCGGCAAGGTGGTAGATACTCCGATGGCCGAGGTCAATCAGGTGCCGCGTGGCCTGTCTGGCACCGGTCATCTGGTCGACGGACAGGGAATTGTCGAGGCGGCCGGTGGACTGCAGGGTGACGAACGGCACGTCGATGGACAGCTGTTCCAGGGCGTCGAAGACCCGCACCTGCGGCGCGATCACGACGATGCCCTCCACGGACTGGTTCATCAGGTGCTCCAGCGCCGCCTCGATCGACTCCGTGTCGACGGATGTGAGGTTCGCGGTGTTGACGTAATAGCCGGCTTCCTGGGCGGCGTCCTGGATGGCGGCGATGCTGCTCGCCGGCCCGTAGGCACTCTCCGCCGAGAGCAGGCCGATGGTGCGCGAACGCCCGCGCGACAGTGCGCGGGCCGCCCGGTTCGGCCGGTACTGCAGGTCTTCCATGACCTGCAACACTTTCGCCTTGGTGGAATCACGGATGCTGGGGTGGTCGTTGAGCACGCGCGAAACGGTCTGATGCGAGACCCCCGCGAGGCGCGCCACATCACGGATGCTCGGGGCACGCCCCTTGGGCAGTTCGATAGTCACAGGAAGACCTTGTTGGCATGTGCACGGTCACAATTGTGAACGCAAATCAAGTATGCACTCCGGTGAGGCTGCGCGAGGCACCTCACTGCGGACTCCTGCCATGCCCCCTGCGACGGGGTGACCGGGCAAACGCAGCGGACCGACGACGAATGCCGCCGCAGGCATGTTGAGCCGGGCTTGATTCATATAACAGAATACGATGCCCTGCGCGCCGAGTCTCAATGCTCTACCAACCGCACGGCCACCGCCACCGCCACATTCACACCCACACCCTGCGTCGGGCCCGCCGCACCCGGTATCAAACTAATTCGACGGAGATTTTGGCTCTCCTGCTGCTTCTGTGGGTTAAACCCGGCCGGGGAGCACTGGTTTGTGGCCGCCGAGGCTGAGCATGGCGAGGGCG
>NZ_PJJS01000044.1 GCF_002929845.1 Cryobacterium sp. M96
GAGTAGGACACCGCCGGACTCAACGTAGCAACACACACAATGGCCACCCCAACGGGTGGCCATTGTGCGTTAACCACCACCCCGGCGCCCACCAACTGCGACAGCCCCGCCCCAACCGTTCACCGGCGCACACGACCCCGCGGTACACCAGCCGAACCCACACAAACCAAGCGCGCACCACCCCCACCCCGCGGCGCACATCCAGCAGCGGTCGTGGCCAACTCAGGAGATCCAGCCGGGCCATGCCGGGCATCCGCACCAATGCCGCACTAACCCGCGGCGGCCGTCTACTGCGGGCAACAGATGTCCTGAGTTAGCCACACACACACGGGCCCTGGCCAAGCCGCCCCGCGGCGCACGCTCTACCTGCGCCCACCTCCATACCGTGCGTCCACCTCCACACCTTGCGCCACGAACCACACCACCCCGTGGGAGGGCACACCTGCACCAACGACAGTTGGCCACCCCTCGAGGTGACTTCCATGTGGTGAGCGAGAGTGAATGTCTTCATTCCGGTCGAAAGTGCCCGGTAGAGCCACCACTCTCGACCGGAGAGGGACACTCGCCGCGACCCGGTATGACACCGCCGGACTCGATTCAGAATCAACCAAAATGGCCTCCCAGACGGGTGGTCATTTGGCGTTGAGTTACTGTTGATAGGTCTGTCGAAATGACAGGTCAAATTACACAGGAGACACAGTGAGCCCTTCAGGAACGCACGATAACGAATCACGCGACGGCGGACGAGACGATCGTCGTTCCAACGGGGGTTACCAGGGCCGGTCCGACCGTCCGCAGCGTGACGGTGAGCGTCCCCCTTACCGCGGTAATTCCGAGCGTCCGAAGCAGGGAGGCGAGCGTTCTCCCTACCGCGGGAACTCCGATCGTCCCTCCACGGGTGGTTACCGTGCAAATTCCGAGCGTTCGGCCAACGGTGGCGAGCGTCCTTCGTACCGTGGCGATACCGAGCGTCCGCAGCGTGATGGTCAGCGTCCTCCCTATCGCGGCAACTCCGACCGCCCGGCCACGGGTGGTTACCGTGGCAATACTGACCGTCCCCAGCGTGATGGTGAACGTCCCCCTTATCGTGGCAACTCCGAGCGTCCGCAGCAGGGTGGCGAGCGTCCCCCTTATCGTGGCAATTCGGACCGTCCATCTACCGGTGGCTATCGGGGCAACTCTGAACGCCCGCAGGGTGGCGAGCGTCCTCCTTACCGTGGCAACTCCGAGCGTCCGCAGCAGGGTGAGCGTCCTTCCTCCCGCGGCAATTCCGACCGTCCGCAGCAGGGTGAGCGTCCCCCTTACCGTGGCAATTCGGACCGTCCCTCTACCGGTGGCTACCGGGGCAATCCCGATCGCCCGCAGGGCGGCGAGCGTCCCCCGTACCGTGGCAATCCCGATCGCCCGCAGGGCGGCGAGCGTCCCCCGTACCGGGGCAACTCCGATCGCTCCTCCGGCGGCGGGGAGCGCAAGCCCTGGGCCAAGGACGGCGCCCAACCCGAGCGCAGCGATCGCCCGCAGCAGGGTGGCGAGAAGCCCTGGACCCAGCGCGGCGGTTCGCCGAACCGTGCTGGAGCTCCGCGCGGAGACGCCGGTAAGAAGCTGTGGACCCGTGACGGTGCCCCAGCCCGCGGTGACCGCGATGCCCGTGTCGTCGAAGAGGAGATGACCGAAGAGCAGCGCATGCAGCGCGAGCTTCGTTCGGTGCGCCCGCGCCACGACGACCCCGAGCTGCCCGACGACATCACGTCGCAGGACCTCGACCGGATCGCCCGCAACGAGCTCAAGACCCTCAGCAAGGACAACGCCGAGGCCGTTGGCCGCCACTTGGCCATGGCCGCCCGCGTCATCGACGAAGACCCCGAGCTGGCTCACCGCCACGTCCTGTCGGCTGCCCGTCGTGCCGGCCGGATCGCCGTGGTGCGCGAGAGCCTCGCGATCACCGCCTACGCCACGGGCGACTTCGCCCTGGCGCTGCGGGAACTGCGCACCTATCGCCGCATCTCCGGTTCCAACGATCAGCTTGCGCTGATGGTGGACAGTGAGCGCGGCGTGGGCCGCCCGGACCGGGCGCTCGAGCTGGGACGCTCCGTCGAGCGCGCCTCGCTGCCGGCATCCGTTCAGGTTGCCCTGGCGATCGCCATGTCCGGGGCGCGTCTGGACCTCGGCGAGACCGAGGCTGCGCTCAGCGAGCTAGAGATCCCGCAGCTGGACCCGAAGACCGCGTTCTCCTACAGCGCCGAGCTGTTCGCCGCCTACGCCGAGGTTCTCGGTGAGCTGGGCCGCGACGACGAGGCCGAGCTGTGGAACGAGCGGGCCGAACGGGCCGACGCTGCCGTGTCCGGCGCAACCGATTTCGACGAGACCATGGAGATCCTCGAGATCGACGAGGAGGAGGTCGACGAGGAAGAGTACGACGACACCGACACCGACACCGACACCGACACCGACGACTCCACCGACGACGACGACGCGACTGACGTCTCCGACGAAGAGTCCGCGAATGACGCCGACGACTCCACCGACGACGACGACGCGACTGACGTCTCCGACGAAGAGTCCGCGAATGACGCCGACGACTCCACCGACGAGGCGGAGCACGATGCTCAGGCGTCGCCGCGTGCTTGAGGCGGTCACCCCGCTGACCGGCGTCGACGTGGTTCTGGCCGACCTGGACGGCGTGGTCTACGCCGGTCCAGCGGCCATCCCGTTCGCGGTCGAGAGCCTGAACCGTGCGGCGGAAACTGTGCGGGTCGGCTACCTCACCAACAACGCGTCCCGCACCGACCAGTCCGTGGCGGACCACCTCTCCGAACTGGGCCTGCACACGGTGGCGACGGATGTCGTAACCTCACCGCAGGCCGCCGTGCGTCTGCTCGCGGATGAAGTGCCGGCCGGCTCGCGCATCCTCGTGATCGGCGGCGAAGGTCTTCTGACCGAGGTTGAAAAGGGTGGCTTCGTCGTCACCCGCTCGGCGGATGACGCTCCGGCGGCCGTGATCCAGGGCTTCTCGCCCGACCTCGGCTGGAAGGACCTGGCCGAGGCCGCGTTCGCCCTGCACCCGAACGAGGATGGCGTGGAGATTCCGTGGATCGCCACGAACACCGACTGGACCATCCCGGTGGCCCGGGGGATCGCGCCCGGCAACGGCACCCTCGTCTCCGCCGTGCACAGCGCCGTCGGTCGCCTGCCGATCGTGGCCGGCAAGCCCGAGGTGGCCATCTTCACCGAGGCCGTCACCCGCTTCGAGGCGCAGGCGCCCCTGTTCATCGGCGACCGCCTCGACACCGACATCCTCGGCGCGAACCGGGCCGGCATTCCGGCCGCGCTGGTGCTCACCGGCATCGACAAGGCCAAGCAGACCCTGGCCGCCGACGCCAAGTCGCGGCCGACGTATATCCTCGACGACCTGCGCCAGCTGCACGAGCCCTACCCGCAGACGGTGTTCTCCAAGGACGGCTCCTCCGCCACGGTGAACGGGGCGACGGTGCGCATTGTCGGCGCCGACGTCACGATCGTGGCCGAGGGTGACGGGGCGATCAACCTGCTCCGCGCCGCCTGCGCCGTGATCTGGGCATCCGGTCGGCCCATCTACGGGCTCACTGTTCCGGAGCGACTGTATCTCGGACGGTAACGTGGAGAGGGTGAATCAGCCCCACGTGACGACGGACGACGTAACCCAGGATCTTCCCGCGCGGCTCGCTGCGATCGAAGACCGGCCCCTCGAGGAGCGCGCCGCCGCGTACGTTCAGGAGCACGACGGGCTGCGGGGCCACCTCGAAGGTGGAGACGTTCCCCGGGCGAGCCACCCATGACCGACGTCGACGGAACTCCGATGGGCGCCCCCGATGACGTCGCCCCCGACACCAGTGCCAGCGACCCCAGCGACCCCGGCGTTGCCGGCGAGCGGATGCCCGACCAGCGCCTCGACTCGGCCGTCGCCGAGCGCGGTCTGGCCCGGTCCCGCACCGTCGCCGCGCAGCTGATCGTGGGCGGACTGGTCACGGTCGACGGCACGCCCGTCGTCAAGGCATCCGCCAAGGTGCGGGACACCCAGCTGATCGAGGTGGCGGCCACCGACCACTACGTCAGCCGCGGCGCCCACAAGCTCATCGCCGCCCTCGACGCCTTCGCGGTTCCGGCCCTGGGCCGCACGGTGCTCGACGCCGGAGTGTCCACGGGCGGCTTCAGCCAGGTGCTGCTCGAACGCGGCGCCGGCCAGGTCATCGGGGTGGATGTGGGGCACGGGCAACTGGCCCCTCAGCTGGCGACCGAGCCGCGACTCGTGCTGGTCGAGGGGTTCAACCTGCGCTACGCCACGGCCGAGAAGATCGCGGCCGCCTCCGGGGTGCCGCAGCGGGTGGACCTGGTCGTGGGAGACCTGTCCTTCATCTCCCTGACCACCGTGCTTCCGGCCCTGGTGGCGTCCGCCGCCGACGGTGCCGACTTCGTGCTGCTGATCAAGCCGCAATTCGAGGTCGGCAAGGGCAGCATTCGCGAGGGCGTCGTGCACGATCCGGGCCTCCGCGCCGACGCGATTGCCGGTGTGCTCTGGGCGGCGTGGGATCTCGGCCTCAAGACGAACGGTTTGATCGCCTCGCCCATCGCCGGCGGCGCCGGAAATCGCGAGTACCTGTGCTGGCTGTCGAGCGCGGTCGGCAGCAATCCGACAGAATGGATCGAACGCACAACGGCGCTGGTGGGAGTGACTAAATGAGTGCAGCACCACGCAACATCCTCGTCGTCGCGCACACCGGCCGCACGGATTCCCTCGAGGCCGCCGTCACCGTCTGCCAGCAGCTGCTGGCCGCCGGAGCCGTGCCGGTGCTGGCCCGCAACGAGCGCGCCGACCTGCTCGCGCACTGCCCGGACCTCGACGACCAGATCGCGATCCTGCACGAGTGCGTCGCGACCACCGAACTCGAACTCGTGATCGTGCTCGGCGGCGACGGCACCATCCTGCGTGCCGCCGAAGTCGTGCGCGGCTGCTCGGCCCCATTGCTCGGCATCAACCTCGGCCACGTAGGTTTCCTCGCCGAGAGCGAGCGCGACGACCTCGGTGAGGCCGTGCGCCGGGCTCTGCTGCGCGACTACCTGGTCGAGGAACGCATGGCCCTCGCCGTTCGGGTCAAGCTCGGCGACGAGGTGATCTACGAGACCTGGGCGTTGAACGAGGCCACAGTCGAGAAATCCAGCCGTGAACGGATGCTCGAGGTCGTCATCGAGGTCGACGGCCGCCCGCTCTCCTCCTTCGGTTGCGACGGCGTGGTCATGTCCACGCCCACGGGCTCCACCGCCTACGCCTTCTCGGGCGGCGGCCCGATCGTCTGGCCGACGCTCGACGCGCTGCTGCTGGTGCCGCTCAGCGCTCACGCCCTCTTCGCCCGCCCGCTCGTCGTGGGCCCGGACTCGTCGCTCGCCGTGGAGGTGCTCGCCCGCACCGGCGGGGCCGCGGTGCTCTGCGCCGACGGTCGCCGCGTGCACGACCTGCCGCCGGGCTCCCGTGTGATCGTGCGCCGTTCACCGATTCCCGTTCGGCTGGCCCGCCTGCACAGCGGCCCGTTCACCGACCGACTGGTCAACAAATTCAACCTGCCCGTCACGGGTTGGAGAGGCCCGGTCGGCCGTGAATAGGCGTTCCGCATGATCGAGGAGCTCGTCATCCGTGACCTCGGTGTCATTGCCGAGGCCACCCTGCCGCTCGGCCCCGGCTTCACCGCCGTGACGGGCGAGACCGGCGCCGGCAAAACCATGGTCGTCACCGCGCTCGGCCTGCTGCTCGGCCAGCGTGCCGATCCCGGTCTCGTGCGCCAGGGCCAGTCGCAGAGCTGGGTGGAGGGCCGCTGGCTGATCCCCGCCGATGGCACCGTCGCGACCCGCGTGCGGGACGCCGGGGGAGACCTCGACGGCCCCGAACTCATCCTCAGCCGCTCGGTGTCCGCGGAGGGACGCAGCCGGGCCGTGGTCGGCGGGCGCAGCGCCCCCGCCGGCGTGCTCAGCGACCTCGGCGGCGACCTCGTGGTCGTGCACGGCCAGTCCGACCAGGTGCGTCTGCGTTCGGCCGTCGCCCAGGCTGCAGCCCTGGACCGCTTCGCCGGGCCGACGCTCGCCGACACCCTCGACCTGTTCCAGAGGGCCTACTACCGCTGGCAGGGCCTCCAGAGTGAGCTCGACCGACTCGTCGACGAGCAGGACCAGCGCGCCCGCGAGGCCGACACGCTGCGCGCCGCCCTCGACGAGATCGAACTCGTCGCCCCCCAGCGCGGCGAAGACGAGTCGCTCAGCGAACGCGCCGAACGCCTAGGCAACCTCGAGGAGCTGCGCATCGCGGCCGCCCAGGCCCGGGAGTTGCTCTCGGCGGAGGAGAACCCCGACGAGATGCCCGACGCTGTCGCCCTGCTCGAGTCCGCCCGGCGCCAGCTCGAACGGGCCGGGGAGCACGACCCGGCCCTGCCGCCCCTTGCCGAGGCACTCGCGAACGCCGGCTTCCTGGTTGCCGACATCGCCGCGCAGCTCTCCAGCTACCTGGCCGGCCTCGACGCCGATGGCGCCCGCGAACTCGAGGTCGTGCAGGAGCGCCGCTCGGAGCTCACCGGCCTGGCCCGCAAGTACGCGGGCGGCCTTGACGAGGCCATCGACTTTCTCGACACCGGCAGTGCCCGTCTGCTCGAACTCGACAGCGACTCCGACCGCATAGACACGCTCCGCACCGAAACGGATGCCGCACGCCAGTCGACTGACGGCCTCGCCGACCAGCTCACCGGCATCCGTCGCGCTGCCGCAGAGGCCCTGGGTGCGGCCGTCACAGCCGAACTGGCCGCCCTGGCCATGCCGAACGCGTCGCTGCTGGTCGAGGTCGACGGCCGGGCCGAGATCACCGCCACCGGACGCGACCTCGTGAAGATTCTCCTGCGCCCGCACGCGGGGGCGGAGCCACGGTCGCTGGCGCGCGGGGCCTCCGGTGGCGAACTGTCCCGGGTGATGCTTGCGATCGAGGTCGTCATCAACCAGGCCGACCCGGTGCCGACCTTCGTCTTCGACGAGGTCGACGCCGGCGTGGGCGGCGCCGCGGCGATCGAGATCGGCCGCCGGCTGGCCCGGCTCGCCGAAACCGCCCAGGTGATCGTGGTCACCCACCTTGCCCAGGTGGCCGCGTTCGCCGGCAACCACCTCAGCGTCGTCAAGGACAGCGACGGCTCCGTCACCGCCAGCAGCGTGCGCCAGCTGCACGGCGACGAGCGTGCCGCCGAAATGGCCCGCCTGCTCTCCGGCCTGCCCGATTCCGCGAGCGGACTCGAACATGCCCGGGAGCTCATGAACCTCGCCCGCGCCAACCGATAGGTCAGCCCTCAATGCTAGAGTCGAAGCCCGTGGTGGAAAATAAAAGCACGGACGCATCAGTACGCAACGACACGACACGACACATTTTTGTGACCGGTGGTGTCGTTTCTTCTTTGGGCAAGGGCCTGACGGCGGCAAGCCTCGGCAATCTCCTCACGGCCAGCGGTCTCCGCGTGGTCATGCAGAAGCTCGACCCCTATCTCAACGTGGACCCCGGCACGATGAACCCGTTCCAGCACGGCGAGGTCTTCGTGACCGACGACGGTGCTGAGACCGACCTGGACATCGGACACTACGAACGGTTCCTCGACATCAACCTCAACCAGGCCGCGAACGTCACGACCGGTCAGGTCTACTCGCAGGTGATCGCCAAGGAACGCCGCGGCGAGTACCTCGGCGACACCGTGCAGGTCATCCCGCACATCACCGACGAGATCAAGCGCCGCATGCGCCTGCAGGCCAGCGACGAGTTGCGCCCTGACGTGATCATCTCCGAGATCGGCGGCACGGTCGGCGACATCGAGTCCCAGCCGTTCCTCGAGGCGGCACGCCAGGTGCGCCACGAACTCGGCCGCAACAACGTCTTCTTCGTGCACGTCTCGCTGGTGCCGTTCCTCGGCGCCGCGGGGGAGCAGAAGACCAAGCCCACCCAGCACTCCGTCGCCGCCCTGCGTTCCATCGGCATCCAGCCGGATGCGCTCGTGCTGCGCAGCGACCGGCCCGTCTCCGACTCGAACAAGCGCAAGATCGCGCTGATGTGCGACGTCGACGAAGACGCCGTGGTCAACGCGGTCGACGTGCCGAGCATTTACGAGATCCCCACCATGCTGCACGATCAGGGCCTGGACAAGTACATCACCGACCGCCTCGGCCTGCCCGTCACCAGCGTCGACTGGACCGGTTGGCAGAAGGTGCTCGACGCCGTGCGCGAGCCCCAGCACACCGTCACCATCGGGCTGGTCGGCAAGTACATCGACCTGCCCGACGCCTACCTGTCGGTCACCGAAGCGCTGCGCGCCGGCGGATTCGCCAACCAGACCAGGGTCCAAGTCACCTGGATCGCCTCCGACGACTGCGAGACCGAGGAGGGCGCGAACCGCCTGCTCGGTGAGCTCGACGGCATCTGCGTTCCCGGCGGCTTCGGCGTGCGCGGCATCGAGGGCAAGCTCGGCGCCCTCAAGTTCGCCCGCGAGAACGGCATCCCCGTGCTCGGCCTCTGCCTTGGCCTGCAGTGCATGGTCATCGAATACGCCCGCAACAAGGCCGGCCTCACCGGCGCATCCTCCTCGGAGTTCGACGAGGACACCGAGTTCCCGGTGGTCGCGACCATGGAAGAGCAGGTCGAGATCATCGCGGGCGGCGACCTGGGTGGCACCATGCGCCTGGGTCTCTACCCGGCCGTTCTGGCCGAGGGATCCATCGTGGCCGAGCTCTACGGTGCCTCCGAGGCGTCCGAACGTCACCGCCACCGCTACGAGGTCAACAACGCGTTCCGCTCTCAGATCGCGGATGCCGGACTGTGGTTCTCGGGCACCTCACCCGACCGCCACCTGGTCGAGTACGTCGAGCTGAAGCGCGAGGAGCACCCGTTCTACGTGGGCACGCAGGCGCACCCGGAGCTGCGCAGCCGGCCCAGCCACGCGCATCCGTTGTTCCGCGGCCTGATCAGCGCGGCCCTGGACCGCCAGCAGGCCAGCCGCCTGTTCGAGGTCGAAGCCAAGGAAGAAGCCTGAGCCGTGACCCACCCGTCTGTGCCCGCCGCCAACGTGACCGCTCCTGTGACCGCCGAGAAGTCCGGCGAATCGGCCTCCGCCCCGCTGGCGGATGAGCCGGCCTTCGCGGCGGTCTCGGACAGCGCGATCGTTTTCGACGGCAAGGTGTGGGGTGTCCGCCGCGACACCTTCGGCTATAACGGCTCCCGCATCAATCGCGAGTACCTGGACCACCCGGGCGCCGTGGCGATCCTCGCCCTCGACGAGCACAACCAGGTGCTGCTGATCAAGCAGTACCGGCACCCCGTGCGCACGCGCGACTGGGAGCTGCCGGCCGGGTTGCTCGACGAAGACGGCGAGCATCCACTCGTCGGAGCGCAGCGCGAGCTGGCCGAGGAGACCGACCTCGTCGCCACCGAGTGGAATGTGCTCGGTGAGTTCGCCACCTCGCCCGGCGGCAGCAATGAGGTCATCCGCATCTACCTGGCGCGCGGCCTCGCCGCGGCTCCGGAGATCTTCGAGCGCACCGAGGAAGAAGCCGACATCGAGGTGCGCTGGGTGCCGCTTGATGACTGCGTCGATGCCGTGCTGGCCCGCCGGGTGCAGAACCCGTCGCTGGTGATCGGGGTGCTCGCCGCCCAGGCAGCCCGCGCGCGCGGCTGGAGCACCCTCGGGGCGGCGGATGAGCCGTGGCCGCGGCATCCGGTCAATTGGGACCACACGGTGTGACCGGTTGGCCTCGTCTGGTGGTGTGGGCGGTGCGGCTGGTGTTCCTGCTGGCCGGGGCGTCGCGGGTTTGGGCGGTCCGCCTGCACCGGGAGTTGCCGGTGGGGTCGTCGCGGCGGCCGTGGACTCGTATCTGCGGCACGTCGCGATCGAGCGCGGCCTGAGCACCAATACGGTGTCCGCCTACCGGCGTGACCTGGCCATCTACAGCCGGTGGCTTGCCGCGGTCGGGTTGACCGGACTTGCCGACGTCACCCGGCAGCACGTCTCCGACTACGTGCGGTTCTTGGGATCCCGCGAGGAGTCGCCGCTGACCGCGGCGTCGATCGCGCGCATCCTCTCGACCGTGCGCGGGTTTCACCGATTTCTGCTCGAGGAGGGCGTGGTCGACACCGATGTCGCCCACGAGTCCAAGCCGCCCAAGCTCGGCACCCGGCTGCCCAAGGCAATTTCGATCGAGCAGGTCACGCTGTTGCTCGCGGCGACGGACGGCGACGAGGTGCACAACCTGCGCGACAAGGCGCTGCTCGAGCTGCTCTACGCCACGGGCGCCCGCGTCTCGGAGGTGGTCAACCTCAATGTGGACGATGTGCTCGACCCCGAGGTGGTGCGCCTCACCGGCAAGGGCGACAAGCAGCGCATCGTGCCGGTCGGCAGTTACGCGCGCGCGGCCATCGACACGTTTCTGGTGCGGGGGAGACCGCTGCTCTCCGCCCGTGGACCGGCGACGCCGGCCCTGTTCCTGGGCCTTCGCGGCAAGAGGCTCAGCCGGCAGAACGCGTGGTTGATCATCCGGGCCGCGGCCGAACGCGCCGGCCTCGAGGGGCATGTTTCGCCGCACACGCTGCGGCACTCCTTCGCGACGCACCTGCTCGAGGGCGGGGCCGATGTGCGCGTGGTGCAGGAGTTGCTCGGCCACTCCTCGGTGGCCACCACCCAGATCTACACGCTCGTCACCGCGGATACCCTGCGCGACATGTACACGACGGCGCATCCGCGGGCGCGGGTGTCCCGTTCCGTCCCCCCGGCGGTTGAGTCACCCCGCGGTGAAGGTTGAGCCCCCGCCGGTCCTGGACGAGCTCAACCCCGCCTGACTGTTCCCGTTTCGGACAACTGTTGCCCGTGTACCGGCAACAACTGTCCGGAACGGCAACAGTGGCGGCCGGGGCCGCCGCGCGCCGCTGACGTTTGAGCTTTCCGGGGCATTCCGTTCGAGCGGCCACCGAAGGCTGCGTCTCGCGTGTTTTCCGAAGTTACGTGACGACGGATGCCGAGAGCCGCCCACGCTCGCGGCTGCGGCGGCCCCGCCGGTGGTTGAGCCTCCCGAAACCCGGTGACCGGGCCCTCGAACCCGCCCGTCGGCATCCGTCACCGTCGCTAGCTTCGAAGTTTTTCGGAACCCGCCGGTCGAGCGGCCACCGAATGCGGCGTGTCGCGATTATCCCCGAGGTTACGTGACGCCGGCTGTCGAGAGCCGCCCCCGCTCTGGGCTGCGGCGGCCCCGCCGGTCCGGGATGCGTAGCCAAACCCCGCCTAACTGTTGCCGTTCCGGACAACTGTTGCCCGCGTACCGGCAACAATTGTCCGGAACGGCAACAGTTGCGGCCGGGTCCGCCGCGCGGGGCATCCGTCACCCGCGTCGTCACCCGCATCGCCACCCGTCGGAGTCTCGGCGCCCTCCCTGGCATAGCTCCTGCAATTTGGCTGCCGGGAGCCGGTTCCACCGTGTTTTCGAGCCTATTCTGCAGGATTTGCAGGAGTTATGCACGAGGGGTTACACACCAGGCCGGCGGCTGACCAGCGGAAGCCAGTGCAGATCCCGCAGACGGGCGCAGGTCGGTGCGGCCGACCTCAGAGCAGGCGCAGCCCCACCACAGTGATGATCGGCTCGCGCTGCCCGCCGGAGTGCACGATGTGGCCACCGCCCTCGTCGACGGTGAGCTGGCTCGCGTGGCAGCGCAGGGCAGCCGTGACCGTCGCGAGGTGCGCCGACAGGTCGAACCACTCGGCCGCACCCGCACCCGCACCCGCACCCGCAACACCCGCAACACCCGCACCCGATGTGGCTCCATCCACCCCCACCTGCACCACCTCGGCAAACGCGACCCCCGCCGCCCGGCTGCCGGCCAGCGCCGCCTCATGCATGCGCACGTGATCCGGATGCCCGTACCCGCCACCGTTGTCGTAGCTGATCACGAGGGCAGGCCGAAGCCGCCCGATCAGCGCGGCCACATCCGCGGTCACTTCGGCCAGGGGCGCCCGCACCAGGGCGTCGCCGTCGATGTCGTCGGCCGGCCCGGCCAGCCCCGGACGAATCCAGGTCATGCCCGAGTCCCGGTACGCGCGCGGCGCGAGGCCCGCGGCGCGCGCGGGCGGCGTGCCCAGCCAGAACCGATCCGCGAGACCGATGCCGAGGGCGGCCGCGGCGCGGGCGAGCTCCCGCTCGCGTTCCCGGGTGAGCGCATCCGTGCCCGCGAGCCCAGAGAGCAGGCCCTTCACGACCTCACCCTGCTCGCCGCGCGTGGCGGTCAGCAACGACACCCGGATGCCCCGGGCCGCCATTTCCGCAATCAGCGCACCCGTCGCAATGGTTTCGTCATCGGGATGAGCGTGCACGAACAGAACAGTGGGAACACCGTCCAGCAGACTCACGCGCTGAGCAGTGAGGGGCGGCGGTCGCCGGCACCGGGGCGCACCAGCGACCGGTACACGGTCACGAGGCCTTCTGCCGACCGCGGCCAGTCCAGGTGCTCGGCCCGCTCGCGCGCGGCGAGCGACAGACGCCGGGCGAACGCGGGGTTCGAGAGAATCTGCGTGAGCGCGCCGGCCCAGACCTTCGGATCGCGCGAGTCCAGCACCACGCCGGTGTCGCCGTCGAGCACCGCCTCGCGCAGTCCGCCGGCCGCCGCGGCGACGACGGGAACACCGCTCGCGGCCGCTTCCAGCGCCACGAGCCCATACGTTTCAGAGTGCGAGGGTACGAGCACGACCCGGGCGCCGCTCAGCAGCAGGGCCAGGTCCACGCGGGACTGCGGACCCACGAAACGCACGTTGCGTTCGATTCCGTGCCGGGCCGCGAGGGACCGAAGCTCGTCGATATAGCCGTCGTAGTCGGCTGACGCGTCGCCGGCGATCACGAGTTCGGGCCGGATCGGCTCCGGCACGGCCGCGATCGCCTCGATCGCGAGGTCGAGGCCCTTCAGCGGCTGCAGGCGCCCCGCGACGATCGCGTACCCGCGGATGTCGATCGGTCCAGAAAGTTCGGCAGCCCCAACCGCGGCGGCACCGACACTCCGGATGTCCGTGGGCCGGAACAGAATCCCGTCCACCCCCGGCAGCACGATCGAGATGCGCTCGGGCGCACCGCCGAGCCGCTGCACGATGGTGTCGGCCTCGGACTCGCTGATTGCGACCAGGGCATCCGACTCCTGCGCCAGCCAGGCCTCGCCAGCCATGCGCCCGGGGGACTCGGGGCGTTCGCCGGCCGACAACGGCGTCGACGCGTCGGCCGCGATGCTGTGGAAGCTCTGCACGTGCGGGATGCCCCGGCGGCGCGCGAGCGGGAGCGCCGCCATACCCGAGAACCAATGGTGCGAGTGGATGACGTCGTAGGGTCCCAGCGCATCCATCTGCACGCGGAACGCCTCGATGAACTCCTCGTGGTCGCCCTTCGGCACGGGACGGGCCGGTCCGGCCTCGAGAAAGCGGAGCGTCACCCCGGGGCTCAACTGCATCGTCTTCGACACGGGGGAGGAGCGACGGGTGAGGATATCGACGTGGTGGCCGGCGGAGGCTAGAGCCTCCGCCTGGTGCCGCACGACCACGTTCATGCCCCCGGCGTCGCCCGAGCCCGGCTCAGCTCCCGGGGACGTGTGCAGGCAAACGAGCGCGATTCGGAGGGGCGTAAATGGCTGAGGCACCTCAAAATCTTAACGCAAGAGCCTGTGACTCACCCGGTTCCACAGATCAGAGACCGATGACGGACCGATGACAGGCCGATGACAGGCCGAGACACGCCGGATTCACGCGGCAGACCTGCGGTTTTCGGCGATCCGTGCCGCAACATGCCCGATCCGATCGCTACAGTGGGGACAGTGACAGGTGTAAGACGGATCGAGGGCATCTCAGTGGCGCGCAAGCAGGATGACCGGACACGACTTTCCGGTTTAGACGAGGTACCGGTCGGTGCGACCGGTCGACCCAAGCGCGACTTCGATGAACCCGCGGTTCTGCCCAGTCATGGCCCGGCGCGCATCATTTCGCTGTGCAACCAGAAGGGCGGCGTCGGCAAGACGACGACCACCATCAACCTGGGTGCCGCCCTCGCCGGCTACGGCCGCCGCGTGCTGGCCATCGACTTCGACCCGCAAGGCGCCCTCTCCGCCGGTCTCGGTGTGCCCACCCACGACGTCACCACCATCTACGACCTGCTGCTGAGCGGCTCGGTCAGCCCGCACGACGCCATCCAGAAGACGTCGGTGCACAACCTCGACATCATCCCGGCCAACATCGACCTGTCCGCCGCGGAGGTGCACCTTGTCAACGAGGTCGCCCGCGAGCAGATCCTGGCCCGCGTGCTGCGCAAGATCTCCGGCGACTACGACGTCATCCTGATCGACTGCCAGCCGTCGCTGGGTATCCTCACCGTCAACGCGCTCACGGCCAGCCACGGCGTGCTCATTCCGCTCGAGTGCGAGTTTTTCGCCCTCCGCGGTGTGGCGCTCCTGATCGAGACCATCGACAAGGTGCGTGACCGGCTCAACCCGGCCATCGAACTCGACGGCATCCTGGCGACCATGTTCGACTCCCGCACCCTGCACTCCCGCGAGGTGCTCGAGAGGGTCGTCGACGCGTTCGGCGACAGTGTGCTCGAGACGGTCATCGGCCGCACGGTCAAGTTCCCCGACGCGAGCGTCGCCGGCGTCCCGATCACCGAATTCGCACCCGAGCACGCGGCCGCCAAGGCCTACAAGCAGGCGGCGCGGGAACTGATCCAGCGTGGCGCCGTCGCCTGACGCAGACGCACCGAAGTCGTTTTCGGTGGCCCTCGGCAACTTCGAGGGTCCGTTCGATCTGCTCCTGTCCCTGATCGGCAAGCACGAACTCGACATCACCGAGATCTCCCTGAGCCGGGTCACCGACGAGTTCATCGCCTACCTGCGCGGCCTCGACCAGGACGAAGAGCTCGACCAGGCCACCGAATTCCTGGTGGTCGCGGCCACCCTGCTCGACCTCAAGGTCGTCGGGCTGCTGCCGCAGGGTGAGCTTGTTGACGCCGAAGACGTGGCTCTGCTTGAGGCCCGCGACCTGCTGTTCGCCCGGCTACTGCAGTACCGGGCCTTCAAGAGCGCGAGCGCCTGGTTCCAGGGCCGGCTCGACGCCGAGTCCACCCGGCACGTGCGGGCGGTGCGGCTGGAGGAGAAATTCCGCCGCCAGACTCCCGAGCTGGTCTGGACTCTCTCCCTCGGCGACTTCGCCGCCCTGGCCTCCCTTGCACTCACCCCGCGGGTTCTGCCCGGCGTGGGGCTCGACCACCTGCACGCGCCGCTGGTCAGCATCCGTGAACAGGCGGCCTACGTGGTACGGATGCTGCGCGCCGCCGACACGCTCACGTTCCGCGAGCTGATCGTGAGCGCCGAGGTGAAGGGCGTCGTGATCGCCCGTTTCCTGGCCGTGCTCGAGCTGTACCGCCTCGACGCCATCTCTTTCGACCAGCTCGTGCCGCTCGGCGACCTCAGCCTGCACTGGAGTGCCGAGACCTGGACCGATGACACCCTCGCCAACCTCGGAGCCGACTATGAGCATTGACACGACTATGAGCAGTGACACGGCTATGAGCATTGACACGACTATGAGCAGTGACACCGCCCCCGCAGCAGAGAACGCAGAGAACACAGAAAACACAGAGGGCACGGATGCCCCGCGCCCCCCGCTCGAGCGCACCCTCGAGGCCATCCTGATGGTCGCCGACGAACCGCAGGGGCTGCTGCAGCTCGCCGCGGCCGTCGACGCCACGCTGGGCGAGGTGCGCGCATCCGTCGCCCGGCTCGTGGCCGACTTCGACGGCCTCGCCGGCACCGTGCGCCGCGGCTTCGAGCTGCGCGAGGTGGCCGGCGGCTGGCGCATCTACGTGCGGCCCGAGCACGATGTGACCGTGGCCGACTTCGTGGTCACCCAGAACCCGAGCCGGCTTTCGCAGGCGGCCCTGGAGACCCTCGCCGTGATCGCCTACAAGCAACCGATCAGCCGCGGGGCTGTAGCCTCGATTCGTGCCGTTAATGTGGATTCGGTCGTGCGCACACTGCTCGGCCGCGGTCTGATCACCGAAGCGTTCACCGACAGTGAGACCGGTGCGATCAATTACGGCACCACAGACCTTCTGCTAGCCCAGCTCGGAATCAACTCGCTCGACGAGTTGCCATACCTATCGCCGTTGCTCAATGACGGCGCGAACGGATTTGAGGAATTGCCATGACAACCGACAACCAGGGGATTCAGGGGACACCCACCAATCTCGAGGCCGCCGCCGACGGCGTGCGCCTGCAGAAGGTCATGGCCTCCGCGGGCGTCGCGTCCCGACGGGTCTCCGAGGAGATGATCGCCGCCGGCCGCGTGCGCGTGAACGGCAAGGTCGTCACCGAACTGGGCCGCCGGATCCACCCCGACTCCGACCTGATCATGGTCGACAACGTCGCCGTGCAGCTGGACACCAGCCGCCGCTACGTGATGCTGAACAAGCCCGTCGGCGTCGTCTCGTCGATGCAGGACGAGAGTGGACGCCCCGACCTGCGCGAGTTCACCGACCAGTTCGAGGAGCGCCTGTTCAACGTGGGCCGCCTCGACGCGATGACGAGCGGCCTGCTGATCCTGACCAACGACGGCGATCTCGCGCACGTGCTCGCGCATCCGTCGTTCGGGGTCTTGAAGACCTACATCGCCAAGGTCGAGGGCCGCGTGTCGGCGCAGACCATCCAGCTGCTGCAGAGCGGCATCGAACTCGACGACGGGCCCATCTCCGCCGACAAGGCGCGCATTCTGACCAGCCCTCCCGGCGACGGCTTCAGCCTGGTCGAGCTCACCCTGCACTCCGGCCGCAACCGCATCGTGCGCCGCATGATGGAGTCCGTCGGCCACCCCGTCGTCGACCTCGTGCGCCGCCAGTTCGGCCCGCTGCACCTCGGCACGCTGCGCGTGGGCGCCGTGCGCGACCTGACCAAGGTCGAACTCGGGCAGCTGCTCACCGTGTCGCGGGCCGAAACCAAGATCTAGGCCCAGGTCAGGAGTTCCAGTGGTTGAATCTCGCCTGATCGGGCCCGTGCGCGTCGTGGGCACCGGCCTGCTCGGCACCAGCATCGGCCTGGGCCTCCGCGCGCGCGGCATCGACGTCATCCTCGCCGACGCGTCGCCGACCAACCTCAGCATCGCCGTCGACTACGGCGCCGGCCGCGCCGCCACTTTCGGCGACCTGCCGCAGCTGATCGTGGTGTGCGTGCCGCCCGACGTGACGGCCGAGATCGTCGCGCGCGAGCTGGCCGCCCACCCGCAGGCGATCGTGACGGATGTCGCGAGCGTCAAGCTCGCCCCGCTGCAGGAGCTGCGCGCACTGGGGGCCGACGTGTCCCGCTACATCGGCGGTCACCCGATGGCCGGCCGCGAACGCGGGGGACCCCTCGCCGGCCGCGCCGACCTCTTCGTCGGCCGCCCGTGGGTGGTGGCCGCGCACGACGCGATCAGCTACCAGCAGGCCACCGCGATCGACGACCTGATCCTCGACCTCGGCGCGATCCTGGTCGAGATGAGCCCCGAGGAGCACGACAGTGCGGTGGCGCTCATTTCCCATGTGCCGCAGGTCGTCTCCACGATCATGGCGCGCCGGTTGACGGATGCCACCGGCTCGGCCCTGAACCTCGCCGGCCAGGGTCTGCGCGACGTGACCCGCGTCGCGGCCAGCGACCCCGAGCTGTGGGTGCAGATCCTCGGCGCGAACGCCGAACCCGTGCGGGACATCCTGCTTGCCTACCGCGACGACCTCGACCGCTTCATCGACGCCTTGGAAGCCCCCGCCGCACCGGGCGCGCGCCGCAAGGTGGCCGAGGAACTCGCCGGCGGCAACGCCGGGGTGGCCCGCCTGCCCGGCAAGCACGGCCAGGACCGCCGCTTCGTGTCGCTCAGCGTGATGGTCGACGACACCCCCGGGCAGCTTGCCCGACTCCTCAACGAGGTCGGCGAGGTCGGGGTCAACCTCGAAGACCTCCGCCTCGAGCACTCACCGGGCGCCCAACTGGGCCTGGCCGAAATTTCTGTACTCCCTGAGGCCGTTGGTCGCCTCACCGAAGAGCTGGCCGCCCGCGGCTGGCGGATTGCTGGTTAATCATGGGTCGTCACTCAAGCCCCCACATCGTCGCGATCGACGGACCGGCCGGCAGCGGCAAGTCCAGCGTCAGCCGCGCCGCCGCCAGGCGCATCGGCTTCGACTACCTCGACACGGGCGCCGCGTACCGGGCCTTCGCCTGGTTCGTCAGCGACCGGGGCATCGACCCGGAGCACACCGACGCCGTCGTGGCCGCCCTGGGCGACTTCGACTACTCCATCGGCATCGCCCCCGACGAGCACGTCGTTCGGGTCGGCCGGGCGGATGTCACCGACGCGATCCGCGACCCCGCCGTCTCCGCCATCGTCAGCTCCGTGGCCCGCATCCCGGAGGTGCGCACGCACCTGACGGAGCTGTTTCGCGCCATCGCGGCAAGCTCCAAGCGCACCGGAATCGTGATCGAGGGCCGGGACATCACCACCGTGGTCGCTCCCACCGCCGAGATCCGCATACTGCTCACGGCTTCCGAGGAGGCTAGAATGGCTAGGCGCTCTGCGGAAATATCGACCCAATCGGCTGAAACCGTGGCGGAGCAGCTGCGATCGAGGGATCGCGCTGACTCACAGGTTGTCGAATTCATGAGCGCCGCAGACGGTGTGACCACCGTCGACTCCACCCATCTCGACTTCGAACAGACCATTGACGCGGTCCTCGACGTCATCAATACCTACCGCGAGGCCATCGCATGACCAACAACAACGACTTCGACGACACGATCCCCGACCCTGACACCGAACTGGTGACGCGACTGGACGATCTCGACGACGACCTGGTGACGCAGCGCGCCGCCGCCCTCCGCACCGGATTGAACGAGTACGACCTCGCGGACGAGGACTTCGACGTTCTTGACACGGTGACGGAAGACCCCGACGCCATCCAGTACCTGCCGGCCCTGCCGGTCATCGCCATCGTCGGCCGCCCGAACGTGGGCAAGTCCGCGCTCGTGAACCGCATCCTCGGCCGCCGCGAGGCCGTCGTGGAGGACACCCCCGGCGTGACCCGCGACCGCGTGACGTATAAGGGTGAATGGCACGAACGCCGCTTCAGTCTCGTCGACACCGGCGGCTGGGAGCCCGACGCCAAGGGCATCGACGCATCCGTCGCCGCCCAGGCCGAACTGGCCATCGAACTCTGCGACGTCGTCATGTTCGTCGTCGACGCCAACGTGGGACCGACCTCCACCGACGAGGCCGTCGTGCGCCTGCTGCGCAAGGCCGGCAAGCCCGTCTTCCTCGTCGCCAACAAGGTCGACGACATCCGCCAGGAGCCGGAGGCCGCGAGCCTCTGGGCGCTCGGCCTCGGCCAGCCCTGGCCCGTCTCGGCCCTGCACGGCCGCGGCGTCGCCGACCTGCTCGACGCGATCCTCGAGGAACTCCCCGAGATCTCCGCCGTCGCCAAACAGGAAGTCGGCGGACCACGCCGCGTCGCGATCCTCGGCCGACCGAACGTGGGCAAGTCGAGTCTTCTGAACAAGGTCGTCGGCGAGGAGCGCGTTGTCGTCAACGAACTCGCCGGAACCACGCGCGACCCCGTCGACGAGCAGGTCGAGCTCGGCGGCAGGGTGTGGCGCTTTGTCGACACGGCCGGCATCCGTCGTCGCGTGCACCTCTCGCAGGGCGCCGACTTCTACGCCTCACTGCGCACCAGCGCCGCACTGGAAAAGGCCGAGGTGGCCGTGGTCCTGATCGACGTGACCGAGGTGATCAGCGAGCAGGACGTGCGCGTGATCGACCTGGTGCTCGAATCCGGTCGCGCCCTCGTGCTGGCATTCAACAAGTGGGACCAGATCGACGACGACCGTCGCCGCTACCTCGAACGTGAGATCGAGCAGGACCTGGCGCACGTCTCCTGGGCTCCGCGGGTTAACATCTCGGCCAAGACCGGCCGCCACATGGAGAAGCTCGTTCCGGCCCTCGAGACCGCTCTCGAAGCCTGGGACACCCGCATCGCCACCGGCAAGTTCAACGCGTTCCTCGCCGAGCTGGCCGCGTCGCACCCGCACCCCGTGCGCAGCGGCAAGCAGCCCCGCATCCTGTTCGGCACCCAGGCCTCCAGCCGCCCGCCGACCTTCGTTATCTTCACCACCGGGTTCCTCGACCCGGGCTACCGTCGCTACATCCAGCGTCGCCTGCGCGAGGTTTACGGCTTCGAGGGAAGCCCGATCAACATCAGCATGCGCGTGCGCGAGAAGCGCAAGCGCTAGCCGCTCAGCGCGTCACAAGGCCCCGATCGGGAGATGTCTCATCTCCCGGTCGGGGCCTTTTCGGTCGTCTGAACCACCAGCTCCATCACGACCCGGCCTTTCCGCACCCGCGCCACGGGCCTGGGCGACAGCCGCTCACAGCCGCGCCGCCGCAACTCCGCGCCGCCGATTCCGACCCGCACCACGAAGCACGTGACCGGCCACACGGATGCGTCGTCAGGCTTCTGCCGTCTGCCCACGGTGACCACCTTCGCCCTTTGCAGCCGCGAATACGCCGGCTTCGGCTCGACCGCGCACCAACCGACCGGCTCTCCGTCAAGAAACGCGATGACGCCCGGCCCGGGCGCGCTGGCCTGCACCTGCTCCCGCAACATCCCGGCGCACGCTTGCGCTGTGGCGTTCTGGAACTCCCGGTTCGGTAGCTTGAAGTACTGGCACCAGCATCGTGCCGGGTCGCCGCGGGTGGCGAACACCTGGCTCACGTCTTCCCGCAGCACGGATGCGGCGGCTTCGACCTTGGTCTCGCTGTCTGCTGGCATTCACTCACGCTCCGCCCGCGCCGTCGCTGTGCCACTGCATCGGTCACCCGTGCTCGGTTCAGCACCGCGACTTTCCCTCCGCGGCCGCAGACGGTGCGCGAGTGGTTCCCAGACGCGGTAAGATATTCAAGTTGTCTCCCGCTGATTCTGTTCGTTGGAATCGTCGCAGGAGCGGCGGGCTGTGGCGCAGCTTGGTAGCGCACTTGACTGGGGGTCAAGGGGTCGCAGGTTCAAATCCTGTCAGCCCGACCAAAGGGCCGTTCGCGAAACTCTTCACGAAACGGTCTGGTCGAGACAAAAAGAAATCGCTCCTGAGGATTCTCAGGAGCGATTTCTGGTTTAAGCGGTGTTTGCGAGTGGTTACGTCGGCGAATTGTCGCCGGGGACCGCGTCGCACGTGGATTTTTGTGTTTTGGGGCGCGTCGGATTGTTCGGAATGCGGGGAGGCTTGCCCTCTCGGGCGGTATCGGCGGCCTAAGGGGCCGTTTAGGTTCTTCGCGGTGGTCCGCCGGTGCCATCGCCGTCTGAGCGTTTGGGTTTGGTCGGCCGCTCCACACCGGGTGGGTAGGTGTCCGTGTAGGGGTTATGGAATTCTCGGTCGCGACGTCGGACGAGTGCGATGGGAGGTTCGCCGTTGACCTGCTTCTTGGCGTCGTCTTTGATCTTGTCGCTGATGAAGGCGGCGATTTTGCGCAGGTTGAAGTTGGTGAGCAGCATCGTCACGATAATTTGGGCGGCGCCGAATCCGCGGACGCGGCGGCGGCTGGCGGATTCGATGTCTTCGGTGCCGCCGCTTTTCACCTGGTTGTTGAGGGACTCGATGCTGTTTCGTGCGTGGGTGTGAAACGTGTCCCATTCCTTGGTTCCGTATTCAAACGCTTGGGCGGTGCGGCGGTTGTTGGCGGTGTCGAAGGCCACGGAGTGCTGGGTGCAGATCTTGTCGGCGAAGTCCGGGAGGTCTTCGCTGTCGACCCCCTCGAGAACCTTCCTGGTCTTGAGGAGCTCTCGTAGTGGGCAGGTCACCGTGGGGCTGGGGCCGAGTGCGGGGCAGCGCAGCACGGTGCGGCCTTTGGCATCAGGTTTTTCCTTGACGTGAAGTTTGAACGCGGTTCGGCTCGTGATGCGCGCTCGATATGTTTCGGTGTCGATGACGGCGCCCAGCAGGTCCTTGGTGGCGTTCTGTAGGGGTTTGGGCGTTGCGGGACAGTAGGTGCCGCCTTCGATGTAGAGGGCGCCGTGGTCGCCGCCTTGGTGCCCGAGCCGGTCGGTACGGTAGTCCGTGGACGGCGTGAAACCGAGGTTGAAGGCGGGTTCGTGGAGGCGTTCGGCGAGTGAGTTGGCCCAGTATTGCTTGTCGGCGTCGCCGACTCCGGCTTCTAGACCAAGGGCTAGGGCTCCGCGCATCAGGGAGACTGCTTCCTCGGCGACGCGGACGTTGGGCAGGCTCATCGTTGCGGCGACGGCCAGTCCGGGAAACCGGTGCTGCCCGGGAGCTTCGGAGTCGACGCGGACGGCGATATTGATTTCCCAGCCCCACCTGAAGTTTGCGAATCCGGCCTTCTTGTTTGGAGTGGTGTTGTCGACTTGCCCTTTGGGCACGTCGACGCGTTCACCGGTCGTGACGTGCCAGCTGGCGAAGGCATCGACCGGACCAGGCTTGAGGGTTCTCTTGTCTTCGACCTTGGCCTCTGCCGCGACTCGGACGGCGAGATTATTTCGCGAGTATCCCTTGACGGTCGGGGTGCCGACATAGGTCTGGTCGAAGGAGATATCAATCTTCTTGGAGGCGCGCCGGATGTCGCGTGACTGCTCGTTGAAGGTCATGACGAGGAAGAGCTTCGTGAATTCGTCCAGACGGGCTTTGCGTTTGTCGGCCAGCACTGCGTCGTGTGCGTGGAGGATCTCCTGAATTTGGGTGTAAGTCTTGGAGTGGCGGCGTTCCTGAGGGAAGGGGTCCATCAGATCGTTGATGCGGTGAAAGGCCCGGCTGGTGTTGGCGTACCAGCGGTTCTTCTCAGCGACATGACCGACAAAGGCTGCCGAAGGGGCCTGCAGGCCGAGGAGTGCTCGGGAGGCGTCGCTGAGGCGGAACATGAACAGGTCTCGCACGCACGTCAGGTGCATCGCCGTGCCCTCTTTGGCCAGCAGCAGCATACCTGTGAGAATGGCCCGTTCTGAGATGAGAGACGGGCGACCGCCGATACTGACCGCGACGGCATCTTCGTCTCTCCAATCCTGAAGCCGCTCGAGGACACCGGTCTTCCGAACCCGGCCTTCCATGAGAGCTACGGTGGCGTCGTCAATGAGCTGGTGGATGTGGCCGCGGCCCATCACCTCAGCTTGGGTGATACCGCCGAGGTCGGGTTCGTATCCGTTGAACGCGTAGTCGATGTCGCCGGCGCTCATCGGGCGACCTCTTCGCCGATGATGAGACCGACGTACGCGCTGGTGTTCGCTGCTTTGGCGTGCACGAGGTGCTTGTCCAAGCTGTGGGCGGAGGCGAACCCGGCGATGGCCAGGAGCACCGGGACCGGGAGTCCGTTGTCGATTTGGGCGATGATCCAGGTTGAGCGCAGTCTGGACACGGTGGCTCGCACGCTGGCGGGATGCTCGGTTAGGAAGTTCTGGATGACCCGTGGTCGATACTCGTCCCAGCGATACCCACTGAAGACGAAGTCCTCGGGGTTAGTGCGGTCCTGGATGCTGCGCAGCAGGGTGCGGTTCCAGAGGTGCATCACCGGAACCCGACGTGCGCGCTTTCCTGGGACGTTGACGAACACGCGGCCGTCGACGATTTCAATGTCGCCGATTCGCGTGTCGATGATTTCGTCTGCGCGGAGGCCCGCACCTCCGGCGAGGCCGAGGAGGGCCCAGGCATTTCGTCGTTTCAGGTCGGTCGTCAGGCTTGCGGCCCAGCTGTGCATGGTGGCGGCGTCGGAGACAGTGAAGGGGCGACGACCGGGAAGGTTAGGTGCCGGGAGACGGTTGATGTCGGTGCCCGCGAGGGTGTCGGCAACGGTGCCGATCTGCCTGACGAATCCCCAGCGGTGGGATTCAGAGTGCTTCGGCAGACACGCGTGCAGATACCGGGACACGTTGTTCTGCGTGTACACGCGCTCGACGGTGAGCCGTGTGCCCGTTGTCGTCCACACCCAGGCGGCAAAGCGTGCCGACATCGACATGAGTCGGCGGGTCGCGTCGAAAGTGCGCGGCTGCATCCGTACGGCGTTCGCGATGGTGAATTCGCGCACGGCGGCCCATTGCACGGGGGAGACGTGCGGCCGGTACCGGATGATGATTCCCCACACGTAGTCGGGAATCTCGGGGTCCAAAGCTCGAAGGTGCGCGTACGTCGCGGAGTCGGCGTGGAAAATGTCGTTGAGTTGGTCTTTTCTGTTCACGAACGTTATGTGCGTGGGGCGTCCCCAAAGCTGTCGACGACAGTGGCCCTTCCCAAGCACCGTTCATCACCGCCGTTAACTGAAATCCCTGATCAAATTGATTTATGGGATGTGTGCGGCGTGACGCTGTGCCCTGTTTTGGGGGCAAATGTGGCGATTTTGTCGAGGGCTGCGAGATTCTTCAGCCCGGAAATTCGGAGCAATTCTCGAGGTGGAGTGCCGACTTGGAGGTGTTCGAGCAGCCATGTCGTGCGCATTCGGCTGGGTCGCACATCCAGTTCGGTGCGCGATCTCAGTAGAAAGTCGGTGATCTGTCCTGGGCTTGCGCCGGTTCGCCCGGGACGAAAGATCAGTGCGGCCGGGTCGAGATCTCCGAGGATTCGGCGAAGGGGGCGCTGCCAGTCGGGGCGGATCGGAACGACGCGCGGACGGCTCTCCCACACGATTACGTGCATCTGGTCATCGCGGGTATCTAGGTCTGTGACCCGAGCGCCGAGTATTTCCCGAGTGGCGAGGCCGGCGCCCAGCCCAAGGGCCAGGAGGGCAATGGCGTCACGGTGACGTCGTGGTGTGCCCTGTGCTGTCGCCCAACTGTGCAGTGCTGCGACCTCATCGCGTGTGTAGGGCCTCGTAGGAGCCGAGCGTGGGATTGCGCGCCGCAGGCGAACCGCCTCGGAGGGGTTCAGAGCCTCCACCATGAGAGACAGGGTCGCCCGATGCGTGGCTCTGCTGCCGCGGGTATAGGCCGTCATGCCGAGATGGATGAACTCTTCGACGATGGCTCGGCGGAAGATGCGCGGCCGTTCCAACGGTGTGCCTCGGCTCTGCCAGCACCAAAGCACGAATGCCACGGTGGCCGGATACAGCGACCGCTTGTCACGACCGGAGATGCTCGCGGTGGCATCGACGGCGTCGGTGACGAATTTGCCGATCGTGTCCCAATAGGGCAAGGCATTGATCGGCCGGTAGTCGAGCGGCGACACAGCCTCCGCGGTCATGGCGTGCCCGAATCCTCAGGCAGCGGTTCGATGCGGATGACGGGGGTGGATTCGCGTGTTGTGAACCAGACGCCTGGAATCCACAGGTTGATCAGCAGCAGTAGGGGCTTGCCCAGGCGGCACTGCATGACCTCGACAAGGTCGATGTCTTCGCCGTCGCGGCGGAGGCCACGACGTGCCACGAGAGTCGGATTTGTCGTTCGCCGAAACAGGCGCCGGTTGAAGTCGAGGGTGTAGCGGCTACCGGATTCTGTCGTCACGAGATAGCGGCCTGTTGCCTCGTCCGTCAGCGCGTACATGCTCCATCTCCGTTCTTGCGGCGGAGACACCCGCCTGCCGAATGACTCGGGCCGCTGAAGCACAACGGTAGGCAAAAGCCGGAAATCAAACCACCGACTCAGCGACAAACCCGCGCTCGATGATCTTCCGCAGCACCGCGCATAGGTCCGGGTGAGGCCGCAACACCTGCGACCCGGAAGGGCGCACCATGCGGCACAGAACGGATCCGGCAGACCTCCACGCGAGGGCCGTCAGGCTGTGGATACAGACCGGAGAACCTGACGCACAGTCAGTGTTCTACGCTGAGGCGGACAGGATCCTGTCATCAGGGCGAGAGTCAGATAACGGCGGAACCCCTAAGCGAGCAACCAATTGGGTCGCAGCACTCCACCGCTACGAAGAATTCGCGCGAACCTGCGGCCGTAACCCTCGTGAGAACACCAGAGACCGCGCCAGTCTGCCCGGCGACGAGCGTCGCTTGGGGGAGTGGGCCCGGTACCAGCGCCGCTTCCCAGAAACTCTCACCAGCTACCAGAGAATGCGGCTCGACGTCTCGCCCGCCTTCGATTGGGACCCTCACGAACGCGTGTGGCAAGCGCAACTTACAGCATGCTTGCGGCACCTTCGAGACCACGGCCGGCTCCCATACCTGAACGGTTCAGAGAGAGCTGAGTTCACTCTCGCCCGCTGGCTCGGACGCCAACTTCGGCAACTGCAAACGGGCACCCTCCGCAAGGACCGCGCCATTCTCCTAACCCACCTACTGAACCTCGCGGCCGAAATCGGTGAAACACCGAGCTTGTGACAAGGTCCTGGAATCTCGATGGCAGGTCGTCAACCAGGCTGTATCTTCGTTCGAATACAGAGTTCGAGGAACGGCATCGCGCCGTTCGTGAGCCCTACCTCGTGACAGATCTGAGAGGACGACATGGGAGCGAATCGCGAGGTGACCCGCACGCCACTCTTCCTGGATGTCGACGGCGGACTCTGCGCCATGCCCCTCAAGAACGCGGCGGTATCGCGGGACCTGGAAAGATTTCCAACGTTCGCCCCTGACCCGTACCCACAGCATGCCTGGGTCAGCACCGCCGTGGTCGCCGCCTTGAACGAATTGATCGACGAGAGGCTCGTCGAGCCGATCTGGTGCTCGACATGGGATGCCGGCGCCAACTTCCTCATTCCCGCGCTCGGGCTACACGGAGGCCCGTGGCGGGTCGCGCCGGTGGGCACGCGGCAGGGAGACCTGATGTTTCGCGACATCTGGATCAAGACGCAAGCCGTCAGCCGTGTCGTGACGAACCAGGATTTCGTCATGGTCGACGACCTTCTCGGCGACGAGCATCGCAGACCATGGACACCGCAACGCCGGAGCATGCATCAGACCTTCGGGAGCACGGCCTCACTCCTGGTCGGCACCAAGCCCGAGTGGGGATTGACAGCCGTTGACGTACTTCGTGTTCGGGCGTACGTCCAACAGCCGGCGGGTGCAGTCGATGCGCCCTAGGACCTCGTGCGACGAGGCCGTGGTCGATATGGACAAACCAGGACCAGCCAAGTCGCGAATGGAGACCCACGTGTGAACGATAATGACGGCGGAGATAACAGTGACTCCGATGTGGTCCTCACGACCGGACTCCAGGAGATTCCTGACATTCCCGGCGTCTACACGGTGGAGACGCTCTCGGGAACTGTCCACCTCATATCCACTGTTGGTCGGTTGACGTGGAAAAGGTTGCCGACGCCCACCTCGGGTTCGGCAGTTTACGACGGTCAGTGCGTGATCCTAAGTGAGATGGAGGATTTCGTTGTTGGGCGACGCGGTCGCCTGACCGTCTCGGATTCCAGTTATCTGTATGGCAGCACGACACATTTGACGGCTCGCATCATCAGAATCACCGTTGAACCGGGGAGTGCGCAACTCGGTAAACGCACGTGAGCCTGCACTTGGAGGCAGGGCAGAGGCCTCAGGTCCGCCTGACGTAGCAGACCGATTCGGAGAGACTCCGGTCTCCTCGGTCATTGCAAACGAGTCGTCTGCGGGATGTCGAACTGAACAAAGTAGTCGATCCGAGCACCTCGTTTCCAAGTCGCGCATAGATGACGGTATGAGACACGACGATTCAGCAATCAATTCCATCCTCCAGGCCGACCCGCTGCTCAACGAACTTCAGAACGACTGGTTCGTCAGCCTGATGGAGTTCTTCCACGCGTGGGAGCACAATCCATCCGCGGAGTCCCTCAACGGTCCAGCCCGAAACGTAATGAACAGGCAATCGGAATACAACATGGCGGCTGCGCAAACGAGTTCGATGCTTGAACAGGCATTCGACTACATGCGCCACGGGCAGACATGCTGGAGAGAATGTTGCGTGACCGAGTATCTCAACCTTGAGAAGGCCACGCTCGTCTTCGACCCGCTGGGCGTCATGGGCACAGACATCAGCTTCTGACGGCGAGCCACCGACGGTACTCATCAACCGCCCGCAGTGCCCCTCAGCTGAACGGCTGAGGGGCACTGCGGTGGTTTGTTGGCCGGGCAATCCGAATTCATCAGGGGCATTTCGAAGATCATGCCCGTCTCTACCGCCCAGAGCAACGCGGGCTGGCTTGCGCACAACTTCGTTGGCGCTCGACAAGACCGGTCTGCCGCCGCCCGCAGGAGGGGTTGCGGTACCCTGCTTGCGCCTCGGTACGGATTCCGGTGCTTATCGTTTACCGGTGTCATCGGCCGGCTGTAGGGTGGTAAACATGGCAGCCCCAAAGACTACTCTTTACCAAGAGCCGGGCGGGCTCGAACGAGCGCTGGTCGACTTGGTACGCATTGGCGCGCGCGGGCACGCGGGCGGGGTGCGTCAGCTCGCTGGCCGACTGATGCGAGCAATTCCACCAGAAGTGTCCGACGCTGGTGCGTTCCGAACTGCAGTTCATGAGGCACTATCCGCGGCCAATCCGTCAAACGGTCTCCGGTTCGACAGCGGGGCGATTCCTACAGATGCTGAGGGACTGCACTCGCTTGTGAACGTCGATGCGGTTCCCGGTGCTGACGAATTCATCGCTGATGAGCGGCTTGCTGCTCAACTGCAAGAGATCGTGGCTGAGCGTAAGCGTGCCGAGGAATTGGCGCGCGCGGGCGTCTCAGTGAGCCGGACTGTCTTGTTTTCGGGCCCGCCGGGGGTGGGCAAGACGCTCGCCAGCCGATGGATCGCGCAACAGCTCGAACTGCCGCTGGTGACCCTGGATCTCGCGTCCGTCGTTTCGAGCTATCTGGGTAGTTCTGGTCGGAACATCAAGTCGGTCCTGGAGTTCGCGAAGTCCGGACCCTGCGTGTTGTTCCTGGACGAATTCGATGCCGTCGCCAAGCGGCGCGATGATGATACTGACATCGGCGAGTTGAAGCGGATCGTCAACGTGATACTTGTCGAGCTTGATCGCTGGCCAGAGACGAGTCTGTTGGTTGCTGCTACGAACCACCCCCAGTTGCTAGATGAGGCGATTGATCGCCGATTTGACCGTGTATTGAGCTTCCCACTCCCTGGCGACTCTGAACGGCGCGCCCTCCTCACTAGGGCTAACCAAAGCGACGTACCCATCGCGGTCATCGAGCTAGCGGCCGCTCTGTGGGAAGGGCACAGCCACTCTGACATCGTGCGATTTTGGGAGCTCTGTCGACGGAAGGCGATATTGCACGATCTCACCCTCGAATACGTCGTGGTGAATCAATTGATTGAGCAGTTTCCGACAACTGAGCTACGGACCTCAGTGTGGCGACACGCTCATGAGCAGTTAGACATGTCTAATCGTAAGATCGCGACGCTTGCAGGCGTCAGCCATCCGACGGTTGCCACGGGCATCCGTCAAGCAAAGGACACGATGTGACAGATATCGGTGCAGCGGGCAACGTAGCCCGACGCCTACTCCTGAATGGGGAATCACTCCGTCTTGATGTGGAGCCCGCGCCGACCGGAGGCGGTCCGAAGTATGAGCCCTTCACATCCGAGCAAGCACGAGAGTGGCTCCTTCCTCAGGTCCGGTCTGCGCGTGCCAATATTCAGGGGCTTCCTGACTCGCTGCGAGCGGCGGACCGCGTCTACGTCGAAGCTAAGCTTCTGCCAAACTACATCGCTCCTACCTACTACCCCGAGGCCCTTCTCGGCTTCATCGGTGCCGTCCCCGTCGGTTCGCGCGCCGACACTGGCACACTCCGCACCGCGTCGATGGAGAAACTGAGCGGCACCCGACGACTAATCCTCGCCGTCGACAACGCGGCGCTGGAACGACTAGAAGAACTTGTCAACGCACCTGGCACAGGCCGCAGCGCTCTGCAGGCGTTTTCGCAGATACGACGCCTAGAGGAATTTGCTTCGCCAGCGCCGAGCACCGTTCTGCGAACCAGCCCTGGAATTGACGCCTCAGCGGGCGAGCATTCCGTGTGGGAAGCAGTGCTCCACCCCAGCACGGTGCGATCCGGCGAACCAGTACCGATCGACGACGAGGCGCTGGAGCGGTGGATCGCTTTGGTTGAGTCACGCGGCGGAGAAGTGCACCGAGACTACCTCCGCCAGGTGGGTGGCCTCACTTTCATGCCGATTCGCGCGTCATCAACCGATGTACCTGAGCTAGCGAGATTCAACCCACTGCGGGTCCTTCGGCCGATGCCCGCAATCCGGCCACGCCCACGATTCGGACTTCGAAGCGGGAGCCGAGTTGTCGCGCCTGCCGTTCGCGGTGCGCTTGCTGATGTGACAACGGTGGCGGTATTCGACGGCGGTGTACATGACCGAGGCCGGAGTGGTCTGTTTCCGATACCAGTTATCGATCTGACCCCGGAAGCGGTAGACGCGGATGATCTCGATCACGGCACAGGCGTGACCGGAGCCGTGCTGTACGGGCTGCTGGAATCGGGTTCGCAGGCGCCGCAACCACCGCTGCCGGTGGAGAGCTTCCGCGTCATGCCCGCTCCCTATAAACCGGGAGATCTCGACGGATATTGGATCCTCGATCGTATCAAGGAGACTTTGGCCGAGGACCGCCACAAGCTCGTGAATCTGAGTCTCGGCCCCACGCTCGCTGTCGAAGACGACATGGAGCCAAACCGCTGGACCGCAGAGTTGGATCAACTTGCATGGGAACGGGACATCGTTTTCGTCGTGGCTGCGGGGAACGACGGAAACCAGCACCCGGATACGGGCTTGCACAGAGTTCAGGTCCCCGCTGATATGGCCAACGCTGTATCTGTCGGAGCATGTGATGCGCCTGCTCCGGACCGTCCCTGGGCGCGGGCCCCCTACTCTTCGATGGGACCCGGACGACCCGGAAGCCGAATCCAACCAATGGGCGTGCAATTCGGCGGGGTCGATGACCGGTTGTTTAATGTTCTGCGCACCGACGGAAGCTTCCTCGAGGCCAGCGGAACAAGCTTCTCGGCACCAGTTGTAACCCACGCCCTGGCGGATCTTGTCACTCGACTGCCCCGCGTCAACAGCAGTGTGCTTCGTGCGTTCGCCACCCACTTTGCGGAGCGTCATCGAGCATTCAAGGCGAGGCAAGATGAGCTTGGCTTTGGGCGTCTGCCGCTTTCATTCGCTGACGCTCTGGATTGCGGGCCCGACGAGGCACACGTCCTGTTCGTCGATCAGATAGCGCGCGGTGACATCCTCGGCTATCAACTCCCAGTGCCCAGATCCTTCTCGAGTGCGGCGAAGGTCTCGGTCACGCTTGCATACGCTTCACCCGTGGAGCCGACCCAGCCGACCGAGTACACCTCCGCTTCGCTTGAGCTCACCTTGCGACCGCACCGCAACATGTTCCGATTCTCACCTCCACAAGGCTCGACGGAGAAGGCGCGGAACGTCGACCTAACTTCGATCGAAGCGCGAACCTTGCTGACGGCTGGGTGGACGAGCAGCCAGGAACCGGTGACGAAGACCCTCACAAGCGCGGCAAGCTCGAACGAGGCGGATCTTCGCGATTCGGGCAAGTGGGAGACATTGCGACACCACCGAGTCAGCTTCGCCGCCGGCGAGATCGATGACGCAAGGCTCGAGTTGCGTTACTTCGCTCGCCGAGCGGGCGCTCTCGACGGATCCCCAACCGAAGTGCCGTTTGCAATTCTCGTCTCCGTCTCCGATCCCAACTCCAGCGGAACGCTCTATGACGAAGTCGCCGCACAGTTCGCTGCACTCCGACCTGTGCAACGGGTTGCCGGACGGCTTCGACTGCGTGGCGGTCGCCAAAACGCCTGGTACTAGCGCGGAGTCTTGAAATGACCACAACATTGATTCGGGACGAAGCACTCGCCCGTGGGACGCTCGGCATGGCCGCGCTCGCGATGATGCGACGCGTATTCGCAGAGCAGCTGCCCAGATTTCCTGGACTCCGCGATACTGCCACCGTCGACGATTTCGTCAACAGCTTCTTCGAGGACAAGGGCGCCGGGTATAGCAACGCAATCACCGCGCTCCCAGATGACCGCGCCGCGAAGCAGGAGACCCGAAAGTGGGTCGAACGATGGCTCGTTGACCTCACCCGCAAGCAACCCTGGGGTGCGCTCAGGAACCGCCTTGAGAAACGGCTCGAGCGCTCCACCCTGTTCAGCCCGTCGGTCGCGAAGCATTACTGGTTCCTCACAGGCGGCGAGGATGTCGATCGTCATGTCACTCAAACCGGGCTTCGGGAAATTGCTGCTCTTGCTCCAGTTGAGATGCCGATCGCCACTGGCAATGCGTCTGCGAGGCTAGGGCGTCCGGGGCAGCTGGAAGAGATGCTGCGAAGAGTTCTCGTCGCGGCGGGCCGGCTGCATGTGAGCGACCTCACTAAAATCTGCGCAGACAGGTTCCCGTCGCTCCTGGAGACGGGAGATGTCCTCGCGGCAACGGTTGATGCAGATTGGGACATCGTCGAAGAAATGACCCCCGCGATCGACAGTCCAGCAGCCACCGAGATCAAGCTAGACGACGAGCATCTCGCCCAGCAGTTGATGCCGCGGTTCACGGACACCGAACGAGCAGCCATCCGCCACGGGGGAGACGCGGCAGCGCTGGCAAAAGACCTTGGAATCGGCCGAACTAGCGCCAACAACGTTGTTCAGAAACTTCGGGCTCGACTTACGGAATTGGCAGGGGACAGCGCAAGAAGCCAGGGCGTTCTCACGGCCTTGCTAAGTCTCGTACTGGACGATTCGCTCGGTGTCCCGTCAATACAAAGTGAAGATATGGAGGACTCCAATGTCGTCTGAAGCATCAGAGCGCTGGATCGCGCTCTCCAAGACATTCCCTGTAGGACCGAAACGAAGAAACGGCATGCTTCGAAGCGCTCAACCGACCGATGGTGTCGTGGCGGGGCAGTTGCGGCAGGCCTACTGGGGCGACGCCAGGCTTGTGGTCCTCATCGACATTATCGACGACGTCGCCGCGCTAGCCTCCGTGTTCCCAGCCTGTCTGGAACCCGGGGTTGAAAACAGCACGGCCGTCATCATCGAAGGGGACGCCAGCCCTTTACACGGCCTTGTCACGGTATGGCCTGATTCCCCGGCGATAATTCCATTCGCAACGCTGGGCTCGACGATCGCCACAATCTCGAAACCTCAGCTCCGGGCCATTCGATCAGCTCCTTCAAACGACCCGATTGCCGACGGCCTTCGTCGCGGGCACGGAGAACCGGCACTTGAATCTGGCGCTGCCCTCGCTCTTGCCGACCTATTCGATGCGATTGACGTGCTCCAAAGTGCACCACGGCTACAACTGGCCAGCTCGGACACCGCCGCCGCCCAGTTACAGGTTCCGCTTCCGACCATCATGAGCGTCTTGCAAGCACCGCAGCCCCGCGCGATGGCAATTCGAATGGGTAAAGAACCGCTAACAGTGGAGGAGGCCGACCTCCTTGCCGCGGCAACAGAAGTCCCGCTGAGCCATATCCTCGGGGCGGTCGCACCGCTGCCGTTGGACCTCCAGCGCGAATTGCAAGAGCCTCGCTGGCGTTCCCACATTCGGAATCGAGCAATCGACGGGGACGAGGATCGCGCCCGCACGCGCCTCGGATACGAGGCCTATCAGCTCGCCGCTCGCGAGACAGGCCAAGGACGCGAGCTTTGGCGTCAGCGCCTCGACACCGTCCTCGCCACGGATAACCGATAGCCAATGCGCGCCACCTTCGATGACGCTCCGGCTCAAGTTGAGGCGATGCTGAGCGCTTGGGAAGCCCTTGGGGGATCTCTCGATGACCTCACACTAGATGCATTCGCGGCATTGGAACAGCGTGTCGACCTCTCTGTTCTCCGGGTGCCGGAGCTCATTCCGGCGGACTCGCACCTGGGCTGCTCCGTCGCTGGCGGGTATCGCTGGGAGCCGCCAACCCTGGTAGTGACGGAGTCACTCTCACGTCGTCGCCAGCAGTTCACGCTCTTGCATGAACTTGGCCACCACATTCAGAAGACAAACATAGACCTGGGCACAAAGATAGTTGAGCACCGGGACCCTGAGGCATTCGAGGACGCTTGCTGCGACGCGTTCGCCGCACGGATACTCCTCCCTGACGACCTTGTCAACGCGCACATCTCCAATCGCGGTCCCTCTGTTCGCACCGCCGTCGAACTGTTCGAGACTTCGAGCGCTTCGCGCGCGGCTATTTGCGTCCGCCTTGCCAACCGTCTTCAATCGCCAGGCGCGGTCGTTGTCGTCACTGAAGACGGAATCGTGACCTTCGCTGCGGCCGGTGGCGGTCTATATCCCCCTGCTCGCGGTAGTGACCAGACTGAGAATTCGCTCGTCCGCGCGGCGCTCGGCGACGACGATGACAGCCGCACGTTCGTGCGCGATGACGCGCAGATCTGGTACCGCGATGGCCACACATCTGAACGGCTCTACGGGCAGGGGGCATGGGCTGGCGACCTGCTATTTCTGGTAATGGTCGAGTACAGTGCCCCGTGGTTGGCGATGTCGCCACCCCGAGACGGTACCGTCCAACACACGACCGCCCGCTGGGAGCAATGCGAGCACTGCAACAAGACGTTCGTCATCAGGTTCATCTGCCATAAATGTGGGCAACCTCGCTGCAGATCGGGTCACTGCGGGTGCACCTCCAAGATGAAGAAGACGTGCGTGGAGTGCTTCCTCCAGAAGCACAGTAATCAATTCGCTCCCGGCTCCAAAACGTGTCTGGAATGCGCGAGTTGATCACAGGTTGGACGATTCGGGAGTTGTCCCGTCTCTAACTGTTGAGCGGGCATCCGGCCCGCCAGACAGCAGTTAGGAGCCCACCGTGGCACCCACAGACAAGACCCAAATCCACATCGACGGCGAACCGATCGACGTGACGGAGCGGCGCCTCACCGGCGCCCAGCTGCGCGCGTTCGTAACACCGCCGGCTGAAAACCTATGGCTCGATGTAGCCGATGCACCGGACCACCCTGTCGTACCCACAGAGTCTGTGGTAGTCGAGAACGGGATGCGATTCTTCACCGATCGCTCCCGCACTATTTACCTCGACAAGGTGCCCTACGTAGTTCGCACGGCGGCGCTCATTGAAACTCAGCTGCGTGGCCTCCCCACGCCGCTTGTGCCTGACAGCCATGGGATCTGGAAGGACATCCCGGATGACCTGGACGACCCCATTGAGACCGGCGAGATCGTTGCGATCGTCAACGGTGACCGCTTCTTCACCAAGCCTCTCCCTCAGAAGAAGATCAGCGTCACCGTCAACCGCCGTCCGGTCACTATCCACGGCGCCGCTCAGACTGGCATGTCGATCAAGGATTCCGCGATAGCTCAGGGCGTTCCCATCAAGATCGACTTCCTTCTGTCCCGCAAGGACGGCCCGAAGTTCAAGCCTGTCGACGATAACGTGCACATCCGTGTCCGGGACGATGACGAGTTCCGCGCGAACGACGGGGATGACAACTCGTGAACACGATGACGACTTCCGCCGTCATCCTGGAAGCGATCGACGAGCTCGAGCAGACGTTCGCGGACGCCATCGTCACGACTGAAGACGACGCCGCAGGCGGAGTATGGGTATCCATCAGCAATGTCCCGGTCGGGCCGGCCTATGAGCAGGAAAGCTCGTGGATGGCATTCCAGATCACATTTCCTTATCCAGAGGCCGATGTATACCCGCTGTTCGTGCGCCCCGATCTCCGTCGCAAGGATGGCGGTGCTCACGGCGAAGGCTTCCAGTCCGTTCCTTGGGGTCCGCGCGGCGAGAACGGAACGCAGCTGTCACGCCGTAGCAATCGACTCGACCCCGCACTCGATACGGCCGCGACCAAGGTGTTGAAGGTGCTCAAGTGGCTCGGCAAGCAGTGATCGGCGATTGGACAGTCGTAATCACCGGGGAGCAATGGTCCGTCCTGCACGGTCACCTATTCCCCGGTGATGGGGACGAGCACGGCGCGATCCTCCGATGCGGGATTGCGCACGGCCCCCGTGGCATACGGTTACTCGTCCGAGACGTCGTGCCGGCAATCGACGGTGTCGAGTATGTAGAAGGAAACCGGGGCTATCGCAAGCTAACCGCCGAATTCGTCGCAGAGAACATCGATATGTGCGCGCAAGAAAAGCTCGCCTACGTCGCGGTGCACAACCACGGCGGGCGCGACCGCGTCGGTTTCTCTGGGACCGACATGGCATCCCATGAACGCGGATACCCAGCGCTACTGGACATCAACGACGGAGTCCCCGTCGGCGCACTTGTGTTCGCCAACAACGCCGTGGCTGGCGACATCTGGACCAACGACGGGAAACGCCACACGATCACCGACATGCGTGTTGCAGGTCGGCCCCAGCTCACACTCACGCCGGAGCCGGAGGCCGCCCAGGTGGCGGACTCAACATACGACAGACAGGCACGTATCTTCGGTGATCGCGGGCAGGCGATCCTCGCTGGATCCAAAGTCGCCGTGATCGGGCTTGGCGGAATCGGCTCCCTCATTTCCGAATACCTTGCCCGACTCGGAGTGGGAGAACTCGTGCTCGTCGATCCGGATCGCCTCGATCCGACCAACCTGCCGCGCGTCGTCGGCGCCCGCCGATCCGACGCGATGCCTCTGCTCCAAAACGACGCCCGACCGCAGTGGATGCAACGACTTGGCGCCCGTCTCGCGACCACCAAGGTGAAGATCGCCGCCAGAGTCGCTCGGCAAGCATCCCGAAGCATGCGCATCACCGCAGTTCCGCGCTCCGTTGTCGAAGCGGACGTCGCGGTGCTGTTGACCGACTGCGACCACATCTTCCTCGCCGCGGACTCCGCTCTCGCCCGTCGCTTAGTCAACGCGATCACTCACCAGTACCTCATCCCCAATACCCAAGTCGGCTCGAAAGTCACGGTCATCGATCGGCAGATCGCCGATATTTTCTCCGTATCTCGAATGAGCGGTCCGGGCAGTGGGTGCCTTCAGTGCAACGGCCTGATCCCCGCATGGAAGCTAACGGAAGAAGCCACTAGCGACGTCCAACGTCGCCGACAGCGATACATAAACGACGAGGACGTCCACGCCCCCAGTGTGATCACCCTCAACGCGGTCGCCGCATCGCGTGCAGTCGATGACTGGCTCATGGCCATCGGCGGCCTCACGGATTCGGAAGCGAGCGCCGACCATTGGGTCTCATATCACCCACTCACCGATGAAGTAGTCGAGCATGAACCCGCGAGGTCACCCGATTGCCGCCATTGCGGTGCGTCTCGATTTGCTCGGGGTGACCAAGTGCCACTGCTCGCGAAAACCTAACGGTGGAGAGGGCGGGACGGACCGTCCGGTGACGAAAGCGTTCGCTGGGGCTCGCAATCGTTGGCGCTCGGCTCGGTCCCTCAATTAGTGGTCCGGCGACGGGATGTCGTTCGCGCGGGTGGCACGATTTTAGCCGCAAAGCGGCTAACAGCGGTAAGAGATGCATATCGCGATGCGGGGGCCGTATCTATATAAAGCGTCGCGGCGCCGGCCCGCCTGGAGACGACGACGCCAAATCGACCATCCACACGCGCATGATCTGCCATCGTTAGGTCATGGACCTCGACGCTGTGAATAACACGGTTGGTGACGTGCTCGACGCGATGCTGGCGACTGATCCTCGGGAACACCGATTGCCTCGGGGATTCGGATGGCCCGCGGGGGCTTGCGAGGACGCCTCTGCTGTGGTGGCGGCGATCCTCGAAGACCGGCGGCTGGGCCGGTGGATCTTCGTGACCGCTGGTCGGCCCGATGGCGAGCCGGATGGTCACGCGTGGCTTGAATGGCGGGCTGCCGACGGCGGTCTGCTCTACTCGATTGATTCAACCATCCATCAGTTTGCCGGGTGGTCCGAGCCATTTATCGGTGAGGGACAGACACCAGCCGCTGCTATCTTCTCTGTCGTTCGGTGGGAAGGGGCCATCTGGGATTGGCCCGATCTCGGACCGCCCGACATGCCACTTCCGAGGCTAATTACAGCTGTCAGAGAGCAGCTAGGTTGCGATCACTCTGAGTGAGAAGTATCTCGGGTGCGCAACCGCTTCAAGCCTCGCTGATCCGCGCCCCCTCACGTTGAACAGATCGCAAAGCACTGGTCGACCTGCCCGGCAGAACGCCCGCGACGCCCGTCAACTGCAACACACGAGCACAGTCTCATAACTCATCGATGTCGGGAAGCACTCACGGCGGCGCGATCTTAGCGGGCAGAAGGCTCGGTACATCTCGGAAGCTCGCTACGGGACGAGCCTTTTCGGGGCACAGTTGGAAATACCGGGGGGAGACTACTTCTATGGCGGAGTGTCCGCGCGGTGTTGCCGAATTTGGGTAAGTCCGCGGAGGCGATCCCGAACTTGTCTGCGCGATCGGGGGTGCGGCCCGCGCGGCGCAAGCTGCGCCCGAGCCGTCGTTCCGTCGTGAGGGAGCGGCCAACGTGCCAGGACAAAACACGTCAAGCCGTAACTCGCGTGGGCCGGTATCGCACGGCGACTGCCCCCCGACCGGAACTCATGGCGGTCCACGAGCTCGAGCTGGATGCGCTCACGCAGACCGGCGAGCAACGTCGGCCCGTGTCCGGCAAGGACCGGCTGCACGAGGAACTCGTATTCGTCGATCAGTCCCAGATCTGCCAACGCCAGGGGGAGCGTCACGCCACCTACCCACAGGCCCTCGCCTGACTCCTGCTTGAGTTGCTGAACCGCTTGCGCCAAGTCGCCTTGCACTAGCTCGGCGTTCCAATCGACCTCGCTCAGTGTGCTTGACACGACGTACTTCTTCGCCCGGTCGATGGTCTCGGCGAACGGGATCTGCCATTTATCCATCCAGTCAGGCCACGTGCCCGTGGCCGGCTTCCGCCACGCTGACTCCATCATCTCGTAGGTCACCCGGGCGAATAGCAGCGCATTGGCTTGCTCGATCTGAGCGGTCCAGTAGCGTATCGAATCCTCGTTCGGGGGAGTCCTGCCTCGTGATGGCGGCAGCCGTCGAGCGTGACGTTGATCGAGTATCGGAGTGGTCTCATCTCGTTGCTCTCCCTTGATGCACGTAGCGCGCATCGCGGACCGAGGGTCAGCCAGGCCGCGTCTTTGCTTGAATTGCTCATGGACGAGGGTAATCGGCCCCGCCCTTTCACGGCAGCGTCAGTGCTCGGATACCGTTGGTTGCGGTCCGCGGGAAACGGTCGTTTGAAAATATTCGGAGCAGAGAGTGCCGCTGACACTCGTGTCTCGGAACTAGCGATGAGTACACAGAACAATGTCCGCCGGATACGCGGCGTGGCCATGAGACGAGCCAGCCCACGAGTTCTTGTCGCACCTGTTCGACGGCCGAGGGGGCTCCTCATAGACTCTTCAACGGTTCGTAGCGCGTCAATTCGCCAATCAAACGAAGGATGTCATTGATTCAATCAGCGTTTGAAGAAGCAGATCAATCAGGACCCGTGGGGCTCGCCGCGTACGAGAATGATGACTTTGCCCATGCAACAGCGCGTGCGAGTCAGCTCATCTGCCTTGCCGTTTACCTGGGTGGTGATGACGAGCAAATTGAGATGATAGCTCCGTTTGCGAGTCACCTTGAGGTTCCCCGGCCACGGCCCGCTACGAAGACCACGCTGCGATATTCCCTCGAATGGCTTGAAGCGATGTCCTTGGGCCTCAAACGTCTAGGCGGGACCGAAGGCAACTCCGAACTGGGAGTCTTTGAAATCGAATTGGTATCTGCGAATCGAGACGTCCCTGGGCGCGACGTGAATCGGCTGTGGCAAAACATCGACAGCTTCCGGTCCTCTCGTGCCGCTTTCGCGCTACTTTACGGATCTCTCCGTGATCACAGCGAGTCCGTACGAGTCGCTGCAGCTAGCGCTCTGCACGCGTTGCATCCCATGCGTAATTCTCAGGTCGTGACCGTCCTTAGTGCAGGACTGGAATCGCAGAGTGCGCTCATCGTAGAAATGGCCCAATCCGCTCTCGCTGACTCTGGACTCTGGTCGCCTCCTCGACAGCCCAATGGCGGAGGCCCGGAGCAGGAAAGCGCGATCGCAACCGAAGCTATCGACTCTGCCAGCGTCATAATCCACGGTACTTTTGCCGCACTTGCCGACGACAAACACCGCTGGTACGACCCGTCGGCGGCGCTGCCCGTTAGGATTCTCCGCGAATCGAGTAGTGACTTGTATGTGGGAATGGACTATTTCCGATGGACAGGGGGATACACGGAGGACACTCGGCGGGCCGGGACCGACAAGCTCTTGCGGTGGTGCAAAAAACATGGTGTGCGCCAGCTCAGCACTGTCTACGCCCACAGTCACGGTGGCAACGTAGTGCTAGACGCCATAGCGCAGGGACTTAAGGTCGAACTTCTTGTCCTGCTGCACGTTCCCATCCTGAAGCGGGACCCGCGCGTGTGGGCTCTAATCGAAAGAAGCGTAGATCGAGTCCTAGACTTGCGGACTCCGCTGGACTGGGTAGTCATTCTCGACGGGCTCAGAACCGGCAGCCGAAACGGCTTCAGTGGAGAGCTGACTTGCGTAGAGCAACCCAGACCACCGGTAACACAATTCACCGCCGTAAGTCACACCCGATATACGAAGGACAATGTTTGGGCGTCCCTTGGCTTGACGTCGTATGTCCTCACCGAGAGATCCCTGATCTAGAGGTTGCATACCTTTCTGCGGCACCCAGTTTGCCTGGGCGGTGTACCAGGACCCTACCGTCTGGACTCCGGTATCTCTGGTGATGGGGCCGTCTCGTTTGCGCTAGATATCGGTGATATTCGGCAAATTCCGAGTTAAAGCTAGAACCTTAAAAGGGGTCGCAGGTTCAAATCCTGTCAGCCCGACCAAAGCCAACGGGACGTTCCCGAAACTCTGCACGCAACGGTGCGGCCGGTCTTGGTGATGCAGTTTCTGGGCTCACCCGGCCCCGGGGACGGTCGGAGCACTGCGAGGCAACGATGCCGAGGTTGAGGGAACAAGACGGTGACGAACTTCACGTCCCGAGTCTGTGACTGACGGGCCCTGGTGCGGTCTCTAATTGCGGGTGAAGCCTTCGAATGGCCGCATGCAGGTCGGACCGAAGCCGTCTCGGATCTTCTTGGCCTCCTCATTCGGATCGCTGAAAATGACGAATCCGGTAATGTCCGCGCATTCGAGGAAGCCCTCGGCGAACTGCGGGAATACCTCGGTGACGTGGCTAACGACGGACGTCGAGTCTCGGTAGCTTTCAAGGATGTGCACCAGCGTCTCGTCCTGGTTCACGGTGTCCTCTCCTGTCGTATCCGCCAACTTTTTTGCGGCCGGCCGCCACGGGGCTCCTCCATAGGCGTTCTCAGAATCCGAGGCAAGGGCAAGGGCAAGGGCAAGCGACGTGACGGTCGCGGAGAATGCCGAATACCTGAACAATCGGTCGAGGCTCCGTCGGATCCACGGCATAAGTCCTGTGGGTCGGTACGGTCAGCGGGCTGCCGGAAACCGATGGGTGGTGACGCTGCTAGGTTTGCGACATGGACGAAATTTCAGTCCGCGACGAAATCGCGGCCTTCGTCGCCGAGCGTGATTGGGCGCAATTCCACAGCCCAGAGAACCTGGCGAAGAGCATCGCCATCGAAGCCGGCGAACTACTCGAGTGCTATCAGTGGAACGCAGATGCTGACACAGATCGGGTGAGCGACGAACTGGCCGACGTGCTCACCTACTGCATCCTGCTGGCCGATCGCCTCGGTGTCGATCCGAATCAGATCGTGCTCGACAAGCTGGCCAAGACCCGTGAGAAGTATCCGGTCAACAAATCGCGGGGGCGCAGCGACAAGTATGACGTCCTTTGAGATCGAGCGGCTCGACTTCACGAAGGAAGCGGTGCGGGCCTGGGCGCCGCGCGACCACCGCAACACCAATTGGCCGGTCGTCTACGTATTAGACGATGCCAAGGTCGGCAGCACACCCGCGGTCAGGGGCGGGCTCAACGATGTCTACGTGGGGGAGTCGCGCAACGCGGCCGGGCGCATGCGCCAGCACTTCGAGTCGACCGAGAAACAGCATCTGAGCACGGTCCGCGTCATCGTCGACGCGACATTCAACAAATCGGTGTGCCTCGATCTGGAGTCCTACCTGATTCGGATGCTCGCCGGCGACGGCTTCTACCGCGTGCTGAACCGCAACGACGGAATCACCGAGGCGGACTACTACGATCGCGGCCGGTACCGCGAGACCTTCCGCGCGGTATTCGACGAACTCAGACGGGACGGGGTCTTCACCCGCAGCATTCCCGAGATCGAGAACAGCGACCTCTTCAAGCTGTCACCGTTCAAGGCGCTCTCTCAGGACCAGGCCATCGCCGTCGACGGCATCCTCGAGGGGCTCTTCCAAGATCTCCAGGCCGGCACCGACAGCACGATCGTCGTGCAGGGTGACCCGGGAACCGGTAAGACCGTGGTCGCCATCTACCTGCTCAAGCTGCTCGTCGACATTGCGGCCTCGACTCCCGGTGAAGACATGGACAGCGACTCCCTGTTCTCCGAGTTCTTCGTGCCGGGGTATCGGGAACTGCTCGCGGGCATCCGGATCGGTCTGGTGGTGCCGCAGCAGTCCCTGCGTGAGTCGATCAAGAAGGTGTTCCGCAAGACGCCCGGGCTTCGGCCGGAGATGGTCATGACCGCGTTTGAGGTGGGCTTCTCCGATCAGCACTTTGACCTGCTCATCGTCGACGAATCGCACCGGCTGAACCAACGGGCCAATCAGCCTTCGGGCGTTCAGAACAAGAACTTCAGTGTGATCACCCAGAAGCTCTTCGGGAGTGACGACAAGACGAAGACCCAGCTCGACTGGATCACAGCGAAGAGCAAGCATCAGATCTTCCTGCTGGACGCGGCGCAGAGCGTGCGCCCGGCCGATGTGCCTCCCGAGCTGTTGACCGGTCTCGTGCGCCAGGCGAAACTCTCGAGGCGTCACCATCCGTTGATGTCGCAGATGCGGGTTCAGGCCGGTTCGGATTACGTCGCCTACGTCAGGCGCATTCTCGATACGACGACGACCAGCACAACACCGCCGGTCGCTGCGGAGGTGTTCGAGGGGTACGACTTTCGCATGTTCGACAGCATCGCTGGGATGCGGGCGGAGATCCATCGCAAGGATGCCGCGGTCGGGCTCTCGCGCCTGCTCGCCGGGTACGCGTGGGCATGGAAGACCAAGACCGACAAGACCCTTTACGACATTGAGATCGACGGTTGTCAGCTGCGGTGGAACAGCACGCAGACCGACTGGATCGCGTCGCCGAAGTCGGTGGACGAAGTCGGCTCGATCCACACCGTGCAGGGATACGACCTCAACTACGCGGGTGTGATCATCGGCCCGGACCTTCGCTTCGATCCCGTCGCAGGGAAGCTGGTCATCGATCGAGGGTCGTACTTCGACAAGAAGGGCAAGGAGAACAATCCGGTCCTGGGCAAGACGTACACCGACGACGACCTCCTGCGGTTCATCACGAACATCTACGCGGTACTGCTCACCCGTGGCATCCGGGGGACCTACGTGTATGTCTGCGACCCCGCGCTTCGCGCCTATCTGCGGGGATTCATCCCGATCGCTGTGTAGCTGCTCCCGATTCCTCGCGGTCGACATGAGTCGGTACGGGAAACGTCGCTGGGTCGCTCTGGTCCCCCGTTCTGGGGTGTTCGCCCGGTCTCCGACCATTCCCTGCCTCCAGTAGATTTCAAACAGTCGTGTCTGCACTCGGGGTAGAGGGCAGTGAAAATGGGGGATCAGATGATGAAATTCGGCAGGCAAAAACCGGAGCCAGCGAAGCCACTGATCGACACGTCGTCGACAGCCGAAAAGAAGGCGTCCAAGCCGACTCTCAGCACCTGGGTCCTCGGTGGCCTGGTCGCTTTCTTCGCTCTGATGTACGCCATCCTCGGCGGATTCCCCGCAATTCTCGTCATTCTGGGAATGGCGGCTCTGGTGACGGGTGTGTACGCGATCTCTGGTCGCCGGCCGTGGGCATCCGTATCAGCCCGCAAGACAACTGCGATCGCGGTGGCGGCCAGCCTTGTCTTCTTCATCTCCGGTGGGGTCGCTGCCGCGGCGCCAGGTGCAGCGGAAACTGCCTTGGCCGGGCAGCCCACCGCCAGTGCGACGCCGAGCGCAACTCCCATCCCAAGCCCAAGCCCAACGCCAACACCCGGACCGGAATTCTCCGAAGAAGCGCCGGTCGACCCCACAACAGTCACCGCGGCGACTGAGGGCGCGTCGGTCGTAGTTGTCGATACAAGCTCCACCGACACCACGGCACTAACGCTCCTCGCAACCATCCCCGTCAAGGGAAAGGCCGCGAAGACCGGCTACGAGCGCACTGGCATGTTCGGCTCCGCCTGGATCGACGTGGACCGAAACGGATGCGACACCCGAAACGACATCCTCTCTCGGGACTTGAACCCCACCACCAAGTCAGGCACCTGCCGGGTGATGACCGGTTACCTCGTTTCGCCCTACACCGCCACGCCAATCGCCTTCGTTCGCGGGCAGGACACCTCAGCTCTCGTGCAGATCGACCACGTCGTGGCTCTGTCGAATGCGTGGCAGACGGGCGCTCAGCAGCTCACTCAGGCTCAGCGTGTTTCTCTGGCCAACGATCCCCTCAATCTGCTCGCCGTCGATGGCCGCTCCAACGCCCAGAAGGGCGACGGCGACACCGCAACCTGGTTGCCCTCGAACAAGGCAATCCGCTGCAGCTATGTTGCCCGTCAGGTGTCCGTCAAGGCAACATATGGTCTGTGGGTGACTCAGGCTGAGCACGACGCGATGACCCGCGTCCTCGGCTCTTGCACTGGTGAAAAGGCACTGACCTCCTCGTTCACGCCTGCGCCAGCTCCGGTTGTTGTCGCCCCTCCTGCGCCGGCTCCTGTCGTCGTGGCCCCTGAACCTGCTCCGGCACCGGCACCTGCCCCTGCCCCTGCCCCTGCGCCGGCACCAGTCGACGTCTACTACGAGAACTGCGATGCTGTGCGCGCTGCGGGAGCGGCCCCGATCTCCGAGGGATCGCCGGGTTTCCAGCCCAAGTTTGACCGCGACAAGGACGGCATCGGCTGCGACGCCTAATGGATTAAAGGCTGACCAGGTGAGTGTGTGCGGGCAGCCTGCAGGTGAGAGATGTGACGGCAGCGACCTATTCTCAGACGCTCCAGCCGCCGATGGTGAGCCGCTTCCTTGAACTCTTGGAGGCTGTGGATGATCTCCTCTTCGAGGCGATCGAGCCGGTCCGTCAGAAACTGATTGAAAAACTAGGCGGGTCGGATCGTGCCGCGATGGTTGCCAGGGGAGTCCGCCCGCGTGTGATCAACGCGTCGGATGCTGACTTCGATCCGCGAACCAAGCGATTGCCCTATCCCACTTCGAACAAGCTGCACTGGACGTCGACGCCGCTGAGCGGCGAATAGATTCGCGCCTCGCGCAGGGTCCGATCCGAGACAGTGGTCAGGCGCTGGCCTTCCTGGAGGAAAACAATGAGGGCTGTGGAGGAAATGGAGCTCCACCTTCACCGACGATCCTCTCCCTGCTGTCTTTCGCAAACGGCCCACAGAACATCGATCCGAAGGCACTTGCGGTATGTCGAGTTCCAGGACCGCCACTGGCTCGTTGGCGCGTTCAGGAACACCACTATTGCGCATTCCCATCACGGAACACCGCCAAAGAGCGCCAAAGTCATTCACCTCCTCGTCAATCATCGCCAGGTCACTCCAGACGACGTCAGAAGCTCACTCTCATCCTCCCGCCCGTTTGCGGCCGACAGTACTGCTTGCCGTCAACGGGCTGCCACGAGCGCGAGTTAGTCGCTGCGTATATTCCAAGTGATCGCTTGGCAATTCTCACGTTGGTCGAGGCCTTCAAACATTCATCGGCAGTGGGCTTGCGATGATTTGAGAGACCGTCAATACTGGCGACGTCGGCACCATCCCCGACCCACGTCGTCGGGCTCAGCAGGGGGAAGGTCGCATGCGCACACCATTCTCATTCGGAACAGTCACGATATTCGTGATTCTTGCGCTGGTGCTTTCGGGATGCGGTGGAGGCAGGATCATAACCACTGGCGCAGACGATGCTGCTCGCGCGGCGGCAAACCTTATTCGTGGGGGCGCGGACGACGGTGCGCGCGGGGCGGCCGTCGTCTTGCTCAATACCAGCATCGATGACGCGGCAGCCTTTCGGGGCGCGGCGGCCGCGGCAGTTGATGACGCCATTCAGGCTCCACGCTGGACTCAGTTCAAGTCGCAGTTCGCTGCGAAGGTGCGGGTGACGCGCGAAAGCCGGTTGTGCGACCCAGTGATCGATCTGGTCTTCGCAGAAGATCACGAGGAAGTGATCGCTGCGCTGAGGGCGCTCGCTGGAGAGGCTGGTGCCCGAGATGATGGGCAGGAGCTCTATGAAGACACGGTCGCCTTGATCGAAATCTGGGAGGATTTCGACCCAACTGAACCGGACAAAACATATCTCGCAGTTGGTACTGCGCTATTTCAGGACCTTTATTGCGCTGGCTGAGGCAGCTAGGCCACCGGAACACCGACCACTCGGAGTTGAGGTCAAAATCGACTACGCAAACTTTCGGTCCTTCGTGCTCGATCGAATGCGGAATTCGCAGGTCGACTTCACTGCTTGATAACAGGAGCCTCTGCATGCAGAATGACGGCCGCCCGTGTTCTAACAGCGGGGCAACACTGCGTGCTGGAGCAACGAACCTATGGCAACGGTGGCATCCGCTTGGGGGTAAAAAGTGATGACAAGATCGTCACCCGACGGAACGAGTAGATGGAGAAGTCCCTCAAAGCGAGTCGAAACACGTGAAGGCAGTACGCGAGATTTGGTTTAGCCGGAGCAAAGCTTGGGAACGTTGAGAGGGGATGCTTGTGGAACAGCGAAGCGAACATGTCGAGGGAGCGTTCCTTTTGACTCTCGGGCGCACACGGAAGCTAGAAGATGCGCTTCCTGACGCGGCTGACGTCGTACTGCTCGACGCGGCAGCGTTGGCCGCGACCTACCCCGTGGGAAGTAATGAGCCCGCGACCGGACCATTCGGACGAACCCTCCGCATCGCATTAGCAATGAAGGGGGGAGTCAGCCTGGCTGTGTGGATCGGCGGGGCCGTGGCCGAGCTAGATGTCCTTCGCCGGATTCGCCTGATCGGAGAGCCGGCGAATCCGCGCGCCGTCCTCCTCGCTACTTGGGCAAGAGGTCAGGAAAAGCAAGTGGCCATCGCGCAGCTGCAGTTAATTGAACGTGCGACCGTGTACGCGGAGCTGCTGGCTTCAAGAGGCTATGACGAAGTTGAGTTCGACGTGCTCGCAGGCGCCAGCGCAGGTGGCCTGAACGCGGTGATGTATGGGGTCGCGCAGCGCGTCGGCGTTACAACGGACAAAATCTTAGAGGTATGGCAGGAAAGCGGGGACATCTGGAACCTGTTTCGTGGCCGCGGCGTAAAGAGCATCGACTCCGTCCTGCGAGGCGACGAGTATTTCTGGGGCGCAATGCAAGGAGCTTTGAGGGATCTATACGACGCGCCGCACCACAGCGCATTGGTCGCTCCAGTGTCCGTCGACCTGTCTGCCACAGTGATCGATGGCGAAGAGAGCAGTGAGCGCGGAACTAGGGAAGGTAAAGCCCACTTCCATTTTTCAGGAGGAACAGATACGTGCATGCCGGGGCGTCTCATCCCTGACCACGAGACGAATCGCAAAGATGCGAATGCCGCCCTGGAACGACTGGCGTACGCGGCACGCACCACGTCGTCCTTCCCAGGAGCTTTCGAGCCCGCAAAGATCTATTCAGGCGTAGCCGCCGCGGAACTCGGGTCGGTCGATATGCGAGAGGCATTCCATGCCCACCGTAAGACGAGAGTTACCCAGCCGGATGGTACGCACCTGGATCCGTTCAGAGTCGTTGACGGTGGCGTCACCGATAACGTGCCAATCGACCGGGCACTTCGTGCGATCCGCCATCGCCCAGCTGACCGCTACGTCAATAGGGCGTTGGTGTACTTAGACCCGAGCCCCAAGCTGGAATTCGACGGGCTGATCCGCCCGACGGCATACGCCGGGCGTCCGCCGAGTCTGCAGGAAAACGGTAGCGAAATCAACGTGCCCGATCCGCGGTCATCATTTCTGGCTGTCATCTTCACTGCTCTCGGCCACATGCTTGGTCGCGAGTCGAAAGATGACGAGGTCGAAGGCGTCGAGCGCTTCCGCAGAACCCTTTTCTTAGAACAAGGCAAGGACGAGCTGTTCGCCCCGATTACTGAGGAACCTATCAGCCGCACCGGTGGCGGTAATCCCGTCCATGTCTCGCGCGCCTATGCCCGCTTCCGCTCTGTTGCGGATCTTGATCTTCTTACTGAGGTGCTCGTCCAACCTTCCCTCTGGCAATTGACGTCAAAGTCACCGCGCGCCGAGCACCGAGGCTGGAGCCGCGAGGACCTGGGTGGTCTGGAACCCATTTTCTTGGACCACATCGGCCGAAATCTCGATGCTGGCCAACTCGAGGGCGTCTGCACCGGTTTTCAAGCGGCCGTTGACGCCTGCAGGTGCATGATTTCCTGGATTCGAGCAATAGAAGATGGGGCCTTCTGGTCTGGGGGTGGTATCGCGAACCTGGACGGCACGGTCTGGGCCGCCTCTGGAGCGGCACGGGTTCGGCGCGCCTTGCGCGCCAAACTTCACGACCAGCTTGGAGCGGCGCTGATTGATCGTGACGAGGCGATCATGCAAGTTCTCAAAGGGGCCGACTCATGCGCGCCACCCTTAGGCGATCAAATCTTGCCACGGTTTCTCGCGGAGAAAGTCGTTGAAGCGTGGCTGAAGTATGGAAATGCGATACCGAGCGACGCCTCCAGATGGGACACGCTAGATTCCCTGCTTGAGGATCTCCGCGCTGTCTCACTGGCACTTGACGATCACGAAGGCAATTCGCCGACAGCGGTGGAGGAGCGTGGAGACAGGTTGCGCACCACTGACTGGGCGCAATCGCCATGGTCAGGCATCGGGCGGACCCCCAGCTCGTTCAAGGCTCGCGATCTCGCGCCGCTCGTTGCAGCACGGGGGATGCCGATGGCGATGCCAGCAATGCGGTACGAAGACATCACGGCTGCCGAAACTCGGCGGGACCCCGGGGCCTACCGCGCGTTGATGGAAGCTCAGATGATCAACGGCTATCGGAGCCTTCTCAAGCTGAGCCTAAAGGATGCGAAACAGCTCGCGCCAGAAGGTACCGGGACGGAAGAGGCCGCGCTGCCGGTTGGGGTTCAAACCGAGTCAGTGAGCGAAAGCGTTCGTCGGCTCATGCCGACAGACGAGATAAGCCCCCGTACGAAGCTAGCGGGGATGGGGTTAGCGAATTTCGCGGGCTTCCTGAGCGGTGATTGGCGAACCAATGATTGGTGGTGGGGACGTCTCGACGCAGCACAGGGTGCAATCAACGTACTCGAGTCACTCAATCCGGTCGAAGACAGCCCCTGCTCGGCACGCCCGTGCCCGAGACAAGACGCCGAAACGGCAGTTCTCGACGAGTGGCGCCTAACCGGGGGTGGCAACGTCCCTAAGGGACGGGAAGAATTTCAGTCCTCGATCGGCGCGAACATTGCCGGGCTCGCCTCGCTTGAGCCGAGTTACAGGGTTGCGGTTACCTCACGATTGATCCGCCTGGCGTCGCGAGCTATAGTCCGGGGATCATCGAAGTTCGCGCCACAACGGATCTCGCTATGGCTGCTACGTCCGCTCCTTGTATTTATGCCGGCGTTGCTGGATCCTCCGCGCATCGCTATTGTTTTTGCTCTGATCGTGATGCCCCTACTCGTTGCAGTCCCTGGAGGGCAGTCGAATGATCTCGGTGGCTGGATCGCCGCCCTCGCCCTCGCCATTTTCAGCGTGGCCACCGTCATCATCTCCTTCACTGAACGTCTCCGGCGGACTCACGCATTAGCTGCCGCCATCGATACGACACGTATGAAGTGTGTTCGGGATGCTATCCAGCGGGCGGGTTGGGTCGGCGCCGGATACGCGCTGGCAGCACTGATCACAGCCGCCGGTGCGCTGTGGATCCTCGCCACTACCGAGAAGCAACAGCCGCTTGTCTGGGTGATGCTTGGTGCCGCCTTGATTCTTTCGCTTTTCGCGAGGTCAAGATTTCTTGTACCGATGGTGCCTAGTGGTCACAGTCCGGTGCGATCGATAGTCGGCGTCCTGGTAGCTATCGCGATCGTCGCGGTCGCATGGCTCTTCAGCTGGATGAGCAACGGCAGTGAAGGGGAGATGGAATATTGGTTCCTCGCCCTTCTCGCATCGGCGACGGGCACGTCGGTGGCTCTCGCCCTCATGCTCGGGTGGCTTACTGGCCTCGAGAAACAGGCTTGCGGTAAACGGCAGAGTCGATTCCCGCGGCTCATCGGTCTCGGCGTGCTCACCTTCACAGCTGTGCTGTGCGGCATTGTCTCCGGCTCCCCGTTTATCGTCCCGCTCCTTAGCCAGCAAGATTGGGTGTCCCCCGCCATTCCGGCCCTTATCGCGTTCTGGGCGTGGGGTACGGCACTGTGGTGGATGCCAGCGTGGCTTCAACCTGAATACGCGCCCAGCGACACAACCGCCACTCGAAAACCACCGAGAGAGCGCCAGATAAATGTGGCAATCACCAGCGACCTGTAGACGCTGCCAGCAGTGAGGCAGCTCACAATTCCGCTTCGACCGGCTTTGGTCACGCCGTACCAGCGGGTGCCGGAGGCCGACATCGAAGCGGACGTTTCTACGGCGGCTGTTGAAACCCAAGAAAAGGGTGCGGGCCCCGGACTCGGTGAACTCGTGGCTGAGACTCTCATCCTCTCGCCCGAAGACGAGAAAAATGCCCTTCGAACAGCGCAATAGCTGAATCTTCCTTTGAAATGCGACATGGCGCGACCGGTGACTGCGGCCGCCGCCTCTAACGCTGCCGCAACCGCGGCTGTCCCTATCCCCATTTCGGATGCAGCCGCACTTGCGCCGATCCAGGTGGTGATGAGGGGACGTATCCCCGCCAGCCACGATCTTGAGTTGAAGGCGATGCGCTCGGGGACCGCAGAAACGTGACAAGACGACTTTCAGACGCTCGGGGCAGGGGCACCGAGCTCAGCGACTAGGTCCGGCTCAGCGCTTCCTCATCGGCCGCAGCATTCTTCTGCACGGCGAACTGGGTCCGGTGCAATTCCTCGTACCGCCCACCCACAGCCAGCAGTTCCTCGTGCGTACCGCGCTCCACGATCGAGCCGTCCTCAACCACGAGGATCAGGTCTGCGCTGCGGATGGTGGAGAGGCGGTGTGCGATCACCATCGCCGTCCGTCCCTTGAGCGCCTCGCTGAGCGCCGCCTGCACGGCGGCCTCAGACGTAGAGTCCAGCGCCGCCGTCGCCTCGTCGAGAATGACGACGCGCGGCTGGGCGAGCAGGAGCCTCGCGATGGTCATCCGCTGGCGCTCACCCCCGGACAGCCGGTAGCCACGCTCTCCGACCATGGTGTCCAGCTGGCGGTCCTGTAACCACGAGGGAGGAAACGGTCCGGTCGAAACAAAAAGAAATCGCTCTTGAGCGATACTCAGGAGAGATTTCTGGTTGCTGATGTTGTTGGGTGTGTTCGCGGGAACGATTCTCGAGGTGCCGCGCGATTTGGCCGGTTCCGCACGGTTTCGGGCGCGTCACATTGGGGGAGGGCGCATGAGCAGCTACGCCGGGGACGATCGAGGTATCACCGGCAGCCCGGCCGGGTCCGCCGATCAGGACAACCCGACGATCTCGCCGTTGTCGTCGATGTCGATGCGTTCGGCTGCCGGTGCGGACGAGAGACCAGGCATGGTGCGCATGTCGCCGCAGATGGGATAGATGAACCCGGCCCCGATCGACGCACGCACCTCACGCACCGGCAGTCGCCACCCGGTGGGTGCTCCCTTGATGCGGGGGTCGGCCGACAGGGACAGGTGTGTCTTGGCGATGCACACGGGCAGGCTGCCGAAGCCTGCCCGCTCGTACTTGTCGAGTTGCCGAGCTGCCAGAGGCGAGAGGTCTAAGCCGTCGGCGCCGTACATCTCGCGCGCGATCACATCGATCTTATCGACCAAGGGAAGTTCGTCGGGATAGAGCCGGTGGAAGCCCGACGGTTCAGCGCAGGCCTCCGCAACCGCCTCGGCCAGCTCGACCGCACCCCTGCCGCCTTCGGTGAAGTGGTAGCTGATCGCCGCGCGCACACCTTCCTCTGCCGCGACGTCCATGATCGCTTGATGCTCACTGTCGTAGTCGGTGGGAAATGCGTTCACCGCAATGACCGGCGTCACTCTGTGCCGTCGGATGTTGGCGATCTGCCGGCGCAGGTTCGCTGCCCCGGCGATGACATCGTCGGGATTCTCGGCGAGCATCTCCGGTGGCAGCGGTCGGCCGGCGACGACCCGGTACTTGTTTGAGTGAGTTTTCAGGTCACGCACGGTCGCGACGATGACGGCGGCATCCGGTGCCAGCCCGGAGGCACGGCACTTGATATTGAAGAACTTTTCCGCGCCGATGTCTGCACCGAACCCCGCCTCGGTGATGAGGTAGTCGCCGGCATGAATGCCGATCAGATCGGCGACGACCGAGGAGTTACCGGTGGCGATGTTCCCGAACGGACCGCTGTGGACGAGCACTGGCGCCTGCTCCACGGTCTGCATCAGGTTCGGCTTGATGGCGTCCTTGAGTATCGCGGTCATGGCGCCGGCCGCCTTGAGCATCTCGGCGGTCACCGGTTCGCCGCCGCGGTTGTAGCCGACGACGATTCTTCCCATCCGTTCACGGAGATCCCGCAACGACGTGCACAGCGACAACAACGCCATCACCTCGCTGGCTGCGGAGATGTCGAAACCGGATTGGAACGGATTGCCGTCGTCAGGACCGCCGAGCCCGGTGATGATGGTGCGCAGCTCGCGATCGTTGACGTCGAGGACACGTCGCCAGGTGATCTCATGGGGGTCGAACCCGAGACGGTTTCCCTTGTGGATGTGGTTGCCGATCATCGCCGACAATAGATTGTGGGCCGCGGTAACGGCGTGCGTGTCGCCGGTCAGGTGCAGGTTCAGTGCCTCCATCGGGACCACCTGAGCGTAGCCGCCACCAGCGGCTCCGCCCTTGATGCCGAACGTCGGCCCCATCGACGGCTGCCGTATCGCGACGATCCCGAGCTTGTCGATGTGCCGGAAGCCCTGACCGAGCCCGACCGCGGTGGTCGTCTTGCCCGACCCGAGTGGAGTCGGCGTGATTGCGGTGACGACGACATACTTGGCCCGTGGACGGTCACGGAGCTCATCGATCGCATCGAGGGAGATCTTCGACGCTGCACTTCCGTGCGGTTCCAGCAGGTGTGGACCGATGCCCATGTCGGCTGCAACCTCTTCAAGCGGGCGACGGGCCGCAGCGCGCGAGATAGCGAGATCCGACGGCATGGCCGTGGTGATTGATCGAGATGGCTTGAACATGGTGCCTCCTCAGCGCCTCAGCGCCTCTGGGGCCTGGTGACCCAAGCGTACTGTCAGGCCACGGGCTCGTGCCGGCGTGGCGTGGAGCAGTTCGAATGGGGCGTGCGGTACTGCCCCGGGTCCAGTTGACTCGTTGGAGCTCGTCAGAGTCAATCAAGTCGTCATCAGTCCCCATTAAACGAAACGTGATGAGACGACTTTCCGAGGCGCTCGGGGCAGGGGTACCGAGCCCAGCGACTAGGTCCGGCTCAGTGCTTCCTCATCGGCCGCATCATTCTTCTGCACGGCGAATTGGGTCCGGTGCAATTCCTCGTAACGCCCACCCACAGCCAGCAGTTCCTCGTGCGTACCGCGCTCCACGATCGAGCCGTCCTCAACCACGAGGATCAGGTCTGCGCTGCGGATGGTGGAGAGGCGGTGTGCGATCACCATCGCCGTCCTTCCCTCGAGCGCCTCGCTGAGCGCCGCCTGCACGGCGGCCTCAGACGTCGAGTCCAGCGCCGCCGTCGCCTCGTCGAGGATGACGACGCGCGGCTGGGCGAGCAGGAGCCTCGCGATGGTCATCCGCTGGCGCTCGCCCCCGGACAGTCGGTAGCCGCGCTCACCGACCATGGTGTCCAGCTGGTCCGGCAGGGACCGGATGAGCGGCTCGAGCCGCGCACGGCGGACGGCGTCCCACACCTCGTCGTCGGACGCCTCCGGTCTCGCGAGGCGCAGATTGGAGAGGATGGTCTCGTGGAACAGGTGGCCGTCCTGCGTCACCATGCCCAGGGTGTGCCGCATGGAGACGAAAGTGACATCGCGGACATCCGTCCCCGCGAGGCGCACGGCGCCGCTGTCGACGTCATACAGGCGCGAGAGGAGCTGCGCAATTGTGGACTTGCCGGCACCGGACGTACCAACGAGGGCAACGGTCTGCCCCGGCTCGATCCTGAAGGACACGCCGTGCAGCACCTCCTCGCCGCCTCGGGTGTCCAGCGTGGCAACCTCCTCGAGAGAGGCGAGGGAGACTTTGTCCGCGGACGGGTAGGCGAAGCGGACGTTGTCGAACTCGACGGCCACTGGGCCTTCGGGGACGGCGACGGCGTCGGGCTTCTCCTTGATGAGCGGGTCGAGGTCCAGCACCTCGAAGACGCGCTCGAAGCTGACCACCGCGCTCATGATCTCCACCCGTGCGTTTGCGAGGCTGGTGAGCGGCGCGTAGAGGCGGGTGAGGAGGAGCGCCAGGGTGACCACGTCACCGGTATTCAGCTGGCCGGCGAGTGCGAGGAAGCCGCCGAGCCCATAGACGAGCGCGAGGGCGAGAGCGGAGACGAGCATCAGGGCGGTGAAGAAGACGAACTGCAGCATCGCGGTCCGGACACCGATGTCGCGGACGCGGGCGGCGCGGACGCGGAACTCCTCGGCCTCCTCGTCGGGCCGACCGAACAGCTTGACGAGGGTGGCGCCGGGCGCCGAGAAGCGCTCGGTCATCTGCGTGCTCATGGCGGAATTGTGATCGGCGGCCTCGCGGCGCAGCGCGGCGAGGCGGCTGCCCATGCGGCGGGCGGGTACCAGGAAGATGGGGAGCATGATCACGGCGAGAACCGTCACGAGCCAGGACGTGCTGAGCATGACGATCAGGGTGAGGATCAGCGCCACGAGGTTCGTAACCACGCCGGACAGCGTGCCGCTGAAGGCCTGCTGGGCGCCGATCACATCGTTGTTGAGGCGGCTCACGAGGGCGCCCGTCCGCGTGCGGGTGAAGAACGCGATCGGCATCTTCTGCACGTGGTTGAAGACGGAGGTGCGGAGGTCCAAAATCACGCCTTCGCCGATCCGCGCCGAGTACCAGCGCGTCACGAGTGACACGGCGGCGTCGGCCACGGCCACGAGGGCGATGACGACGGCGAGCCAAACGATCGTGGTGACCTCGCCCTGGGCGACGATGACGTCGACCACCTGGCCGGCGAGTACCGGCGTCGCGACCGCGAGGAAAGCTCCCACGATAGAGAGGGCGATGAAGATCAGCAGCTTGGACCGGTAGGGCACCGCGAACGTCATGATCCGCCGCACGGACTCACGGGAGAAGCCGCGCTTGCCGTCCCTGGCGGTCGAGATCTTGTGCAGCGAGCTCCAGGCCGCGCCTTCCATGCTCATTGAGGTTCCTTCCGTGGGCACCAAACCCAGTTTAGATGGCGAGTTGCCCGAGTTTTGCGACGCGGCTGCCGAGGTGATGCGCGATGCGCCGGTCAGCGTCATGGACCGCGTCGGGTCCGCGGTCATTCCACGACTGTGCGCCGGTTCCCCCCGTCATGACCCAGAAACCTCGTGTGACAGGACTGCACAGGGGCTTGGCGGACCAGGGCGCGACTGAGGTGGTCGCGCTGCGGGGCCGTCAGTTGGGCCGTCCCTCATCTGGACGAGCCTGACACATTCATTTGGTGCTGTCGCTTGTCACAAGGGTTTCAGCGGTTGTACCCTTGTGACGTGTTGAGTGTGAAAGAGTACGCCGCCCGCCAGGACATCTCTGTCGCGCGCGTGCACCAGCTGATCCGCGAGGGCAAGGTCGATGCCGAGAAGATCGGCTCAAGCTGGGGAATCGACGAGTCGGAGCTCCGTCGACAGCCTCCGCTCTCCCGCCCGCTGAGCCCGGCCAACTCATGGTCGCTCATCGCTCTGCTGTCGGGCGTCGAACCCGAGAACATGGAGGCGAAGGCTCGCTGGCTCCTGAACCGCAAGTGCGCTGCCCTGGCAGAAAGCAATGCGCCGGCCCTCCTCCTTGTCAGCTGGCTCCGGAATCGCGCACCGGTCCGTGCCTTGCACGCGAACGCCGATGATCTCGGTGACCTCCGCAGCGACAAGCGAATAGTCCTCTCCGGAATCAGTGACGACCGCGCGGGGCTTAGCAGCGAACATGAGGTTGAAGCGTATGTTGACCCCGAGATCGCCCAGCAGCTCATCAACGAGTACCTGTTGGTGAAGGCGAAGAATGCGAATGTCTGGCTCCACCTGGCTCGTGTCCAAGCTGACGCCGACGGGCGAGCGCCGCTGGGCCTTGTCCTCGCTGACCTCGCCGACCACGCCGGGCCACGCGAAAGTCAGCGGATCAAGGAACTGCTGAGCAACCGATGACCGTCATCGACATGCCGGTACTCGGTCAGAGGTCCTCGCTGGCTTGGCACGCCCTTTTCGACCTATCCGAGAACGTGCCGAATAACTGGTGCCTGGTTGGCGGCCAGATGGTGCACCTCTGGTGCGTCGAACGCGACACCACGCCGAATCGGCCGACCGACGACGCGGATGCTGTTTTGGATGTGCGCGCGCAGCCGACCATCCTCCATCAGGTCACCAAGGCCCTCGTTGACATCGGATTCGAGTCCGCCGGCGAAAGCCCAGAAGGCCATCAGCACCGGTGGACCCGCGGCGATGCCACCATCGACCTCCTCATCGCAGAGCACGTCGGTGAGAAGGCCGCAGCACGACGAGGAGTCACAGGCGGCACCACCCTGGAAGCCCGAGGATCCAACCAAGCAATCGACCGAGCCGAGCCGGTCACCGTCAACCATGACGGGCGCCAGGCCCAGATCTGGCGGCCGAACCTGCTCGGAGCACTCGTCCTCAAAGCTGCCGCATTCACCGCACCGCTTGACCAGGGCGTCAAGCGGCATCTCATAGATTTCGCCGTCCTCAGCACCCTGGTCACCCGTGGAGACCAGCTGGCCGTGCAGATGAGCAAGCGGGACCGCCAGCTGCTCGGTAACGCGATCGGGGCCATCCGCATAGATGGGACAATCATCCCCGTCATCGACGGGGCTGACCTCGGAATCGAACGGCTGACCATCGCGCTGAACGCGTAGCAGCGAGGCCGGTGGCCGGATGGCAGACTCAGACGCTTCGGCCATGGCGTTGTCGTAACTGTCGCCCGTGGAGCTGGCCTTGCTGGGTTGAGCGCTGCCCGGGACCTGATGAACGCCGGGTCGGATGTTGTTGTGTTGGAGGCTCGCGCGCGGCCCGGCGGGCGGGTCGAGCAAACCAGGACTGCCGCTGGCCGCGTCGTGCAACTCGGCGGCCAGTGGCGGCATCCAGATGGCCCCCTACGGCCAGCTACTAACATCGAGTTCATGCCGACCAATAGAGACTGCGCTCTGCTCAACAAGGCTGAGAAGCTTCTCGTCATCGAAGATCTGCGTCGACGCGTTAACGTCGTGACATGAGCGACCAGAAGGACGTGACGGCGCGTCGGGGTACGAACCTCCCGGCGATGGCCGATTTCAATCAGTCTGTTATTCTCGACGCCATCCGTCGATCCGCCACCGGCCTGAGTCGCGTCGAGCTCGTGACTTCTACCGGGCTTTCTCCCCAGACCATTTCAAACATCACCAGGCGCCTGCTTGACAGCGGGTTCATCGAGGAAGCCGGCAAGGCGGGCACGGGGCCCGGTAAACCCCGCACGATGTTGCGGCTCAATCCCGGCGGGCGCTACGCGCTCGGAGTTCACGTCGATCCGACGGTCGTGACCTTCGTAATGCTTGATCTCACCGGCAGCGTCGTGAGACGGTCGAGTTTTCCGACCCCAGCGGTGATGGACCCGACCCTCATCATCGAACGGATCGTCGAGGCGCTCGAGCAGCTAATCGACGACTCAGGAGTGCCGCGGGAACGGATCGGCGGGGTAGGCATTGCGGCCCCCGGGCCGATCGACAATGTGCTGGGTACGGTGGTCGACCCGCCGCACCTGGTCGGATGGCATCGGGTTCCGCTGCGGGACGCGCTCCAGTCGGGCGTCGGGCTTCCCTCGATCCTCGACAAGGACGTAACCGCGTCGGCGATCGCCGAGATGTGGGCCGGTGGGGAATCCGGATTGGGCAGCTTTGCCTTCTTCTACCTTGGCACCGGCATCGGGGTCGGTCTCGTAATGCACGACGAAGTAGTCCGGGGAAGCTCCGGAAACGCAGGAGAGGTCGGGCACATCGTCACCGATCCAGCAGGCCCGAAGTGCTTGTGTGGGTTGCGCGGGTGCATCGCTGTGACCTGTACGCCCCAGGCACTCGTCCAGGAAGCAGAGCGCTTGGGCGTCCTCGACGATGCTTGGGGCGCCAACGACACTCGCACTGTCGATTCGCGGTTCACGGAGCTGTGTGCGGCCGCTGAGGCGGGCAACGCGACCGCGATCGAGATCGTGGAGCGCTCAGCCGTACGGATGTCGAAAGCGGTGGCTATCATCGCGAACCTACTCGACGTCGATCGCGTGGTACTCGGCGGCCCGTTCTGGGCACGCCTTTCAGGATATTACCTCCGCAGGATCCCCGAGTTGCTCGAAGAGCTCCGCGCCACGCGAAGCATCCACCGAATCTCAGTGGCGGGATCAACGGTGGGGGAGGACGTAGGGGCGATTGGGGCAGCCTGCCTGGTGCTGGATCGCGCACTCGCTCCGAATCCCAGAGCGCTCCTTCTGTCCTGAGCGAGTGCGGAACTCGGCAAGACACGCCCGGTCAAACCTTGATGCTGGTTTATCTAATCGATGTACTATCAAATCGAGGCACGGCAGCGAGGCATCCTCTTCTCTCCAGTGCGTCGGCACCACATTCCGCATGACCATCTGTACTTGGAGCAAAGGGGAGCACCATGAAGAAAAGAGCAGCAATCGCCCTATCTGCATTCGCGATCGGCGGACTGGTAGCACTCACCGGATGCACGGCCGGATCGGCGCCATCCGAGGGCGAAGACAAGGTCCTCAAGGTCGCCTACATCAAGACCGACGCCTTCACCGCTCTCGACACGCTTTTCACAACCGCCAAGGCGGACTTCGAGGCCGCCAACGAGGGCGTGACCGTCGAATTGCAGCCCATCGCAGCAACAGATGACGACTACAAAACCAAACTCGCCCTCTCACAGCGCTCGGCCGAGACCGCACCGGACATCTTCTACGAAGACACCAATGCGTTGCGAGCGGACGCGGATGCCGGGTACCTCCTCAACCTGGATGAGTACGTCTCCGAGTGGGAGGACTGGGACCAGTTCACCGACGCCGCCAAGGTGGCAGGCGAGGGCGACGACGGAAGCATCTATGCCGTCTCCCTCGGTACCGATACTCGTGCGATCTGGTACAGCAAGCCCGTCTTCGAGGCGGCCGAAATCGCTCTCCCTTGGGAGCCGAAGAGCTGGGACGACGTCATGGAGGCCGCACGCCAGATCAAGGCGAGCAGTCCTGACGTCGTGCCGTTCAACTTCTACGCTGGAACAGGCACCGGCGAGGGCTCGAACATGCAGGGCTTCTACCAACTCCTCTATGGCACCGAACTCGGGGGAGATTCGCTCTACGACTCGGAAACCTCGAAGTGGGTCACTGGCTCGCAGGGGTTCATCGACTCCCTCACCTTCGTCGACGAGCTCTACTCCGAGGAACTCGCTCTGACTCCGGCACAGGCGCTCGATCCCAACATCTGGAAGAGCATCTTCGGGGAAATGTTCCCAAACGCGACTCTCGGCGCAACGATCGAGGGCTCCTACACGCCTTCGTTCTGGCAGACCGGTGGCTCTTACGAGTGGCCCGAGTACGTCGACGACATGGGCGCAACAGTGTTCCCGACCCAGAACGGCCAGAAGCCGGGCGGCGTTAGCATGTCAGGCGGCTGGACACTCGCAGTCGGAGCTAAAACTGCCGACCCGCAGCTTGCCTTCGACTTCATGGCGATGGCGCTGAGCAAGGACAATGCACTCGCATACGACAACGAGAACTCGCAGATTGCCGTTCGCAAGGATGTCGCCGCCGACGAGAGCTACATTGCCGCCAACCCCTTCGTCCAGACCGTCACCGACATCGTCGAGGTGACGAACTTCCGTCCGGCGACGGCTGACTACAACCAGATCTCAGCCGAGGTCCAGAAGGCCAACGAGGCAGTCATCACCGACAAGGCAACTCCCGAGGAAGCGGCCGCAGCCTACGACAAGGCAATCGAAGAGATCGTCGGTGCCGAGGGCGTCATCCAGAAGTAGCAGTACCGAGACACCCAGGTGCGCGCCCACAGATAAAACGGGAACAGGAACACAGTGACTGCAGAAGTGCTCGCACCGCAGGACACACACGTGCGGCGGCCGGAACCGAACTCGGGTTCCCGCCGCCGCCGGGTGCGCGGAATTGTCAAGGCCGTGCGGATGATCCCGCTCGTGCCGGCGATTCTCATCATGATCACGTTTCTCGCCGGACCGATCATCTGGTCGGTTTACGGGTCGTTCACGAATGCGTCGCTCACCGGTGTCAACGCGAGCAACCCCCAGTGGATCGGCTTCGACAACTACGTCAAGCTCGTCAACGATCCCGTTTTTCCCCTCTCGCTCTGGCTGACCGCGATCTTCACTTTCGGCTCCGCTGTGATCTCACAGAACATCCTTGGCCTTGGTCTCGCGCTTCTCATGCAGAAGGCCAATAAGAAGGTAACCGCTTCCGTCGGCACGATCATCGTCGCCGCGTGGATCCTGCCCGAGATCGTCGCCGCCTTCGTCTGCTACGCCTACTTCAGTGCTGACGGCACCCTCAACCAGATTTTGGCGAACTTCGGTATGACCGGCCCCAACTGGCTGTATAGCTTCCCCATGTTCGCGATCATCCTGGCGAACCTGTGGCGTGGCACGGCGTTCTCGATGATGGTCTACCAGGCCGCCCTCAACGACGTACCGCCGGAGATTACCGAGGCGGCAATGATCGACGGAGCCGGCGGCTCCAAGCGCCTCTTTCTCGTGACCATTCCCATGATCAAGAACACGATCGTGACGAACACCATGCTCATCAGCTTGCTCACATTGTCGGTCTTCACCCTCATCTACGTGATGACCGCGGGAGGGCCCGGCAACGACAGCACAACGTTGCCGATCCTCGCTTACAAAGAGGCATTCCGATTCAGCAACATCGGCTATGGCACAGCCATCGCCACCGTCATGCTCATCATCGGCGCGATCTTCTCCGTCGTCTACATTCGGGCACTGCGTCCGCAGAAGGATTAGCCGATGTCAGTCATCGCCGCACCGCCCGAGGCCCGGAAGTCCGATCGGCCCGTCTCGGTAGCCTCCCCCAAGAAGAGCGTGATCGGGTTCCTCGCCAATGCCGTTCTCGTCCTGATCGGCGCCTGTTTTCTTCTTCCCCTGTGCTGGCTCATCTTCGCGTCCGTCGACAACAAGGCCACCTACCAGACCAAGTTTCCTGAAGAGTTCTCGCTGGACAACTTCGCGGCTGTTCTCACTCCCGAACTCACGTTCCTTCCGCTGTGGAATAGCCTGATCATTTCCGTCGGTACGGCAGGTATCACGATCGTCGCCGCGCTGCTCGCGGCCTATCCGCTGTCCCGCTACCAGGCGAGATTCAACAAGCCGTTCATGTACGGGGTGCTGTTTGCGACCGGGCTGCCGATCACGGCAATCATGGTGCCGGTCTACAGCCTTTTCGTCCAGTTCAATCTGCTGGACTCGATCCCGGGCACGATCCTTTTCATGGCCGCTTCGTCTCTGCCGATCGCGATCTTCATGACCAAGAACTTCATGGATTCGGTGCCGATCACCCTCGAGGAAGCAGCTTGGATCGACGGCGCATCGGCGATGGGAGCCCTGCGCCTGATCGTGGTTCCCTTGATGAGACCGGGCATCGCCGTGGTCGGTATCTTCGTCTTCTTTCAGGCCTGGGGCAACTTCTTCGTGCCGTTCATCCTGCTCCTCTCGCCGAGCAAGCAGCCCGCCGCGATCAGCATCTACAGCTTCTTCGGCCAGTACGGCGCGATCGCCTACGGACCACTCGCAGCGTTTTCGCTGGTCTATGCGGTGCCCGCCATCGTTCTGTACGTTCTCGTGTCCCGCGGCATCGGCGGCTCGTTCGCCCTCGCGGGCGCAGTCAAGGGATAACTCACCATCACGCCTCGCCGCGCGGCGAGGACCATCGCGGGCTAAGGAGCCACCATGCATGACAATCGAGTCCTCCTCGAAGCGCGAATCGAGCGCGTCATCCGGGAACGGATCAAGCCCGCCGTCTATCGCCGAACCGCCCCGCTGACAATCGCTTCCTGGACCGTCGATGACGAGCCGGTGCCTTTCGACGCGGCCATCGGGCAGAGCTACGAGCCTTTCGCCGTCGGCGGTGCGTGGGGCAAGCCCTGGGGTACCGTCTGGTTCCATCTCACTGGAGGTGTGCCCGCCGAGTGGGCCGAGGATGGCACCCGGGCTGAGCTCGTCGTCGACCTCGGGTTCTCCGCCACGCTCCCGGGCTTCCAGGCCGAGGGCACCGCCTACACGGCGGACGGCGTGATCATCAAAGCGATCGAACCCCTCAACAGCTACATCCCGGCGGGAAACGCTGGGGAGCCCGTCGACATCTACCTCGAGGCGGCCGCCAATCCGAATATCGCCGGTATTTTCACCTTTGGCGTTACCGAGCTCGGCGACAAGGCCACAGCGGGCGACTCGACCAGTTACGTTCTGCGTCGGCTCGAACTCGGACAACTTGACGTCGCCGTATGGGAGCTCCTGCAGGACACCTGGACCCTTATCGGCTTGATGAATGAGCTTCCGCACAGTCTTCCGCGACGGGCCGACATCCTGCACGCGCTCGGACGGATGGCCGATGCTCTCGATCCCGACAACGTTGCGGGCACGGCGGCGGCCGCCCGTGCGACGCTCGTCGGCGTGCTCGCCAGTCCCGCCTACGCGAGTGCCCACCGCCTTGCCGCCGTCGGTCACGCCCACATCGACTCCGCCTGGCTGTGGCCGGTGCGCGAGACCGTGCGCAAAGTCGCGCGAACCTTCTCGAACGTTCTGGCGCTCATGGACGAGGACCCGGACTTCACCTTCGCTGCCTCCTCGGCGCAGCAGTACGCGTGGCTGCAGGTTTACTATCCGGAACTGTTCGAGCGGGTGAAGAAGCAGGTGGCGGCGGGCCGATTCATTCCGGTCGGCGGGATGTGGGTCGAGTCCGACACGAATATGCCCGGCGGTGAAGCGCTCGCACGGCAATTCGTCGCCGGCAAGAAGTTCTTCATGGAGGAGCTCGGCGTCGAGCCGCTCGAGGTGTGGCTTCCGGATTCGTTCGGTTACACCGCATCTCTGCCGCAGATTGTGGCAGCGGCGGGATCTCGCTGGCTCCTCACGCAGAAGATGTCGTGGAACGAGACCAATCGGATGCCGCATCACACCTTCTGGTGGGAGGGCATCGACGGCACGAGAATCTTCACTCATTTCCCCCCAGTCGACACCTATAGCGCGGAAATCTCCGGTAAGGAGCTCGCCAAGGCGGAGCGGCAGTACGCCGAAAAGGGGGTCGGCACTACTTCGCTCCTGCCATTCGGGTGGGGCGACGGCGGTGGAGGCCCAACCCGCGAGATGCTGGCCGCTGCGGCCCGTACGCGTGACCTCGAGGGATCGCCACGCGTCACCATGACGACGCCGGAGCAGTTCTTCCAGAGCGCGCACCGCGAGTACATCGAGGCGCCGGTCTGGTCGGGGGAGATGTACCTCGAATTCCATCGCGGCACCTACACCTCCCAGGCCAAGACGAAGCGCGGCAATCGTCGCAGCGAACACCTGCTCCGAGAAGCAGAGCTTTGGGCCACTGCTGCGACAGCCCTTCGAGGTACGGAGTATCCGTACGACGCCCTCGACGACGTCTGGAAGACTGTGCTCCTACAGCAGTTCCACGACATCCTTCCCGGCACCTCGATCGCCTGGGTGCACCAGGAGGCTGAGCGCAACTACGCGGCCGTCGCGAAGACTCTGGGTGAACAGATCACCCGATCCCTCGAGGTCCTGGCAGGCAGCGGCAGTCATCCGCTCACATTCAACGCCGGACCGAACTCACGCGACGGCGTCCCGGGCCTCTCCGCCGCGACCGCGGCGAGGGCGGGTGCGGCCAAGGTCACCGAAAGCGGGGCCGGTTTGGTGATTACCAATGACCGGGTGCGTGTCGTCATCGACGATCGGGGACTCATCGTGTCGATGCGCGACCTCGTCGCCGACCGAGAAGTCATCCCCGCCGGCGAGACTGCCAACCTGCTGCAGCTGTTCCGGGACACCCCGATCCAGTGGGACGCCTGGGACATCGACGAGACGTACAAGAACGTCGGGCGCGACTTGACCGAGGCTTCCAGCGTCGCTGTCACGGACGACGGATTCGGGGTGCGGGTCAACCGATCCTTTGGTTCCTCATCCGTGGTCCAGACCCTTCGACTCAACGGCGCGACCGGTGCCCTCGACATCCACACAGCGATCGACTGGCACGAGTCTCAGAAACTCCTGAAGCTCGCCTTCCCCCTCGCGATTCATGCCGACCGCGCAGCATCCGAAATGCAGTTCGGACATGTCTACCGGCCGACCCACGCGAACACCTCCTGGGACTCCGCCCGGTTCGAGACTGTTGCCCACCGCTGGGTTCACGTGGGCGAGCCGGGCTACGGTGTCGCCGTCGCCAACGACGCAAGCTACGGGCACGACATCCGCCGCGCCGCATTGCCTGGTGGCGGCACGAGCACCGTCGTACGCGTCTCCCTCCTGCGCGCGCCCCTCTTCCCCGACCCGGCCTCGGATCAGGGCCAGCAGGAGTTCGTCGTCTCGCTGCGCGTCGGTGCCGAGATCGCGGATGCCGTCGACGAGGGTTATCGAGTTAATCTGCCCTTGCGCGAGGTAAGGGGAGCCGGCCCGGTGGCACCCCTGGTCGTCGTGACCAATCCGGCGATCGTCGTCGAGGCTGTAAAGCTCGCGGAGGACCGTTCCGGCGACGTGATCGTGCGGCTCTACGAGTCACTGGGCGCGCGTGCGCGCGGTGATCTGGCTCCGGGATTCGGCTGGTCGGACGTCACGGAGACCGACCTGCTCGAGCGGGAGACTGAGCCAAGCGCCGTGATCGGGCGCCCAGACCGAACCATCTCGCTTTCGCTCCGCCCGTTCCAGCTCGTCACACTGCGCCTTCACCGCACCACGACAGAGAATCTCGAATGATGACACCTCGGCTGACGAGACTGTCGGCGGTCCGGGAGTCGGCACCACACTAATCCTTTATCCAGCGGTCAGATTGAGGCTTAGCGCGGTGCCGTTCACGACCACACCCACCCAAGGCGTCGCCGCAGCCGCCGGCGGGCCACTGTGGCCGGCGACTGAAGGCCGGACTGGTCCATTCCGATGGGCATCGCGCAGAAGAGTCCCGCTAAGCGAAGTAACAGTGCTGATTGGTTCTCAGAGAACGTCAACGCGCTGACCCGTCCGCAACTCTGTCAATCATGCCCTCCGCCTCCACATCTGAATGACGTTGTCCGCGGCCTCTGCCTCGACCACAGCCCGTTCCCGTGCCCGTTCCGCAGCCTGACGTGCTCGGACTTTCCCTGCCACGTCGAGCAGGTCCACATCTGCTCACCGGTCATTGAGACGCCGCGGGCGCCGGTGCGCCGGGTCCGGCCGCGGATCAGCGCGTAGTGGGTGCGGAACACGGACGCCCCGATCGCAGCCTGGGCATCGTGGAAGAACACCACGTTGGATACCGGTGCACTGCCGTCGTCGAGTGAGAGGAAGACGACGCGTTTGCCGCTTCGCATTGGGGGTGTGTGGGTGGCGCGGCGTACTGCGGCGACGAGGGCTTCGGTGCCGCCAGGCAGGTTGACGAGTTCTGAGGCGGGGGTGACTCCGAGTTCTTTGAAGAGGGGGTAGAACCGGGTCATCTGGTGCTGGCTGACGGCGAGGCCGAGGTCACGGAGTTCCACGTCCGTTTGGGTGCGGCCGCGGAGGTCGAGGGCAGTGACCGACCGGTAGAAGTCAGGCAGCGGCAGGTCGATGTCGAAGGCGAGCTGGTCGGGGCAGAAGGGGAGGGCGCGGCTACCGAGGCCCTGGATGTGGGCAAGGAGGTCGCCGCGGCGGGCCCGGTCGTAACCGACAAGGCTGGGGTTCGCTTCGCCTTGCTCAATATTCACCAGTTGGCGGCGGCTGACGCCGGCTGCCGCATCGAAGTCATCCACCGTCCACTCACGTGCCAGGCGCCCCGGCGGATTCGCGAGCCGATCGTCGAGGCGAGGGCAAGTGTGTCCACAGTCAATCCAGGCCGATGGCGTCCCTGCAGGCCGATCCTGCCGGTGCAGGCCAGACCCTCAGGCACGGGTTGCATCGAGTGCGCGCAGAATATGATGCACAAGTCATATTGGTAATAAGGAGGAGGCGATTGTGGCAGCTTCATCTACTCTCGTCCGCGCCGCTCGCCGGAGCAAACGCCTCACTCAGGCGAGACTCGCAGAGCTAACCGGCATTGACCAGGCCAGCGTCTCCCATCATGAGCGTGGACGGGATGCTGCCTACAGCACGGTCGATCGGCTGCTCGCCGGCGCCGGACACCGCCTGTATGCCGCTCCCACGCGTCGTGATGACGCTGCCAGCTCCGCAGAGGCGATCAGAGAGCATCTTCGAGCGAAGGATACAGACCGCGCGCTCCGGGCTTTGCTTCAGTTGAACGATAATCTCATCGCCGAACACGGACTCGTTCGAGGAATCCTTGGGCTGACGGAGCCGGAACCCACCGGCGATCATATGTGGGATGCCGCCATCGCGGCTCTCGTGGCATGGCGACTCAATCAAGAGAACATCCCGCTGCCTGGATGGGTCAACAACCCCGATCGCGCACTGACCGAACCTGTCGTGTTTCGGGTCGACCCGGCCGACCCCGCGCCCGAACGTGATGACGTGCCGAACGAGTTCGCCGAACGCGGCGTTCTTGCATGGGCAGATACCTTCGCGAGCGTCTGATGTCCGGCACCGCGCTGGACCGCAACGCGATCCTCATCGGCCTCCGTGATCTCGTCGCCGAGCTTCGTAATTCGGGTGAGGTGGCCGGCATCCGGCTCGTGGGCGGTGCGGCACTCGCCCTGTGCTACTTCGATCGGGGGACCACGCAGGACCTGGATGTCCTTCACGTCCGCCCCGGCTCGGACGATTCCGTCGCTGCCGCCGAACGAGTCGCACTGAAGCATGGGTGGGACGCGAAGTGGCTGAACTTCGAGGTCACGAAGGCCGACGCCGTCCCGACCCTCGGCCGCGTCGTCGAGTGGGAGACAATTGACGATGAGGACGGCATCGTTTGACTAAAGCTCCCGTTGACATCGGATTCGAGTCCGCCGGTGAAAGCCCAGAAGGCCATCAGCACCGGTGGACCCGCGGCGATGCCACCATCGACGTCCTCATCGCAGAGCACGTCGGTGAGAAGGCCGCAGCACGACGAGGAGTCACAGGAGGCACCCCCCTGGAAGCCCGAGGATCCAACCAAGCAATCGACCGGGCTGAGCTGGTCACCGTCAACCATGATGAACGCCAGGCCCAGATCTGGCGGCCGCACCTTTTTGGGCTGACGCTGGGGCGTCGACCTGAGGATGCCTGATCGCACGCCATCAGAGCCTGCTGGGGCGGTTCTCAAGATGATGTTAGCGTCGAAGTCGCTGATACCGTCAGGAGTTCCAATGACCGACGCCCTACCCGTCACTTTCACTGCAGGCGATGCTGGCCAGTGGCGTATTGATCGCATCATCGCGGTGACCGGTGACGGGCTCCCCGCCGCCGCGCGTCTGCTGATTCGTGAAGGAGCGGCAGAGGATGAATCATGGTTGTCGGGGTCATCGGCCACGGACGCCCCGGGGTGGACCCTGCGCGGCACCGTTAGTCATCAGCGTTACACGACCGCTGCCGAACTGGCCGAGCTGACGGCGCGGTCACCGGCTCTGGGCCGACCCGGCGCGACCGTCGCCTCCTTTATCCCCATCACCAAGTCAAAGGAGTGGTGGGAACTGGCCCAAGACGAACGCCGGCAGATTTTCGAGGAAACCAGTCACCACATCCGACGTTCCATGAACTCGCTGCCAGCTGTGGCCCGGCGGCTCCATCACAGCCGTGATGGGGGTGGGCCGTTCGATTTTTTGACCTGGTTTGAGTACGCGCCCGAAAGTGTCGCGGATTTCGACGAGCTGCTCGATGAGTTGCGGAGCACCGAGGAATGGATCTTCGTCGAACGCGAGGTCGAGGTGCGCTTGTCGCTCGGTTCGCAGTGACGAGCGCCCCGACGCCGGTCAGTTAACCGCAGATGATGAGCAACGGGCGAGAATGTCCCTCCGGTTCTGGCCTTGGCGTGGTGTCCGGTGGCTGGGGCGTTGGTGGGTCGCTAGTTGCTCCGGGACGGTCCCCGTTCTGGAGCCGGCGGGGCTGCGGGCGGTGAGGCCACCCACCCGGACACAAAGTCACCGTCGTAGGGGGATTCCCAGCCGGGGTTCTTCGCTATGGGTATGTATGTCTCGGCGTGGGCGTTGAGCCAGTCGCCACCCCGCCCTCGGTTGTCGGCGATCTCGAGGGCCTACTCAAGCGCTCGGGAAGAGGGACGAATCTCAGCGTCGATATCGTCGGTGAGACCACGATCAGGGATGTATCGAAGGGACAATGCGGCGCCTCCAATGAAGTAGACACCGGTGCTCAAACCGTCGCCCTGCAGACGTTGGACAAGGTCCCGGAGGCCGTCGATCAGGTCGGCTCGGCCAAGACGGTTAGCACTCTGCGGCATTTTTAGACACTCGCCAGGACGGACTTGTCTAGTACTATGTTGCGACGGGAGAACCCTGCCGGCACGTTCTCATCCCGAATCGTCCTCGTGTAAGTGCTGCCCGAAACATCCGTTGTTCCGGGGTGGGCGAGCAGCTCTTCGCTTTCCGAGCCGTCTGCGCTCACCATGAACGGCCGTAGCCGCGTGATGGCTGGGATGCCCGTTCCCCCACCCGCTTCGAACACCCGCAGGGGTGAACGTTGGCCTTTCCAGCAATCAAGAACCTCCATCGAAACGGGGGTGCGCTACTACTGTTGCCGTATGTTTACGATCGAGCCGCTGCCCAGCCACCCCGCTCCGGATAACCCGTCGGGGAAGCTGATTCTCTTGCGCCATGGGGAGACGGAGTGGTCGAAGGATGGCAAACACACTGGGCTCACGGATATTCCGCTCACTGCCCGGGGAGAGGGACTTGCCCACGGCGCGGGCAGGTTAGTGGCCGACTACGATTTCTCGCTCGTTCTGACGTCGCCGCTGCAGCGTGCGCGACGCACTGCTGAGCTCGCTGGCCTTCAAGCGGAGGTTGATCCGCTCCTCGTCGAATGGGACTACGGCGGGTACGAGGGGCGTACGACGCGGGACATCCGCAGTGAACTCGGCTACAACTGGAGCGCATTCACCCACGGCGTGATTCGTGGTGAAACGCCTGGTGAGACGGTGGAGGAGGTCGCCGCCCGCGCGTCGCGGGTGCTCACGCGGGTGCTGCCTGCCATGGAGGAGGGAGATGTCGCCCTGATCGCGCACGGACATTTCCTGCGCATTCTCACCGCCGTGTACCTGAGGATGGCCCCTCGATTCGGTGCTCAAATCAGCCTGGATGCTGGATCAGTCTCCGTGCTGAGCTATTACCGAGAGCAGCCGGCCATCTTGTCGTGGAACTACGGAGCCGAACTGCCTTTGGTGCCCTCAGAGTCCTAAGTCGCGACCCAAAGTGCTGAAGGACTTGGGATCGCGGTGCCGACCGCGACGGTTCAAATGGTCATCATTTACTCATCACATTCATCTCGATTCGACCCAAATTGACAAAGTACAATTGCAGGTAGCGAACCGCTCGGTTCCCTGTAAAGACAAGGAAATCCGCGAGTTTTCTAAGACATTCGGCGAGAACCAAGTTAAGGCCTGAACCTTCAAGGGGTCGCGGGTTCAAATCCTGTCAGTCCCACCAAATGGGCCGTTTACGAAACTCATTACGAAACGGTCCGGTCGAAACAAAAAGAAATCGCTCCTGAGGCTTCTCAGGAGCCATTTCTGGTTTATGGGGTTCTCGCGTCCGTTTCCGGTCGCGATTCTTGAGTTGTGTGCGAGATCTGCGGCGACGGCCAGTCCGGGAAACCGCTGCTTCCCAGGGGTTTCGGAGTCGACGCGGACGGCGATATTGATTTCCCAGCCCCAGCGGAAGTTTGCGTTCCGGGCCTTCTTGATGGGTGTGGTTTTATCGAACTGCCCTTTGGGCGTCGACACCGCTGAGCAGCGAATGAATTTGCCCCTCGCGCTGGGTCCGATCCGAGTCAGTGTCCGCCGGACTATTGCTCGAGCGTCGTTAGTCCATGAGGTCGGGCGCGCGCCAGACTCCAGTGCGGCGGCATCCGTTGCCCTCGATTTGCACGGGTGGGATAGTGACCTCATGGTGTGGATGCGAGGGCTAGCCGGCGCGATGGCGATCGCCGCGGCGGGCATCGCTGCGGTGGGGAGCGACCGACGACGAGCTCCGCATGACGCTGGCGGGGGATGATCTGCTTCCCAACCCCGACCTCACAGCGACCCGCGGTATCTCGATCGCTGCGACACCTTCCGAGGTGTGGCCTTGGCTTGCGCAGCTCGGCCAGAACCGCGGCGGCTTCTACACCTACGACTGGGTCGAGAACCTCGCCGGCGTCGAGATTCACAGCGTCGACACTGTCGAGCCCGAACTTCAGATCCGCTCCGTCGGCGACGATGTGAATCTTGCTCCCGAGGTCGTGTTGTCGGTTGTCCATCTCGAGGATGAGCGCCATCTCGTGTTGCGCGGAGCGGTCGCCCTCGACGGCACGGGCGCCGGAGCGCCCTACGATTTCACGTGGGCGTTTGTCCTTCAACCTCGAACCGACGGGTCGACGCGCCTTGTCGTTCGCGAGCGGTACGCGTACCTCACCGACTGGGCCAAGGTGCTCGTGGAGCCGATCGAGATGGTGAGCTTCCTCATGACCGAGCGGATGCTCCGGGGTATCCGGGACCGTGCGGAGCATTCTCCCTCGCGCACCTCCTTGCGGTCGCCGAACCATCGTTGAGCGATTCTTATTGAGATCCCTGTTTCTGGCGATACTCGGAAGGGGACGGGACGACCCCCTTGCTGATGAAGCCGGGAGAGAGTTAGAGGTCACTCGCTCCCGCTTCTGGCATCCGACCGCGTCGACGCGGTGGAGAACGGGTGGCCGCCTTGATGGGCAGTAACCCCGATCCGCTCGCCGAGAGTGGGGTGACCGAAGAGGCTCGCACCCAGGCCGCCCCGTCCAGATTCCGCCGGCGCGATGAGGACTCGCACATGTCGAGGCGTGCTCGGCCGGTAGCGGTGACGCTACTGTTTGTCGCTGGCCTGGGTCCGCGGTTCTGATCCGGTTCCTACGCCGTTCCTGAATGTCCACGCAGAACCCTGTCGGCATCCGCGATGGTGGCGCTGCATCGTCGTTAGGAAGTCACCGTGTTTTGCTGGAGAAATCGTTCGGGTCGAGGCCGGCGATTCGACGCGCATGCTCGTGGAGTGCTTCTTCGCTCACGGTGTGTCCAGCATCTGCGAATCGTTCACGCAGCGCGTCGAGGACTTGGGGCTCACTGTGGCCGGCGAGGTCAGCTTCCTCCTGTGCGAGAATCCCCGCCACCTTGTCCTCGTCCGATTGAGAATGCTGGTCTTGGATCGGTTCACTCTGTGTGCCGTCACCATTCATGCTGCTCCTCCGATCTCAAGGGTTCTGTTAGCAAGCCTAACGTTCAGAGTGAGACGCGGACAGGATTTAGTGTGAAGCGGTCGACGTGGACCCGGATGTGCTGCGGGCGGCCGAGTTCGACTTCGCCGGCCCGAGCGTCGCCTTCGAACGCGTCGACGAAGCTGTGGCGGACCACCGCGCTGCGGAAGGGACGAAGTGGATGACCGGCCTCGGTCCCGACCTGGACAGGGTTTTATCTGCCGGGCTCCTGGATACCATCAGCGGATTCCTCAACGATTTCGGGGCGGCCGCGCCCCTGCCTGCGCTGATCTGGACGCTGGGGTTCGAATACGACGCGGTCTCGGTCAGGCCGAGCCGCTCCACGGCGCGGGCACGATGACCCACAGCACGACGGCTGGCTCGCCGCCCTCGACCTGCCAGGTGTGCGGCTCTCGACCGGGGAAGGTCAGTGCGTCGCCGGCGTGGACGGCCACGGTGCGACCGGCGAATCGCACGGTGAGTGATCCCGAGACGACGTGGAGCGCTTCGACGTCGCAGTTGATCGTGTACAGATCGGTCCCGCCGTGCGCGTCCGGCTCGAGTTCTGATCGCAGCAGCTGAACCCGCTCCTCGCCGCGCGGCGACATCAGTCGCTCGTCGGCGTGCACTCCGCCCAAGTTGATCCGCGGAGCGTCGGCGTACGCGACATGGTGAACGTCGGGCTCGGCGAAGAGCGCTCCGACGGGCAACGAGAGCACCTGACACAACTGGACAAGCGTTGCCACGCTCGGTGACGTCTCGTCGCGCTCGACCCGGCTGAGGAAGCCCTTGCTGAGGCCCGTCGTCTGAGCGACCTGGGCGAGTGACATGCCCTGAGCGGTGCGCGCGGAGCGCAGCTTGGCGCCGATGGGTGTCGCGGTGCCTTCGGCGGTGGGGTGGATGGCGCGCACAGTTCCTCCTCGAAGCTGCTCACACATTCGTCCTTGACGATCTGCACGGGACAGCGTACGGTAGCGCTGTAGTTGTCTATAGCGTACCGAAAGTTGTCAAATATGCAACCGTTCAGCAAAGATGCGACGGATGAGCCCCGCGGGCCGGTGGACGCGAGTGTCGTGCCCCGGTTTGCCGGAATCGCGACCTTTGCGCGACTCCCGCGGCTCGACGAGGTCGAGCGGGCAGACATCGCGATCGTCGGGATTCCCTTCGACAGCGGAGTGAGCTACCGACCCGGTGCTCGGTTCGGCCCCGCTCATGTGCGCGAGGCCTCGCGCCTACTGCGACCGTACAACCCTGCGCAGGACGTCTTCCCGTTCGACGCCCAGCAGGTCGCCGACGCCGGCGACATCGCCGCGAACCCGTTCGACATCGCTGCTGCCGTGGCCGAGATCGAGGCGGGCGCGCGCCAGCTCAGCGAGCACGCCGACCGACTAGTCGCCATCGGCGGAGACCACACGATCGCTCTGCCGCTGCTTCGCGTCGCGCACGCGCAGCACGGGCCCGTCGCGGTATTGCACTTCGATGCCCACCTCGACACGTGGGACACGTACTTCGGGGCGCCGATGACTCACGGGACCCCCTTCCGGCGGGCGTCCGAAGAAGGCCTCATCGACCTGACCGCGAGCATGCACGTTGGAATTCGCGGCCCCCTGTACTCGAAGGACGACCTCGAAGACGACGCCCGGCTCGGCTTTGCGATCGTCACGAGCGAATTCGTCGAAGAGCACGGGGTCGCGGCCGCCGTCGAACGCATCCGCGCCAGAGTCGGAGACGCGCCGCTCTACATCTCGATCGACATCGACGTACTCGACCCCGCCCACGCGCCGGGAACAGGAACTCCGGAGGCGGGCGGGCTCACGAGTCGAGAACTACTACGGATGCTGCGTGCCCTGGCCGACCTGCGCATCATCGGCGCCGACGTGGTCGAAGTCGCCCCCGCGTACGACCATGCCCAGCTGACCGCTGTCGCGGCCAGCCACGTCGTCTACGAGCTGCTGAGCGCGATGGCGCCTGGGGTGACCCACCCCGACCGACAAAGCCCCGACCTGACGTAGAAGTCCCGAACCCGACCGACAAGCCCGACGCAGGAGACACCCATGACACTGCCCACCCCAACGGACGAAGAAGTCCGTGCCGCGGCATCCGCCATCGTCGAGGCGTTCGCCGCCACCGACGGCCCGCGCTACTTCTCACTCTTCGCACCTGACGCAACCTTCGTCTTCCACACCGAACCTGCGCGAATCGAGGACCGGGCTGCCTACGAAGCCATGTGGGAGGAATGGGTGGGCGGCGGCTGGAGCGTGCAATCCTGCGCATCGAGCGCGGCCGCGGTGCAGGCGTTTCCCGGCGGAGCCGTCTTCACCCACTCCGTCAGCACGAGCGTGAGCACCGCGGACGGACCCATGTCTTACCGGGAGCGCGAAACGATCGTCTTCCGGTCTGATTCTGCCGGTCTCATCGCCATCCACGAACACCTGTCACCCCAGCCCTGACCAGTCCCTATTCATCGAGGAGCCCAAAGATGTCGCTCTACACCCGTCTCGACCGCCGACTGGACACCAACTCAGATGACGCGGGCCCGGTTCGCGGAACCTACTCGCTCGGCCGCGTACTCATGATCTGGCTGGCCGCGAACCTTGTGGTCACCACCCTTCTGACCGGCACGCTCTTCGTGCCGGATGTGCCGTTCGGCCTCGTCATCGCTCTGATCGTGGGCGGAACGATCGTCGGAGCAGCAGTGCTCGTGACGGTCGGTGCGATCGGAACGCGCACCGGCCTGCCGACGATGGCAATCACGCGCGGACCGTTCGGGACGCGCGGGAGCCTGCTGCCGGTGGCCGCCAACGTGGTCATCCTCATGGGCTGGAGCTGGGTGCAGGCGATGCTCGCCGGGATCGCCCTCAACTACATCGTCGCGTCGATGACCGGGTTCTCGAACCCCGTCATCTTCGCGGTGCTCTGCCAGACGATCGTCGTGATCCTTGCGATCTTCGGCCACGCCGGAGTCGCTCGGGTGGAACCGTGGTTCGCCGCGGTCATCCTCGCGATCGCCGCCTACATCTTCGTCGTAGCGTTCTCTACGTTCCCGCCGGCAGAGTTCGCGGCCATCCCGGCGACGCTAGAGCCGTTCTACTCCCCGGGACTGGCGTTCGATGTCGTGGTCGCGACCGCCATATCGTGGACGGTGCTCTCGGCCGACTTCAACCGCTTCGCATCGACGACCCGCGCGGGCGTGGTCGGCTCGGGAATCGGTTACACCCTGTCGACGGTGATCTCGATGACGCTCGGCGCGAGCGCGATCGGCTACGTCGTCCTGCGGGGCGGCGACGCGATGGCGTTCGACCCTGTGACGATCATCGAACCCTTCGGCGCCCTGTTCGCGGTCGCGATCTTCCTATCCGTGATGGCGACGAACACGATGGTCGTCTACGGCATGGTCACAAGCGTGGTCAACGCGCTCCCCGGCCGCCGGGTGAAGTTCCTGCCCACCGCGATCGTCCTCGGGCTCATCTCGATCATCGGTTCGACCTTCTTCGGTCTGCTGGCCCAGTTCACGACCTTCTTGGTCACGATCGGTGCCCTGTTCGCACCGATCTTCGCGATCATGATCGTCGACTACTACATCGTCGCACGCGGCAGCTACAGCGCCGACATCCTGAAGGCTCAAGGCGGTCGCTACTGGTACACCGGCGGCATCAATTGGCTCGCTGTCGCGTCGTGGGTGGTCGGTGCGGTGTCCGCCTACGTGTGGGCGTACGTGTGGCCGCTTCCGTTCGGTGCGACCGTTCCCGCATTCCTCCTGACCTTCGCCGTGTACTTGGCCTTCTCGCTCGCGCGCCGCAGCAGGACGCCTTTCGAGCCCAGCCAGCACCTCGCCGATGCCGACACCTCTCGCTGACGGCCCTGGAGCGCCGCCGCGCGCGGCACTCCGGGACCTCAGTCACCCGATCACCGACGGGATGCCGGTGTATCCCGGCGACCCGGCGGTCCACGTCGAAGCCGCGCTGGTCCTCGACCGCGACGGGGTGGCCGTGACAGGGCTGCGAATGGGGTCTCATACCGGGACGCACATAGATGCGCCGTCCCATACCGTCCCCGGTGGCCGGACAATGGCCGATGTGGCCCTCGACGAGCTCCTCGGCGATGCGCTGGTGGTGCGGGTGCGAGCGCTCGCCGAGGGCGAGGTATACGGGTGGGACCGGCTGAATGCGGAGCATCCGCTACCGGATCGATTGCCCCCGATCGTCGTGATCGACACGGGCTGGTCGCGGTGGTTCGGCGACGCACGCGCAGTGCGGCATCCGGCCCTCGATGCCGGTGCCGCGAGCGAACTCGTCGCTCGCGGGATGCGGATCCTCGCGGTCGACACGCTGAGTCCCGACCCGACCGGCACGTCGTCGGCCGCCTTTCCCGTGCACGAGGTCGTGCTGGGCCGCGGCGGGCTGATCGTCGAGAACCTCTGCGGCCTGGATGACCTGCCGTCACAGGTGCGGATCGGCTTCTTCCCCCTGCGACTCGGCGGCGACGGGGCGCCGGTGCGCGCGGTCGCCTTCGTCTGAGGCCGAGCAGCGAATGAATTCGCGCCTCGCGCTGGGTCAGATCGGGAGTCAGTGGTCAGGCGCTGGCCTTCCGGGAGGAAAAGAATGAGGGCTGCGGAGGAAATGGAGTTCAACCCTCACCGCCGATCCGCGCCCTGCTAGCTTTCGTAAACAGCCCACCAAGGGCCGTTCGCGAAACTCTTCACGAAACGGTCCGGTCGAAACAAAAGGAAATCGCTCCTGAGGCTTCTCAGGAGCGATTTCTGGTTTAAGCGGATCTTGCGGCTCTTCGTGGCTGCGAATTCGTGTTCAGCGACGCCGCTCAAGCTGTTTTGTCTGTTTTCACGCGCGTCGGATTGTCTCGAATGCTGGGTGTTTTGTCCTCTCGGGCAGTACGTTGACCGTCGCGGGACGGTTAGGTCCGTAGCGGTGGTCCGCCGGTCTCATCCGATGGAAGGTGTTTGGCCTTGTCCGGCCGAACGTTACTGACTAGAAGGAACGGAGTCGCTGAGAAGGGCTACTTCGAGACCGTCGAGAATCAGTTCGAGACCGAAGTCAAATTCGTTGCCGAAGGCGTATCCGGGTTGCAGGATCAGCGATACTGCCATCGCGGCGAGGTTCTTAAAGGAGTCGGCCATGGCTTCCTGCTGCGCCATAATGGCTTCGGTCGCGTCGCCGATGTCGCCGGACGGGTCGAGCGGCAGCGAGGCCTCCTGCTGGGCGAAGCCCAGCACGTAACTGTCCAGGATCGACATGGCGTGGCCCGTCATGGCCATCGAGAAGCCCGCAGCCGTTAAGCAGCCGATGACCGAATCGAGGTGACCGAGGGTCGCCGGTCCAGGGGATGTGCGGGCCTTCATGCTGATGGCCCAGGGATGCAGTGCCAGGACACTGCGCGTCGACCCCGCCCGCTTCCGCATGGCCGCCCGCCACTCGTCCCCAGCACTCGGCGTCGCGAATTCGGAGTGCACGATGTCGAGCATCCCGTCGAGAAGATCTTCCTTGTCCTTCAAATGGTAGTAGAGCGACATGGCCGTTATGTCGAGTGCGGCGGCCAGCTTGCGCATGCTGAGCAACTCGATCCCGTCGGCATCGGCCAGCGCCATGGCGACCCTGATCGCTCGCTCACGGGTGACCGGTGTTCTATCTTCAAGCTTCGCCATAGACATCACCATACGCCGTATGGTACTTTCGCACTGTTCACCATACACCGTAAGGTGCGACGACTGGAGATGAGAAACGTATGAGTAATACACGCACAATTGCCCGCACCGTCGGCGCGCTGATGCTTGCCGCCTTTTTCCTTTACGGCACTGGAAGCTCTATCGCGACGACCGCTTCCCCCGGCGGCCTCCTCACCGCAGGAGTGGTGCTCATGGTGTTGAACTCGGTGGCCGTGATCGCGATCGGAGCTGTCATGCTTCCTGTCCTTTGGCCACACGCTCCCGGAATCGCGGCCAGCTACCTCGCCACCCGGATCTTCGAGGGTGGGTTTTTGGCGGTCGGCGCGGTCGCGCTACTCGCAGGCATGGGCGGCACCAACTTCCTTGCATACAACATTGCGATGGCGGGCCTTGGCGTCGGTAGCCTGCTGTTCTGCATTGCGCTCTACCGCTCACGCCTCGTGCCACGGTTCCTGGCCGTGTGGGGATTTATTGGCTACGCGTTATTCGCGGGCGGGTGCTTTCTCGAACTCGCCGGCGTAGTGGGTGCCAGCCTCGTTTTCACCGTTCCGGGTGGCCTGTTCGAGCTGTTCTTCGCCATTTGGCTCATTGTGCGGGGCTTTGGCACGACCGCAGCCGTAACGGCTCGGGCATGACCGTCTCCTGTCCCACAAAAGGCCAGCCGTGATTGGGCACCGCTCCGGCCCGGCCACCGGTCGCGTCACCGCCGCCCGGCTGTGCGCAGCGCCGAAAGACGTTACCGGTAAGCGGTACCCTGCAGCCGAACTAGGAGGCACATCTTGAAGGCAATAGTTCAGCGGGACTACGGCGATGTAGAAGTGCTCAAAGTGGAAGACATCGACCATCCGGTCGTTGGTCAAAACGACGTTCTCGTCCGCGTGGTAGCCGCGAGCCTCAACCATGCCGACTGGATTCACATGTCGGGCACACCGCTTGTCGCGCGATTGGCCTTCGGCACTCGAAGACCGAAAGCGATGACGCGGGGCAAGGATGTCGCGGGCGTCGTCGAGTCGGTCGGCACCAACGTCACGGCCTTCCGCCAGGGCGACGAGGTCTACGAGAGCTCAGTTCAGGAACCTTTGCGGAGTACGTCGCCGCACCCGCCTCCCTTCTGGCGCGAAAGCCGGTCAATTTGACCTTCGAGCAAGCCGCCGCGGTGCCTCTGTCCGGGATGACAGCTTTGGTCGGCTTGCGCGATGCCGGTTCGGTGACGCCCGGTCAGCGGGTGCTGGTCAATGGGGCATCCGGGGGAGTAAGGACTTTCGCTGTGCAGATCGCGAAGGCGCTCGGCGCCGAGGTCACCGCCGTGAGCAGCGCCGCCAACGCTGCGCTCGTGCAATCACTCGGTGCCGACCACGTCGTCGATTACGGCCGCGACGACTTCACCCGTGGAACCGCTCGGCACCAAGTCATCTTCGATCTGATCGGGAACCACACGCTGACCGAATTGCGCAGCGCACTCATTTCCAAGGGAGTCCTCGTGCTCTCCAGTGGCACAGGCGGACGCGTGGTCGGGCCTACGGGGCACATCCTCAAAGCCGTTGCCATATCGCCATTCATTGGCCAAAAACTCAAACCATTCACCCAGAATGGCAGCACGAAAACGCTGAACGAGCGACGCGACCTGATTGAGGCCGGGCGGGTGACCCCCGTAATCGATCGCATCTATGGGCTTGCCGAGGTGCCCGCTGCCATGCGGTACTTCGTCGACGAGCACGCCCGTGGAAAGGTCGCGATAAGCGTCTGATCTCGGAAGCGGATGGACCCGACCTCATTTAGCCGTTGGACCGGAGGGCTTCGATGAGCAGCGCGGTGAGCCCCCCCATCGGTCGCGAGCCAGGTGCGCCACGCATCCCACTGAGCGGGCGTCAGCAGCCCAAGGAACCAATCGACCATTGCGAGTAACCATACTCAGCCAATATGCAAACGTGGTGCTGGCCGTTGCCCCTCACCATGTGCTCGTCAACCTCACTAGTGCCATCGCTTTGTAGCTGTCATCGGAGTGGCCAGGGACCCACTCAGGCTTCGAGCTAGAGCGGCGGTCGGAAGTCGGTTCGCGTCTGCGAGTGCCGGCGGAGCGCGGCGAGCTGTTCGGCACGCTTGGGGAGCACGACGTTGGTCTCGTTCGTGCCCGTCACCACTACGGTCTGCTCGCCCAGCGCCCGGGTGATCTCGTCCGCGAGGCGCCGGCCCATTCGCGGTGCCAACTTCAGCAGCTGGTTGCCAAGTCGAGTTGGGCCAGCGGCCTTCATCGCCGCTGGCGTTGGGTAGCGCTGCAGCAGATCCAGCACCGCCGGATGGTCCAGGTGCGGGCCCAGGACCCGCTCCAACGCAGGGTGGATCTGGGCGAGCAGGCCCCGGATACGGTTGCTCGTGGCCGTGATCTGGCCAACGACATCGTCGTCGAAACCGCAAAGCATCGAGAGCTCAGCGACCTGCTCATCGGCCAGCTGCAGCGACCGCAAAGCGGGCGGGAGGCTCCTCGCGGCTTGGGCGATGATCGCGGCATCGCGGGCGTCGGTCTTGGCTTCGCCCGCGTGCAGGTCCGCGACGCGCCTCATTGCCAGCCCCGGCAGGTAGCCCACGAGCACGTCTGAACCGCGGCATCCGGGCAATTCAGGCGACTGAAAAGTCCCCCTGCTTCGCCCGCAAGCCCAACCGCCAACGGGAGGGTTCATAGCGACCGGTGCGTCCGGTGGCGACGTCGGTCGAGCCATCTCGTTTCTCGGGCCCGCGGCTGGACCGGCGACGCGGCCGACTGCCATACTGGGCCCGGCGGGGAGGGGACCTGATGCCACGACTGACGACATCCGTTCTGGGGAGCATCGCTCTGGTGCTCGGACTGGTGGCCTGCTCGCCCCCGACAACCCAGACTCCACCGCTCGACACGGCCGTTCACACTGATGCGTCGGCCCCGCCCGACGGCGCGGTCGACGTCGTCATCCCCGACGGTGTCATCGGCACGGCCGAGCTCACGTCGGCCTCGGGGGACGACACCGTCTCCGGAACCGTCGTCGTCACGGCCGCAGGCGGCGGGTTCGACGTCGCACTGAAAGACTTCCACTCGGACGTTCCCGGAGGCTTGCAACTGTTCTTCAGTCCCTGGTCGGAGACCACGACTTGCCTGGCCGACATGTACAACTTCTCCTTCGGCAACCTATCCACGGACGCCGATCAGCCCGGGCTGAGTTTGGGAGACAGAGACTACTCCCGGGGCAACCCCAGCTACTTCCTGACTGCCGTCATCACGGAGACCGACCCGAGCACGACCGATCCTGACGGCTGCGTGCTCACTCCCCGGGCGGTCGGCACGATCACCTGGGACGTGCCGGACACCCGGCCCGGGCTGCTCGCCGTTGACACCGGTTCCCGGTTCGGCGCCGGCGGCGCCACCGCCACAACCGATGGTGCCCCCATCTCCTACCGGGCGGTCGCTGGCGACACGCTCAACGACATCGCCGACCGCTTCGGCATCACGGTCGACGATCTCGGCTTCCTCAACCCACTGACTAGCCGCCAGCTCCAGGCCGGTGACGATTTGAACCTCCAGGTGGCACTGCGTGGCGGCGCCTCGGTCCCGCCGCCTTGGGCCTGAACGCCGCTTCAGGGCATGAACCGCCGCCCAGGGATAGTGGCCGTGTAGAAACCTCCTCCGAGCGCGTGTGTTCTTGTTCTAATGCGGCACGGTGAGGCTGAGCCAGCGTTCTTCGATGGCGTAGCCGAGGTGTTCGTTCATACGGATGCTGCCGGCGTTGACTTGAGCACCACCCGTGCCGAAGATCCTGACGCCGTCGTGGGCCAACGCCGTGATCGATGCGGCCTTGACGGCAACGGCGAGCCCTCGTCGGCGGTAAGTGCGGTGGACGGAAGTGAATTCGGTTTCCGCGCGCGCGGCAGTCAGTCTCATTACGCTGACGGCCACGAGTTGTCCGTCATGGATGGCGCCAAAGAGACGGCAGCCGAATGTCCACAGGTCGAGCACGTCGGACTCGTCGCGGTGGGGCACGGATGTCGCTGGCGTGTACGGGTAGTCGGCGTGGTTCATGGCTTCGAGTGCTGTGACCTGAGGCGCCCAGCTGGCATCGAGTTCCTCGATCCGGAATCCTTGGCCTGTTGCCGCGACGACGGCGGCGTTCAGGACCGTCAGGTTGGGTGGATCGCTCAGGCGCAGGCGGGCACCCCACGATTCGCCGACAACGAAGTACCCCGCCTCGGTTAGACGCTTCAAGCGTGGATCGTTGACTTGGACTACCTGGATATCCGCGTTCACGGGGCCTTCAGGCTTGCGATCATGTCGAGAAGTCGGTCGCGGTCGCGTCGGTACAGTGCGGCATGCTCCAGGAAATCATTGCGGCCCGTGTCGGCGGCACGTTGATCCGTGAACACGGCCAGATCCTCCATACGGTCCGCTGCCGCCCGAAGAACGGCAGCCTGGTCAAACTCATAGCCGTAGGAACGGATGAGCGCATCGAGCCGGCCCGGGCGAGCATCTCGTCCGGGCGCGTCAGGGTCTGAGTACTCGCCGAGCGGGACGAGTCGATATGCGAGGTAAGCCAGATCCAAAATCCGAGGCCCGGGGGAGGCCATGTCAACGTCGATGAGACCGGTGATGTGCCCGTCTTGGAAAACCATGTTGTACGGTGCGACGTCGTTCAGGCACACCACCTCGATTGGCTCGTGTGCAGGCAACTGCCATGTGGCTGCCGAGTGCGCGAGGGGTGCGCTCGCGTCATGCACCCGTCGGAGCAAGGACCCAGCCTCGTGCAGGATCGTCGACGACCAGATCCAGCTGGGCAACGGGTAGTTGCCGACGATCCCCGGAAGGTAGGAGAGCACTTCGCGGCCCTGCTCGTCCAGACCCAAGGGCTCAGGTACTTCCATCACGCCCGCCGCACGGAGTGTGCTCAGAAGTTGATGTACCGCAGGAGTCCAAGGACCGGCGGGGCGGTGAACGGTATCGCCCACCCGCACGACAATGCTCGAGTTTCCCCCGGCCAGAACCTCTTCATCCATCCCACCAACCTAAAGGCTGCAAGCGGAACCTCAGGGCGAAATGTCGTGCACCCGGGTCAGACGGAGCCTCGCCAGTTCGTGACCGCGGCCCGGTTGGCGTCGTTGAGTCCCGGGGATTCGAGGAGTGTGACCAGGTCGAGGCCGAGAAGTGCGGAGCGAAATGCGCCCTCTATTGTCGTGCCGTGAGTTGTCGTGGGAGGCTACCGAGATCGCGTGCGTTCACCAAACCTTCGATCCGAAGAGCCCGGCCCTCATGTTTCGCCTCGTTGACCATGGGCTCAGCTTAGGAGCGAGAGGGCGCTCGAGTACCAGTTATCGCGCAACAATCATTGCGCAATAACTGTTGTTCTTATAGGGTCAGCGGTATGTCCCCCCGCGACGCTTCACGCACCACGCTCAGCTCGGCTGCATCCATGCGGGTCCTCGCGCATCCGACCCGGTTGCGTCTGCTCGGCCTGCTTCGCGAACGCGGCCCGTTGACCGCAGCCCAGCTCGGCGACATCGTCGATGAGGCTCCCGGTACCATCAGCTACCATCTCGGCAAGCTTGCCTCCATCGCCCTGATCGAGCCCGCCGAGGCTCAGAGCACCGACCACCGCGAACGTTGGTGGAAGGCCACGACCCTACTGACCAGTTGGGAGCCCGCCGATCTGCTCGACGACCCCGATAAGCTCGCGGCGTCTTCTGTTCTGCAGAAGTCGATTGCTCAGGCCTACGCCGCCCGGTTTACGGACTACATCGACGCGACACCTGCCCTGCCTCGTGAGTGGGTCGCGGCAGGCGCGAGCGGGGATCGCAGCCTGCGTCTAACGGTCGAGGAGCTGGGCACTATGCGGGCCGAGCTCGAAGCCCTGGTCACCCGGTGGGTCGACGCGAGCGCTGCTCACGACCCGGCGACGGCCGACGGCGCCGAGCCTGTGGTGCTCGTCTACCAGGCCTATCGCCGTCCCTGAGTCAGACCGCCGATGAGCAAGAACATGAACGAGGCGCTGCCTCGCGACCGCCGCGCAACCGGCGCCCTCTCGGCCCTGCTGGCTGCCCACGCGATCTCGCAAACGGGCAACGTGATCACAGCGTTCGCCATCCCCTTCTACGTCCTCGGCCTCGGCGGGTCGGGCGTCGAGGTGGGAATCGCGGCATTCTTCGCTACCGCCCCGGTTGTGGTCGGCGGGGCGCTCGGCGGGGTTGTCGTGGACCGGGTGGGTCACCGCCGAGCGGCGATCGTTGCGGACCTCGTGAGCGGTGCCACCGTGCTGGCCATGCCGGTACTGGCGCTGACCGTCGGGCTGCCATTCTGGGCCCTTCTCATCCTGGTATTCGCGGGCGGATTGCTCGACACCCCGGGACAGACCGCCCGCCGCGTCATGCTGCCCGGGCTGACGGTACGGGCCGGCGTGCGGATCGAGCAGAGTGTCGGGCTCCTCGACGGCTCTGAGCGCTTCGCCAAGCTGATCGGCGCCTCGATCGCCGGCCTGCTCGTCGCGCTCCTGGGGCCGATCGCAGCCCTCTTCGTCAACGCGGCAACGTTCGCGGTCTCAGCGCTGCTGACCTGGACGTTCGTGGCAGCCGTCCCTGCCACCGTCAGGCTGAGCGGCGACAGCGTTGACACTCCCCATACCTCGTATTGGGCCGACCTGGCTGAAGGCTTTCGCTTCGTCATCCACGACCCGCTGATGCGTTTGGTCGTCGGCCTCGTGCTGGTCACGAACCTGCTCGACGCCGCCCGCGGCTCGACCCTGATGCCCCTCTACGCGAACGATCGTCTGGGAGGCGCGGCCGCTCTGGGTCTGCTGGTGGCGGTCATGGGCGGTTGCGCTCTGGTGGGCAACGTGGCCTTCGGCTTCGTCGCTCACCGTGTGCCCCGCCGCGTGACCCTGGCGGTTTGCTTTGCCGTGGCTGGCGGCCCGTCGAGCGCTGCCTTCGCTATCGGTGCGCCGCTGCCCGTGCTCGTCGCGATGACCGTGCTCTCGGGCCTGGCGGCTGGGGCGATTAATCCGATTCTCGGCGCGGTGGAGCTTGAACGCGTTCCTGAACACATGCGCGGCCGGGTGTTCGGCTTGATCAACGCCGGTGCGTGGGCGGGGGTGCCGTTCGGCGCCCTGCTCGGCGGCCTCGCCGCCGACACGATCGGACTGTCGCTCGCCTTCGGAATCGTCGCGGTCGTCTACACGCTCGTCACGCTGAGTCCACTGACCGGAGGAGCTTGGCGGCACATGGAGCGGCGCCCGGCCGTGATGCCCGCGAAGTGAACGCCCCGAACGCTCGCCAGTCCATGCCTGGTAACCTGTGCCCCGAGATGGAAAGCGCGTCCACTGGTTCTGGGGCGTTGCTGGCATCGTCCCTCTCTCCTCAATTGGCAGCATCTCCAGTGCCGCCGAGACGCTGCTGGTGCAAATGACCAATTTGTAGATCGCCAATCCGCGGCGGGCAACAATGGTTGGACGCGGCAGCTGTACCAGCACTCATCTCCCGCGTCTAAGGAAGAATATTCATGGCTTCTCGAACCCCCAGGCTCTCTCTGGTCGTACTTATCGTGTTGGCCCTCAGTGGGTGTTCGGCTGGTGTTGGCGCCAGCGATACAGCGTCGGCTACAGGGGGAGCGATCGAGTTGGCAGTATCGGAGACGTGCGCTGATGGGGCGGACCCGCAATGCGTTCAGGTCAATGGCGAGAATGTTGTTCTCCCATCCGCACTTGAGCGAGCTGGAGTGAAGGATGCCACCATCGCCGAAGGTGAGGGGCAGAACGCGGTTGACGTGACGTTCACCGAAGACGGGGCGATCGTCTTTAACGCCCTCACGGTGAAGGCTGTCCAAGCCGGAGATTCGGCGCGCCTGATTATCAAGATCGGCGGCGAGATACAGGCTGCCGCCGTGGTGATGGAAGCCTTGGAGGATGATCATGTGCAGATCAGCATCGCTCCAGACGACAACGCCCAAAGAATCGTAGACCTGATTCACAAAGGCTGAGAAGCATCGGCGCTCTGGCTCCGACTGGTGTCGATCCGTTCACCCACGAAATCCACAGTTGTGCCGACGGCGACAGTATGAGAACTACCGCCCTTGTTCCGGAACCGGGGGCGAGACCCGGTATGCTTCGATGAGCATCATCCAATTGGTAGGCTAGAACGCATTCCAAGTGGAGTGCGTCCACCCCATGCCCCCGGCCAAGTCTCGCCGGTCGCATCGTGGGAGCCGCCGCGGCAAACGTGACGACGTGCGTCAAGCGTATTTTGACGCGACCCACTGCCCGTAGTGGCCCGCCTCCTGTTCGGGATCCTCAGCTGGGCGAGCATGACCTGCCATTAGTGCCTGTTTTGCGCGCCGAAAAGCCGTGTGAACCTGCGACAAGTAGGAGGAACATGCCATGAAGATCCCCGCCATGAAACGAAGAGATTTTCTCAAGGTTGGCGGTGGTGTGGTCGCTGGCGCGGCCGTTGGCATCACCGGCACGAACGTTGGCAACAATCTAGGAGCCGGTGGGGAACTCGCGGCTGTGGCCTCAAGCCGGGGACTGACCGGTGCCGAGGCCCGTGCGGCTCTGACGTCGGTGGTGCCACCCGGCAAGTATGATCCGTACTTCATGTTCGCGTCCGGCGGGCACTCCGGTCAGATCTCGATCATCGGCATCCCTTCGATGCGGCTGCTAAAGATCATTCCCGTGTTCTCTCGCGATTCATTCTCTGGATATGGCTTTGGTACGGACGTTGACGGCGTCATCCCGCGGGGGTCCGATCCGACCAAGAGCAATCTGCTGAGCTGGGGCGACACCCACCATCCCGCCCTCTCGGAAACCGAAGGCCGGTATGACGGCCGCTGGCTGTACGTCAACGACCGTGCCAACGGGCGGATCGGTATGGTTGACCTCGCCGACTACAAGACGAAGCAGATCTACGACATCCCCAACATCGGCAGCGCTCACGGCGGAGTGTTCGTCACGCCCGATTCCGAGTACGCCCATGTGTCGTCCATCACTCCCCGGCCGATTACCGATAACGGATATGCGCCGCTCGAAAGCTACGCGGACCTTTATCGAGGCTTCTCGAGCTGGTGTGCGATCGACCAGACGACGGGCCACCTGGTGCCCGAAAAAAGCTTTCAGATCGAGCTCCCACCCTATAGTCAGGATCTCGCGGACATGGGCAAGCTGGCCAGCGCGGGCTACGGGTTCCTGAATTCGTTCAACGCCGAGCTCTCGGTCGGCATGTCTCACAAGAACCCGCCGATTGAAATCGGGGCGGCCAAGAACAAATACGACTACCTCCACGTCATTGACTGGAAGAAAGCCGAAAAGGTCGTCGCTGCAGGCAAGATCATTATGCGGAACGGCATCCGCGTGATCCCGTTGCAAGTGGCCATCAGTGAGGGTATCCTGCACTTCATTCCTGAGCCGAAGAATCCGCATGGAGTTGAGGTCTCTCCCGACGGAAACTACATCGTGATCGCGGGCAAGCTCGACCCGGCCGTGACGGTGTACTCGATCACGATGATCAAGAAGGCCATCGAGGACAAGAACTTCGAGGGCACGGACCGCTACGGCGTTCCGATCATCCCGATCACGGCCGTCACTGCGGCGCATGTCGAACTCGGTGCCGGGCCGCTCCATACGCAGTACGACGGCAAAGGCAACGCGTACACGAGCCTCTTCATCGACAGTGCGATCATCAAGTGGACCCTGGGTCCCGATGCCGGTGTGACTGAAAAGCCGTTTACCGTTCTTGAGAAGATCCCCGTGCACTACAACATTGGCCACCTCGCGATCCCCGGCGGAGACACTGTAGCGCCGGTCGGGACGTACATGGTCGCCCTCAACAAGTGGTCGCTCGATCAGGTGCAGAAACTTGGTCCGCAGCATCCGGTGAACTTGGAGCTTTTCGACATTGATCACACGCCGCCACGCGTGCTGAGCAGTTTGCCCCTCGGCGGATCCGAGCCGCACTATGCGCAGATTATCAGCGTCGACCGGCTCAGCCCGCTCACGGTCTACCCTCCGGGTACCGACCCGGAGACCATGGCTAAATCGGAGTTCGCGACCGCCTCCGGGCAGGAACGAATCGTGCGCGCGGACGGCTTCGTCGATGTCTACGCGACTGTCATGCGCAGCCACTTCACTCCTGAGCAGATCCCGGTCACTGTCGGTGAGAAGCTGCGCATCCACCTGACCAACATCGAGACAGCGGAAAACGCCACACACACATTCGCAGTGCCCAATCACAACCTTCAGGCCACGCTCGACCCGGGGGAGACCGTGAGCGTGGAGTTCACCGCCGACCGGGTGGGATCGTTCGCCTTCTACTGCGCTCAGTTCTGCTCTGCCATGCACATGGAAATGTACGGGTGGCTGCTTGTAGCACCGGCGGGTGCCTGATGAGGCCGGCATCCTCGCGACGCGCGGGCCTTGCATCGTTGTTCTTGACCGTGGTCCTGCTGGCGACGGCATGCAGCACCGGCGGGGCTCAGCCTGACCGGTCGGCGACGTCCTCGTCCAGCTCGTCCACCGCGGTGCTTGCCGTGGTCGGCAAGGAGTTCTCCTTTACGCCGGCCGCCCTCACTGCGGTCGCGGGCGAAACGACGATCCGCTTCACGAACAAGGGAACGACAGGGCATGACCTCTTGATCGATGAGTTGCATGTGCATCTCATGGCTGATGCCGGTGAAACCGTCGAGGCAGACGTCACCCTCGCACCGGGCACATACGCGGTGTACTGCTCGATACCCGGGCATCGGTCAGGCGGAATGGAAGGAACGCTGACGGTCTCATGACGGCAGGAACCGAAGGGTTCGCCCGCTTTTTCCGGCGAGGTTCGGTGACGCGAATCGGAATCGCGCGGATCGTTGCCGGTGCCGCCGGGATCGCTTTGGTACTCGTCGCTGCCACATTGCCGATCTGGCAAATGAGGTTCCTCGCCCCCCAATACCCAGCCGGCCTCGACATCAAAGCGTACGGCAACAGCGTCAGTGGCGACCTGAGTGAGATCACGGTGCTCTCGCATTACATCGGGATGCCGCGCTTCGACGCTACAGGGATGCCCGAGATGACGCTGTGGCCGTTTGTGATCCTGCTCGCTGTGCTGGGAGTAATCATTGCGACAGCGGCGGACAGAGCCTGGTGGCGACGTCTCGCCTGCACCGGATTGTGGCTTATACCTGTCGGGGCGCTGGCCGATGTGCAGTTCCGCCTCTGGCAGATGGGACACAACCTGGATGGTTCCGCACCGATGACCATCGACTCTTTCACCCCATTGGTCGTGGGCCCGACCGTGGTTATGAACTTCACAATGTGGGGCATTCCCGGATCGGCTCTCGCGCTGATCGCGGCCGCCGCCGCACTGGTGACGTTCGCCCCGACTATCCCACGACGCATCCCACGGCGTGTCTCCGAGCGCTGAACGCAGCGTTCACCCGTTCCACTCACGAACACCAAGCAGTTTGGCAGGACATTCGAATGTCTAATAAAGCAGACGAGCCAGTCGAGGCAGGCGACAACCGGGTGAGAAAAACCGGCGTCGGCACGGAAGGCAAGTCGCACACTCTCAGCCGTCGCAACCTCCTCGCCACCCTCGGGATCGCGGCAGCCGGCGGAAGTGCCATAGCCCTCGGGTTCCTCAACGACGACGCGGAGGCGACAACCGGGCAGGGAGGAACGAATGGAAAGAAGGGGAAAGGACCGGAGCACGCGTGGTGCATGGTCATCGACCTCCGAAGCTGCGACGGCTGCAAAGCGTGCACAATCGCCTGTCAACAGCGGCACAAGCTACCGGAGGAGCAGACCTGGATAAAGGTGTATTCGATGGAGGACAGCACAGGGGGCACCTATCCGATGCCACGGCCGTGCATGATGTGTGAGAACCCGCCGTGCCTGTCGGTCTGCCCGGTGAGCGCCACCTTCCGCACTGACGAAGGGCTCGTCCTCGTCGACCCGAACACCTGCGTCGGCTCCCGGGCCTGCATGGCGGCCTGCCCCTACGAGGCGCGCTACTTCAACTGGAACGAACCAAAACCAGTCACAATGATGCCATTCCCTCCGACGCCGCAAATGCCGGTGCCCCAACAGAAGGGAACAGTCGGCAAGTGCGTTCTATGCGCAGACCGACTGCCGTACGGTGAACTACCCGCGTGCGTGACCGGCTGCCCAATGGGTGTCATGTATGTCGGCGACCTGATCACCGACGTCGCCGTGAATGGCCTCGGAGACGTCAAGGTACTCTCCGAATTTCTCAAAGAGAACGACGCCGTGCGATTCAAGGAGGAACTCGGGACCAACCCGCGGGTTTACTACATTCGCGGCCACGGACAGGACCTCTCGTGAGCAACCCGGTCCGGGCCGCAGCGCTTCGCCCATTCGGGACCCCCAGCCGCCGCTACTGGTACGCGATCACCGCCCTCGGCATTGTGGTCCTGGCCGGTGTCGTCGCCTGGATCGTACAGCTTGTGTTTGGGATGGGTGTCGCCGGCTACAACGATCAGGCGTTCTGGGGCATCTACATCGCCGACGTGATCACATTCATTGGGGTCAGTTACGGCGGAGCGGTGGTTTCCGCGATCCTGCGCCTCACCGGCGCCGACTGGCGTGCACCGCTCACCCGGCTTGCCGAGGGCACCGCAGTAGTGACTGTGCTTGTGGGCACGGCACTCATCATCCCGCACCTGGGACGCCCGGAGCGAGTCTGGGAGCTGTTGACCCAACCAAACTTCGCGGCCCCAGTGTTCTGGGACTTTATCGCCGTGATGACCTATACCGCCGCATCCCTGGTGTTCTTCCTGTTGCCACTCGTGCCGGACATGGCCATCCTGCATGGTGAGGGCCCGCACCGGCTCGGCCGGTTCAGAGCCGGCTTGTACAGAGTCCTATCTCGCGGCTGGGTGGGTAACCCTGTACAACGGAAGGTGCTGAACCGGTCACTTGGACTGGTGTCGATCATGATCATTCCCTTGGCGGTGTCGGTGCATTCCGTGCTGTCATGGGCCTTCACACTAACCAACCGCCCCTGGTGGAATGAAAGCATCTGGGCGCCGTACTTCGTCGTCGCAGCACTCTACTCGGGCGTAGCGCTGGTCATTCTTGTCGTCGCGTCATTCCGTCGTGGCTACCACCTGGAGGCGTTTATCACCCCAAGACACTTCGTCCGTCTCGGGATGCTGCTGGTCACTTTCTCCGCGACCTACCTCTATATGACCTTTGCGGATCTCCTGCCTGGCGCGTACATCGGTGAACCAGACACCCTCGCAGTGTTTCACGAGCTCCTGCTCGGCCGCCTGGCCGTCTGGTTTTGGCTATTCGTTATCGTCGGGGGCGTACTGCCGATCGTGATCATGGCGTTGCCCTGGACCAGGAATGTGTGGGGCATCGTCACAGCGGCGGCCCTCGTCGTTCCGGCAATGTGGCTGAAACGGATGCTCATGGTCGTTGCTCCGGCCACATTCGACAACATGACCGGAACCTTCGGCGACTTTCGAATCACATGGGTCGGAGTGGCCATGACCCTCGCCGCAGCGGCCGCCGTTCCGCTGCTGCTCATGCTGCTCTTCCGGGTGGTGCCCCTGTTGTCCATCGACGAGATCGAGGAGATCGACGCCGCGAATGGGACTGTCCGGAAAGCAGAATCCGGGCAAAAGGTCGATGGTAACGGGCGGATGGCCCGATCCGTGGGTATCGTCGTCCTGCTCGTGGGGCTGATGGGTGGGGCGGCAGTCGGGGCTGCGGCTCCCGCTCAGGCGGACACGACGTCAGACACGGCATCCATAGCCCTGACCGGGGTGGAAGCGACCGGCCTAGTGCGGCTCACCGCGACCCTCACCGATCCGGACGGTCGACCCATGTCCCAGGGGGATGTCGAATTCCTCACGACGACGAGCGCACTGGGGGAACGGCTCCTTCCCCTGGGCACAATCGCCACCGATACCACGGGCGTCGCCGTCCTGACCCTGGGCGGAGACTCTGACCACCTCTACCGGCCGTCAGAGGCCGGGCCGCAGGAATTCTTCGCCCACTACACACCGTCTATGGGCGAGCAACCGATCACAGACTCGGTAACCGTGAATGTCACGGTGGGCCAGTCGGCATACCATCCGGCCGAACCCAAACCCTTTGTCACGATGGGAAAGGTCACGGTCATAGCGATCTTCACTATCGTCGCCGCCATCTGGTTGACGTTGACCGTGCAGGTTGTAAAGGTCCGACGGGTCTGTACCGACGCCCAGCTCAACCAGGACACGCAGGGCAGCGAGGGCGGGAAGGTCACCTCCGGCTGACCCCGGACCAGCTACGAAAAAAGGAACGTCCGCGACAATATCGCGGGCGTTCCTTGTATGCCCTTTGGCACCGTCTCAGAGACGGGGGGCAGGCTCCGGTGACTCGGGTGTAGCGGCCACCGGGGCATCGAGGCCTGATTCGGCGGGGGTCGTACTCTGCATTTCGCTCTTCAAAATCTTTGTCGACTGCCCAAGGCTGCGAGCAAGGGCGGGAAGTTTGGACGAGCCGAAGAGAAGCACGACGATTGCAAGGATGATCAGGGAATGCCATCCGGTTAGGTTGCTGAACATGCGGGTCCGATCTGTAATTCGGTAGGGGTGTCGATACCGCCCCCATCAAGGGGGAGGTGGACAACGTCAATCCGAAATCTCCGCGGCCGCTCAATCGCGACGCTAAACGTCGTTGAACGCATCCGAACTAGCGATGACCTACTAAGTAATTTAGCACTCTGCGTTGCGGACCCGGAGTGGGGACGACGACGAGTCGATATTCGGGTGAGCAATGAGGTCGTTGTAGCCGCCGAAAGCATTCGCAACTTTTAATTCTTCAGCGAGCTGGTCGGCGCTTTCCTGGCTCCGGCTCAAGACGGGGACAAGTCGGGCTGATTCAGTCTTCTCAGCGGGAATGTGGCCTCCTTGGTCCAGCCGCCGGCCCCGATGATGCCGACTGTGACGGTGTAAGTACCGCCGACAATGCGCAACGCCGCGGCGTTCTCATCCCAGTGGGTACAGCTCCGCGGTTCGAGGGCGAGTTGAACGGCCTCGCTCTCGCCCGCGTGGAGGTGCACTCGGGTGAAAGGGGCGATTTGTTGCAGGTGACCAGGCTCTGCTCCTTGGTGTCTCGCAGGAGTGAGGTGTTCCCGGGCGAGCCGGATCCGCCAGCAGGCACGGCGCGACTCTCCTCGCACGCCACCACCTCCTGGGTACCCCAACGTGCTGGCCTGAAGTACATGCGGACCGACGTTTTTTTATTTGCGGCCAGCAGACCCCGCGGATTCCGCGGGCCCCCTTGATGCCCTACTCTGACGACACAAGAGATTTTCACTGCGGCATTGTGCCGTGGTATCCGAGTGAATCTCCCCACCCGGGAGCTTCCATGCGCGCACACCGTCACATCCGATCCGCGGTCGCGGTTTCGGTCGTGTTACTTACCATCCTGGCCGGATCCACCGGCATGGCTGCCGCCCCCAGCGCGTCAGCCGCGTCGAGTGCCACCACTCTCTCATTGAGCCCGAACACCGGCCCGGCCGGCTCCACACTCACCGCCAGCGGACGCGGATTTCCGCGAAACACCGCGGGCACGGTGACCATGGGAACTACCCGTCTTGCGGTTCAAACCTGGGCGAACGGAACCTTCAGCGCCGATCTGACGGTTCCCAACACCACAACCAGCATCCTGCCGGTGACGGCAACAGTAGGCACCGTGACGGCCAGCGCGTCCTTCACCGTCAGCTTCGCCCCCGTCTCCACCGCGGTGGACCCGGCAGCCACCACCACCCTCACCCAGCAGGCCATTACAACGAGCGCCCCAATCAGCGCGTCCCGTCTACGTTTCGGGGTGGCCACCCCGGGCGGCGCCCTGGCGAATTCCGAACTGGACGCGGTCGCCACTCTCGTAAACGAGAGCCCCTCGATCGTGATGTCGTACAAAGACTTCAACCAGGCCTTGTCGATCGCCGAACTCGACTCCGTGCGGGCGCGCGGAGCCACGAGCCTAATCACCTGGGAACCCTGGGTTTGGGGCGGCGGGCTAAGCCAGCCGGCCTACTCTTCTACTCGCGTCACTGACGGCACCTACGACACCTACCTCACCCAGTGGGGCCAGGCCTTGGCCGCCTGGGGGCAGCCGGTGATGCTGCGCTACGGCCATGAGATGAACGGCAACTGGTATCCCTGGGCGGATAGCGTTAACGGCAACGCCCCGGGCGACTACGCTGCGGCCTGGCGCCACGTGCACGACGTCGTCGCCGCAGCCGGAGCCACCAACGTGTCCTGGGTCTGGAGCCCGAACATCCCGTTCACCGGTTCGACCCCGCTGGTCGGACTTTACCCCGACGCCGCGTACGTCGACGTCGTTGCGCTGGACGGGTACAACTGGGGTACGTCGGCGGCCTGGAGCACCTGGCAGGCACCAGCGGCCCTCTTCGACACTGGGCTCGCCCAACTGCGCGCACTGGCGCCCGGGAAGCAGATCATTATCGCCGAAACCTCGTCCGCCGAGGCCGGCGGGTCGAAGTCGAAGTGGAACACCGCCTTGGTGGCCTACCTGGCGAAGCAACCCGACGTCACCGGTTTCGTCTGGTTCCACTTCCTCAAGGAGACCGACTGGCGCATCAACAGCTCCACAACCTCCACAAGCTCCCTCACCAAGGCACTGGCGGCGCGCTCGGTGAATTGAGCCGCCAGGTTGGTGACAGTCGACGGCTGAAATAGGAATCTCCAAAACGGTACTTTCGCAGTGCTCTAACTTCGTGGTGCACCGGATCCAGAACCCGGAAGACCTCCAGCACGTCCGACGAATGACTCCTTTCATATCCGAAGCGGTGCTCAGCCGCCTGCCGTCTCTGCCAAAACAGCACGCACTGATCTTCGGTAATTCAGTGAGCGTGCCCACGACATTCAAAGTTCGCAACGCTAGCCTTACACCGAGAAGCGACGATGCAAAGATCCGACACGTCTGGTTCGTGGAGGACGCATCGGTTGCCGCACTCTGAATGAGTGGGGGAGTGCCGCTCGGCCGGACTGGTGGGTTTCGGCCGGGCTGACGTAACCGGTCTTATCGGGGACCCAATGAGCCAGGGCTGAGTCCTCAGATCAACAAGTCAGTGGACAGCTGTTCACGCCAGCAACGCGTTGGCAGGAAACCGGGAACGGTTCAACCCGGCATGTGATTGATGTCATAGCTCTCAGCGACTTTGTGCGGGACTGCCCCATCAGTCCTGGTTGCTGAACACCGCGTCAAACGAAGTCGACGCTGGCGTCCAGAGTAGTGCCCGAATGAAAGCGAGCGCTTCCGGGGCACCGCGAAGTCGGTCCATACCGGAGTCCTCCCATTCGATGGAGATGGGACCGGTATAGCCGATCGTGTTCAGGGCGCGGAAACTGGCTTCCCAATCCACGCTGCCGTGACCCGCCGAGACGAAGTCCCATGAGCGTTTCGGGTCGCCCCACGGTAAATGCGATGAAAGCCGCCCGCGACGGCCGTCCTTCGGCAGCAAAGTGGTGTCCTTGCAATCCACGTGATAAATCCGATCGGCAAAGTTATGTATGAACGCCGCAGGGTCGATGTCCTGCCACATCAAATGTGAAGGGTCCCAGTTCAGGCCAAACGCCGGACGGTGTCCGATGGCTTCGAGCGTCTTCTCCGTCGTATACCAGTCGTAGGCAATTTCGCTTGGGTGAACTTCAAGGGCAAACCGCACACCATTGTCATCAAAGACATCCATAATCGGATTCCATCGGTCCGCGAAATCTTCATAACCCGCCTCGATGACATGCTCCGGTACCGGCGGGAACATGGCAACGTACGGCCATATTTTTGAGCCCGTAAAACCCACCACGGTGTCGACGCCAAGCCTGCGAGCGGCGATGCCGGTGAGTTTGAGCTCCTGGGCGGCGCGCTGGCGAACGCCCTCGGCTTCACCGTCTCCCCATACTCGCGAACCAACGATGGCATGATGGCGAAAATCGATGGGATCATCGCAGACGGCCTGGCCCTTGAGATGGTTCGAAATTGCAAAGAGTTTGAGGTTGTGGCGCTTGAGAATATCGCGGCGTTCCTGAAGGTAGGCATCATCTTCTGCGGCACGCCATACGTCGAGGTGTTCGCCTGAACAGGCGATTTCCAGGCCGTCGTAGCCCCACTCGGCTGCATACTTCGCGACCTGCTCAAGCGGCAGGTCGGCCCACTGACCGGTGAAAAGGGTGACGGGTCGAGACATGTGTTCCTCCTTCGTGGTCAGTATGAATCTACTGAGTTAGGGCTGCGTCGAGGACGCTGAGGCTGTTGTTCGTCACAGCAGTAGTTCCGTCAGTAGGACCCACGACGTCGACCCATCGGCCGGACTGTGCGGAAGTCAACACTGCATCTGTGATGATCGCAGCCCGTAAACCGTCGACAAACGTGGGAAGGCCATCGACATTCTGGTCCTGAAATGAAGCATAGGCATCCGCTGTAAAAGCGTTGAAAGCATCTTGATATCCCTTCGGATGCCCGGCAGGAAGATGTGCAAGACGCTGGGACGACAGGGCGGACAGCTCTGCGGAGCCAGAGTAGATTGTGCTTTCACTACTCTGGTTCGAAGCCGTGAACTTTCCCGGGTGCTCCTGGTTCCATCGGTATGATTCCAGTTCCCCATCAAAGGAAAAGTGGAGCCGGTTCTTGCGCCCATGGGTAATCTGACTGGCGATGAGCGTGCCGGATGCGCCGCGATCTGTCTCAAACAAGATGGATGCGGCATCTTCGGTCGACCCGCGTTCAGGATGTGATCGCGAGAGCGCTGAGACGAGTCTGGTGATGCGGTGCCCTGTCACGAACTCCATCAGGTCGCACCAATGAACGCCGATGTCAGCAAAGGCACGCGATGAGCCGCCGACCTTCTCATCGACCCGCCAGTTTGTGGTTGTGGGCAGTGCGAGCCAATCCTGGAGATACGAGCCGTGGAGCAGGTGCATCTCTCCGGCCGAACCGTGTGAGATGCGCGACCGAATTTCACGAACCGCAGGGTAATAACGGTAGATGAACGGAACGGCAGTCGGTGTTCCAGAGATCCTGGCGCGGCTCACCAGGTCTTCCGCGTCTGACACCCGCGTCGCCAACGGTTTCTCGCACACGACAGGTTTTCCGGCTAGAAGAGCCAGCCCTGCCTGCTCAGAATGAAACGCATTCGGTGTGCAGACATGAATGACATCCACCGCATCGGACTCGATCAAGGCGCGGGCGTTTGGAGCGATACCGTGGATACCCAACCGAGCCGCAGCGCGAGCGGAGCTGTCGGGCGAAGAGCTCGCGATCAGTACAACCTCGGAGCCGGCTGCCCGGATTGCCCGGGCATGTACTTCTGCCATGAAACCACCGCCGAGGATACCGGCTCGGAGTCGGGGCTGCATCAGCTTGAGGCCTTTTTGCTCGACAGGGCGACGGCGACAATGATGATGGCGCCACGAACGACCTGCTGCTGACTCACTTCAAGGCCGGCGAGGATCAAACCGTTGTTGACCAGGCCGATGAAAAGCGCACCGAAGAGTGATCCAATGATTGCACCGCGGCCGCCGAAGAGGGACGTTCCCCCAAGAATCACAGCAGCGATGACTGAGAGTTCATCACCGGTTCCCCACTGGAAGCGTCCAGACTGAAGTCGACCCGCGTAGAGCATGCCTGCGATGGCGGCCACGAGCCCGGAGAGGAGTAAAACGTAGAATTTGATCCGGGCGGTGTTGACTCCAGTAAACATGGCTGCCTGAGTATTCCCACCCGTAGCCCGAACTTGGCGGCCGAATTTCGTCTTGTTCATGACGACCGCGCCAATGGCCACAACGACCACGGCCCAAATCAGAAGGGACGGAATCGCGCCGACATTACCGCCACCGAAGATCTGGATGAACGTGGCATCGGCGATCGGCACCGGTGCAGAAGCCGTGATCCAGCGAGCCACGCCCACAATGAGACCGAGCATTCCCAAGGTCACGAGAAAAGACGGGACCTTGAGCCATGCCACGAGTCCGCCGTTGACAGCACCGACAACGAGTCCGACCAGGAGGCCGGCGAGAATGCCCGGTACCAGTCCATAGGAAGACACGGCCAGGGCAGAAACCACGGAGGACAGACCCGCGACAGACCCGATACTGAGGTCGATTTCGGCGGTGGCGATCACGAATGTCATGGCCACGGCCATGATCGAAATGGTGGCCGTCTGGCGCGCAATGTTCAGGAGGTTGTTGGCACTCGTGAAACCGCTGTCGCCCAGGAGTATGGCGAAGAGGATAAACACCACTACAAAACCGACGTAAATAATGTTCTGACGCCAGTCAAAGCGCTGAACAATTCGAAAACTGCGGGTCATTTGCGTAGTCAGCGTAGACATTTATGCTCCTTGCACAGCGAGTTGAAGGAATTCTTCAGATGGGATCTCGGCCCGCGAAAGATCGCGAACCACTTCGCCATCTCGGAGAACGAGGATGCGGTCGCTCACCGATAGCAGTTCCGGAAGTTCGGACGAAATGATGATGACGGCCTTGCCGTCGTCGGCAATCTGGCGAACCATAGCCAAGATCTCCTTCTTGGTACCGATGTCTACGCCAGCCGTGGGCTCATCCATCATGAGGATGTCTGGATCAGTGCCGAGCCATTTTCCGATCACGACCTTCTGCTGGTTTCCACCTGAGAGCCTCGAGACATCCATTGTTTGGTCGGCGACCTTGATGGAAAACTTGCCAATGATCTCTTGTGCTCGTATGGCTATCTTGGAGGAACGCAGGAGCGGACCACTCTTGAGTTCGTCGAGAAGAGGAAGGGTGATGTTTTCCTGCACGGAGTGCTCAAGCACCAGACCCTGAGCTCGGCGATCTTCGGGGATGAGTGCGAGCCCGAGGGAGATCGCGTGCCCTGGATTGCGAATGGATACGGTCTGTCCGTTGATCGTGATGGTTCCAGCGGAGGCCCGATCGATTCCGAACAACGTGTTCACGAGTTCCGTGCGACCGCTGCCCATGAGACCTGCCAGACCGAGAATTTCTCCGCGGTGCAAGTCGAAAGTGACATTTGACAGACGTTTGCCGGAAGCCAAACCGGTCACGGTCATCACGGCATCCGTGCTGATCTTCACGCTGCGGTCTTCGTAGGCCATGATTCCGGACATTTCTCGTCCAACAATGGCCGCGACAATCTGCGCCGGAGAGACATCGGAGAGTTTTGCGGTCAGAGCTTTCTTGCCGTCACGAAGCACGGTGATGCGATCGGCAACCCGGTAAACCTCATCCATGCGGTGTGAAATGTAAATGATGGAGATTCCACGGGCCTGGAGTCGCTCGATGAGTTCGAAGAGCGCATTCGTCTCGTGCTTGGCCAGCGATGCCGTGGGCTCATCCATGATGAGCACACGGGCGTTCTGGGCCAAAGCTTTGGCGATTTCGGTGAGCTGCCAGAGCGCCGTGGGCAGATTCTCGAGCAGGCTCGTGACGTCGACGCTGACACCCATGTCCACGAAAATGGCATGCGCTTTCTCACGGGCGAGTGAATCATTGATGAGACCGAATTTGCCCATGGGTTCAGCCGTCAGGAAGACGTTCTCCCAGACGGTGAGGGTGGGGATGAGGCTGAACTCCTGAAAAACCATACCGATGCCTGCAGCCCGCGCAGCGAAGGTGTCGGTCAAGGAGACTGTCTCACCCGCAACCCTCACCTCGCCGCTGTCACGCTGATACACGCCCTGCAGTATCTTCATGAGAGTCGACTTGCCCGCACCATTTTCACCAGCGAGAGCGTGCACTTCACCAGTGACCAGTTCAAAATCGACCTCGCGAAGAACAGGAACTCCGGTGAAGGCCTTGGTGATGCCGGACATCTCAACTGCGAGCACAGGAGTCGTGGACATCTGGTTTATTCGACCCTTCCGGTCTCGCGGTTGAGCTGAGGAACCTTAACCCACTGCCCGGACGCTGCCGAGCTGAGAATGGCGTGATCGACCAAAGCAACCTGGTAGCCATCGCCGAAGTCGGGGCGAACAGGGTCACCACCTGCAATAGCGGTGAAGAGGTCATGGGCTTCGATGATCTTCGTTTCGCCATAACCGATACCCAACGCAGGGATGGGCCACAGATTGGCGCCATTGGGGTGGTTGGGGCCGGTGTATACCGTGCGGAATCCGCGACGATCGTTTTCATCGCTCTTGAAACAGACCTGAAGTTCGTCCCTGTTCTCGTAGTTGAAGACGATGGACCCCTCCGAACCATGGATTTCGAGGGTGATGAAGTTGTTGCGACCCCAGGCATTACGCGTTGCTTCTACGGAACCGATGGCTCCGCTGGCGAACTTCACAAGCGACAAGACCTCGTCTTCTACATCAACGGATCCCATTGGTCCGCCATCGGTTTTGGAATTCCCGAGCGAGTCGGCACCAGCCTGCTGCAAGGGGCGTTCCGTGATGATGTTGGCCGTCAGACTGCTCACTTCGGTGATCTCACCTGCGAGGTAACGAGCCATGTCAAGCACGTGGGTCAGGATGTCGCCCACAGCGCCTGAACCGGCAATTGACTTCTTGAAACGCCACGACAGGGGAGAGTTTGGGTCGGCCGACCAGTCCTGTAAGTACGTCGCACGAAGGTTCAGGATGCGCCCAATGGCGCCTTCGTCAATATATCGTTTCGCCAGAGCGACAGCGGGGGTTCGGCGGTAGTTGAAGGCCACCATGTGGACGCGATCGCTTCCGCGCGAGGCTTCGTACATTCTCTCTGATTCTTCCACTGTGCGGGCCAGTGGCTTCTCGCAGATGACGTGCTTACCGGCTTCGAGAGCGGCGATGGCGATCTCCGCGTGAAGATTATTAGGGGTTGCGATGTCAACGAGGTCAATCTCCGGGTCATCGATGATGGAGCGCCAGTCACTTGTGGACTTCTGAAAACCGAAGCGCGCCGCAGCGTCTGAAGCCAGGTCATCCGTGGCCTCCGCGATGCTGTGTTTGACCGGCATGATGTCGGTGGGCCAGTAAAACATGGGGACAGCCGAATAAGCCAGCGAGTGGGCCTTGCCCATGAATCCGCCGCCGATGAGGCCAACATTGATTCTCTTCATTGTGAATTCCTTGTCGTTTTAGGCGAAAGCTTTGGAAAGGCTGCAACCTAGCTGTTTCTGGCAAAGCGTGAAGTCCGTGGGGCCGGCAGCAAAAGATGAAATGTCTGCTGCCGGTCCCACGGTTGGAAGTGCGTTTTATTTCGTGTAAGCGCTCGAGATCGAATCAGGTGCTTCGACCTGGTAAACCGTCTTCCACGATTCGAGGACGTTCTCGTGCGTCACCGGGAGGGCGCCGAGGGCAACGAAGTTCGGAATGTCTGCCTTGCCGATGAGTGCCGCTGCGCCAAGACGAGCCTCCGCTACACCCTGGTCATAGGGGCGCTGAGCGCCCAGGCCTACGATGAGCTCGTCCTTGGCCAGAGCAATAGCAACGTTGGTTCCGAGGTCTTCGGTTGCAATCTTCAGGTCCGGGCGACCGGACTCACGGGCAGCGGCCATGATGCCTTCGGCAGGAACGTCCCAAACTCCCCAGATTCCGGCGAGGTTCGGGTACTTGGTCAGCAAGGCGGTGGTGGCTGCCTGCGCGTCGCCAGCGAAGTCGGGGCCGCCGATACCCTTCTCTTCAACAATGGTGATGCCGGGGTACAAGGCAATCGTTTCTTTGAAACCCTCGTAGCGCTGTGCTGTCACGAAGAACTCCGCGTCGTGGAAGACGAGACCGATCTCGCCTTGGCCGCCGAGAGCTTTGGCCAAAAGGTGAGCTGATACGACACCGTTGCCTTTATTGTCGGCGGAGACAACCGAAACGTAATCCTTGCCGCCGACAAAACCAGCAGGAACGTTGTCCATGAAGACGAGCTTCACGCCGGCGTCGCGAGCCTGTGCGTACGCGGAAGCGGTTGCCACCGGGTCGGTGGGAATAGACACGATCAGGTCGGGTTTCAACGCGAGTACGGTCTCCAGGTCAGAGACCTGCTGCTCGGGTTTGAAGTTGGCGTCTGTCACTGCAACGACTTCCATGCCCAGGCGAGTGAATTCTGACTCGAGCCCTTCCACCTGTGCAGTGGACCAGTCGTTTCCGGCGTAGTGCATAACAATCGCGACCTTGAAGTTTCCGGTCTTGACCTTGGCAACTTCGTCATCGGTCAGCGTCGTTGCATCGAAACCCGCGGGTTTTTCGCCGTTCGGACCAACACTCAACACCTGTCCTGACAATTCGGACAGTGCCGCGTCTACCTGCGCCGACACATCAGCGTTTTCACTGCTCGCGGTTCCGGTGGCTGCTGTTGAGCATGCTCCAAGACCAAGCATCAACGCTGTGCCGAGGGCAAGCGCTGCAATTGATTTCTTCATTGAAATAGCTTTCTTTTTGTGGGAGAGGGGGGATTAGTCTCGAAGCGTGTTGCTAGTGGGCAAGAACGTCATCGAGGTACCGCTTACTGATGACGGCGGCGTCGGTGGGGTCGCCATCGTATGAATCCAGTTCGACCATGAGCCAGCTGTCGTAGCCAGCTGATCGAACTGCTGCAATCACGCCAGGAATATCGATGTCTCCCTGTCCAAGGGGAAGAAAATCACCGGTGGCGTATTTGTAGTCCTTGAGGTGTACGTGGGCCAAACGCTCGGCGTATTTTTCGATCAGTTCAACCGGATTTCCGCCACCAGCAGTCAGGTGGGCGGTATCGGGACAGAACTTGATTGTGGACAGACCCATCAGCCGTTCGAGGGCGTCCGGCCCCTCAACGATGGTTCCGAGGTGAGGATGGTAGGTGCAGTCCAGACCAAAGGAGGCGGCGATCTCCACAACCTGGTCAAGGGCACGACCCAGCTTGGCCATATCGTCTGGCTGCTCGCCTCGAGCGCGCTTGGCGCCACCGCCCACAACCAGCCTGGTGGCGCCGAACTCCGAGGCGAGCTTGGCCGACTGGGAGATTTTGTGAAGCTCATCTTCGAGGATGTCGTCATAAATGAAGTTGGCGCCGGTGTAGACGGCAACGAGCTCAAGCTTGGCCTTCTTGAAAGCATCAATCAGCACGTCTGGCCGATCGGCATATTCGGCGAGATCTCCGTCGAACACCTCTGTCCCCTGATAACCAGCGGATGAGATGTCCGAGATCGCTTCGAGGGTATCGCCGTTCGCACGATAAAAGAGGTCTTTCACAGCCGTGACGCCGGAGGGATGCCCGACGACCCCGCCCCATGTAATGGTCGAGTAGCCAATCTTCATCGATGTGCCTTTCATAAGTAAAGCTTTACTGCCCTGTGGCATTGATCTCATGGTGATTCTGTGTGTGGATCGATAATGACAGTGAACAATGGTCTTCTGTCGAAAATCAACATTACGTTACCTACCTGTTATCAACTACTGTCGATAACAACCAGATCAGGGGCAGATCGTTGCGTCCGGCGCCAGTAAAATTCGGGGATGGCTGAGATTCAAATCAAATTCAACGGCTTCAGTGCCGCAGCCCTTTTTCAGCTCCTACGAGATGGGCAGCCACGAACAAAGGCCGAATTGGTGACAATGACGGGCTTGGCTCGATCGACTATCCAGCTCCGCATCGACACTTTGCTTGATCTGGGCCTCATTGCACCTGTCAATGATGCCGTTTCTACCGGTGGTCGACCCTCAGCCCAAGTAGCCCTCAACCCCAAAGCCCGTGTGATTGCGGCCGTGGACTTTGGGGCAACGCAAGCGAGCCTGGCTCTGACAGATCTGGCAGGCGAGATCCTCGGCCGAACATCGTCAAAAATCATCATTGCGGATGGTCCTGAAACATGCCTCGGCTGGATGGTTAGGACAATTCGCTCAGAACTCGCATCTCTCCGCCTCAAAGAAGCGGATCTGATCGCCATCGGAATCGGTCTCCCCGGCCCCGTCGAGCACTCTACCGGGCGCCCTTCGAACCCACCGATCATGCCAGGGTGGGATGACTTCGATGTACCTGGCTTCGTCAACCACCATCTCACAGCGACCGTCCTTGTCGATAACGACGTGAATATCATGGCGCTCGGAGAGCAGAAGTTCGCCTGGCCCGACATGGAGAACATCATCTTTCTGAAGGCGTCCACGGGGATCGGCTCCGGAATTATCAGCAGCGGCGTACTCCAACGGGGAGCCGAAGGTATCGCAGGAGATATCGGGCACGTGCAAATCGCCCGCGGTCAGAACGTGCCCTGTCGCTGCGGCAACAGCGGTTGTTTGGAGGCTATGGCCGCTGGACCAGCGTTGGCTCAGCGACTAGCCCTCGCCGGAGTCGAATACAACGGCAAGTCCATCGCTGTTCTCAGCGACGTGGTGGCCGCCACAAAGGCTGGCGAATTGGCCGCCATTCAGGCAGTTCGACAGGCGGGCCGCGATATCGGCGAAGTCCTCACCACCTGCGTCAGCGTCCTGAATCCCTCCATCATCTCGATCGGGGGTTCCCTCGCCTTCGCCGGCGACCATCTTCTTGCCGGCGTTCGCGAAGTTGTCTATTCGCGCACGATGCCGCTGGCCACGGAACATCTCATCGTGGCACAATCTCGAGCCGGTGCCGACGCCGGCATTATCGGAGCCAGCGTCATGGCAATCGACTTCGCCCTCTCGTCCGCGAGCATTGACGCGATGGCGGCCGCGCTGGAGTCTGCAAACAAATAGCGGGCACTTCGGCAGGCAGTTCTTACCAGGAGCGGTCACTGCGAGAAGATCACCGGCGCGCTGCCGATGAATTGCACAACCTGGTAGGACGTGACCATGGAAATCCACTTGCAGATGCACGACGCATGGATCTGGATCGTTCTTGGCCATCGACCTAGATGTACTACCGCCCAGAGACGTTAGTTAAGCGGTTGATGGGCGGGTATTTTCCGATGGCGGTGTGGGGCTTTGTGGTGATCGTATTCGTGGATCCATGCTGGCAGTGCGTTTCGACGGGCTGATTCCGAGGCGTAGAAGCGCAGGACGTCTTGGACGAGAAGGGTCCCACCGTGGCAGCATTTCTCCGAGCCATCGATCGGGCCGAGCAACTCAGTGTGAGCGATTCAGCCGAGGTGGAAAGACTCCTTGCCCTATACGAAGAGGCCATGGACCCCGCCACCCTGGAAGCCCTGATCCCGATCATTCAGGCGCACGTCTCAGCCAGCTCACAACCCACCGAATCCGGTTTCGAGAAGTCCGTCGACTTCCACCTCCAAACGGGGTTGGTGGACGATGCTCCCGCATTCTCCGACATCATTCCAGCCGACTGGATCGAAACGGCGCTGAAAGGTTGAACCCGCACGAGCGGGAGCCGAAGACCGCCAACGGTGATCTTCGACTTCCATAATTTTGCTCTGATGCCGACTGATCTAGACCTTGCAAACTCCCACGAGGTTCCGAAACATTCGGTGACGACCAACCGAGACGGCTTTTCACCGCTCTGAAGAGAGCAGCGGACGGTGAAGCATCTCTCGCGATCGCCGCCCATCAGACGCTGAACTAACCTCCTTGGGCAGTACAGCTAGCGCGGAGGAGAACGGCGACAGCCGTGACGCCCGTTTCGTCGGCGTGCACTTCGGCGTAGGCGAGGCGGGTGTGGTCGTCGATGACAGCGTGCACGTAGTCATAACTGACCCGAACCTGCCCGGCTGTGTGGTTGGTGCGGGTTGACCGGGCTGGGCCCGCCAACCGCCGCCGTCGGGGATACGACCGAGCTCCTTCACGTCGATATGCCCCATCTCGCCACGGCGGCATAGAGAGGTTTCGTTAAGTGGAGGAAAATCCAGAAATCGTGGAGGAAAACGCCTTCTGCGATCTTGCGAGACCCGTGCCCCACTGCCTTTCGTAAACGGCCCACCAAAGGGCCGTTCGCGAAACTCTTCACGAAATGGTCCGGTCGAAACAAAAAGAAATCGCTCCTGAGGCCTCTCAGGAGCGATTTCTGGTTGAAGGGGTTCTCGCGTCCGATTTCGGTCGCGATGCTTGAGTTGTCGTCGTGCCATCGGCTGTCCTGCAGCTTTTTAAGCGTTTGCGCGCGCGCCGGATTGTCTCGAATGCTAAGTGTTTTTGCCATCTGAGCGGTATCTGGTCCTGAGCGGGACTGTTAGGTCCGTAGCGGTGGTCCGCCGGTTTCGTCCGATGCGAGGTGTTTGACCTTGTCGGGCCGCATCACGCCGGCCGGGTAGGTGTCGGTGTAGGGGTTGTGCCATTCGCGGTCGCGGCGGCGAATCGGGCGGACGACGGGTTCTCCGTGAACGTGTTTTTTGCGTTGTCCCTAATTTTGTCGCTGATGAAAGCGGCGATTTTGCGGAGGTTGAAGTTCGTCAGCAGGATGGCGACGATAATTTGCGCGGCGCCGAATCCGCGCACTCGGCGGCGCCTGGCGGACTCGATGTCCTCAGGCCCGTTGCTTTTGATCTGGTCGTTCAGGGACTCGATGGAGTTGCGAGCATGGTCGTGGAATTCATCCCATTCCTTCGTGCCGTATTCGAACGCCTCCGCGTTGCGCCGGTTGTTGGTAATGTCAAAGGACACGGAATGCTGGCTGCAGATCTTGTCCGCGAAGTCGGGCAGATCTTCTACGTCGACCGCGGGGCGGATCTTGTCCGTCACGGTCTTGAGCAGTTCTCATAAGGGGCAGGTCACGGTCGGGCTGGCGGCCAGTGCGGGGCAGCGCAGCACGACGCGGCCATTTGCATCGGGCTTCTCCTTGACGTGGAGTTGGAACGCGGTGCGGCTCTTGATGCGCTCCCGGTTTGTTGCTGTATCGATGATGGGCCATTCCGTCCTCATTGGGCCACGTGCATCGCGTATGGCGCTAGGTGTGATGCGCCGGGTGACCGACGAGCGACACCGTTTACGGGACTGGCTGGCTGGTTTAGCGTAGATGGGTTTTTAGGAAGAGGGATGTTCGCTCGAATGCGTCTGTCGTCTCGTCTGCGGCGTGGCGTGGAAGGTCCGGGTCCAGGGCGAAGCCGTGACGGACTTTGGGGTAAACAACCACCGCGGATTGCGTGGTGTTGTGGGTGAGGATTTCGCGCACCTGTTGGAGGTCACGGGCCGGGGTGCTGGCGTCTTTGCCGGCATATATTCCTAACCAGGGTGCCTTAAGCACGCGTACGGCATCGATTCCGCTGAGGATGCCAGGCCAGCGTGGCGAATCCAGGCCGGCACCGTAGAAGGTGACTGCGGCATCGATGTGCAGTGTTGCTGCCGCCCACAATGCGAGGGTGCCTCCCATGGAGAATCCTATTACCGCTACTTTCTGTGCTCCTTGGGCACGGACCCAGGACAAGGCGCTCTCGATGTCAAATGTGAGCCCTTCCCTCGTGAGGGTGTCGTGGTGACGGCGGGCTTGTGTGAATTTCCCATTGGTGACGACGGGGTCTGCGATGCGGTGGTAGAGGTGCGGCGCGGCGGTGATATAGCCGCAGCCGGCTAGGCGGACGACGAGAGCGGTGACCGGTGCGGAGAGGCCCCAGACCTCGTGGAGCACAATGACTCCAGCCCGGGCTACGCCCACCGGCATTGACACTGTCAGTGGGACACCACCAGCCCCTGCAGTTTTATTCGCATGCGAATGGTCGGAACGGGCCGGGATAGATTGCATGCTTTCTTCCGTTCGTTCAGGAATCCAGTGACAGCGGCTTCACCGGAGGTATCCTCGCCTTGCCCGCGTGAACCGGCGGACTGGGACGAAGAAGCTTCGTCACTGATCAGGTTACCGATGGCTTCAGGACGGCAACAGAGCGATGCCACCATACGAGGCTGCGCCC
>NZ_PJJS01000025.1 GCF_002929845.1 Cryobacterium sp. M96
ACGCGGGCCGGGCCGCGACTAGCCGACGCGGGCCGGGCCGCGACTAGCCGACGCGGGCCGGCGCCGGCGGGGTCCGGAGGCCGCGCACTGCAACGTCGCCGACGACCGCGGGGATGATCGGGGTGGAGGTGACCTGGCCGGTGACCGGATCGGGTTCCAGGCCGAGCACGGTGCCGAGCACGGAGACCGCCGCCGCCGCCGACCAGGCCTGCGGGCGGCAGGCGGCCGGGTAGGGAACCGCGGCGGCAACCAGGGAGGACGCGTCGCCCGAGTGCAGTTCCGGCATGCGGTAGTCGAATGATTCGGCCGCCGCGAGCAGCCCCTCGATCAGGATGCCGGCCTCGGCACCGAAACCGGCGCGCCCCAGACCGGCGATCGCGATCGCGGTGTCGTGGGTCCACACCGAGCCGCCATGGTAGCTCAGCGGCCAGTAGCCGACGGAGTCCGTCGACATCGTGCGGAGACCGTAGCCGGAGTTCAACTCCGGGGACACGAGCCGGGCGGCCACGAGGGCGGACTCCTCCGCGGAGAGCAGCCCGGTTCCGAGCAGGTGGCCGATGTTGCTGGTCACAGTGTCGACCGGGCGCTTGAAGGCGTCGAGGGCGACGGCCGGGTAGCGGCCGGCGGGCGCGTCGATCCAGAACGAGTCCCGGAACCGGGTCTGGAGCGCGGCCGCCCGGGCGCGCCAGGCGTCGCCGCCGGCCCTGCCGAAGGCGTCGAGCAGTTCGGCGCCGCCGATATAGGCCTCGTAGGCGTACGCCTGCACCTCGCAGAGGGCGATCGGTCCATCGGCGAGGCTGCCGTCGCGCCACTGGATCGAGTCGCCGGAGTCCTTCCAGCCCTGGTTCGCGAGGCCGTGGCCGGTGATGTCGACGTATTCGAGGAAGCCGTCGCCGTCGCTGTCGCCGAAGTCGCGCATCCAGCCGAGGGCCGCTTCGAGGGCAGGCAGCAGAGCCTCGACTTCTTCGGTGGCCAAACCCCAACGGTAGGCGTCGCGCAGCAGGCAGATCCAGAGCGGGGTGGCGTCGACGGTGCCGTAGTACAGCGGCGGCAGCGACAGGCTCTCGCCGGGCATCGAGTACACATCGGGGCGCAGTTCGTGCATGATCTTGCCGGGCTGTTCCGCGGTCTCGGTGTCGCTCTTGGTGCCCTGCAGCTGCGCGAGCAGGCGCAGCGTGGAGCCCGCGATCTCGGTGCCGAGCGGCAGCAGGAAGCGCGCCGCCCACAGGGAATCCCGGCCGAACAGGGTGAAGAACCAGGGGGCGCCGGCGGCCAGGAACGGCTCGGCCGGACTCGTCGTGGTGGCCATCCGCAGACCGGTCAGGTCGTCGAGCGCACGTGCCACCCAACGTCCGAGGCGCGCATCGCCGGAGCGCACCGACACCCCGGACCACTCAGGCAGCCCCGATGCGGCCTGCACCACGGTGGCCGCGTGCGCGATCTCGACGGTCCACTCCACGGTGACGCTGCTTTTCGCGGGCACGGTGACCGACCAGGTGCCGGTGACCTCGGTGTCAGCCTCGGCGGTCGAGCCGACCAGCACCCCGTCGTCGCTCACCCCCACCAGCGCCGCCACGGTGTCGGTCGACAGACGGATGCCCCCGCTCGCCTCCGTCACAACGACATCCGGTGCCGCGGGCAGGTCCACGCCCCCGAAAGCGTCGCGCTCGGCGGCACCCGCGAGGCCGGCCTTCACGGTCTGCATATCGGCGAAATCGGGCGTCAGGCGCACGGACACGGTCGTGTCGACAGCCTGCTCGAGTCCCGAGATGATCTCGATCCGTTCGGTCAGGCGCCCCGCGGTGACCGTGCGGGTGACTTCGAGCCGCAGCCGGGGGTCGGCGGTGCGGTCGTCGAGGTGGCGGAGCAGCGACGTGAAGGTGACCTCTCCCGCGCCGCGCTGGGCGTGTCCGATCGCTTCGCCGGTCTGGCCGCCGATCAGCAGGGACCAGCCGGAGAGGATCCGGGTGTCCGCGTGGTACAAGCCGTGGATGGGTTTGTCGGTCTGCCCGTCGGACCGCGACCACGCCTGGGTCGGGGCCGCCAGAACGATGGCGGAGTCATGGAGCAGAGGCTGGACGGGGTGAGAGAACATGAGCGAGGTACGACTCCAGAGGGGGTTGTGGTGCGGATCTGCAGAAGGAACAGAAGGAATGGAAGTAGAGAAGGGATGGAAGTAGAGAAGAAACAGAAGAAACAGAAGAAACAGAAGAAACAGAAGGAACAGAAGTAGCGAGCGAACGGAAGGAAAAGGGTGGAGAGAAGGACTACTCCTTCACCGCCCCATCGGTGGTGTTCATGATGCGTTTCTGGAAGATGAAGAACATCACCGCGACCGGGATGGTCATGATCGCCGCCGCGGCCAGCTTGAGTGGGTATTGCGTGCCCTGGCTGAGCTGCCCGGAGGCCAGTGACGCCACGCCCTTGGTCAGCGTCGTCAGCTCGGGGGACTGCGTGGCCACGATGAAGTGGGACAGTTCGTTCCAGGACCCTTGGAACGACAGGATGATGATGGTCACCAGGGCCGGCCGGGCCATCGGCAGAACGATCGACCAGAACACCCGGAAGGTGCTGGCCCCGTCGATGCGTGCCTGCTCCTCCACACTCGCCGGAATCGACTCGAAGAAGTTTTTCATGATGAAGACGCCCGCGGCATCCGTGAGCAGCGGCACGATCATTGCAACGTAGGTGTCGTAGATGCCGAGCTGGTTGATCACCAGGAACTTCGGGATCAGGAGCACGACCCCGGGCACGCTCATCACGGCGATGAGCAGCGCGAAGATCACGGTGCGGCCCCGGAAGTGCAGCCGCGCGAGGGCGTAACCGGCCAGGGAATTGAAGAAGACGCGGCCGAGGGTGACGAAGACGGTGACGATGGCGGAGTTCTGGAACCAGACCGGGAAGTCCGAGTTGAGGAACAACCTCTCGTACGCGGCCGTGGACCAGGTCTGCGGCAGCAGCGACATGGGATTGCTGGCGGCATCGCCATCCGTTTTGAAGGAGGTGGCGACCTGAATCAGAAACGGGGCGATGTAGATCATCGCGAGCACGATCAGGATCGCGTAAAGCAGCGATCGGCCGGCGATCGCGCGGGTCGGCAACTGTTCCCGGCCCAGGGCGCGCAGGCGTCGGGAGGGAGAGACGGTGCGCTCGCGGGTTCTCACCGTGGTGCTCATTTCGAACCTCCGGATGTCGGGCTCTGCAGATACGGACGCATCCGCCGGTTGGAGACCTTGCGTTCGGCCAGCAGAGCGCGCTGGAACAGGGTGAAGGCCACGATGATGACGAACAGGATGAAAGCGATCGCGGCGCCCTGGCCCCAGGCCTGGTTGGTGAAAGCGGCCTGATAGGAGAGATAGGCCGGAGTGAGCGTGGTCTTGCCTGGTCCACCCTGCGTGCCGGTATAGATCTGGTCGAAGACCTGCCAGGCGCCGATCAGGCCGAGGGTGAGCACGGTGAAGAGGGTCGGTCGCAGCTGGGGGAGGGTGACCCGCCAGAACCGCTGCCAGCCGTTGGCGCCGTCCATCATGGCGGCCTCGACGACGTCGCCGCTGAGGTTCTGCAACGCGGCGATGAACAGCAGCATGAACGTGCCGCTGGTGGTGAACACGGCCATCAGGATGAAGGCGCTCATGGCCACGGATGGCCCGGCGAGCCACTCCCAGAAAGAGATTCCGAGGAACGTGTTGCCGGTGAGCGCGGCCGGGCCGGTCTCGACGCCGAACGCTCCGAGGATGTTGTGCAGCACGCCGCTGGGGTCGTTGAACCAGTTCGGTCCGTTGACGCCGATGAACGCCAGCAGTTTGTTGACGGCGCCGCTGGCGCTGAACAGGAACAGCCAGAGCACCGTGATGGCCACCGAGCTGGTCACCGACGGGAAATAGAACGCGGTGCGGAAGAAGCCGCGGCCGCGCAGGATCTGCCGGTTGACCAGCACGGCCAGCAGCAGCGACAGCATGGTCTGGGTCGGCACGACCAGGAGGACGTACCAGGCGTTGTTACGCAGCGCTGTGCCGAAGTCCTGTTCGGCCAGGCCGCCGCCGCCGACCAGGGCGGAGTAGTTGTCGAGGCCCACGAACGACACTGTGCCGCTGAAGGGGCTGCCGCGGCCGTTCCAGTCGGAGAAGCTGACCCAGAGGGCCATCAGCACCGGGATGACCAGGAACAAGCCGAGCAGGATGATCATCGGGGCGGTGAAGAGCCACCCCGAGGCGGTCTCGCCGCCCCGGATATTCGAGCGGCGAGCCGTGCGTGCAGGCGTCGACATGGTGGACTACTTCAGCAGTGCTTCGAGGTTCTTCTGCACGGAATCGAGAATCGCTTGCGCGTCCCCGGTCTTCAGCGACTCGAGCTGGGCGTTCAGGTCGCTCGTGACATCCGCGGCGCCCTGCACGTTGGGCACGCCCTTGGCGTAGTCGGCGCCGTCGAGGAAGGCCACCAGGGTGGGGTTGGCGCTCTTCCAGTCTTCGGCGGCCGACTTGATCGAGGGCATCGGGCCGAATTCTTCCGAGAAGGTGAGCTGGGCATCCTTGCTGGTGAGCTGTTCGACGAGCTCGAGCGCGCCGGCCTGGTTGGGGCTGTCGGCGGCGATGCCCCAGCAGTTGGTGAACTGCAGGGTGCCCTGGCCCTCCGGGCCTGCAGGCAGCTCGGCGACCGTGTAGTTGACGTCGGGGAAGTCGCTCTTCATCGCGCCCGTGATCCAGTTGCCCTCAATGGTCATGGCCGAGAGCTGCTTGCCGAACGCCTCGCCACCCCACCCGGCACCGATTTCGCTGGCGTAGCTCATCACCCCGTCGTTCAGGAGGGTCTGCGCGTATTCGAGGCCCGCGACGTTCTCCGCGCTGTTCGCGGTGACCTCGGTGTTGTCTTCGCTCATCAGGCTGCCGCCGGCCTGGGCCATGAACGCGCCCAGACGGGCGTATTCGCCGCCGAGGGCGAGTCCGACCTGGCTGTCGGTCGTGAGCGTCTTGCTGACGGCCGCGAGCTCGTCCCAGGTGGTGGGGATGTCGGCATCCGTCAGCCCGGCCTGAGCCCAGAGGTCGTCGTTGATGATCAGACCCAGGGTCGAGAAGTCCTTCGGCGCGCAGTAGAAGTCGCCCTCGTATGTGAAGGAACTGACCAGGCTCGGGTAGAAGTCGTCCTTGTTGGCCAGATCGTCGCCGTAGGCCAGGAGCGAGCCGTTCGAGGCATAGCCGGCGAGCGCATCCGTCGACAGGTAGAAGACGTCGGCGGGCTTCTGGGCCGCGAAGCCCTGGGCGAGCTGCTGGTTGAGGTCGCTGGCGACGCTGACCTTGGCGTCGGTGCCAGAGGTCTCGGACCAGGCGGCCACGGCGGCGTTGACGGAGGCGGTCTCGGCGTCGCCGCTGGAACCGATCAGAATGTTGAGCCCCTGGGTGGAATCGCTCGTGAGCTCTTCGCCCGAATCGGCGGTGTCGCCGCCGAAGCCGGATCCGGAACCGCACGCGCTGAGGGTGAGGGCGCCGGCCACGGCGAGCCCGGTTCCGATCAGCCAGCGGGAGTTGCGTCGTTGCATCTTGTTTCTCCTTGAGTCGCGCATCGATGCGCGTTTGCTTGTGTAACGGTCACGATAGCTGAATTCATTTGATCGATCAAACTTTTTTTTGATCGATCTAATCACCGTGTTTCCGCGATCCGTCGAGACGCGGTATTCTGTGCAGAACAATATTTGATCGTTCAATTCACGGGGGCAGGCGCGTCCGACAAGGGCGTGGGGCAGGAGCGGCGATGGGTGGGTTCCCCACGGTGACGGATGTCGCGCTCGCGGCCGGCGTCTCCCGGCAGACCGTCTCGAATGTGATGAATTCGCCCGGCATCGTGCGCACCGACACCCGCCAGCGGGTCGAGGCTGCCATCGCCGAACTCGGGTACCGGCCGCACGCCTCCGCCCGCCGGCTGCGCACGCGGCGCAGCTCGACCATCGGCATCCGGCTGGACCCGGTGATCGACGGCATCTCCGGTTCGGTGCTCGACCGGTTTCTGCACGCCGTGACCGAGCAGGCCGACGCCCAGGGGCTGCGGGTGCTGCTGTTCACGGCCACGAGCCCCGAAGACGAGATCATCCAGTTCCGGCGCCTGAACGACGGCGCGGATGTCGATGGTTTCGTGCTCACGTCGACGTTCGCCGGCGACCCACGCACCCGATGGCTGATCGAGAACGGCATCTCCTTCGTCACCTTCGGGCGGCCGTGGGGAGTCGACGATATGAACGACCCGCAGCACCTGTGGGTGGATGTGGATGGCTGGTCCGGCCTGCACGCTGCCACGCGGACACAGCAGGAGACCGGAGCCCGGCGCATCGCCTACATCGGCTGGCCCAGCCCGTCGGGCACCGGCGATGACCGCCGACGAGGCTGGTACGACGCGATGATCGAACGCGGCGACGTCTCGGAGCGGGACTTGGCCGAGCTGGAGATCGTCACCACTGACGGCGTCAGCCAGGGCACCGCGGCCATGCAGCAGTTGCGGCAGAACGCCGGCCAGATCGATGCCGTGCTCTGCGCGAGCGACTCGCTCGCCCTCGGGGCGATGATCGCGAACCCCGAGCGTGTGCCCGTCACCGGCTACGACAACACCCCCATCGCCGCCGCGATCGGGCTTTCCAGCGTCGACCAAGCAGTGGACGAGGTGGCCGCCGGAGTGCTCGAACTGCTCACCGGCGAGTTCGGCGGCAAGGTGCACGGAGCCCCCGAGTCGGCCGAACCCCGGCACCGGATGGTCACGCCCCGGCTGGTCGTGCGCGAGTTCGCCGCCATCCCGATGGACGTGCCGCGGTAGCCGCTAGCATGGCGCCATGACTCTCCCCGAGGTTGTCGGACTCCCTGCTTCTATCGGTGTCCCCGTCCCTCTCGCTTTCGCCCTGCCCGACGCGTGGAACCTCGCCGGTCGTACGGCCCTGGTCACCGGGGCCGGCAGCGCCTCCGGGATCGGATTCGCCGCGGCACGGATGCTGGGTGAGCTCGGTGCACACGTCGTGCTCACCGCCACGACCGAACGCGTGCACGAGCGAGCGGCCGAGCTGACGGAACGGGGCATCGCGGCATCCGGCATCGTCTGCACCCTCCACGCCGAGGCCGGCGCGCTGGTGCTCGCCGACTCCCTCGCGACCGCCGGGCTGGCGCCCACGATTCTGGTGAACAACGCGGGCATGGTCGCGGTCGGCGATGCCGAGATGCTGCACGGCGACGTGAGCACCACGTTGCCGGACGAGTGGGACCGCGGCCTCGCGATCAACCTATCGACCGCCTTCCACGCCACGCGCACCGTGATCGGCTTCATGCACGCGGCGGCCTGGGGGCGCATCGTCACAGTGTCCAGCGTGTCTGGGCCGGTGATGGCGTCGCGCGGGGACCTGACGTATGCGGCCGCGAAGGCTGGTCTGGCCGGGCTCACCCGAGCGCTCGCCGTGGATGAGGCCTGGCTCGGCATCACCGCCAACGCGGTCGCACCGGGCTGGATCGAGACCGGGTCGCAGCTGGAGAGCGAGGCAGTCGAGGGCGCGCTCGTGCCCGTCGGGCGCAGCGGCACGGCTGCCGAGGTGGCCTCCGTGATCGCCTGGCTGGCCTCGCCCGGCGCGTCATACGTCACCGGCCAGACGATCGTCGTCGACGGCGGTAACAGCGTGGCGGAGGAGCGCCGGTAGCGGCGGCCGGTGCAGTTGAATAGACGGGTGACTTCTGCACTGATCGACCGGCTTCGCGCCGACCTCGCCGCCGCCAACTTCTCGGTCTCGGCCCTCACTGGCCTGTGGGGGATCGAAGCGGATGCCGCGTTGCGCCGCAACCAGCGGGTCCCGGCGCTTCGGGGGCTGGACGGTCTCCGGGAGAGGCTCGGGCACGCCGAACCCTGCGCCACACTGGCTCGCCTGTTCGTGCTCGGCCTGCCCGTCGACCGTGCGGATCTCGATGTCGCCCTCCCCGCGCTGGGTGCCGCCGGGGCCGAGGAGCTCGGCCTCGCGGTATCCGTCGACGCCGGTGTCGACGCCGATGTCCTTCCGGGTGTCGGCCCTGTCGCATCCGGTGCGGCCGGAACCCTCCGCCCGCTCCTCGAACTGCGGCCCTACAGCTTCGTCGACGCGCATGGCGCCGGAAGCTGGTGGATCGTGTCCGACCTGGGAGAGCTCGCACTCGGCCACCCGCTCGGCGAAAGCCATGTGCTCGGGGTGGGTGGGGCATCCCTCACATTGACCGGGCTACTGATCCCGACCCCGGTGGCCAGCGCCCTCGACCTGGGCACCGGATGCGGAATCCAGGCCATGCACGCGTCCCGGCACGCCGACCGGGTGGTAGCCACCGACATCTCGGTGCGAGCCCTGGAGCTTGCCGCGCTCAACGCGGAGCTGAACGAGATCGGGAATATCGAGTTTCGCCTCGGGAGCCTGTTCGAACCGGTCGCGGGGGAGCGCTTCGACCACATCATCTCCAACCCTCCGTTCGTGATCACCCCGCGTGTGCCGGGTGTGCCGGCCTACGAATACCGCGACGGCGGCCTGGTCGGCGACGCGCTCGTCGAGGCGGTCGTGCGCGGCGCTGCCGAACATCTCACCCCCGGCGGCGTCGCCCAGCTGCTCGGGAACTGGGAGTACCACGCCGGCCAGGATGCCTTCGAGCGTCTGGCCGCCTGGCTCGCCGCCCCCGTCACCCCTGTCACCCCTGTCGCATCCCCTGCATCGCCAGCTTCCGCCCCGCTGCGCCCTGACGAATTCGACGGAGATTTTGCCACAAACAGCCCGAATTCGGCGCGTTTGGCCCCTCTGGGAGCAGAATCTCCGTCGAATTCGCACACGCCCGGGGCGGAGGGTGCCGCCGGGGCCGAGGGTGCCGCGAGGGCCGGTGCCGAGGGTGCGCACGGGGGCCAGCAGGAGACCGTGCAGGCCACGGATGCCGCCGCACTCGACGCCTGGATCATCGAACGCGAGGTGCAGGCCCCCACGCTTTACGCCGAGACGTGGATCCGAGACGGCGGCACCCGCTCCGACACCGCCGACTTCGACCGCCTCTACGGGGCCTGGCTCGACGACTTCGCGGCGCGCGGCGTGAGTCAGGTCGGCTTCGGCTACATGCTGCTGCGCCGCCCGGCCGCCGGCACCCCCACCTTCCGTCGGCTCGAACGCCTCCCCGGCACCCTCGGCCACAATCCGGGAGGCATGGGCAGCCATCTTGCCGCTTGCCTCGCCGCCCACGACTGGCACGCGGCAACGGATGACGCCCGCCTCGCCCGCGCGCGGCTCGCCGTCGCATCCGATGTCACCGAGGTACGGCACTACTGGCCCGGCCAGGAGGACCCCACCCTGATGACGCTGCACCAGGGCACCGGCTTCGGCCGGTTGATCGCGCTGGACACCGGCCTCGCCGCCCTGGTCGGCGCCTCTGACGGTGAGCTCGACGTCGGCTCGATCGTCGCTGCGCTGGCCGAACTGCTCGACGTCGATGAGCGCGAACTCGCCGCGGACCTGCTCCCGCGCGTGCGGGAGCTGCTCGAGGACGGCTTCCTGCAGCATCGGTTCGCCTGACGTGCTGTGTGCTGCCATCGTCTGCTGCCAGCCACGTGCTGTGAGCTGACGCGCTGACGAGGACCCCGCCCGCCACCAACGCACGCTAGACCGCCACCGCGTCACCGGCGAACGCAAACTCGGAGATTTTCGCGAAACGCCGTATTTCAGAGCTGGGGTGTGTCGCGACAATCTCCGAAGTAACGTGCGCACACCCCACCCCACCCCCACCCGACCGGCCACTTCACCCGGCTCTGCGGTAGCTTGGTCGTACTGCCCGGCCCGCTCGGAGAGGAGGACGTCGGCGCCATACCTGGCGCCGACACAGCGATGAAACGACGAACCTTTCTGCTCGGCTCAGTCTCCGGCCTGAGCCTGGTCGCGCTCACCGCGTGCGTGACGCCGACTCCGCGGCCCTCGGCATCCGTCACGCCCAAGCCGACGTCGACACCCTCGCTCGTCCCGAAGCCGGCGGCCATGCGCCGCACGTCCTGGTCGGCCGACCCGTTCGCCCGCGGCTCCTTCAGTTACCCCGCGGTGGGCGCCACGCCCGAGCAGCGCGCCGCGCTCGGCCAGCCCGTCGACGACCGCCTCTTCTTCGCCGGTGAGGCCACCTCCACCGACGCGCCGGGCACGGTGCAGGGCGCCCGCGATTCAGGGAAGCGCGCCGCCCGCGACGTGCTCGCAGCGGCGCGCCCGGGGGAGCGCATCGCCGTGATCGGCGCCGGAATCGCCGGACTCACCGCGGCCCGAGACCTGCAGGACGCCGGCTTCGACGTGTTCCTGGTCGAGGCCCGCGACCGCATCGGCGGCCGCATCGACACCGTCACCGACAAGGACTGGCCATTCCCGATCGAGCTCGGCGCGGCTTTCGTCCGGCGTACCGGCCAGACCACCCTCGACGAGGACCTCACCGACCGCGGCGTCGCCACGGCCCCCTTCACCGATCCGCCGGAGGTCCGCACCGCGGCCGGCACGGTCGTGGAGGTGCCCGACACCGGCGCGCAGGCGGTCGCCACGGCGCTGGCCTGGGCCGCCGAGCAGCCCACCGACGTGTCCATCGCGCAGTCCCTTGCTGATTCGGGAGCCTCCAAGCTCTCGACGACGGATGCCGACACCGGCGTTTCCGACGCCGACTGGCTCGAGTACCAGATCACGGTGGTGCTCGACCCACTGGCAGGGGGCCCCGTTCCGGAGCAGTCCTCCTGGTACTCGGACGCCAACCCTCAGGCCGACCCTGACACCGACCCCGGCGAGGATCGTATCGTGCTGGGCGGCTTCGCCACCCTGCTTACCGACCTCAGCGACGGCATCGACATGCTCGGGTCGAGCGTGGTCACCAAAATCGCCTACAGCGAAGCCGGCACCAGCCTCCGGCTCGGCACCGGCGAGTCGCTCTCCGCCGACCGGGTCGTCGTCACCGTGCCGCTGGGGGTGCTGAAGACCACGGTGATGGAGTTCGACCCGCCGCTGCCCTTCACGCACCGCGGCGCCATCTCGGCCCTGGGCATGGGCACGCTCGACAAGATCTGGCTGCAATTCGACGAGCCGTTCTGGGACACGGATGCCCCGCTCTGGTCCACGGTCGGCGGCGACGACGACTTCCGCGTCTGGATCAACATGGTTCCGCTCACCGGCGAACCGGTGCTGGTGGGCCTGGTTGCGGCGGAGACCGCTCTGCGCCTCGCGGAGGTCGACGACGACGAGTTCCTCGCCGCCGCCTTGAGCAGCCTCGAGCCGTTCTACTCGGCCGTGCCGACCGACAACCCGACCACGGAGTAGGTCCGCACCACGCCGCCCCCCGAATCCCGGGCCGGCGCCTCGCGATTGTCAACCCGTCTTAATTCTGAGATTCGTGGTGTACTCACCTGCCAACGTCCAGTCGATGAATTCTGGCTCCCATTCGGGGCACGTTCTCATGCAGTCGCAGCCCGTCGTGGTGCAGCGCCCAGAGGTCCAGTCGTTATCCTGACTGGCCTTGCCGACGGATTCCTGACGGGTGGATGCCCCCGTTCCAGGCCGGGCTCGTTCCGCCGGCCATCCCAGTGCGGTCGTCACCGGGATGCACCACCCCCGCCCGCGACTGCTCCACTTTTCTGCTTGACCGTGCGATTGCTGTGCTCCCCATGGATATCCTCCTCGACATCGACATCGACATCGACCGCGAATCCGTCGTCCTTCTGGACGTCGACCCTGACCTGCCCTGTGAAGGCACTCACCACATTCGTGGCCTGAGCGGGCACCAACCCACCGCCCCCGGCGCCTACCTGGCGGTCTCGCCGTGCTGCGGCTCCAAGGTCGTGCAATGCACACCCCGGGTCCTCGCGATGCGGGCATCCGGGGTGCTCCACTGCGGCGCCTGCCGGGGCGAGCACCTGACCAGCGAATACACCTTCACGCCGCTGTAGGTTCGCGCCCCTGCGCCCGCGGGGGCAGCCGCGACGTGGCCGTGAGTACGGCGGCGATCGCGATGAAGAGCAGCAGCGCGACCAGGCAGTAGATCACGGTCTCGAGCGGGCCGCGCACCTGCACCGGGTCGAGGAAGAAATACGGGTACCACCCCACGATCGACCCGCGGATGAGCGTGAACACTCCCCAGATCGAGGGCACCACGAGAACCCAGACCAGGATTTTCCAGGGCAGGCGGGCCTTGCCGGCATCCGTCAGCCAGTCAAGGAGTGCGATCGTGGGAATCCAGAAGTGCAGCAACTGGCTCGACCAGGGCACCTCGATCGTGTAGTCCAGCGAGGAGGACTGGATGACGATGGTCAGGAATACGATCCCGGAGACGGTGATGTAGGTCGTCACAAGCAACCGGAACCAGTTCAGCCAGGGTGGGTCGGTCGTGTGCCGAAATGCGACGAATGCGGCAGCGGCGAAGGCGACGATCGCGGCCATACCGCTCTGCACGGTGAAATAGCTGAAGTAGTTGTAGATCTGAAACGTGGCGAAACCGAGCACGTAATCGAAGTAGCCGGCGAGGGCCACCACGCCCAGGCCGGCGAGGAGCAGGCGGCCGATGCCGAACCCGCGGCGCACGGTGTGCACGGGCTGCGTCCGAGAAGTTCGGGCGAGGGCCCGGCGTACGGGTGCCGCAGTGAGTGCGCGCACGCCCGATCTCGTCGCCGCCGAGTGAACGCGCTTCGGGGGGTCCGTCCGAGCGGGATCGGCAGCTCGCGCGCACATGCTCCCACGCTACGCCAGCCGGTCGGGTGCCCGCTGACCTCGGTATCAACCGGATGCCGCCGCTCAGCCGGCCGTTCCGCTCAGAAGCCGATCCGGAACCCGGTCTCGCCGAGCGGCGGAATCGTGGTGACCTCGACCGCCTCGACCCGGGCCGACGGCGGGCCGTGCTGCAGCCACGAGAGCATCACCCAGACGGTTGCCGCGTCGCCCTCCAGCTCGACCTCCACCGCACCGTCCCCGCGGTTGCGCACATGACCCGCGAGCCCGAGTCGGCGCGCCTCGGTCTGGGTGTAGTAGCGGAACCCGACTCCCTGCACCACCCCGCGCACGACAACCTGCTTGCGAACCATGCTTCCAGTGTGCCCCGCCGCAGGCGAGCCCGCATCCATCGTTCACCCGACCCGTTCACCAACCCGCGCTGTGGCTAACTCAGGAGATCCAGCGCGGGCATCCGTCGTGCACCGAAAATCCCACGGAAACACGCGGATGCCCCTAACCGGCCCGAGCATTCTCCTGAGTTAGCCACGCGGGGTGGGGGTTAGCCACGCGGGGTGGGGGTTAGCCACGCGGTGTGGGGGTTAGCCACGCGCGGTGTGGGAGTTAGCCACGCGCGGTGGGGGTTAGTCACGCGGGGTGGGGGTTAGCCACGCGGGGTGGGGGTTAGCCACGCGCGGTGGGGGAGACGCGCAGCCGGAGTGCTCCGGCCAGCCCGAAGCCAGATGCTGCCGCCATGGCCCTGCACCGCCAACCCCCGATTCAGGCGGAGTCACGCCAGACGATCGGAGTCTCGAGCAGGATGCCCTCGGCCGGCTGCTCCTCGCCGCGCAACTGGCCCAGCACGCACTCGGCCGCCCGCTCACCGAGGCCGAAGGCGGGCTGGTGCACGGTGGACAGGTGCGGCTGGGTGCGCAGCGCCCAGGAGCTGTCGTCGAAGCCGACGATGCCGACGTCTCCGGGAATGGTGCGCCCGGCATGGCGCAGAGCCTCCATGGCTCCGGCCGCGACCGCGTCGGAGGCGGCGAACACGCCGTCGATCAGCGGGTCACGCTGAAGCAGCGCACGCATGCCGAGGGCCCCGTCGGTGAAGGTGTACAGCGGAACGCGGGCCACGAGAGCCGGGTCGAAGCGGTCGCCGAGGGCATCCGTGAAGCCGGCCAGACGGTCGGCGCCGGAGTCGCGGTCGAGCGCGGCGGCAATCATGCCGATGCGCGTGCGGCCGGTCTGCATGAGGCGTTCGGTGATGGCGCGCGCCGACGCCCGGTTGTCGATGCCCACGAAGGGAAGCTGGCGCAGGTCGGGCGGATGTCCCACGAAGGCGGCCGGAAGGCGCAGCTTCTCGATCACCCGGGTGATCGGGTCTTCCTGGCGAGCGGAGACGATGACGACCCCGTCGACGAAACCGCCGCTGAGGTAGCGGGCGACGCGCTCGGTGTCGCGCTGGGAGTCGATGACCAGGCTGACCATCTGGTAGTCGGCGCGGGAGAGCACGGTGTTGGCGCCGAGTAGAATTCCGCCGATGTTGGGGTCGTCCAGGAACAGGGAGTGCGGCTCGTGCACGATGAAACCGACGGCCTCCGAGCGCTGCATGACCAGGCTTCGGGCGGCGTTGTTCGGCACATAGCCGACCTTCTCGATGGCCGCCTCGATGGCGATGCGGGCCGACGCCGAGACGTAGGGCTCGTCGTTCACGACCCGGCTGACCGTGCCGCGGGAGACTCCGGCTTCCACGGCGACGTCGTGGATCGTCGCGCGTTTGCGTCGAGACGGGATTGTCACCATTCGATAACTGTAACGCTCCCGCACACACTCCGCGCTTGACACGACCGCCGGGAGATACATACTCTGTGTACGTTCACAGAAAACCCAACGGAGTGTTGTTCTCCCGACTCTGTGCACGTTCACAGAACAGTTAGCCCAGAATCGTCACCACGGTGTCGTCACCACGAAGTGCACGCCACAGTCAGGGAGCACATGAACTCGCGAGCAGCCACTTCGAACGGTGCGGCCCCGGCCCACCCGTTCGTGCACGAGGGCATCGCCTACGGCTGTGACTACAACCCGGAGCAGTGGGGTCCCGAGACCTGGGCCGAGGATGTGCGCCTCATGCGCGAGGCCGGCGTCGACCTGGTGGCCATCAACATCTTCGGCTGGTCGAACCTCGAGCCGCGTGCGGGCGAGTACGACTTCGACACCCTCGACACGATCATCGAGCTGCTCCACACCAACGGGATCCGGGTCAACCTCGGCACCGGCACCTCGTCGCCGCCGCCGTGGCTGACCACACTTCACCCCGAGATCCTTCCGGTCGCCGACGACGGCACGACCCGTTTCCCCGGCGGTCGCCAGGCCTGGTGCCCGAGCTCGGCCGTGTTCCGTGAGCATGCGCTGGCCCTGGTCGAAAAGGTCGCCGAGCGGTACGGCCACCACCCGGCCATCGCCCTCTGGCACGTGTCCAACGAATTGGGCTGCCACAACGCGCTCTGTTACTGCGACGACACCGCCGCCGCGTTCCGTCTCTGGCTTCAGGCGCGTTACGGCACCATCGATGCTCTCAACGCAGCCTGGGGTACCTCCTTCTGGAGCCAGCGGTACGGCCAGTGGGCCGAGATCCTCACCCCGCGGCTCACGCTGTCCAGCCATAACCCCGGCCAGGTGCTCGACTTCCACCGGTTCAGCTCCGCCGAACTGCTCGACTACTATCGCCGCGAGAGCGCGGTGCTGCGCCGCCACTCGAACGTGGCCGTGACCACCAACTTCATGGTCACCGCGCACATCCGCAACCTCGACTACTGGGCCTGGGCCGGCGACATGGACATCGTCGCCAACGACCACTACCTCGACCACCGCCTCGCCGACCCGGCCACCGAGCTCGCCTTCGCCGCGGACCTCACCCGCGGGCTCGCCCAGGGTGAGCCCTGGCTCCTGATGGAACAGGCCGCCGGTGCCGTCAACTGGCAGCCGCACAACCTGGCCAAGGCGCCCGGCGAAATGACCCGCAACTCCCTCGCCCACGTCGCCCGCGGTGCGGACGGCGTCTGCTTCTTCCAGTGGCGCGCCTCCCCGCAGGGGTCGGAGAAATTCCACTCCGCCCTGGTGCCCCACGCCGGCACCGACACCGTGCTCTGGCGCGAGGTCGTGGCCCTGGGCGCAACCCTGGATCGTCTTGCCGAGGTCACCGGCAGCCGGGTCGTCGCGGATGCCGCGATCATCTTCAGCTGGGAATCCTGGTGGGCAGGCGACGGCGAATCCCGTCCGTCCCACGCGGTGCGCTACCTCGACCAGGTGCACGCCGCCTACGCGGCCCTGCACGAACTCGGCGTCACGGTCGACATCGTCTCCCCGGATGCCGACCTCTCGGGCTACCGCCTCGTCGTCGTCCCGTGCCTCTACCTGGTCTCGGACGCGCAGGCCGAAAATCTCAACGCCTACGTCGCCGCCGGTGGCCACGCCCTGATCACCTTCTTCAGCGGCATCGTCGACGTAGACGACCGGGTGCGCACCGGCGGTTACCCCGGCGCGTTCCGCGAGATCCTCGGCATCACGGTGGAGGAGTTCTCTCCGCTGCTGCCCGGCCACGTTCTCGCTCTCGACACCGGCGCCGCCGCGAGCCTGTGGAGCGAACGCCTGCGCATCGACACCGCCGAGGTGGTCGCGAGCTACATCGACGGGCCGCTGCCCGGCATCCCCGCCATCACCCGCAATCGGCACGGAGGCGGCACCGCCTGGTACGTCGCCACCGCGCTGGAGGCCGGCGCCCTGCGGGACGTCCTGCGCAGGATCGCCCAGGAGGCTCGGGTCACCGCGGTCGGCCCGGAGCGCACCGGAGCCATCGAGGTCGTGCGCCGTGTGAGCTCCACCCACAGCTATCTGTTCATCATCAACCACGGTTCGGGCGACGTCGAGCTTCCGGCCGCCGGCCACGAGCTCGTCACCGACGAACCCGTCGGTCGAATCGTGCGCGTGCCGGCCGGAGCCGTCCGCGTGATTAGAGAGGACCCCTCATCATGAGCGCACCTGCCGTTCCCCTGACGGATGCCCCGGGCAGCGCTGCCCGAAAGAGGCCCCGCGCCGCCAAGCCAGCCAAGGCCCCCGGAGCGAAGCCCCGCGTGCAGCACACGGGCGCGATCCTTGCGTTCGTGCTGCCGTTCGGTACCCTATTCGCCCTGTTCTACCTCGTCCCGATCGGCTACGCGATCTACCAGTCACTGCTCGTGATCGAGCGCGAGGGCACCTTCGGCCAGGCTACCGAGGTCTTCGGCGGACTGACCCAGTACATCCTGGTGTTCCAGAATGGGCCGTTCTGGGAGTCGATCACCCGGGTGCTCGCCTTCGGCGCCGTGCAGGTTCCGATCATGCTCGGTCTCGCGCTGCTGTTCGCCCTGTTGCTGGACTCGCCGCTCGTGCGCGGCAAGAGATTCTTCCGGCTGGCGTTCTTCGTCCCCTACGCGGTCCCCGGCGTCATCGCCGCGATCATGTGGGGCTACCTCTACTCACCCAATCTGTCGCCGTTTCGCGCCGTCACCGAGAACATCAACTTCCTCTCGGCCGACCTCGTGCTCTGGGCCATCGCCAACGTCGTCACCTGGGTGTTCGTGGGCTATAACATGCTCATCATCTACTCCGCGCTGCTGGCGATCCCGACCGAACTCTACGAGGCCGCCCGCCTCGACGGCGCCGGCCAGCTGCGCATCGCCTGGTCGGTCAAGATTCCGCTGATCATGCCGGCGATCATCCTGACCGCCATTTTCTCGATCATCGGCACCCTGCAGCTGCTCGCCGAACCGCAGGTCTTCCGCAGCTTCAGCTCGGCCGTGACCAGCACGTTCACCCCGAACCTGACGGTGTACTCCACCTCGTCGATCCCGAACTTCAACCTGGCCGCCGCGTTCTCCGTTGTGCTGGCCCTGGCCACGTTCATCCTCTCCTTCACGTTCCTGAAGTTCACGCAGCGTAAGGAAGCCAAGTGAGCACCCTGACCCCCACCACCCCCGCCAAGCCGGCTCGCGGCATCCGTTCAACCGAGGCGAAGGCACCGCGCGCCCAGCGCGAGAGCCCGTTCGCCCGGGTCAGTGCCATGGTCGTCATGGGCGTCTTCACGATCTACTTCCTGGTGCCGATCTGGTGGCTGCTGGTCGCGGCCTCGAAGAACCGATCCCAGTTCAACAGCACGAACCCGCTCTGGTTCGCCGACTTCTCCCTGTTCGAGAACATCGGAAACCTGGTGGCCTACCGCGACGGCGTCTACCTCAAGTGGATGCTCAACAGCGCGCTGTACGCCGGTGGCGGTGCCCTCGTGGGTACGATCATCGCCGGAATGTGCGGGTACGCACTGGCCAAGTACAACTTCCCGGGACGCGAACTGATCTTCAACGTCGTGCTCGGCGGGGTGCTCGTACCCGCCACGGCGCTGGCTCTGCCGCTGTTCCTGATCTTCAGCCAGATCAGCCTGACCAACACGTTCTGGTCGGTGTTCCTGCCCAGCCTGGTCAGCCCGTTCGGGGTCTACCTCTCCCGCATCTACGCGTCGGCCAGCGTTCCCGACGAACTGATCGAGGCCGCCCGCCTCGACGGCGCCGGCGAACTGCGCACCTTCTTCACGGTCTCGGTGCGGATGATGGTGCCGGCCCTGGTCACCGTCTTCCTCTTCCAGTTCGTCGCCATCTGGAACAACTTTTTCCTGCCGCTGATCATGCTGCGCGACGAGACCCTGTTCCCGGTCACGCTCGGCCTCTACGCCTGGAACTCGCAGGTCAACCAGATCCCCGTGCTGCGCGATTACGTTCTGATCGGCGCCCTGCTGTCGATCATCCCGCTGATCATCATCTTCCTGCTGCTCCAGCGCTTCTGGCGAAACGGCCTCAGCGCCGGTTCGGTGAAGTAGCCGGCCTCACCCGCCCCTTAGCTGCACCACCCCCACCCCCAAGAGAAAAGAAGAACAATGCAGATCAAGAAGAGAGCAGCCGCCGTCGCCTTGCTCACCGCAGCCACGGTCGTTCTGACCGGCTGTGCGTCGGGCTCGAGCACGTCCGGCGGTGGCGACGCCGCCGCCTGCGAACCCTCCGAGGGCAAGGTCGACCTCACGTTCACCACCTGGATCCCCGGGATGGAAGACGTCGCCGCAGTCTGGAATGAGGAGAACCCCGACGTTCAGGTAAAGGTGCAGACCGGCCCGAACGGCAACGGCGGCACGTACCAGAACTTCTTCAACCAGCTCAAGGCCGGCAACGCGCCCGACCTCGGCCAGATCGAATACGACGCCCTCCCGAACTTCCGCGTGCAGGACGGCCTGATGGACCTCGCCGCCTGTGAGGGTGTTCTCGACGCCAAGGACGACTTCGTGGACTGGACCTGGGGACAGGTCAACTTCGGTGAAGAAGACGCAGCCTACGCGGTGCCGCAGGACGCCGGGCCCATGGCGATGTTCTACCGTGCCGACCTCTTCGCCGCCAACAACATCGCGATCCCGACCACCTGGGAAGAATTCGCGGTTGCCGCCGAAGCCGTGCGCGCCACCGGCGGCTACATCACCAACTTCTCGCAGAGTGACATCAACCAGTTCGCCGGATTCGTCTGGCAGGCCGGGGGAAGCTGGTTCGAGAACGACGGCGAGAACTGGACCATCGACCTGACCAGCCCCGAGTCGGTCAAGGTCGCCGACTACTGGCAGGACCTGATCGACCGCGACCTCGTCTCGACCAACCCGCCGTGGACCGACGAGTGGAACAACGCCTACAACACCGGATCCAACTGGACCTGGAACTCCGCAGCCTGGGGTGCGAACTCCATCGCCAGCGGCGCTCCGGACACCGCCGGCAACTGGTCCGTCGCCCTCTCCCCGCAGTGGGCTGCCGGCGAGAACGCCGCCGGCAACTGGGGTGGCTCGTCCACCGCAGTCTTCAAGGGCTCCGAGCACCCCTACGAGGCGGCCCAGTTCGCGCTGTGGCTGAACACCTCTGACGAGGCGCTCACGATGCTGAACAAGTCGGCCAACCTGTACCCGGCCGCCAAGAGCGGCCTCGAACTGCCGGCCCTCAAGGAAGGCGTCGAGTTCTACGGCGGCCAGGCCATCTACGACGTGTTCGCCGAGGCATCCGATCACGTCTCGCCCGACTTCATCTGGGGCCCGACCATGACACAGGTCTACAACGACACCTCCGACGGCTTCAAGGGTGCCGTCACCGGTAGCGGAACTCTGACGGATGCTCTCACGAGCGCCCAGCAGAGCACGATCGACGCTCTCGAGGCTCAGTCGATCCCGGTCACCAAGTAACATCAGCTCCACTGTGTCGATTCCCTACCTCCGTGCCGCGGGCACCAGCCTTGTGCTGGATGCCCGCGGCACGGGCGTGCCCGTCATCGTGCACTGGGGTGCCGACCTGGGTGACCTGAACGGTGAACTGCTGGAAACGCTGGCCGACGCATCCGTGCCGGCCATCTCGCCGAGTTCGATCGACGTGCCCCTGCGGCTCTCGCTACTGCCCACCCTCGCGGCAGGCTGGAGCGGGCGTCCGGGCGTGAGCGGGTTCCGGCCCGGTGGGCGCGGCGGCGTGGCCCTCGATCTGCGCCTCACCGAGGTTCAGTCGGGCGGTGTGCGGGCGGGCGTGCCGTCTGCCTCCGGCCGCACGCTGCCCGGCACACAGGCCCTGACGATCTTTCTGACGGATGCCGCGGCCCGGGTGACCGTGCGCACCGACCTCGAACTCTCGGTCGAGGGTGTGCTGCGACTGCGCCACACCCTCACCAACACCGGTGACGACCCTGCCTCCGCACCCTTCGAGCTTGGCTCGCTCGACGTCATCCTGCCGGTGCCCGACCGCGCCGGGGAACTGCTTGACTTCACCGGGCTGTGGACCCACGAGCGTCGGCCGCAGCGCAGTACGCTCGGCCACGGCGTGTGGAGCCGGGAGTCCCGTCACGGCCGCCCCGGCCACGACGACTCCTATCTGATGGCGGCCGGAACGCCCGGGTTCGGCTTCCGCACCGGCGAGGTATGGGCCACCCACTTGGCCTGGAGCGGCGACAAACACGTCTGGGCCGAGAACAGCGCGCTGGGCTACTCGGCGCTCGGCAGCGGCGAGCTGCTGGCACCCGGCGAGCTGAGAGTGGCCCCCGGCGCGAGCCACACCACCCCGTGGACGGTGGCCGTGTACTCGGCTGCCGGGCTGGACGGGCTCTCGGCGCGGCTGCATCCGTGGGTCCGTTCCTGGTCGACCATCACCGGGCACCGCCCGGTCGTGCTGAACACCTGGGAGGCCGTGTACTTTGACCACGACCTGACGACCCTGGCCCGCCTGGCCGACGCGGCGGCCGTGGTCGGGGTGGAGCGCTTCGTGCTCGACGACGGCTGGTTCACCGGCCGCTCGGACGACCGGCGGGCCCTCGGAGACTGGTTCGTCGACCCGGTCACCTGGCCCGGCGGATTGCACCCGCTGATCGAGCATGTGCACGCGGCCGGCATGGACTTCGGTCTCTGGGTCGAACCCGAAATGGTCAGCGCCGACTCGGACGTCGCCCGCGCGCACCCGGAGTGGGTGCTCGGCGGGGTGGACGCGGCTGGTGTCGGGGGTTCTGGGGCCGGTATTGGTTCGGCATCCGTCGGTGTTTCGTCGCCGGCGCTGACCTGGCGGTTCCAGCGCGTGCTCGACCTCGGCAACCCGGATGCCTTCGGCTGGGTGTTCGCCCGCCTCACCGCCCTGCTCAACGAGTACCCCATCGCCTACCTGAAGTGGGACCACAATCGCGACCTGCTGGCCGGCTCCGCCCACCGGCAGACGGTGGCGCTGTACCGGCTCATCGATGCCGTGCGTGCCGAGCACCCGGGCGTCGAGATCGAGTCCTGCGCGTCGGGGGGAGCCCGGGTCGATCTCGGAATTCTCGAGCGCGTCGATCGGGTCTGGACCAGCGACACCAACGACCCGCTCGAGCGGCAGCAGATCCAGCGGTACTCGAGCGTGCTCCTACCGCCGGAGTACCTCGGCGGGCATCTCGGCGCGGCCACCGCACACACCACCGGGCGCACCTCCGAGCTCAGTTTCCGGCTGGCGACCGCCCTGTTCGGCAGCGCCGGCATCGAGTGGGACCTGACCCGCGCGAACGAGTCCGAGCGGGTGCAGATCGCCACCTGGATCGCCCGCTACAAGCAGCTGCGGCCGCTGCTGCACTCCGGTGTCGTCGTTCGGGCCGACCCCAGCGACCCGGCCCTCGAGCTGCACGGTGTCGTCTCGCCCGACCAGAACTCGGCCCTGTTCGCCCAGGTGGCGCTCGCCGCCCCGCGCGCGGCACTGCCGGAGCGGATGCGGTTCCCCGGTCTCGCGCCCGAGCGGCGCTACCGGGTGGCACCGCTTTCGCTCGGCGCGCCCCCGCGCACGATCCAGGATGCCCCGCCGGCCTGGCTGGCGGAGCCGGGCTCGTCCGGTGCCGCCGGTGCTTTTGGTACCGACGGTTCAGTGACGCTGACCGGAGCTGTGCTCGCTCTCGTCGGGCTGCCCGCGCCGCTGCTCGCCCCGGAGCAGGCCGCGCTCTTCACCGTCGACGCGGTCGACGGCCGCCGCTGAGCAGTCACCGACCAGGCATCCGTCACCCGGGCCGAGCAGGTGGGCGGTGCAGGTCGTGGCAGGTTTCGCCCGGTTGCGGTCGGGTCGCGGCACCGAAAAACCAGCCTCGGGCAGTACTCTCATCGAAGCACTCGCCTCGGGGAGACCGCCTCCGCGGGGCACCCTCGCACCGAAGGAACTGTCATGAAAATCGAGAACATCGAACTGCGGCGCGTGCACATTCCCCTCGTGCGGCCCTTCCGCACCTCGTTCGGCACGTCGACCGAGCGGGCGGTCACGATCGTGCGGGTGACCACCGCGGATGCCGAGGGCTGGGCCGAGTGCGCCGCCGATACGAGTCCGCTTTACAGCTCGGAGTTCCTCGACGGCAGCGACCTCGTGATTCGCGACCACCTGATCCCGAGGCTGCAGGCGCTCGGCGACCGGCTCACCGCCGAACGCGTCGCCGGGGCCGTGGAGCCGGTGAAGGGGCACGCGATGTCCAAGGCCGCGCTGGAAACGGCCATCCTCGACGCGCAGCTGAAGGAGGCCGACATCTCGTTCGGCGGCTACCTCGGCGCCGTGCGCGACACGGTGCCGGCCGGTGTGTCGGTGGGCATCATGGACTCGATCGACGAGCTGCTCGAGGCCGTGGCCGGCTACCTGGAGGAGGGCTACCTTCGGATCAAGCTCAAGATCGAGCCCGGTTGGGACCTCGAGCCGGTGCGTGCCGTGCGCGAGCGCTTCGGCGAGGAGCTGCTGCTGCAGGTCGACGCGAACACCGCATATACCCTCGCGGATGCCCGTCACCTCGCCCGGCTCGACCCATTCGACCTGCTCCTGGTGGAGCAGCCGCTGAAGGAGGACGACCTGCTCGGCCACGCCAACCTGGCGAAACGGATCAGAACCCCCATCTGCCTCGACGAGTCGATCGAATCGGCCCGGGATGCGGCCACTGCCATCACCCTCGGTGCCTGCAGCATCATCAACGTCAAGCCGGCGCGGGTGGGCGGCTACCTGGAGGCCCGTCGCATCCACGATGTGGCGGCCGCGCACGGTGTGCCCGTCTGGTGCGGCGGAATGCTTGAAACCGGAATCGGTCGGGCGGCGAATGTGGCCCTGGCCGGGCTGCCGAACTTCGTGCTGCCGGGGGACACGTCGGCCTCCAGCCGATACTACGAACAGGACCTGACCGCGCCGTTCGTGCTCGAGAACGGGCACCTGCGCGTTCCCACGGGACCGGGCATCGGCGTGGAGGTGCTGACCGATGTGCTGGCCGGCGTCACGGCATCCGTCACCGACATCAGATTTTAGACCTGACGGCTGACGGATGTCCCGCAGCGCAGCGAGCCTGAGCGAGCAGCTAGCCTGAGGGAGAAAGCCCGCACCGCACCGGACCCCTGGAGGACACCAATGCTGTTGACCGCCGACCTGTACGACCAGCGCGGGGAAGACCTGCAATCCGTTTCGCTCCAGTTCCTGAACCTGGGTGGCCTCGCCCGGTTCAGCGGCCCGATCCGCACCGTGACCTGCTTCGAGGACAACGCCCTGCTCAAGTCGGTGCTGTCGACGCCCGCCGCCGGCGAGGTGCTCGTCATCGACGGCGGCGGCTCGCTGAACACGGCGCTGATGGGCGACATGATCGCCGACCTCGCGGTGCAGAACGGCTGGGCCGGCGTGGTGATCAACGGTGCGATCCGCGACCGGGTGGCCATCGGAGGGATGCCGCTGGGCGTGAAGGCCCTCGGCAGCAACCCGCGCAAGAGCTCGAAGGCCGGCGCTGGAGTCACGGATGCCGTCGCCCGGTTCGCCGGCGTGACGTTCACCCCCGGCCGCACGATCTACTGCGACGAAGACGGGATCCTCGTCGAGCGGTGACGCCCAGCGGACGCGACACAGCACGCGCCCGGGCAAGACGCGCGGCGCCACCCGAGGAACCTCACTCAGGTGGAGCCGCTGGTGCGGGGGGCCGACGTCATTGTTGTTCGTTCTGCGTACGCAATTTCAGACCTACTCGGCAACGGTACTTCGTCACCGGTCGCCTTGTCACCATCTGCGAGCTAACGATTCGTACGGGCCGGGCGGCGCAGCGCCGCCCGGGCCGGCGACCTCGGCGCAGCTCGGCTCAGCGCCGCCCGGCCGGCGACCTCGGCGCAGCTCGGCTCAGCTCGGCTCAGCGCGGCGTCGGGCGGTTGGCGCTCACGACCTGGCTGCGCTCGGTGAGCTCGACGACGCGCTGCGTGCCGTCGTCGAGGGTGACCTCCACCTCGAAGGCGTGGTCGAGCGCTCTGCTGCGGCGGAAGTCCGTCACGGTGCCACTGCCGACCTCGGCCAGGGCCGCCTGGCCGGCAGTCGTGCGGTCGACGCTTGCGAGTTCCGCAGCGGTCAGCACGCGGGGTTCGGCCACGGATGCCGCGTCGCCGCTCCAGCTGGGTGCGCTCACCCACACGACGGTGAAGGTCTCATCGAGCTGAACCGCGACCTCGACGCCGTTCGGAAGTCGGGTGTCGACCGTGTAGGACTCGGAAAGCGCGTGAGACTCGGCGGGGCCGCGCTGGGCATCCGTCACCGTGGCTGGCCCGACCTCGGTCAGGGCCGCGCGACTCGCACGCGCCAGCTCGGTGTCGGTCAGGGTGGTCTCGTCGTCGCCGAGACCCGTGGCGGCCGCGATTCCGGCGGCACCGGCACCCACGGCGACCGTGGCGGCCACCGCAGCCGCGATCCAGGTTGACTGTCGGATTCCGGGCACCCTGATTGCATTCACACCCCCAGTCTGGGGGACTCCGGGCGGCTTGGATGCCACCGTTCCTGCCGCCGCGCCCTCCACCGTGTCAATTTGCCTTAGTGGCTAAACTAAATGCATTCGACGAAAGGTGTGACTTATGTCCGGCTCCTCTCCCACCCCGGCTCGCGATGACTCCACGGGCATCTGATGGGCAGCATCCTCGTCACCGGTGCCTCCGGAACCGTCGGCCGGGCCGTGGCCGCGGCGCTCGCGTCCACCGGCGAGAGCGTCATCTCCGCGGTACGGAACCCGGCCGGCTCCGAATTCGCCCTGGACCCGCCGGCCGGCACACCCCGTGCCTTCGATTTCTCCGACCCGACCGGGTGGGCCGGCGCCTTCGCCGGAGTCGACCGGCTGTTCCTGCTGCGCCCGCCCGCGATCGCGAACGTGGCGGACACCCTGATCCCGGTGATCGACACGGCGCTGGCGCACGGCATCCGCCAGATCGTCTTTCTCTCCCTGCAGGGTGTACAGTTCAACCCGGCCACTCCCCACCACGCCGTGGAGAAGCACCTGCGGCGTTGGCGGGCCCCCTTCACGTTTTTGAGACCGAACTTCTTCATGCAGAATTTGTCGACCGTGTACCGTGACGGCATCCGGGAGCGCGGCGAGATCTATCTTCCGGCGGCCAGGGCGCGCACCGCATTCGTCGACGCCCGTGACATCGGGCGCGTCGCCGCGCGGGTGTTCACCGAGCCGGGGCACCTCGGCAGGGCCTACACGCTGTCGGGCGAGCAGTCGCTGGATTACTACCAGGTGGCGGACATCCTCTCGGAGGTGCTCGGGCGGCGCATCGTTTATGCGCGGCCGAGCGTCGACGACTACCTCGCCCGGTTGGCCGAGCAGGGCGCAGAGGCCGACTTCATCGCCGTGCAGAAGATGATCTACCGGGTGGTGCGCCTGGGGGTTTCCGCGTGCCCGAACCGGGTGATCCGGCGGCTCTCGGGCGATCCGGCAACCACCTTCCGGCAGTTCGCCACAGACCACCGCGACGTCTGGTCGTAGGCCGCACCGGTACCCGCATCGGCACCGGCATCGCGGGCGAACCCGGTGCGCCAGTCGCCACGCCGTCGACACCCCCCTTCGGGGACTGCGTGCTCCCCGTCCCCAGTCGCTAGATTCGAGTCAGCAAAGGGGATTGCGATGACGGTGGACAGTGCCACGATGCAGGAGAGCCTCGCGGCGCTGTCAGTCACCGAGCAGCTGCTGCGGGTTCAGGGGAGCGTGCCCCGACGGTCGCGGTTCGCGGGGTTCTTCGGTCTATCCCCGCACGGCGCTGACAGCATGTCCTGGTATCTCGGGGCCAAAGGAGAGATTGTGGTGGGCTCCATCCTGGCGACGCTGCCACCCGAGTGGACGGCGTTGCGCGCCGTGCCCGTCGGCTCCGCGACCGCCGAGATCGACCACCTCGTGATCGGACCCGGCGGAATCTTCACGATCACCACGAAGCACCACCCGAGCAATGACATCCGTGTCGCTCGGGACACGCTGCGGGTCGACGGCGAGTCCGTGCCGTATTTGCACAACGCCGCATCCGAGGCCGAGCGCGTCTCGAGCCTGGTGCGAGAACGGATGCCGCTGGTCGCGCCCGTGCAGCCGGTGATCGTGTTCGTAGACCCTCGGCTGCTCACCATCGAGCAGAAGCCCGAGCAGGTCAAAGTGCTCGACGCGGACGAACTGCGCCGGTGGCTGGTCAGGCTCCACCCCGTGCTGTCGGCCGGTGAGGTGCAGGAGGTGGCGGACCTTCTCGACAGCCCGCACATGTGGCACGTGCTGCCGGACACCACCCCCGATGATGTGCGCGAGCGGTTCACGGCGCTCGATACGCGGGTGCGATCGGCCGGCATCCGACGGATGCTGTGGGTCCTGTTCGCCGCGGCGGGCGCCATCGCGGCCGGTTACGTCGTGTTCCGGCTCATCGAAGCCGCGCTCGCGACGGCCTGAGCCGGAACGACGCTCCCGAAGCGGGGGCCTACTCGGGCAGGCGGCGGCGGACCTCGTCCGTCAGCGCGTCGAGCGCGGTGCAGATGGCCACCAGAGACTCCTCCACCCCGCGGGGTGTGGCCGCATCCTCTTTGATCGTGTTGATGTGGGTTTCGAGCAGCCCGAGCTGGGTTTGCACGACCCTCATGTTGTTTACCATCCGACCATCGTAGGTGGCCGGTTCGGGCCCGTCCCCGAAGGGAGTGCCACCCGTTGGGGTGAGCCGTTACAATCGACGGTGGGGGATCAGAAAAGATGACGTTGGAAAGTACCAGAATGCGCCAGCGCTTCGCGGCCCAATTCATGATCGAAAAGCTGCTGCGCGAGCAGAGCGGCACTCCTCCACGAACCCTGTGGGCCCGGTTTCTGGGGCGTTCCCCGCTCGGCGTGAACTGTGAGGGCTGGTACCTGGGTGCCCAGGGCGAGATCGTGGTCGGCGAAAAGTTGGCGACGTTGTCGCCGGAGTGGGCGGTCTTCCACGCGCTGCCGATCGGCGGACACGGCTGGGACATCGACCACGTGCTGGTGGGCCCCGGCGGCGTCATCACCATCAATACCAAACAGCACCGCCGCCAGCGCGTGCTCGTGGAGGAACGCAGCGTTCTGGTGGACAGTCGGCCGGTGCCCTACCTGCGTCACGCGAAATTCGAGGCGGAACGGGTCACGACGCTGCTGGAAGACCGCCGTCCGCTCCCGATTCCCGTGATTCCCCTGGTCGTCCTCGTCGGTGCGCGCAGCATCGACGTGCGGTCATCGCCGGTGCCGGTGACGGTTCTCGATGCCGCCGAGCTCGTTCCGTGGCTGACGTCCCTGCCGATCGTGCTGGGCCCGGCGGATCGTCTGCGCGTCATTGAACTGCTCGACGACCCCGACATGTGGATCGATGTGCCGCTGGGTTCCGGCGAGGGCCTGATCGAAAGCTTCTCTCGGCTCGACTCCGAAGTGCGCGCCGCCGCTCTGCAGCGCATGGTGCTGTTGCCGCTCGAGCTGGCGGTGGCAGCGGTGGCCGCCTTCATCGTGCTGAACTCGGCGATGACGTTGATCGTGGGGATACTCGCGTCCCCGTGAACCCCCGCGACAACCCCCGCGACAACCCCCGCGACAGACCCCGTGAGACCATCGGAAAACACACGATATCGGGCTCCCTACACCCTGAACCTTAACGCTCGGGGTCATTCTCACAGGCGACAGGCGTACCCTCGTCACACAGCCTCTCACGAAGGCTGGGAGGGGAGTCAGTGGTGTACATCCGCGTGGAGACCAGCGTCGCGGTGCAACAACTCGCTAACGGTCTGCACGATGCGGGCCGAGATCGTCCTTGGGTTGTGGTGTCGTCGCCGTTCGGCACCAGCCTGCCCGAAATCGGAATCGACCAACTCGCCGGCCAGATCGGCGACGTCGCGCGCGTCTTCCTGATCGAGACGGGCGAGCTCACCCGCCAGCTCGGCGATCTGCTCCCGGCCCAGTTCCAGGTCTACGGCAGCGCCGGCCGTTCCTTCCCCGTCGGCGACGCGTTCGCCGACCTGGCCCGTTCCCGGCTTCGGTTCACGCACGGCGACCCGCAACACGCCACCGATCAGCTGGTGACGGATGCCCTCGCCCACGCGCATCAGGCCGGCCTCTTCGCGCTCGCCCCGGCATCCGTCATCACCGTGGACGGCACCGTCAAGGGGTTCATGCTGGGCGGTTCCCGGGCCCTGGTCGAACTCGACGGCGGCGGCATGGCCACCGTCTGGCAGGAGCTGACCTACCCGCCGGTACCCCTCGACTGGACTTTGCAGACCGGTCAGCGCATCCAGGGCGCGCTCGACGCACCCACCCATCGTCTCAATGTCGAGATCAAGCCGCCCTCCGTGGCCACGATCGCGAAGCGCTACCCGCACGGCAGCATCACGCTCGCTCTGGTGCAGAAGGTCAGTGCGCAGCGGGCGGTTCTGGCCCTGCACCCGCACCTGGCGCTCACGATCACCCGGGCCGATATCTCGGCCAACTCGCTTGACAAGGTCGATGCCCTGCTCTCCGAGGGTGACGTCGTGGCGGCCCGGGTCATCCACCTGCCGAGCGGTGCCCTGCACCTGTGCCTGAGCGACGTCGACGACGACGAAACCGTTCTGCCGTCGCTGTGTGCCGTGCGGAATGGACCTCCCTGGCTGCAGGAAAATCGTCCGCTGCTGCCTCAGGTCGAGGAAGACGCAGGCGCCGCCGCAGTGGTCGAACTCGACAGCCAGTCCGCGCTCGTGGGTGCCTCCGCATCGGCCCGCCGCGCCGCGGGGGTCGCCCGTATCGGCATTTCCGGTGGTTCCGGCGTTTCCGGTGCTGCCGGGGTCTTCGATGCGGCCGGCGTCTCCGGGGTCACGGTCCTGATCACAGCAGGCCCGACATCGGACCGCCTTCACCCGCGCCCATCGCCGGGGCCGGGCCGCGTGCACGCCCTGCGTCCGGTTACAACGGGGGCCACCCCGTTCCGGGTCACGCCCACGCCCATTCCCGCGCCACACTCCGCGCTGCAATCGACCCAGCTGTCCCTCGCCGAGGCGAAGTCCCGCATCGTGCGTCTCGAGAACCAGCTTTCCGAGGCCGGCGCCACCGATTCCGACCTCGCCAAACTGCGCGAGCAGGCCCGCTCCGCACAGTTGCAACTGCGCGATGCCCTCGTCGAACTCGCCACCCTGCGCCACACGGTCGCGGAGCTGCGCGACGACCAGCGGGCCCAACGACGGATGCTGCGCGAATCCCGCCGCACCGTCCCCACCCACTCCGCGGTCAGCGAATACGAGTCGCGGCGAGCCGCCTGGGAGGAACCCTCCGGCTGGGTGCGGCATGAGATCCTCCTCGCCTGGGTCGACCGGGTTCCGGAATCGGACCGCGAGGAATGGAAGCTGCCGCACAGTTACGTGCTGGGGGAGCGGTTCACCGAATCTCTCGCCGGGCTCGACGACGGCCAGCTGGCCAAGGCGTTCAAGGCATCCGTCGACGTGCTCACCGGCCGGGTGAAGACCCTCAAGGGGCGGCACCTGCACGCGCTGCGCCAGGGCGCAGGGCCGGCCGACCCGCACCTGCTGCGCTGGGACGGCGCCCGCTGCATGCGCGTCTCGATCGAGCAGAACACCCCCGCCGCGCGCCGAATGCACTTCTGGCAGCTCCCGGATGGCGGCATCGAGCTGGGCCGCATCGTCACCCACGACGACATGGAAGCCTAGGCCTCGACCTGGACGGACTGCATCAAGCCCATCGTCCGGACGGATTCCTACCCGCTGGTGCACTGGGGTCACTGCGTCACCGGCACTCTGCCGACAGTGTTAGATGACGGCACGGAGGCCGACGCGGGTCAACCCGCAGCAGAGGTCAACCCGCAGCGTGAATCGACCGCAGCGTGGTTCGACCGCAGCAGGGAGCCCCGAGCCGGCCTAACCCAGCGCCGCCAGCGCCGACCCGTATTTCGCCGCGAGCCTCTTCTGCGCGCTCGCGTCCAACTGTTCCACCCGCCAGGGCTCCAGGTTGTCGGCGATGTCGGCGCGCTTCACGGCGAGAGCGATCGGGTTGGCGCGAATGCCGGCGTAGTAGTCGGCGTCGCTGACGGCATCCGTTCTGGTGAGCACCGTGACGGCCTCGACCACACCGCCAGGGATGCCCGCTTTGAGCAGGTCGTGGCGGGTGATGTTCGAGTCTTCGAGCACATCGTGCAGCCAGGCGGTGGCCTGCTCGAGGGGATCGTTGAGGCGCTCGGAAACGCGACGGGGATGGTCGATGTAGGCGGTGCCGAGCTTGTCGACCTGGCCCAGATGTGCGGTTGTGGCGATTGTTTTTGCCGCGGCGACGTAGGTATCGCCTGTGGTGACCGTCATGGAGACCCCCCTCTTAGCACTACAACAGAGCAGTGTGAGCGGCTCCGCCCATGACTGCAACGTTAGCCCGGGCCTTCGCCCGTTGCTAGGAGTTCGGCGCCGGGAAAGCGCGCCTCGGCATCCGTCACCCCGAATCTGTGCCGGACGCACCCCTCGATTTGGGGGGCCCTCGAGCGGCGAAAATTTTAGCCTCGCCGGTTGCGCGCCGAACCTGGCTGATAGGTTTCTCTCAGGTGACCGACTGGTCGCTGGAGAGACGGTCACCTTCACGTCAATCGCAAGGGCACACCCGTCGTGAGGCGGGGTCGCAAAGGCACGGAACCCTCGGGTCAGCCGGCCTACCGAATGAAAAGGAACCGCCCCAGATGAACCTCACCTCCCTCGAGGCCGACACCAGATGCGGCCGTTCAGCCTCGTCTCTGTCGTCTCGTGGCGCGGTGGACACACCTCCGTTTTGTCGTCCCCTTGGGTAGGCGCACGACTGCAACGGTGGAAGCCGGGCGAGATTAGGGATCTCGTCCTGATCTGGCAGTGCGATCGGGAATCGATTCGGGTTCGGTTCCCGATCGCATGCTTGTTTCACACCCTGGCACGGCCCGCGCTGAGAAGCCCGGCTCGCCGAACCGAGAACAAATGACTCACCCGGGAACACCACTCTCAATGACTGCACCGACGCAGGCACTGAACCGCACATATGCAGAATCAAGGACCGGTAACAAAACCCGCCGCCGAGCACCTCCGTGCACGCCGGGCCCCTCCCGGTCAACCGGGCCCCTCCCGGTCAACCGGGCCTCTTCGCCGCTCCGATCGCCGAGGCTGGAAGGTTGTGGCGGCCCCGCCGCTGACCCGGCGGGTCACCGCGCCCAGGCTCGTGCTCGGACTGTTCAACCTGCGCTGCTGCTGCGCTGGTGCTGCTGCGCTGGTGCTGCTGCGCTGCTGCGCGGGTGCTGCGCCGCTGCGCCCGTGGCGCGCCTCCAGCGCAGCGGAGTAAACCCCGCGCGGGGTTCCGACGCCGCCCGTGAGCCGCCCATCGGCATCCGTCGTGAGCGGAGCCGGTGCGTTCGTGGCTAACTCAGGAGATGCGGGCGGATGCTGCCCGGCAGCCCCGGAAACGCGGGAAAGTTTCGGCCGCGGTGGCGGTTTCTCCTGAGTTGGCCACACTCGCGCGGGCGGCTGTGGACTGGTGCCCGAGAATCGGGCGACGACGGATGCCGCCGAACCGGTTCCCGAATACGGCCGACCGGTGGTTACAGGGCCGGCTTCGTCACAGAGTTGCTCTGCAACGTGACGGCGGTCTGGGCCAGCAACCGGCCGGTGATCGACGCGCCGGTCTTCATCGCGATCATGGTCTTGCTCAGGATCGTGCCCTCGAAGTGCGCGGTGGTGCCGACCGAGACTGAACCGGCGGTCTGCCAGTACGCGTTCTTGGTCTGCACTCCGCCGAGCAGGGTCACGTTCTTGGCCGAGGCCTGGTCGATGTTGCCGGCGATCTGGGACACGAAGACGTCGTCCGGGCCGCCGGTGAGGCGCACATCACTGGAGATGGTCACGTCGGTGTTCCACTTGTAGAGGCCGGGCTTGAGCGTGAGACCGCCGAATTCGCCGGCACCCAGGTCGATGAAGTCAGGGTTCGTGCGCCCAGCCGCGTCGGAATAGGCGATTTCCATGTCACCGACGGATGTCCTCAGGAAGCTCGGGTCCGTCACCGTGCACGGCGGACCGGCGGCGTCGACAGTGAAAATGGTGCCGGTCACGACCTCAGGGCAGGTCAGCAGCACCGCGGCGCCGGTGAACGGGCTGGCCCCGACGTTGCCGTTGACTGCGGATGCGTAGACGTTCGTCACGCCGGTCTTCGACAGGATCGCGAAGGAGTCCGCCGTGCCGAGCTCGACCGGACTCTGGGGGAGTGAGCCGGCGACGGCCGCTCCGCCCAGTCCGGCGCCGCCGACGCCGACCACGGCGACGACGACAAGCAGTGCCAGAACCCGCTTCCGGGCCGTGGATGCGCGGGCTAGGGAAGTGCCGACGGATGATTCGTAGAAGTGGAACATGGTGGTACTACCTGTCGCCAGTCCCGCACGATGCGGGTCTGGGACAGGGCCGCTGTGGGAGCGGTCCCCGACGCTACACGTCGGGTTTCTTCGCGCCGGCAGGGCCTATCAGGGCCGACTTCACCCCGAATAGAGCCCCCGGTCCCACGGCAAGCGGGCGTCCTCCACGCACACCATCGCACGCCCCACGGGACCGCTTCCAACGAATCGAATCTGTCTGAATCCCAGACGAGGGGCAGTTTTCACGCACTCCGCCAACAGGGGTTCCGGCCTCCTGAACTTCACCCAATCGTTGCCTACACGCCATCACCTCCGGCTTCGATGCGCTCCTCGAAGGTGAAGCCGCGCTTCTCCTTCTTGCGCACATCCGTCACGTAGCGACCGAGGTTCGCGCTCATCGCGGCGACCTCACCCGACGCGGCAGCGAAGGTCATGGAGCTGGCGGAGTCGAAGCCGAGTGCGGCCCCGGTGAGCACGGCGTCCTGGTTGGCGCCGAGGAACACGAAGTCCCAGCTGTACGATTCGGTCTGCCGGTTGATCAGCGCGCGCACGGCATCCGCGGAGTATTCGCTGCTCGAGTTCTCGCCGCCGTCGGTCACGACCACGACCTGCACGGTGCCGGGACGCGCGTGCTCGGGCAGCACCCGCAGCGTCTCGCCGAACTCCGTGACGGCGATGCCGATCGCATCGTGCAGCGCCGTCATGCCGCGCGGGTCGAGCTCGACGGTGATATCGCTCGGGTCGGCGAGGGTGTGGGTGTGCTCGATTTCGTCGTCGAAGGTCACGATATCCACGGTGAGCAGGCCCGGCTCGGCGGCCTGTGCGGCAAGCATCGCGGTCAGGCCGCCGACCATGTCGTCACGGATGCCGGACATCGAGCCGCTCCGGTCGATCACGAGAAGCAGAGCGGTGTAGTTGGGATCAGTCATCTGTACCTCCTGGTTGAGGCTCCCTCGTGGGGAGTACTTCAGAGTCTCAGGAGCCACTGACAGTGCCCGCGGTGGTGCGGCGGTGGTGCGGCAGTGGTGCGGCAGTGGTGCGGCGGTGGTGCCGGCGGCGGTG
>NZ_PJJS01000043.1 GCF_002929845.1 Cryobacterium sp. M96
CTCCAACGCTCCATCGTCAAGCACCGGGCCGCGATCCTTGCATCGATCGAGCACGGCCTCTCCAACGGCCGCATCGAATCCATGAACACCAAGATCCGACTACTCACCCGAATCGCCTTCGGCTTCAAATCACCCGACGCCCTCATCGCCCTCGCCATGCTCAGCCTCGGCGGCCACAAACCCGCACTCCCCGGCCGGGTTTAACCCACAGAAGCAGCAGGAGAGCCGAGATTTTGCCCATAAACCCTGTTTTCGGCCTCAAACCGACTCTTTTCGGCAAAATCTCCGTCGAATTGGTTCATACCGGGGCTACCGGGTGACTGCGGCGCGCAGGGGCGCGTTCGCGAAAGCGCGCATGCCCTCCTCGAATGAAATGCTGGGTGCCCAGTCCAGTTCGCGGCGGAGTCGCCCCGAGGAGGCAGTGATGTGGCGCACATCGCCGAGCCGGAATTGCCCGGTGACGACGGGGGTCGGTCCGTCGGTGGCCACGCTGAGGGCCGCGGCCATCTCGCCGATGGTGTGCACGACGCCGCTGCCCACGTTGAAGGGGCGGAAAGTGGACGGCTCGATGCCGGCGGTCCAGTCGAGCGCGGCGAGGTTGGCCGAGGCGACGTCGGCGACGTGCACGAAGTCGCGACGCTGGCCGCCGTCTTCGTAGACCCGTGGGGCCTCGCCGCGTTCCAGCGCCGAGCGGAACAACGAAGCGACACCCGCGTAGGGCGTGTTCTGCGGCATCCCCGGCCCGTAGACGTTGTGGTAACGGAGCGCCGCGGCCCGGCCTCCGGTGGCGCGCGCCCACGCCGACGCGAGGTATTCCTGTCCCAGCTTGGTGCTCGCGTAGACGTTGCGCGGGTCGAGCGGGTCGTCCTCGGAGATGAGCAGTGGCTCGAGGGCCTCACCGGTGGCCTCATCGACGGGGTCGAACACGCCTCGCAGCAGATCGGCCTCGCGGCGCGGTCCCGGACGCGTGAAACCCTCCGGGCCGCGGTAGCTTCCCTCCCCGTAGACCACCATCGAGGAGGCCAGCACGAACCGGTTGATCCCGGCCTCGGTCATCGCTGCGAGCAGAACGGCCGTGCCGACCTCGTTGCTGTGCACATAGTCGGGGGCGTCGGCGAAGTCCACGCCGAGGCCGACCTTCGCGGCCTGGTGACAGACGGCATCCGTGTCGCGGAGAGCGAGCGCGACGACGGATGCGTCGGTCACGTCGCCGACGATCACGTCAACACCGTTCGGCAGCACCGGGAGTCCACCGTGCACGTCACTGCGGAGGGAATCGAGCACCCGTACCTGCCAGCCGCGGGCGAGCGCGTCCCGGACGATCGCGCCGCCGATGAAACCGGCCCCACCCGTGACGAGCAGGCGCCGGGTCACGCGTCGGCTCCGGCCGGCGCGGCAGGGGCAGGTGCAGGACGACGATCGAGCACGACGCCGACCTGCTCGGGGGCGATCAGCTCGCGAGGGGAGAAATTCTCGGGCAGGGCACGCAGGATGCCGTCGATCGCGGCCAGGATCCGCGGCTGGGCGGCCCGGAGACGCGTGAAGACCAGGCTGGCGGAAACGGTATCCGGATCGGCCTCGACCTCGGCCTGAGGTGTGTCGGTCTGAGCGGTGTCGGTTTGAACGGTGGGCACCGGGGCCAGGCCTGCGTCGGCGTCGGTGACGAAGGAGAGATTGACCGTGCCCATGTTGAGTTCGGCGGCCAGGACGACCTCCGGGTACTGCGTCATGTTGACGGTGTGCGCGCCCGCGGCGCGGAACCAGAGCGATTCCGCCCGGGTGGAGAACCGCGGGCCCTGAATCACGACGCAGGTGCCGGTGGGTGCGAAGTTCTCCTCCAGCGTCGCGAGCGCGCCGATCGCGAGGCGGCGCAACTCCGGATCGAACGGGTCGGCCGCGGCCAGGTGCGCGACCGTGCCCTGGTCGTAGAAGGTGTCGGCACGGCCCGAGGTGCGGTCGATGAACTGGTCGGTCACCACCAGCATCCCCGGCGGGTATGCGGGGCTGACGCCGCCGACGGCCGACGAGGAGATGATGGCCTTCACGCCCAGCGACGCGAGCGCCCAGATGTTGGCCCGATAGTTGATCAGGTGCGGCGCCACCGAATGGTCGCCGCCGTGCCGGGCCAGGAAGGCGACCCGCCGGCCGGCCCGCAATCCGATGGAGATCGACGCCGAGGGAGGGCCATAGGGCGTGATGATGTCGACGGATGTCTCGGTGCCGGCGTCGAAGAGCCGGTACAGTCCGGACCCGCCGATGACGGCGACGCCCACGTCGGCGGTGCTGGTGGTGGTGCTAGTGGTGGTGCTGGTGGTCTCGATCACGGGATCTCCAGAGGTTGGAAGACGGTTAGCGGGGGTAGACCCGGATCGGGGCCGCCAGCGGCCCGGCCTGGCTCAGCGGGAATGCCGCGAGCAGCCCGTCGCCCGCGTAGGCCACCGAAGCCACGGTCGAGGTGCCGCCGGACACGAGGTAGCGCTGCGACTGCTCCAACGGCATCGTGGCCGAGCCGCCGGCCGGCACCGCCACTGTGCTGGATGTGCCATTGTCGGGGGTGGCCGTGTAGGTGGCGTCGACGGTGCCCATGTTGACCAGGTTGAGTTGCGGGGACGGGCCGTCGGCGGCGGCCACCAGGAACTCGTCGGCGAGGACGTCGGACGACGCGAACCAGGCGAAGTCGCGGCCTGCGGAACCCGCCGCGGAACTCTGCGCCGCGGCCACGATCGGCTCGCTGGCGGTCAGTTCCAGCGAGTAGGTACCGGGCACGAGCCCGGTCAGGGGCACCTCGGTGGCAACCCCCGGCTGGATGTCGACCTGGACCGAGGCCCCGGCCGCCTGGCCGGTCGCACCGGTCACACCGACCTGGACCGTCGCCGCCACCGTTCCGGGAACAAGCACCCGCACCGAGGTGACGTCGTCACTAAGGCCGCCGACCTCGTCGGGGGCATCCGATCCGGCCGCGTTGGAGACGATCACGCCGGCGATCGCCAGGGCTTCGGCGGGGCCGTTTGAGGGACCGAGGAGGTCGACGCCGCCGGGTTCCAGCCCGCGCACGATGCTCTGCTGCAGCGTGGCCGCCACCTGGCCGCCCTTGGATTGCACGTGCAGCACGGGTGAGCGGAGGTTGGGGGCTAGTCCGGCGAGGGAAACGACCCGCTGGGTGCCCGGCTGCACGAGGATTCCGGTGGAGCCGGGGGCATCCACCTGACCGGTCTCGCCGAACACGGCCAGGTCGACGGTGGCCACGACCGTGGTGGGGTTGCTGAGCAGCACGAGGCTGGTGCGGCCGATGTCGGTGGAACCGCCGACGAGCCAGCTATCACCGGCCGCCTCCCCGCAGCCCGCGACGGCCAGGCCACCGAGCGATTCGCCGCCCGCGATCTGGGACTGGCTGCCCGTGACCAGCGGTGCCGCCCCCGACCCGGGCGGGGTCGGAACGCGCAGCAACTGCGGTGCGCCGAACGATTCGGGGTTCGCGTTGTCCGGGGCCGCGATGGCTGTAACCTCCGGTTCGATCCACCCCGGCTCGCCCGACGCCGCATGGGCGCCGAAAACGGCTGCAGCGCTTCCGACGGAACTGGCTGCCTGTGCCTGGCTGGAATCCTCGGCCAGCACGAGGAGCGGCCCCGGGCAGACTCGTTGCTGCTCGCTCGGAGTCGGCGACACGATGATGGACGACGGCCCCTTCTCAAACATGGGCCAGGTGACGAGGGTTGCCGCGCCGACGGATGCGACGACGACGCCGAGACCGACCAATCCGGCCACCGCCCGCGCCCCGAGCAGGGCGATTCCGCGTTTACTGGGCATGGTCGTGCTCCTCCGAACGGGCGCCGATTTCCGTGTCAGGTCCGGAATCGGGTCCGGTACCGGAACCGACGTCCGGTGACGTTCCAGGGACGGCTTCAGTCGACGTGACCGGTGCGACTGTGTCGAAGGCTCCCGCCGCCGCGGGCGTGACGGCGCGCTCGGTGGAGGGCCGGAAGCCGGGCGCGGGCTTCCTACGGGCCGCCGCCTTGGCGATACGTTTGTTCTCCCTGGTGCGGGCCTTCGCCGTGTTGCGGATGGCGTCCCGGCTGGCCTGACGCACCGCCTCCGGCCCCGCACCAGTGGGGATCGACAGGAGCACGGTGGCCCCGACCACAAGCACTGCGATGACGAGGAACACCAGACCGAGGGTGCCGCCGGCGTTGGCCGGGATGGCGCCGTTGGCCGCGGTGGGGACCGGGGCATCCGTCACCTCGTACTGCCAGAGCCGGCCGAAGACCGTGTCTCCCACCGGCGCCAGGGCGGCGTTGCCGTCGAGGGCGGTCGTGGTGCGGCCGGCGGTCTCTTCTGCCGCGGGGGTGACCGGCGCCGTGTTTCCGGGACCGGCCGGTGCGACGGCGGCCGGTCGAAGCAGCACGAAACGGATGCCGAAGTCGGCCAGGCCGGCCGCGGCGTCGAGCCCGCTGCGCGAGGCGAGGTTTCCGGCCAAAGTGGCCAGCTCCTCCTCCCGCGGGCTGAGGGTCACGTCGGTGCTGCTGAGGGTGGACTGGGTGTTCAGGGTGGCGCCGGGACCGCGCACGATGGTCGCGAGGATGCCCCCGTCGGGTTGCGGCACGATCTGCAGGGTGCCGACCCGGGCATCCGTCTGCGCCTCGGCGCTGACGAACGCGGGCTGGGTGCGGTCGATGCCCTCGGCCACGACACTGGTGCCGAGGGGCAGGGCTGCGACCAGCGGCGCCACCACGATCACGAGCAGGGCGACCACGGTGACCGCCGGGGCGATGGCGAAGCGGCGCAGGCCGCGCAGGGCGAAGACGACCGCGCCGACCAGTCCGAGCCAGTACAGGCTGAGCCCGGCGCCGGCCCAGATGCCGACCGGCTGGCCGCCCACCGAGGAAAGGGAGAGCTGGCTGGCGGCGATGGCCGTGCCCGCACCGAGCAGGGCGGTCAGCAGCGCGAAGCTCGCGCCGCGGGCCCCAGGCAGGAAGAGGGCAAGGGCGCCGAGTACGGCCAGCGGGATCAGGAGCACCGGCACGAGCACGGACGCGTCGACACCGGGCAGCACGAGCGTCTCGAGCAGCGGGGTCCACCCGCCGAGCTCACCGGACGGGAAGCCGAGCAACAGCTGCCACACCGAGACGTCGGGGGCGGGCAGAGGCAGGCCCGGGTCCGCCAGCAGGGCCAGCCAGTTGCCGCGCAGTCCCTGATTCCAGATCAGAGGTGCCGCGAGGGCGAGCGCCGCCAGAGGGATGCCGATGAACCGCATACCGCTGCGCCCACTGAGCAGCATGGCGATCAGCCAGACCACCAGGAGCGCGGGCGCGAGCGACGGCGCCGCAGCCACGATGGCGGCGAACAGCAGGGCCGCGGAGCCGGACGCCGACCACGAGCGGGCGGCCATGAACCCGGCGAAGAACAGCCACGGCAGCAGCAGGTGCACGAGGATCGCAGCCGGACGCCCGGCAGCGAGGGCGCTGAGGAAGGTGGGCGACAGCATCCAGAGCACGGCGGCGATGGCGCGAATGGACGCGCGCTCGGAGAGGCGGGTCGCGGCAAGCCAGGCGCCGAGGGCGGCCAGCGGCAGGGCGAGGAAGTGGAGCAGGACGAGCGAGAAGGACGGCGCCCAGAAGGTGAGCGAGCCCAGCACCGCCAGCACCGTGGCGAATGGGTCGGCGCCGCCGACAAAGCCCAGGCCGATGTCGCGCCAGCCGTAGCCGATGCTCCCCCAGAGTTCGGCGGGGGTGTCCGACAGTGGCAGCAGCGCGCCGCCGGTGAGGGTGCGGGCGCCGATCAGAGGGCCCAGGACGATGAGGCCGGCCACCAGGGCGGCCAACACGGTCCACGCGCCGCCACCGGAGATGAAGCGGATTTCGGGCACCTCGCCGTTCACGCTGGTGAGGCTGGCCTCACGGCGGAGCGCCTGGCGGCGGCGCACCTCGACGGTGGGCACGCGCAGCGAGGCGATCGACGCCCAGCCCAGGGTGCGGGTGGCACCGAAGCGGCGCCGGGCAGCACTCACCCGCAGACCGCTGAAAGCCGCGGCGAACGCGGCGGAGTACTCACCCAGAATCGCCCCGGGTTCCTTCTGCAGCAACTGCCCGAACGAGCGCAGCACCGCGAGGGGAACCAGGGCCAGCCAGTGCAGAGGGATCATCCAGCGCGGGGAGTAGACAAGCCGGCGATGCAGCTGCGCGGCGCGCATGGCACGGAGGCGCTTGCGGCGCGCGCGGCCGCGGGAGGAGCCGCTGGTGCCGGCAACGCCGTCTCCGGCTGAGGCCACCTGAGCCGCGGCGACGCCGGAGACGCGGTAACCGGCCATCCGCACGCGCACACAGAAATCGAGGGAGTCGTCCGCGGACGGCAGGGCCGGGTCGAAGCCGCCGAGCTGCTGCCAGACGAGGTGGCGCACCAGCATGCCGCCGGCGCTCACAGCGAGCACGTCGCCCATTCCATCGTGCTGGCCCTGGTCGAGTTCGCTCTCCACCAGGGTGACGGTCGCACCGCCGGGCGTCAAGGACTGCCCGAATTCGTGGATGTAGTCGCCGGCGTCCCAGTCCATGACCTTGGGACCGGCCACGGCAACGGATGGCGCAATCTCCAGTTCGCCGAGCAGGGCCGTCAGGGCGTCGGGTTCCGGCGCACTGTCCTGGGCGAGGAGCCACAGCATTTCGCTATCGGACTCGGCGGGCGCGATGACCCTCTCGGCCGTGACGATGGCCTCGCCGAAGCTGAGTCCGGCATCCGCTGAGATGAAGTGAGTCGGTGCGTAGGCAGCCAGAAGCGCGGCCGTAGTGTCGGTCGATCCGCAGTCGACCGTGATCACGACGTCGGGTTGACGTGTCTGGCGACTCAGCGCCTCGAGAGTGCGGTCGAGGTGCTTGGCGCCGTTACGGGCAACGAGGATGGCGGTGACTCTGGCATGCATATGGAGAACAGCCTAGATTGGTTCGGGCCCGATGAGGAGCAATGGGAGGGGCGAGCCTGAAAAACACTGCTTCGCCTCCGGTGCCGCAGCCGGCGTCGGGTCCGGATTCGCATGCCGTGGGTCGTTTTAAGGCCCGTCTGAGGCCTAGCTGGCCCGCTTGCGCAGTTTGCGCCGTTCCCGCTCGGACAGGCCGCCCCAGATTCCGAACCGCTCGTCGTTGGCGAGCGCGTACTGCAGGCACTGGGTTTTCACCTCGCACGAGGAGCAGATCTTCTTGGCATCGCGGGTCGACCCTCCCTTTTCGGGGAAGAACGCCTCCGGATCGGTCTGCGCGCAGAGCGAGTCCGATTGCCACGACAGAAGATCGCCGTCGCCCGCTTCCTTGCGAACCCCGGGAACACCCAGACGAACCGGGTCAATGAACCAGTCCTCCGGTACCCCGGCACGAGACTCTGATAGCGCCATATCGTCATCCACCCCACTGCAAAATGTGCCCAAAATTACGCGTCAGCCCTAATTACAGCCGTGTAATTCCTTGCCGTCAAGTCGCTGATACTAAACCGTCAATATTTGTTGGAGGGTTTCGACTCGCCCAAGAGCGAAAATCGGTGAGATTTGATTGGTCACAACGCTGAGACGGATGCCGTCTGCCGCGATTCCCAGGCGCTTTGCACCATCTCCTCCAGGCTGTGGCGCATGGCCCAGTCCAGATCGCGGGCCGCGAGTTCGCCGGAGGCGACGATCCGGTCGGGGTCGCCCGCGCGGCGCGGACCGATCACGGGCGCGAAGTCGATGCCGGTGACGGCCGCCACAGTGGACATGATCTGCCCCACCGACACTCCGTCGCCGCTGCCGAGGTTGTAGACGGGCAGCACCGGCTCGCCGGCGTCCAGGTGCCGGGCCGCGGCCACGTGCGAGAGGGCCAGGTCTGCCACGTGGATGTAGTCCCGCACGCACGTTCCGTCGGCGGTGGCGTAGTCGTCGCCGTTGATGCTCGGGATGCGGCCCTCCATCAGCGCGTCGAAGACGAGGGGGAAGAGGTTGTGCGGGCTGGTGTCGCGCAGGTCGAGCGCTCCGGACCCGACCACGTTGAAGTAGCGCAGCGCCGTGTAGCGCAGTCCGGCGGCGACGGCCTGGTCGCGCAGCAACCATTCGCCGATCAGTTTGGACTCACCGTAGGGAGATTCGGGGTTCTTCGGGGTTTCCTCGGTGACCAGGTCGGTGTGCGGGGTGCCGTAGACGGCCGCGCTCGAGGAGAACACCATCCGTTTGACCTCGCACTCCTGCATGACCGCCAGCAGGGTGGCCATGGCCGTGACGTTCTGCTCGTAGGTGTGCAGCGGGCGCTGCACCGAGACCCCGGCGTACTTGTAACCCGCGACGTGCACGACGCCGGTCACGGTGTGCTCGGCGAAGGTGCGCATCAGCAGCTCGCGGTCGAGGAGGGTGCCGCGCACAAACGGCACGTCGGCAGGCACGAATTCAGCGTGCCCGCTGGAGAGGTCGTCGATGACGACCACCTCGATGCCCTCTTTCAGGAAAGCACGAACGATGTGGGAACCGATGTATCCGGCACCTCCGGTGACAAGCCACGCCATCTGAACCTCGCAAGATCTGACGGCAATCAAGCACTGCCGCTCTGCAAGCCTAGCCTCGGTGGCGGGGCTGTCGCTGGTCGATCAGCGCGGCAGGTCGTCGGGGCGGGTCGCCCGGACGCCCGGCGCAGCCTGCCGCTGCCCGGCGCGAGTTCCCGGAGGGTGGCGGACGCGGGGGCGGGCAGGGTCGGGCAACGGATGGGGCCGTGATCGCGACGCGCGCGGGTGCGCCAGGCGGCTCGACCGCGAGCTGATCGGGTGCTCGCCGCGGCGCAGGGGCGACACCTGATGCGGGGGCCGGGAACCGACCCGGGCCCTAGCCGAGACGGTGGCGCGCCCGCAGCATCCGCTCGTGGAACGGCGGAAACGCTGCCGACGGCTCGCGCTGGTAGTCGTACTCCAGCGCCGTGACCATCGCCCGCACACACAACCCCCACTGTTTGCGAAGGAGCGTGTAGCTGAACCTCAGGGTGCGCCCGTTCTGGCTTGCAACCAGCAGATCGCGTTCCCGGTCGACCTCGAAGGCGATCGGATCGTCATGCCAGTCCTTCCCCTCGATCTCGACGAAGGTCGACGGCCCGATCTGGCCATCGAGATGCCCGACCCCGCTGACGAACGGTTGCGGAACGAAGGGGATGCCCGCGGCCAGGGCCTTGAGTCGGAATTCCGTTTCCCCACCCGCGGCGGCGCGTCCGTCGACCTCGTCACGCCAGGACTGAACCCGCAGCGGCGCGCGGGCGAAGATCCAGCCCAGGTCGTCGCGGATAATCCCGACGCCGTTTTCCTGGGCGCTGTGCAACGCGGCATCCAGACACACGATTGCGGTGACCCGGTCGTGGTTGTGCAGAATGCGCACCAGGGCCTCGTGCACGCTGGTACGCCACACGCAGTCGCCCCGTCCGTCGATCGCGTCGTCGCTCCACGTCACGCGACACCGCACACCGTCGAGCACATCCAGCCGTGCGCGCATGTCCGTCGGGCGCCGCAACCCGCGCGCGGCGCTGGGGACGCTGACGTGGAGCCTGCCGGTGGTCGGGGTCCAGATCCCGTAGGACTTCAGGCAGCTCAATCCGGCCAGCCGGCCTCCGATCCGGAACGCCTCGACGGCCGACGGCGGCGCCGACGGAACCGAGTACCAGCCCTTGCGCACCCGCACGACCGTTCCCCGGTTGACCTCGCCGCGGAGGTGCCCATCGCTCCAGCCTCGGGCGCGGAGTGCGGCGCGTTTGACGAAGAGTCCGTGGTCGAGGATGTCCCTGGTGAGTGAGCGCATGGCCCGCAGCCTCGCAGCGGAGTCGAACCCGCGCCGCGGCATCCGTCACCTTGGGGATAACACGCCGCCCCCACCGGGTCGGGGGGCACCGTTTCCCGCCCGGACGCTACCGATCAGACCGCCCCAGCACCCCCGCGCTGCTGCGCGGAAGGGCGACCGCGAACGAATTCGACGGAGATTTTGCTCCGAACAGCGCACAAACCGGCAAATAGCGGGTTCGAGCGCAAAATCTCCGTCGAATTGGTGGGGAGCCAGGGCTAGGGGGTCGTGGCCAGGAAGACCTCGCCGACGCCGGCGAACGTGAGCGTGCCTTCGTCGGGCGTGATGTAGACGGACTCGCCGCGCTTGAGGGCGACGGATGCCCCCGCACCGGCCACCAGGAATCCCCCGGCCGTGCAGATGGCGATCGCGGGCCCCGTCAGCGTGAACTGCCGCATCGGCACTCCCGCGCGAGAAGCCGCAGCCGCACGAGCACCAGCACCCGCATCCCCGGGAGAAGCCGCAGCCGCAGGCGCGCCCGCACCCCCGGCTTCCGCCGCGATGTGCACGAGCACGAAGTCGTCCACGTCGGGTCGGTACTCCGAGACGCCCGGAGACGACAGCACGGGCGGAAGGTACGGCACGGGCAGCGGCGTGAATTCGAGCACCTCGAGCAGTTCGTCGACGTCGATGTGCTTGGGGCTCAGCCCGCCGCGCAGCACGTTGTCCGAGGCGGCCATCAGCTCCACACCGAGGCCGGACAGGTAGGCGTGGATGTTCCCGGCAGGCAGGTAGAGCACCTCGCCTCGGCGCAGCGACACCCGGTTCGTCAGCAGCGAGATCACGATGCCGGGATCCCCCGGGTAGGCACGGGCCAGGTCCCGCACGGTGGCGAGTTCGAGCGGGTAGTCGAGGATCGCGCCGCTCTCGGCCAGGTCGGCCGCGCTGACGGCGAGGGCAACCACCCGCTCGACCAGCCAGGCCACCTCGCCGGAATCGCCGCCGCGGCCGTCGCGCAACAACCAGTCGACGCAGTCGCGCAGTGCGTCGTCGCCGAGCAGGTGCCGCTCGAGCGCATCGAGCGCGCCGGGCTGCGGGTCGTCCGAGGCCACGTCGAGGGCGCGCAGCTCGCCCAGGATGCCGCGGATCTCGACCGGCTCGCGGAACCCACAGAGGGCCTCGAAGGTGTCGCTCAGGGCGAAAATCACCTCGGGCTTATGGAACGGGTCGCGGTAGTTGCGGTCCGCCGCATCCTGCGGAATACCGGCCGCGTTCTCCAGGCCGAAGCCGATCCGTGCCCGCTCCGCGGTCGGGTGCGCCTGCAGCGAGAGCGGTCCCGCGGCGGCGAGGATCTTCAGGAGATACGGCAACCGCGGAGCAGCGGGCGCGGCGAGCGCGGCGCCGAGGGCCTCCTCCGGGGCTGCGTGGATCCAGTCCAGGAGGGTGTGGTGGCCGCCGACCTGCTCGGGGTCGGTGATGACGCTCGGCGATCCCGGGTGTGCGCCCAGCCAGAGTTCGGCCTCAGCTGTGCCCGACGGATCGTAGCCGAGCAGACCCGCGATGGCGGTGGTCGAACCCCAGGCATAGTGCCGCGGCGTATTGGTGATGCCCACAAACATGGCGCTCTCCTGCACTCTTAGGTTTAGACCAAACTACCAACCGCTTGCGGCGTGCCGGTTCCGCGACCGTAGGCTGCGAACATCCGCCGACCGCCGCACGCCGGCCGTCGCCACCTTTGCAATGGAGCACCTGATGACCTTCGAGCTACTTCCCAGCGACTTCTACGGCTACGAGAATCTGCTGACCGATCAGGAGAAGACCGCGCTCGCCAATCTGCGCGCCTACCTCGAGTCCGACGTTCGGCCCATCGTGAACGGATGCTGGGAGCGCGCCGAGTTCCCGGCCGAGGTCATCCGGCCGCTGGCGGCGCTCGGGGCCTACTCCTTCGGCTGGCCTGAGACCCGGCCCTTCCAGAACTCCGCGGTGTTCCGCGGCTTCGTGGCCCTGGAGACGGCGCGCGTGGACGCATCCGTCGCCACGTTCGTCGGCGTGCAGAACGGCCTCGCCTGCGGAACCGTCTCGGCGACCGGCTCGCCGGAGCAACGCGACGAGTGGCTGCCGCGCCTGGCGAGCGGGGAGCTCGTGGGGGCATTCGGGCTGACCGAGCCGCTCTCCGGCTCGGACGCGGCGCAGGGACTGCGCACGACGGCCACCCGCACCGGCGACACTTGGCTTCTGAACGGCGCCAAGCGCTGGATCGGCAACGCCACCTTTTCCGACATCACCATCATCTGGGCGAAAGACACCGCCGACGGCATGGTCAAGGGCTTCATCGTGACCACCGACACCCCCGGCTACAGCGCCACCCGCATCGAGGGCAAGATCAGCCTGCGCTCGGTGCAGAACGCCGACATCGTGCTCGAGAACGTGGTCGTGCCCGAAAAGAACCGGCTGCAGAACGCGAACTCGTTCAAGGACACCGCCAAGGTTCTGCGCCTGACCCGAGCCGAGGTGGCCTGGGCGGCCGTGGGAACGTCGATCGGCGCCTACGAGGCGGCCGTCGCGTACGCGAAGGAGCGCACGCAGTTCGGCAAGGAGATCGGCGGCCACCAGCTGGTGCAGGACCTGCTGGTGAAGTCGCTGGGCAACATCACCGCCAGCCTGGGCATGGTCGTGCGGGTCTCGCAGATGCTCGACGAGGGCAGCCAGCGCGACGAGCACGCCGCCCTGGCCAAGCTCTTCACGACTGCCCGGATGCGCGAAACGGTGGCCTGGTGCCGCGAACTATTCGGCGGCAACGGCATCGTGCTCTCGTACGATGTGGCGCGCTTCTTCTCCGACGCCGAGGCCGTCTACTCCTATGAGGGCACCCGGGAGATGAACACCCTGATCGTGGGGCGCAGCATCACCGGCCAGGCGGCCTTCGTCTAGGCGAGTCAGGGGCCGCGCCCGCCCTAGCCGCGAGCCCCGAGCCCCGAGTCCCGAACCCCGAGCCCCGAACCGCGAGCCCCGAGCCCCGAACGAATTCGACGGAGATTTTGGCCAAACNAGCCCCGAGCCCCGAACGAATTCGACGGAGATTTTGGCCAAACTAGTCCCCAGAACCCCGAAAAAGCGCTTTCACGGGAGAATCTCCGTCGAATTGGTTCAACGCCGAGCGGGCCCGACTCGCGTCGGGAGGCTACGCCAGCGTCAGGAAGAGCTTCTCCAGCTCCTCGACCGTGAGGGAGTTCTCCCCCTGCGGGTTGTCGAGGCACTCGCGCATCGCCGTGGAGACGATGACGAAACCGGCCTTGTCGAGGGCGCTGGACACGGCGGCGAGCTGAGTGACGACATCCTTGCAGCTGCCGCCGGCCTCGACGGCGGTGATGACCGCCGCGAGCTGGCCCTGGGCCCGGCGCAACCGGTTGAGGATCTTCTTCTGGTTCTGTTCCCCAGCGACGTCGGCAGCAGCGACGTCGGCAGCGGTAGCGGTGATTTCGGTCATGCCGGAATCCTTTCAGACTTGGCGGCGATGACGGGCATCAGGCCGAGAGCGGTTTCGCCGGCGATCCAGGTGCGGTAGCCGCCGTCGAGGTTCTGCACGTCCAGCCCGTTCTGGCTCAAAATGCGTGCGGCCGTGTGCCCGCGCTGGCCCACCTGGCAGTGCACGATCACAGGTGCGTCGGGCAGCTCGGCCAGGCGGTCCCGCAGTTCGTCCACCGGAACGTTGATCGCGCCGGGAATGTTCCCGGCGGCGAACTCCGCCGCCGAGCGCACATCCACGAGCACCGCGCCCGCGGCCCGGGCGGCGGCCAGCTCGTGCCACTGCAGCGCACGCGTCGTTCCCGCGGCAAGGTTGTCGGCGACATAGCCGAGCTGGTTGATCGGGTCCTTCGCCGACGCGTACTGCGGCGCGTAAGCCAGCTCGAGGCGGGTGAGAGCGGATGCCGTCAGTCCGCCGGTCATCGCCGTCGCCAAGATGTCGATGCGCTTGTCGACGCCGCTGCCGCCGACGATCTGGGCGCCGAGGATGGCATCCGTCGCCGGGTCGACCAGGAGCTTCATCGACATGCCCTCGGCGCCGGGGTAGTAGGTGGCGTGCGACGCCGGGTGGGTGTGCACGACCCGGTGCGCGCGGCCGCGCTGCACGAGACGCTTCTCGCTCCAGCCGACCATGGCCGCCGTCAGGCCGAAGATGCCGAGGATGGCGGTTCCGAGCACCGGGGAGGCCGACGCGGGCTCGCCGGCGATGCTGTCGGCGGCCGCCCGGCCGTGCCGGTTTGCGAGGCCGGCCATGGTGATCAGGATGCCGCTGTCGTCGACGGCGTCGATCTTCTCGACGCCGTCGCCGACCGCGTAGATCGACGGGTCGTTGGTCTGCTGACTGCCATCGACGGCGATACCGCCGCTCGCGCCGATCGTGATGCCCGCCCGGGCGGCGAGCGAGGTGTCGGGGAGCACGCCGACGGAGTCGATGACGAGGTCGGCCGGAACGACGGATCCGTCGCTGAGCTTGACTCCCGCGTCGGCGGCGGCGACGACGGTCGTGTTCAGGCGTACGTCAACGCCCCGCAAGAGCAGCTCGTCGAAGATCGGCGCGGCCATCTCGGCGTCGAAGGGCCCGAAGACCTGGGAGCCGAACTCGACCAGGGTCACGTGCACGCCGCGGCGAACGAGGTTTTCGACGGCCTCCAAGCCGATGAACCCGGCGCCGATGACGACGGCGGAGGCCTGACCCGTGACGCCGGCCAGCAGAGCGGTGATGTGGTCGACGTCGTCGACCGTGCGCAGGGTGCGAGTGGCGAGGCCGGCCGGGGTGATCCCGGTTCGGGCCGTCGCTCCGGCAGCCAGGATGAGGCGGTCGTACGTCTCGGTGATCTCGGCGCCGGTCTGCGTTTGGCGCACGGAGACCGTCTTCGCCTCCCGGTCGATCGCCGTGACCTCGTGGTCGACGCGCACGTCGAGGCGGAAGCGGGCCCCGAGGGATGCCGGGGTCTGGAGTAAAAGATTGCTGCGGTCCGTGATCACGCCGCCCACGTAATAGGGAAGTCCGCAGTTTGCGAACGAGACATAGTGGCCGCGTTCAAATACAATGATGTCTGCCGTCTCGTCCAGCCGACGCAACCGCGTCGCCGCCGACATTCCGCCCGCAACTCCACCAACAATGATCGTTTTCATTCGAACCTCCGGAATAAGTATACCCCAGGGGGTATAGAAAATGATCGGTGACCGCCCCGGCACGCTCTAGCCTTAGACACATGCCCGCCGTCCAGAGCCGATTCGTCGTTCGCACCTTCGCGACGCTCGTCTTTTTCTCCGTCCTGGCCGGCCAGTTCTGGCGCAGCCTGTTCGGCTGGTGGGGCTACGGCGCGATCGCGCTGGTCATCGTCGTGAGCAGCGTCGTCGCCCTCGTCAAATTGAACCCGGACTGGATGTGGTCGCGGTTCCCGAAATCGCTCATCGCCTTCCTCGGTCTGGCCACCCTGTCGCTGGCCTGGTCGTTCTACCTCGGCGCCTCCCTGATCGGAGTCACCCTGCAGTGGGCAACCACGCTGGCCGCACTGTTCCTCGCCCTGTGCCTGAGTTGGGCAGAGCTGCTGCGCACGCTCGCCGCCGCACTGCGCTGGATCCTCGCCCTGTCCCTCGCCTTCGAGCTCATCGTCGCCCTGTTCGTGCGGCAGGCCGTGCTCCCCTTCTGGGTCGACTACGGCACCCGCAACGTGCCGGAGTCGTACTACTGGACCCGCGGTATCCTGCTGCAGGGCGGGCCAATCGAGGGCATCGTCGCCAACCGCAATTTGCTCGGGTTCGTGGCACTGATCGCCGTGATCGTCTTCGCCGTTCAGCTCGCCGCCGGCACCGTGAGCCGCAACTGGGGTCTGGCGTGGCTGGGCCTCGGGGTGTTCGTGCTGCTGCTGACCCGGTCCGCGACCGTGACGCTTGCTGCTGCCGCCGTCGCCGCAGCGCTGCTTTTCGCCCTCTGGGCCCGCCGCCGGCTCCCCGAGGGGCGCCGGCCGGTGTACCTGGTGGCCGGGGCATCCGTGGTCGTCGGCGGTGTCGGCCTGGTGGCCCTCACGCCGCAGCTCCTCGCCCTGCTCGGCAAATCCGCCGACCTCACCGGCCGCCTCGACATCTGGCGCAGCGTGGCCGGGCTGGCCGCCGAGCGCCCGGTGTTCGGCTGGGGGTGGGTGAGCTACTGGGCCCCCTGGGTCGAACCCTTCGAGGGTCTCGCCGTGCGCCGCGGCGTCGTCTACCTTCAGGCGCACAACGCCTGGCTCGACGTCTGGCTTCAGCTGGGCGTCCTCGGGCTGATCATCTTCGCCGCCGCCGTTTTCTCCACGCTGTGGCGCTGCTGGTTCCTCGCGGTCGACCGGCCCAGGCGCGCCCTCGCCGACACGGAACCCTACGCGGCCTCCGCCCTGCTCCCGCTGCTGCTCCTGGTAGCCCTGATCGCCCAGAGCCTGGCCGAAAGCCGCATCCTGATCGAGTCCGGCTGGCTGCTGCTGGTCGTGCTCGCCGTGATCACGAAGCGACAGCAGGCAACCAATCAACGGATGCCTTAGGCGGTAGCGTGGGAACGTCATGACCTACCGCGCGTATCCCCCCGCCGTGCCGGACCAGTTCACACGGCTGTTCGCCTCCCCCAAGTTCGCCTCCTCGCTGGCGCTGGTCATCATCGGCTTCGCCTTTTCGACCACTGCCCTGCGCGCCGTGATCGGCCCGCCCGGCGTCGTCGGCATTCTCGTGGGCCTCGTCGTGCTGGCCGCGTTCTCGCTCACCGCCCGCTGGGCCGGCGTCGACTGGCACGGGCTCCTGCCGATCTCGATCATGGTCTTCGTGGGCTGGTGTGCCCTGTCGGTGCTGTGGTCCAGCTACCCGCTGCACACCCTCAGCGCCTCGCTCTACCAGCTCGCCTTCACCTTTTTGGCCATCTACATCGCCCTGGCCCGCGACACCATCCAGGTCGTGCGCGCCACCGGCGACGTGCTGCGGGTGCTGCTCGGAGTGTCCCTGGCTCTGGAGGTGCTCTCCGGCCTGCTGCTCGACACGCCCTTCGTCTTCCTCGGCATCCAGGGCAACATCGACTCTTTCGGGCCCGTGCAGGGCCTCTTCGGCTCCCGCAACGTGTTTGGGTTGGTCTCGCTGATCGCGGCGGTCACTTTCGCGGTCGAGCTGCGGTCCCGGTCGGTGCGGCGCGGGCTCGGCATCGGCTCCATCGCCCTGGCCGTGTTCGGCCTGCTACTCACCCGCTCCCCCGTCATCCTCGTGGTGGCCCTGTTCGTGGGCCTCGCCGCGCTGGCGCTGATCTGGCTGCGCGCCACGCCCGCCGCGAACCGGTGGCTGCTGCAGATCGGGCTGCTCGGCGGCACCGTCGTGGCCGGCATCATCGCGATTGCGGCCCGCGCGCGCATCACCGACCAGCTGAACGCGGGCAGCGAGTTCGAGGCCCGCACCACACTCTGGGGCGAAATCTGGCGTCTGGCCATGCTGAACCCGCTCGAGGGCTGGGGCTGGGCCGGTCTCTGGCCCATCGACGTCACGCCCTACGGCTGGCTCAGCTTCGTCACCGGGCGCCCGCAGGCCTCCGCGCTGAACGCGTTCCTCGACGTCTACTTCCAGGTCGGCCTGGTCGGCCTCCTGTCGTTCCTCGCGCTCGTGACGCTCGCCTTCTGGCGGTCGTGGTTGCTCGCCTCGGATAAGCGCTCGATGGTCTATGTCTGGTCGCCGCTGGTGCTGGTGACCCTGCTGGTCACCTCGGCGGCCGAAAGCACTGTTCTGGTCGACTTCGGCTGGCTGCTGCTGCTGATCTGCGCCGTGAAGGCCGCGCAGGGCAAGAGCTGGCGCAGCCTGTTGCAGCCCACCCCGCACCGGCACCCGGAGTAGAGGTCGCTGGGAGCCGACCCGAGCGAGGGCCGAGCGCGCACCGACAACGAAATCTAGGCCCGTCGGATGTCGACCGAGAGGATGCCGAGGAACATTCCCGACATCGCCGTCTGGAAGCCCAGCATCATGAACAGTGCCGCCGGCACCGCCAGGCGCATCGTGTCAACCGGGTCCTGAGGGCCGAAGCCCGATGCGCCCCACGTGGCCAGCTGAACGATCGCGACACCCAGGCCGGCCATGAAGAGAGTGAGCCCGACGACCGCTCCGCTTTCCAGGCTCGCTCGCTCGGCGAACCGCTCGAACGCCTGACTCCGCGGGAGATGGAACCCCTCGCGCCGGCCGTAGAGCTTGGTCAGCAGGGCGAACAACACCGCCTGGTACCCGACGACCGTCAGTGCGGCCAGATACACCTGGCTGGAGACGTCCAGCCCGACCCGGCCGATCTCCAGTGGCCCGAACACCAGGGCGACGGTAGCGAGCAGACCGACTGCGAACGCCACCGACCCCGGGATCAGGAACAGCCAGCGGGGGTTGAACAACAGCAGGAACCGCAGGTGACGCCATCCGTCGTGCCAGCTCCGCAGGTGCGGCGGACGGCTCCGGCCATCTCTGGACAGGGTGGTCGGTACTTCGCTGACGCGTAACCCGTCGAGGGTGGATTTCACGACGATTTCGCTGGCGAATTCCATGCCGGTGGTGATCAGGCCGAGGCCGAGGATCGATTCGCGGTTGAAGCCGCGCAGGCCGCAGTGGAAGTCGCGGATCTCGGAGCGGAACAGCATCCGCCCGATCGTCGACAGAACCGGGTTTCCGAGGTATTTGTGCAGGGGCGGCATGGCCCCGGGTTCGATCCCGCCGCGGAACCGGTTTCCCATCACGAGTTCATCGCCGGCCCGGAGCCTTGCCACAAAGGGATCCAGGGTGCTGAAGTCATAGCTGTCATCCGCGTCGCCCATGATGACATAGGTACCCCGTGCGCCGACGATCCCCCCCATCAGTGCGTTGCCGTATCCCTTCGCCGCAACGGGTACGACCCGGGCGCCGTGGTCGAGGGCAATCTGCTGGGATCCGTCGGTGCTGCCATTGTCGGCGATGACGACCTCGCCCACAATCCCCGCGCCGGAGAGGTAGGCCTGGGCCTTGTCGATGCAGATGGCAAGGGTCTCCGCCTCATTGAGGCAAGGCATGACGATCGAGAGTTCGATCGCGACGACTGCGGATTCGACAGCGGATTCGACAGCGGTGGAGTCGGTCATGATGTCCTTTTGCGAGGGAGAACTGTGGAGATGGTGTGAAACGGGTGAAGCGATTGCAGCCTAACGGAGCGTGACCGCCACCGACTGCGGCCACCGAGACCGGGACCGTCGGAACGAGGCCATAACCACGCAGCAGGTGGTCACCGAATATCCCGCGATCACGCCGGCCGCGGCGGCGCCCGACCCGCTCCAGGCGGGAGTGCCGACGAGCATGACGACCAGTCCTGTCACCAGCCCGGCGATGGAGGCGACCGTCGCCACCATGGTTCGACCCGTCGTGAGCAGGAAGGCGGTGGCAACGAGGCCGATCGAGAACGCGAACACGCCGATCAGGAGGAGCGCCATGATCGGCCCCGCGGCTCGGTAGCCGGCTCCGAAGACGATGCTCACGATGAGGGGGCTGGCCAGCGCGACGGCCCCGAACACGATCCCCAGACCGACGAACATCACCCCGAAGACGCCCAGATAGTTTTTCAGTGCTGCCGCCGGGTCGACAGCCGCCCATTCTGAGAACCGCGGAATCAGAACCTGGGTCACCGCCTGGCTCAGCATCGACGCCGGTGTGGCAAGCGCCATCGCCGCCGCGAACAGCCCGGCCTGGGCCGGGGATTCGACGATGAACACGTAGACCATCGCGAACTGGATCAAGCCGTTCGAGGCCAGGAGCCCGAGCGAGTTCCAGGAGATGAGCTTCCAGATGGTGGCCGGTGCGGTGACGGCCTCCTGGTTCAGGGCATCGTGCCCGCGATGCGCGCCGCGCAGGGAATGCAAGCCGAACAGGGCGTACCCGATGGCGAGCGGCCAGAGCAGGGCCCACGGCAGTTGCGCGGCCAGGACCACGATCAGTAGAACCATGGTCAGTGCGGAGGAGATGACATCCCACACGGCTGCCGAGGTGATTCGCCCCAGACCGACCTCGATGCCGCGCGCGAGAATGTAGCCGGAATACGCGACGATCAGGGCGGCGATCGCGGCCGCATCCGCCGGGTCCGCCCCCAGCGCGAAGATGCTGACCGGGATGCCGATCGCGAGAATGACCAGGCAGGAAATCCAGAAGGATCGCTGAATCAGGCGCAGGGCGTGCACCGGGGAGTATCCGAGCGCCCGGGCATGGGAAAGGAAATGGGAGGCCGCGTTGCCCGCCCCGGTCGGCCAGAGCAGGGAGAGGATGAGCGACAGCGCGATCCACGCTGACACCTCTGCCAGCTCGCTCGGCCCCATAAACCGACCGATGAGCACCGTGTACGCAAAACGGGACAGCCCCTGAGCCAGGACGCCTAATGTGGAGAGAGCCGCCTGGGACATGAGCGAAGATGGTTTCACTCGTGAATGCTATCCGGCCATCACGGTGATCCGCCCACTCCGGCCCTCGTCGGCCACGAAGGAGATCCCGGTGACACTCGACATCATGATGCCGTTCTACGGTCGTGTCGACCATTTTCAGGCTGCGGTGCGCAGCGTGCTCGCGCAGGTCGACCCGGACTGGCGGCTCGTGGTGATCGACGACCACGACCCCGACGAAACGGCCGGCCGGTGGCTGCGGGGGCTGGCAGACCCCAGAATCATCTACCGCCGTAATCCGATCAATCTAGGCATCAACGCGAACTTCCAGGCATCCATCGACCTGGCCGAGAACGAGTGGCTGACAATCTTCGGCTGCGACGACGTGATGCTCCCCGACTATGTCGGCCGGATCACCCAGCTGATCCAGGAGCATCCGACGGTGGCCTTCATCCACCCCGGCACACGCGTCATCGACGAGCACGGGCAGGTCAGCACACCCCTCATCGACCGGGTCAAGTCCCTGTACCGGCCCCGGTTCCACGGTTCACTCGAACTCGCCGGGGAGCCGCTCGCGGTGAGCATCACCCGAGGGAACTGGATGAACTTCCCGGCGATCGCCTGGAACCGCTCCGCGGTCACGGCGGTCGGCTTCCGGCCGGATTTCAGCATTGTGCAGGATCTCGGGCTTGCCCTCGACCTCGCCGTGCGTGGCGGGAGCCTACTGCTCGACGACCAGGTCGTCTTCGAGTACCGTCGCCACGCGTCCAGCGTCTCGTCCTGGCGGGCGGCCGACGGAAGCCGCTTCGCCGAGGAACAGGGCTTCTTCCGCGGCCTCGCGGTCGAGTTCAACGGCCACGGCTGGCTTCGTGCGGCGCGAGCCGCACGCCTGCACCTGTCGTCCCGAGTGAACGCACTGACCCGAATCCCGGACGCCGTGAGGGCCCGGCGCAGCGACGGCATCCGGATTCTGCTGCGTCACGCCCTCGGACTCACCGTCGCCGCGACGCCCAGAGACTAGGGCGTAACCACCCGGTAGATCGAGAGGCTGGACTTCGGCAGGTCAAAGGTGCGAACCGGGGACAGGCAGTCCAGATCGAGGCGTTTGTCGTCGGCGAGCACGTAGCCGACCTCAGCCTGGGCGAAGGTGGAACAGGCATCGAAGCTCACGCTGATCTGATCGGCGGCGGGATTGGCAACGACCGGTTCGCCCGGCCCGGCCACCCAGCTCACGCCCGCCAGCCGGTTCCATTGCAGCGTGTACACACCGGCTGGATCGATGGCGCCCCACATTCCGGCAGAGGGCGCGCCCTGAAAACCGTTGTAGGCCCGCACCCCGGACTCGAGCAGCATGGCTGTGGTCAGCCCGCCGCCGACGCCAACCCAGGTTTTTGGAGCCGCCTCGTCCAGGGCGACGACAGCCTGGGACACGTCAGTTTCCCGCAGGTCGAAAACGCCGCGGTAGATCGGATTGGTCAGGCCGGAGCCGGCAACGGTCACGATCAGAAACGCGGTCGCGGCGAGTTGTGGCCGGCGCCGAGCGACGAAGTAGATAGCCGCGGCCGACAGCAGCGCCCAGAGCCACCACAGCTGCACCGGCTCCAGCATGCCTGGCAGCCGTCGCCAGGCCAGGGCGCCGATTGCAAGCTGGGAGAGCAGGAAGGCGATCGCAGCGGCTCCGGCCAGCCACTTGCCGGCCCGCGCCCGCTTCTGGTCGAGGTAGGCGATGACGTAGGCGACCAGGGCGATGGAGGCCAGCCCCATCCCGAGTCGTACCCGATTCGGCGTGGTCTTGTCGAGCAGCAGCAGCCGAGCGATCGCATCCCAGCCGGGCAGGTAGAGATACGCCAACAGCACCGACACGGATGTGGCGAGGCCGATCATCGCCCAGGGAAGGGTTTTGTGCATCCTCGCCTCCCTGGCGATGATCCAGACGACGACAGGAATCAGGAAGATGCCCAGATAGAAGAACGTCGCGGCCTCGGACGAATTGCCACCGAGAAAACCAGCCCGCTGCTCATTCAAGGCCTGGGTGAACGAGGAGCCAACGGCGGAGGCGAAACTCAACGGCCCGTTCCCGCCTGTAGGGGTTGACCGGTTCCCCGGATACGCGGTGCCCAGAAAAGCCTGAACCGTTGACAGTTTGGTGGCCAGCCACACCACCGCCACGACGGATGCCGCCGCGCCACCGACGAGGACCGGGACAACGCGTGCCAGCGTCGCCCGCCACCTCGCGCCCCGGCGCAGTTGTTCGATCATCAGGGCAATCCCGAAGAACAAGACCACAACGGCGGCCGGCACGATGAACGGAACGTAGATTCCCATCGCCATCACGACGGTTAGGTAGGCCACGAGGGCGGAGAAGTTCCAGCGGGACCGTCGCGATGGGCTCCGGAATGCCCAGACCAGAGCCGTCATGGTGACAAGCGCCCAAACGGCCGGCCAGAGTGTGGTCGAGAGGTACCACCATTGGAACAACGGGCTGAAGAAGAATCCGACCGCAAGCAGCGCCGACACCCCGGGTCGGCGCGGGATGACGGTGAGCAGGAATGCGTACGCTGCGGCTGCGAGAGCAAGCCCGGGCAGCCACCACTTGAAAGCTATGGCGTGGTCGACGTCCATCAGCATGAAGCCCCAGAGGTGAGGCCTGAAGGCGACGGACCAGTCCACCCTGGGGAGGTCCTGCGGCAGGGTCGCGTCCATGCCGCCCGGAAAGGTCCCGTTGGTGAGCGGCAGGCCCTGCTCGACCTGGGCGATGGCCCATACCGTCTGCACGTTCCATTCGTCGGAGCGGGTGGCCTGCGGGTGGCCGGCGATCAGGTCCGGGTCGGCGCCGTACGACACCTGGCTGAAGAATACGCCGGATGACGAACCGTTGATTCCGAGCGTGACGAGCACGATGCCGAGGATCAGCAGCAGTGCGGGGAATGCGAGCAGGATTCGTAGTCGCGGCAGGCCGTAGGGACCTGGGTCGATTGCGCGACGATAAGCGTCCCGCCCTGCACGGTATCTGGAGCCCCAACCGACGGCACGCATTCGAGTGTTGTTCACCACGAACCTTTCAAATCCCTGTGCGGGACTCCCCCACGTCGAAGCCCGACCCCTGCCACGGCGCGGACTTGCTTTCTCAAAATAAAGGATCACAAACGCTAGAGCGGCTGAACCAAATCCCGCAGAACGTCTTGGGGCCCCAGACCGAACCGCGCGTATCCACCGGTGCGCCACTGACGGAGAACCGGGAGCACGCGGCGGAGCCGGGCGCTCGGCAGGGCGCTGCGGGCGCGCTCGTGCGCGGCCTTCGCCGTGATCAGTCGAAGGTACGAGTCGACCGGAACCGGCATCAGGCCCAGTGCGCGTTCATCCAGCGCCTCGGCCCGGGCCAGCAGACGCGAGTTGCGTAGCGTGCGCGGCGTCCGCAGCCTGGACAGTCGGCCGGCGGCATCCAGACTGGTTACGCCGATCTGGTTGCCGCCGTGTTGCCGGTAGTCGACCAGGGCGTCGTCTAGGAAATCCATGGTCCCCGTCGCCGCGGCGACGATCGCCAGCCATTCGTCGTGCACCCACGCTGCCGGGAATGGACGGGCCCGCCCGACGAGTTCACGGCGCAGCATCACGGTGGCGCCGGTGACAATGTTGCGGCGCAGCAGGATGTCGAAGGCGTGTCCCGCGTGCACTGCGGCCCGGTCCGCGGCGGAGACCCCCAGGGTGGCGAGCAGGGTGCGGCCTATCGGCCGGCCGGTCTCATCGACGAGTCGGGCATCCGTATGGAGCAGTTGCAGGCCGGGGCGAGCCTGGAACTCGGCGGCCAGCAGGGCCAGCCGTTCCGGGGGCCACACGTCGTCCTGGTCGCTGAGCGCGATCAGCTCGCCCGTGCAGACAGCGAGCGCCTGCTCGAAGTTCGCGGTGACGCCCAGCGGCGCCGGGTTGCGGATGACGTGCAGGGTCACGGGCTGCCCCGGATGTTCGCCCTGCCACGCTGCGACAATGCGGTCCACCGCCGCCGGGGTGCCGTCAGTGGAGCCGTCGTCGGAAACGACGATCTCACTCGCTTGGAGCGTCTGGTCAAGGATGCTGCGCAGCTGCTCCTCGATGAACTCAGAGCCGTTGTAGGTGCAGAGCGCCACGGACACGCGCGGCATGGATGCCGCGGGCCCACTCGAACCGGAACCGGTTGAATGAGTCATCAGCGACGCTCACGATCGAGGGCGTGCAGGACGCTGGAGGCCGGAAGCTGCTGTGTAAACACGTTGTGTTCGCTGCCCCCGATCAGGGCGCTGCTGGTCTCGGCGATATGGGTCCCGTTAAGGGACGGCACAGAGTTCGAGAGTTCTATGACTTCGGTGGCTGTCATGCGTGGGGCGAGTCCTGTCATTGCTAGTCTCCCGCCATCGTACAGAGTGCGCTGACCTGGGGTGAGCGCGAAGTGTCTGCTGGGATCGGCGATTTCCGCAACAGATGTGCCGCACTGTGCATCGCAAATATGGTTGCGAAGACCTTCGAACCGTCTGTCTTCACCACCTCGGTAGACTCACTGTTATGCCGCTTCTTCTCGACACACTCGTTGTGATGCCCGCTTTCAATGAGGAGGAAGCCGTCGCTGCGGTCATCAAGGAGGTGCTGTCAACTCTTCCAGGTGTGCGCTGCCTCGTCGTTAACGATGGATCGACCGACCGAACCGCGCAGGTTGCCCGGGAGGCAGGGGCAACTGTTCTCACTCTTCCCTTCAATCTCGGCGTCGGCGGTGCGATGCGTCTCGGCTTCCAATACGCGGTGGAGAACGGGTTCGAACGCGTTGTTCAGATAGACGCGGATGGACAGCACAACCCGAGCAACGTCCCAAACCTTCTCGCCCAGCTCGAAAACGCTGACATCGTCATCGGGGCACGGTTCGCTGGCACCGGCGACTACGATGTCACGGGGCCGCGAAAATGGGCGATGAAGATTCTCGCCACAATCATCAGTCGCATCGCGAGGACACGCCTGACGGATGTCACATCCGGTTTCAAGGCCGCTGGCCCACGTGCTGTGCGCCTTTTCGCCGTCAATTACCCGGCCGAGTACCTCGGTGACACGATCGAATCCCTTGTCCTGGCATCACGCGGTGGGTGCACGGTCGTGCAAGTGCCCGTCGCGATGCGCCCTCGAGCCGGCGGCGTTCCGTCCCAGAATCCCATGAAGTCCGCGGTTTACCTGGGACGAGCGGCGATGGCGCTTGTCATAGCGCTTTGGCGCACTCCAATTTCCGTGAGAGGTTAAGGCGCGCCAATGAATCCTGTCTCCTACGCATTCGCGATCGCCGCAGCCGCGATCGCCTTGCTCGCCATCATCGAGATGCTGCGGCGCCAAAGATTTCGCGAGCGGCACGCATTCTGGTGGCTGCTTGCAGCCATCCTGTCCCTCGTCGTCAGCATTTTTCCCAGCACCTTGGAGTGGGCATCTTCAGTCGTAGGTGTCGAAGTTCCCAGCAACCTCGCCTTCTTCATCAGCATCGTCATCCTGTTCTTCGTGACCGTCCAACATAGTTCAGAGCTCACAACGCTTGAGGAGAAAACCCGTGTCCTCGCGGAACACGTCGCCCTGGTGGAACAACGTCTCTCGGTCCTGACCGACAGTGTTGAACGATCCTCGCAGCCGTCAGAATCGATAAAATGATTGGGGAAGTGTAGGGGGTGGGAATGCTCGATTTCGACGCCGGAAAAAGCCTGGAGGGGAGTAATCGATCCCCTGTCCCCTCCCGATTGCAATTGTTCGTCAATCACAGCGCCATGCGCTATCTGGTGATCGGCGGCGCTAGCTTCTTAATCGATTTCGGATTGCTGGCATTGTTCTTTCAGGCGTTCGCTTGGCCGCTCTGGCTGGCGACGGGTGCTGCATTCCTGATTAGCTTCGTCTTTAACTACTTACTGCAGCGCGCATTCTCGTTTAGTTCACAGGCAACGCACGCGACCGCCCTCAGCAAGTATCTTTTTCTGCTCGCTTTTAACACTGCGGCAACCATCGGCATCGTTTGGCTGATAGATATGACCGGCTGGGGCTGGGGCGCAGGAAAGGTCGTTGCAACAATCATTACGACTGGCTGGAACTATTTTGTCTACCGATATTGGGTTTTCGCTATCCCAAAAGCCTAGCTAGCGGCCCTCAACTACCCTTGTGCCATCCGGGGGCGCTGTAGGCCAGGTAGGTCAGTCGGGCGAGTTCCCGTCGGGATTTTGTGATTCCGTCCAGGATCATTCCGACGAATCCGATGAACGCTCCCACAATCACCAGAGTTGAGGCGAGAAGGGCTGTGGGAAGACGCGGCACGAGTCCTGTGTCGAAGAACTCGAGGAGCACAGGCGCACCGAGAACAACGGCGCCGACAATCACGAGGCCTGCCAGCACACCGTGGAAGACGAGCGGACGTTCATGCCTGGTCAGGTTGACGATCAAGCCGAGGATCTTGAACCCGTCCCTGAAGGTATTCAATTTGCTTTCACTGCCCTCCGGGCGATCACGAAAGCCAACTTTCACCTCGGTCTGGGGAACGCGGAGGCTCATCGAGTGAACCGTAAGTTCGGTCTCGATTTCGAACTCGTGCGACACGGCAGGAAACGACTTGACGAAACGGCGCGAGAATACACGGTAGCCACTGAGCATGTCGGTGACCCTGAGGCCGAAGATCGCGCTGACCAAGGCGTTGAAGGCCCGGTTGCCGGCGGAGTGACCTGGCCGGTAAGCCGATGTCGACGACTCTTCGCGCACTCCTAGGATCTGGTCATAGGGGCCATTAAGAAGTTGCTCGACCATGCCGGGTGCGGCCGTTACGTCGTAGGTATCGTCTCCGTCGATCAGCAGGTAGACGTCGGCTTCGATATCAGCAAAAGCCCGTCGCACGACGTTTCCCTTGCCCTTGATGTCCTCGTGGCGAACAATCGCACCGGCTTTCAGCGCCAGCTCCACTGTTCGGTCCGTGCTGACGTTGTCATAGACATAGACCTCGGCGTCAGGCAACGCCAGAAACAGGTCGGTGACCACCTTGGTGATTGCCGCTTCCTCGTTGTGGCACGGGACGATGACGGCAATTTTCACATCGGTGAACAAATTCATCCCTTGCACTCACGATCACTAGATACGTCGAGACCACCTTGGACCGACTTAGACTTACCCCCCGCTAAGGGTACAGAGTATCCGGTTACGGGATTTACCGAGACCGACCGAGAGCAGGGCATCCCCCACCTGGATATGCTGTTTTTCAGGCTTTGCTGGCATTCCACGAGTCTGAGCCATAGCAAGGAGCTTTCCAGTGACGTCTCGGCAGTTGATGGACCACGCCAAAAGAGGAAGCGCCTTCCTGGTCATCGGCGGGGCCGCCTTTCTTATCGATGCGGGCGTCTTCAACGCTCTCGTCTACTGGGGAGAGCGGGGCCCGATGTTCGAGTGGCCTCTCACCGCGAAAATCATCGCCATCGTGGCCGCGTCCGTTGCGACCTACGTCGGAAACCATCTGTGGACCTTCCGAGACCGAAAGACGAAGACCTCAGCCAGAAACATACTCGCCTTCATCGCAATCAACGGTGTGGCGATTCTGGTACAGCTGGGTTGTCTGGCCTTCTCGCGGTATGTTCTCGGCCTGGCAGATCCGGTCTCCGACAACATCTCCGGGACCATCGTGGGCCAGATTCTTGCCACCGTCTTACGGTACTTCTCCTACAACGTTTGGGTGTTCCCGAAGAATCCGGATCTCAGCCCGGCGTGACCCGGTAGATGAAGTGCTGGGATGGCCCCTCAGTGAAGTCGTCGATAAGGACCGCGCATTCCTGATCGAGGGGCACGTCAGTCAATACGTAATCCACGTGCTTCTGACCGAACGAGCTGCAGGAATCGAAGGTAATCCGTATCTGGTCACGCACAGGAGTAGAAACCGAAGGTTCCCCGACCCCTGGCTCCCACCCGACATTGGCGAGGCGGTTCCAAACACCCTCGTACTTCCCCGAAGGATCGATCTCGTCCCACATCTCTTCCGGCGGATAAGTCTGGACCCCATTCATGGCTTCCACACCCGCCTGCACAAGCACGGCCGTCGGAACAACACTGCCGATGCCGACCCAGGTCCCAGGCTCCCTCAAATCTATCTCCTGCACCGCTGTTCCGACCGCTGTCTCATTCAGTCTGAAGACGCCAACGTAAAGCGGGTTGACTCCGAGTCCGATGATTGACGCTGCGAGCAGGAACGCCGCTGACCCCGCTAATAACCGCGCTCTCGTAAAGAGAACCACACAAATCATCAGCAGCAAGGTCGCGATCTTCCAGGATGGTGACAATGCGATGGTATCCGGGGCCGCAGTCCTCAGATAAGCCCAAGGCACGACCACACTCAGTATCACGGCACCGGAAGCCACCCAGCTGACGCTCCACGGCAGGATTCTGACGCGGGCACTTTGTAGGCGCTCTGAAGTAACGACAATGGCGACGATCCCCAGGATCGCCAGACCGAGACGCATACGTGATGCGCTGCTGCGATCCAGAAACATGACATGAGCGAGGCTGTCCCACCCAGGCAAGAACATGAAGGCGAGGATAACCATCGTGCAGGTCACAATCGACACTGCCAGCCAATCGACAACCCGGCTCTCGCTCCATTGTTGCGTGATCAACCAGACGAGAGGAATCACCATAAACAAGGCGATCATGAGCACTGACGAAGCTTCAGACTGGTTAGCGCCCAGACCGTTCACTCCCTGATTAAGGAGGGCTTGGTCGAATGGCCCGCCCATGAGCCCTATCAGCCCCTCAAAGCCGACGGTCCCCGTCTTCTCGAATCTTTGGCCTGGATAGACCGTTCCAAGGAGCGCTTGGATGGTCTCGATCCTTGTCACGATCCAAATGGACAAAACCGCCCCGGCACCGAGACCGGCGGCAATCAAAGGCAGCAGCCGCAACAGGACAGTCTGGAACGATACAGACTGGCTTCTGGCCTCAGAAAGACTGAATCCGATTAGGAAGAAAACGACAACCAGAGCGGCAGGCACAATAAACGGGGCGTAGATCGACATTGCCGTAGCGACGGCCACGTATGCTATCGCCGCTGCCCACCCGACGCGAACCCACAGGGCTGGGTGCCTGAGCATCCACACGGTTCCCGTCATGCCCAGGAACGCGAGCGCGACCGGCCAGATGGTCGTGGGTAGGAACCACCACTGGATGACCGGGGTCAGAAAGAGCGCCCCGCTGAGCAGCGCAGCCGACAGCGGGTGCTTGGGCAGCAGGCTGACCGCGAAGGAGTAACAGGCCCCGACCATCACGAATGCCGGAAGCCACCACCTGACCGCCATACCCTGGTCAAACGGAAGGGCAAGGAGTCCCAGCAGGTGCGGGCGGAAGATAGAGGACCAGTCCATGGTGGGCAGGTCGTTCTGAACGGTAGCGTCCATTCCCCCCGGAAGGGTCTGATTGAAGACGCCGAAGCCCTGCTGGTACTGAGACGCGACCCAACTGGACTGAACGAGCCACTCATCGCTTCGAATCGGTCGCGGCTCCCCCAAGAGCAAGGACGGATCCTGACCGGTGCCGAAATAGGACCAGTACACGCCCGTCGACGAACCGGAAACAGCAAAAGCGACCAGCAGGATGAAGGCGATAAGCAGAAGTGCGGGAAACCACAGCGAAACGAAGAGGCTGGGCAACCCGAACCGGGTCGGTTGAATGAGCCGGGACACCGCCGCCACTGCGGAGACCGTAAGGCGACGCCCTCGCGAGGGCACGACTCCGGACCGAGGTCTCATGTTCAGAGCTCTCACGGCACAATCACGTCGTAACAGGCGAGCAGGGTGTTCCCGCCCTGCCCCACATTGATTCCGAACGCACACACGCTGTGCTTTCCGGGTGCCAGATCAAAACGCTGGTCAATCCCATGGTTATCACCATAACCGGCAAAGATCCGACCAACATCCGGGCGGGCCTTATCCGCCTTGATCGACTGACCCCTGCCATCAATGTAGACGTGCACATCGAGAGGCGAAGCAGTCTCCGGATCAATGGTCCAGCCACGCAACTGCACCCCACCCGGGACCACCGCCACATCCGTGCCTCCGAACGGGCTGCCGGCAGGGACCGTCACGTCGTAGCAGCCGAGCAACGTGTTCCCGCCCTGGCCCACGTTGATGCCGAACGCACATACGCTGTGCTTTCCGGGTGCCAGATCAAAACGCTGATCAATGCCGTGATTATCGCCATAACCGGCAAAGATTCGACCGACATCCGGACGGGCCTTATCAGCCTTGATCGACTGACCTTTGCCGTCGATATAGACGTGCACATCGAGGGCCGAAGCAGTCTCCGGGTCGATGGTCCAGCCACGCAACTGCACCCCACCCGGGAGCACCGCCACATCCGTGCCGCCGAACGGGCTGCCGGCAGGGACCGTCACGTCATAGCAGCCGAGCAGCGTGTTCCCGCCCTGGCCCACATTGATCCCGAACGCACACACGCTGTGCTTCCCGGGTGTCAGATCAAAACGCTGGTCAATCCCGTGATTGTCACCGTAACCAGGATAGGTTCGACCGACATCCGGACGGGCCTTATCCGCCTTGATCGACTGACCTCTGCCGTCGATATAGACGTGCACATCGAGCGGGGCCGCAGTCTCCGGGTCGATGGTCCAGCCACGCAACTGCACTCCACCGGGGGCGACCGCCACCGCCGTGTCGCCGAACGGGCTGGCCTGGATGACCTGGACCGTCCGGCAGCCGAAGGAAGTATTCGAGCCGACGCCGACATTGATGGCATAGACGCAGATTTCGTGCGTGCCCGCATCAAGCGGAACCGTCCGTCCGATTCCGTGGTTGTCGCCGAAACCGGGGTACGCAGCTCCGACGTCAGGACGGGGTAAGTCGGCCGGGAACGAGGCCAGGCCGCGCCCATCGGAGTAGACGTCGATCCGAACGGCACCCGTCGTATCGCGGTCGATGGCCCAGCCGCCGAGAGTGACCGCTCCGAAGACGGGCGTGGCGTCAAAGCCGCCGAACGGGCTTCTGCTTTCCGTGGGCGAACCGAACCAATCACTGAAGAAGATCCAGAAGTTGCGATTGCCGTACGAGGAGCAGGCGTTTCCGGTGCCACCCAGGTTCGCCAGCGCGGCCGCGTTGGGCTGATACGGAGTGTAGTTGTAGAGGTTCGCGGTCGCCTGATTCCGAATTCTGACGTTCGAGCTGCCACAGGCAGCATTGGGGTGGAACCCCACAGGAATCGTGCCGATCCGGTACTGCCGGTCGGGGGCGATCGTGTACTGACGGAACTGCCATGCCGCTTTGTAGACCTGGTTGTAGAAGCCGTAGAAGGCAGCGTCACAATCGCTCGTGTCGGGGCATCCGTAGCCCATGGCTTTTCGGTACGTGCCGTCCGTCGGACTCTTGGAGGTGACAAGCCCCGTTTCTTTCTGCAGCAGGACCAGGAGCGTTTGGGGGTTGATGCCGCACGCCTGGGCAGTCTTGAAGATGATGCTGCTGGCCAGTTCGTTGGCAACACCGACATACGCCTTGCAGTGGCCGGGGGCGACCGCTGCCCGGCTGAAGGTCGAGATCCGGTAGTCCTTCAGACAGGTGTAGCCCGACGAGCACGAGGAGACTTTGCCGTTCAGGAACGTCTGGATCTGGGCTTCGGTCATCGAACCCGCGTCGAAAAACCTCTGATCCGAGATGATGTATCCCGGGTCGAACTCCGACCCGGTCAACGCCTCCGCCCGCTGGGGCACCGCGACCAGGACTGCACCGACCAGCAGGAGGACGAGAGCAACCGCGCAGGCACGGAACGCAACATACAATTTCACGGTTTCCCCCTCATGGCCGACCACAGACGGAGAGACCGCTCACATCGTACGATGCGAACGGTCTCTCACCGGGCCGACACGACCCTGAAGCCGATTCTCAGCCGCGGAGCCTGGTTTCGCGCTTGCGGTCCAAACGGGCTCGGAACCGTTCGATGACTGCTGTCGCCCCACCCTGACGGAAGTAATAGGCCACTCGATCCGCGTCTCGTCGAAGCCCCGTGTGCGGGCTTCGGCGTGCCGTGTCTGTCGACTTGGGCTTCGGCACCGGCCCGGAGCCGCTGTGCACCGGTTCAATCACCTTGTCGGCCGCGTGAACCGGCTGGCGACAGAATTCCACGAGGGGAGCCATGGCGCGTTCCCAGACGAAATCCTGACGCACGCGCTGCACGTTCGCGCGCGCTCTGGCGATTGCGCTCGGGTCGTACAGGTACGTGAGCAGGGCGGCGACCAAGGCGCTCTGGTCGCGCTCCGGGACTGATGCCCCGAGGCCTTCCTTCTCCACGAGGTCTCCGAAAGAGTCACCCTCCGTGGTCACGATCGGGAGGCCGGACCACAGGTAATCGAGGATGCGGGTGCGGAAGGAGAAGGTCGTCTCGACGTGCTGGAAGTGAGTCGATACACCGATGTCTGCGTCGAGCAGATAGTTCTGTCGATCTTCGAACGCGACCCAGGCCTCGTTGAAGAACACGTTCTTGTTCGTCATCCCGAGTTCCTTCGAGAGCAGCCGCGCCTCCGCGACGGCCTCCATCTCGGGCACGTCCGGGTTAGGGTGCTTGACCCCCAGGAAGAAGAGTCGCACGTCCGGGTGTTCCACGGCGATCTCAGCCACAGCACGGATCAGCGTTCCCGGATCGAACCAGTTGTAGATTCCGCCACCCCAGACGATCACCTTGTCGTCGATGCCGATGCCGGGCGTCACGCCGCGGATCGCCGACCGGGACTTCACGGGGTCCGTGCTGGAGATACCGAAGGGCGCCACCGCGATCAGGGAATCAAGTTCGCTGTCCCGTGAGTAGGTCAGTGCGTTGATCCGGCCGAGACCGGCCAGCTGACCGAGCCAGAAGTGGCGCTGTCGTTCGCTGGCGCACAGGAAGAAGTCGCCGATGAGAAGCTGGTGGTTCAACGCATCTGTCGCGTCGTTCACTTGCTTGTTCCACAGTTCGAGGACCTTGCCGCGCCCCTGTTCCAGTTGCTCGAGGTGCAGCGGATCGTAGATGTCGACAACGAGAACCTTCGTCGAGCGTTCCAGAGCAGGGAAGAGCGCGAGCGCATGTCCCTGAACGATGATCACATCCGCCCACTTCTCGTGTTCGATAACGGAACTGGGGCGGTGGTGCGAGATGACTCCGACCTCGAAGGCATCGTCGAGGGAGTCGGCGCGGGTCATGCTGAGCAGGCGCACGTCATGTTCTTCGGACAGGAGCTTGGCGATGTGCCAGGCACGGATCGCCGGGCCGGCCATCTTCTCTCCGACGGAGTCCCCGGTGACGACCAGGATGCGTCGGCGGGCGACCGTGGAGAGCACGTTGAGGCTGCCGACAATTTTCTCGTAGCCGCGGAGGTAGGACTCGATCGGGTACGCTGGTTCGTCGACGTTGCCAAACAGATAGGTCAGTTCCCGGTCCGACCGGACGCGGGTGCTCTGCACACGCTCCCGGGTTGCACTCATCTGCGGTAGGAACTCGACGAGCTGGTCGATCGCGAAGATGCCGGCCATCGTGGACTTGGGCACGGTCATCAGCGGATCGCTATCGTCGCCGGGGACCCTCAGATCGAGCGAAGCCGAGTCGAGTTTGCCGCGGCCGATAGCCCGGCGCACGGCCAGCAGGAGAGCGCCGGGGAACACCCGTGCCAGGGATTCGTCGTCGAGGTTCTTGTACAGCGTGTACAGGGCGTTGCGCTCGAGCAGGTACTCCTCGCGGAAGTTGCCGAACTTGTTCATCGACGCGTGGTGCTTGTGGAAGGCCAGGGATTTGGGCTGAAACCGGAACCGGTAGCCGAGCAGGTTGAGCCGCCAGCCCAGGTCGACGTCATCGTAGAACATGAAGTAGTCGTCGTCGAACCCATCCAGCTCCTCGAAGACGTGAGCCCGGATGAACATCGCGGCGCCCGTGCCGAAGAGCACGTCCTTCTCCTCGTCCCAGGCTCCGCGGTCGGTTTCGCCGGCGTGAGGCTTGTAGCCCATGCCATACCAGGTGACGGCGGCGTCCAGGAAATCGACCTTGTCGCCGTCCCAGTCGAGGACTTTGCTGGCGACAGCGCCGATGTCCTCACCGGTCGCGAAGGTGTTGACGGCTTCCCTAATCCATTCAGCATCCGGTCGTGCGTCGTTGTTGAGGAAGGCGATGAATTCGCCCGTCGCATGCGAGACTCCGAGGTTGCATCCGCCCGTGAAACCGAGGTTGGCCTTGGAATCGATGACCGTCACACCTGGTCTCAACTTCGCCAGACGCTCGAGGCTGTCGTCACCCGAACCGTTCTCCACGACGATGATTTCGAGGAGCTCCGCCGGCCAGTTGAGTTCCTGAAGCCCGCGAACGCACTCGATGGTGTCGTCCGATCCTCGAAAGTTCACGAGGACAACGGAAACCAGACCTGATCGTCTCTTTTTCAAAAATTCACCTTTGCTCGGACAGTTCTTCGGCGTGGAAAGCCTACCAAGCGTTCTCCGGGGTTGGGTTTGGCGACGCCGTCGCGGGGTGCCACCTGGTCCGGCGACCAGACAGTGCAGTTATGATTTGGTGTGATCATGACTGCTTCGAAAGACTCGCCCGACGCGCGAACCGCCAGATTTCGGCGACTGGCCTCCGTCCCACTCGACACGATTGGATCGCGCTCCCGCCCGCTGGCCGGCGCCTGGACGTCCATTCGTGAGATCGGCGACCAGAAGGAGATGCTCGGGCTGCTCGTTCGCAGAGATCTCAAGGCGCGATACAAAGACAGTGCCCTGGGTTTCCTGTGGTCGTTGATCAGGCCCATCACCCAGCTCATCATCTATTACGTCGTCGTCGGCAAATTCCTCGGGGCCGCGCGCGGGATCCCCGACTTCGCCATTTATATATTCACCGGGTTGACCGCGTACACCCTCTTCAGCGAGATCGTCGCCTCGTCGACGGCGTCGATCATCGGCAACGCCGGCCTCATCAAGAAGATCTACCTGCCGCGGGAGATCTTCCCCTTGGCCAGCGTCGGTTCCGCCAGCTTCAATTTCCTGATTCAGCTCGCGATTCTGGTTGTGGCCGCCGTTGTCGTGGGCAGTCAACCGCTCAGCCTGGACCTGCTGTACTTCTTCCCGTCGGTCATGGTGCTCCTGGTGTACGCAACGGCCCTCGGGCTGCTCATGTCCGCTCTCAACGTCTACCTCCGGGATGTGCAGTACCTCATTGAGGTCGCGCTGATGGTGCTCATGTGGGCCTCCCCGATCGTCTACACATGGTCCATGGTTCGCGACATCCTCGGCAACGGGATCCTGCTCAACATCTACACGAGCAACCCGATCACACTGTCGGTGCTGGGCTTCCAGCAGGCCTTCTGGACGGCCGGAGAGGGAACGCCCTTCCCCGACAACCTGCTGCTGCGGCTCGCGGTGACGCTCGTCGTCGGCGTGGTCCTCTTATTCGTATCCCAGCGGGTGTTTTCCCGCCTCCAGGGCAACTTCGCCCAGGAACTCTAACGAGAAAAAGAATCGACGTCATTATGAATTCTCCCCTTCTCGAAACAAGCTCCGACGCGCCGACACCTGCACCGGTCGTCATCTCCGCGAAAGATGTGTCCAAGAGGTTCGTCGTTCGCAAGGACAATGCGCTCAAGGAGCGCCTCGTCACGATGGGCAAGCTCGGCCGCCAGCACCGCCAGGAGTTCTGGGCCCTGCGCGACATCGACATCACCATCGAAGCCGGGACGACAGTGGGTCTGATCGGTCACAACGGGTCCGGCAAGAGCACGCTACTCAAAGTCATCGGCGGAATCATCCAGCCGACCACCGGAACCGTGTCCCGACGCGGCAGGATGGCCGCGCTTCTCGAGCTCGGAGCGGGGTTCCACCCTGACCTCACTGGACGCGAGAACGTCTTCCTCAACGCCTCCATCCTCGGCCTGACCCGGAAGGAGACGGAAGATCGTTTCGACGACATCCTGAGCTTCTCCGGGATCGGCGACTTCATCGATACCCAGGTGAAGTTCTACTCGTCCGGCATGTACGTGCGGCTCGCCTTCTCGGTCGCCGTTCACACCGAACCGGATGTTCTGCTCGTCGACGAGGTCCTCGCGGTGGGCGACGAGGCGTTCCAGCGCAAATGCCTGGACAAGATCCGTTCCTTCCAGGAGGAAGGCCGCACGATCATCCTCGTTAGCCACTCCCTGGGCCAGGTGACCGAGCTGTGCGACCGTGCGATCCTACTCAATCGCGGTGAGATCGAATTCGACGGCAACGCCCACCAGGCCGTGACGGCCTTCCGCAACATCCTCGAAGAACGGCGGGTAGAAGAAGCGGCCGCCGCCTCTCCCGACGTCGTCGTTCACGAGGGTCATGTCCTGGGAGCGACCGTGCACGCGGTCGGCAAGGCAATCGGCGACCCCGTGCTGCCCGGCGACGACCTGCGGATCGTGATGACGTTCGACCACGATGACAAACTCAATGATTGGATCGGGGCCCTGCAGATTGACAACGCCTCCGGCCAGGTCGTGTACGGCACGAAGAACTCCCTGATGGACGTGCGGCTGCCCCCTCTGTCGGGTCCGGTCTCGCTCGAGTACATCATCCACAACGTGACCTTCGGGTCGGGCAAGTACTTCGTGAATGCGTCCCTGCTCGACAGCGCCCTCCGGCACGTGCACGACATGCCCCAGGCGTGCACCTTCAACGTTCCCTTCTACCCGCTCGCGACCGGCACGGTGCACGCCGAGCCGACGTTGCGGGTCCTGGATGCCGCCGCACACCAGGCTTCGGCTGTCTGATCTCCCGCAGGATGACCGATGTCACGCACATCCAGAGTCGACCGGACAGGAGTCAGAACATGACTGACTCCGTGGTGATTGTCACGGTCACGCACAATTCCAGCGCCGTCCTCCCCCGATTCCTGGCCACCGCCCGCGGCGCAACGCTCGCGGTGACGCCAATCGTCGTGGTCGACAACGCCTCCCAGGACGTCGACGAAGCCAAGGCGGTGTCAGAGGCCGGACAGGCCCTGTTCCTCGGCCTCGAATCGAACCGAGGCTACGGCGACGGAATCGCGCAGGGAATTGCGTCGCACGCAACATCGGCCGACTTCATCCTGATTTCCAACCCGGACGTCGAATTCGCCGCGGGTTCACTCGACATTCTTCTGGAAGCGGCGCGGAACAACCCCCAGGCCGGTTCGCTGGGCCCGCGGATTGTCGATCCGGCGGGCGCCACTTATCCCTCGGCCCGCCCGGTTCCCTCACTCAGCACCGGCATCGGGCACGCCCTGTTCTCCCGTATCTGGCCGGCGAATCCGTGGACGCGGTCATACCGCCCGATCCCCGTGGCGGCCAGTCCCGATATCGTGCCGGCGGGATGGCTGTCTGGCGCATGCCTCCTCGTGCGACGACGCGCCTACGACTCCGTGGGCGGTTTCGACACCTCCTACTTCATGTACTTCGAAGATGTCGATCTCGGTGACCGGCTGGGCAAGAACGGGTGGACGAACCTGTACGTGCCAGAGGCGGTCGTCGTGCACACGGGAGCACACTCCACCTCGCAGAGCCGCGACGCGATGGAGCGGAAGCACCACGAGAGCGCTTATCAGTTCCTGTCCCGCAAGTACTCTGCCTGGTACTTCTCACCGGTGCGCGGCATCCTGCGCCTGGGTCTCCACCTGCGCGGCCGGTGGCATCTTCCCGGCCGATAGTGTGGAGGGAACGTTTAGCCGCCGTACAGACTGGAGATCCACCACCAATGAGGCTCGTAATGACCCTGATGGTCCGAGACGAAGCGGACATAATCGGGCCGATGTTGTCGCACCACCTCGACCAAGGCATCGACAAAATTATCGTCACCGATAACGGCTCCGTCGACGGAACCTTGGAGATCCTGCGCGGCTTCTCGGACCGTGGCCTGATCGACCTGCGCGAAGACCCGGTCCACCGCAAACAACAGCATTCCGTGGTCACGGCCATGGCTCGTGACGCCTTCCTGCTGTACGGGGCGGATTGGGTGCTGAATGCCGACGCGGACGAATTCTGGATGCCCGTGGACCGTTCCTCATCGCTCCGCGAGGCGCTCGAGCTCCACCCGAAAAGCCTGCAGAGCTTTGTCGTGCCCGTCGTGGACATGATCGGGCCTCCCGCTGCGATTGGATCCGGTCTGCAGCGGTTGGTCTACCGGGACCTCCGGACCAACGCCGCCCTGAACAAGATCGGCCTGCACGCCCATTCCACCCCGGACACGGTTCACATCGGCGTGCCTGACATCGAGATCGCCCAGGGGAATCATTTCGTCAGCCTCGAGGGGCGCGGCGTGGAACCCGCGAACGCTCTAATCGAGGTCCTGCACTTTCCCTGGCGTTCCTGGGACCAGTTCGAACGCAAGGTCCGCAGCGCCGGGCTTGGCTATGAGAACAACCCCGACCTAAATCCGAGCCCGAATCACCACGGGATGCAGGAGTACCGGCGCTACAAACTCGGCAGCCTCCAGTCGTTCTACGTTCTGCGGCACCCGACCCCGGAGGAATTCGCGGTGGGACTGGGCGACGGGACCTTCGTGCCAGAGGAGACCGTAGCCGGCAGTCGGGAATCCCCTGTCCCCGACGTCGCACTTGACCCCGATCTGCTGGCCGCGGCGCGGCGGATGGGACCGGTGATCGCCGGAACCGAAACGGAATTCAAGCGGTTGCTCGCCGCGGAGAAGGTAGAGTCGCGATTCTTCGCGACCTCCTACCATGAGACCGCGGTGCATGCCCGAACGCTGGAAGAGAAACTGGGCTCGCTGAAAGAGTCACGGCGGGCCCTGGAAGAGACGCTGGGCGTCACGCAAGAGCAACACCGAGCGCACGTCACCCGCCTCGAAAGCGAACTGGCAAAAATCCGACAGCGACGCGTCGTTCGGTGGGCCGAACGCGTCGGCGCGCTGCGTCACCGTCATCGACACCCGCGGTAGCATTTCCGCTCCCGACCGCTGGATGGCGCTCTGTCGGCCCGGTCAGCCGGTCCGCGCGGTCGGCCCCGTCAGCCGGTCGGCGGGGTCACCGGGCGCGTTCCAGGACCGCCGCCCTGTCGGTTTGGAAGCGCACCTGGAACGGAGCCGCACCGGTGCCGTCGGCAACCCACCGGGCCAGGATCGACTGCTCCTCGGCACGGTCGATGTCGTCGAGGATGACCCAGGCGTCCGGTGTTAGCCGGTCCGTGAGGAGGGGCAGCGCGGGGTACCGTATTTCCGCGCCCAGGTGCGCGGGTGGGCCATCGACGAACAGCAGAGACACCGGTCCGATGTCGGCCAGCGCCTCGGAGGGGAACCACAACCGGGAGCGCGCCTCGAAAGGCTGCAGGACCAGGTCGTGCACCCGGATCTCCACCCACCCGTCGAGCCCGAGTTCTTCCAGTTTCAGCCGGGTTGAGTCGGCGTAGTTCTGGTCGTGTTCGAGGGAGATGAGGCGCCCCTCGCCGCGCTTCTTTAGCGCGAGCGCGATCCACGCCGTCGACGTTCCGCTGCCGCACTCCACCACCGTGTCGATGCGCGGCGCAGCCAGAATTCGCGAGACGAGGACCAGGAGCGTTTCCGGTGTTGCCGCCCAGCCGCCGGGGGCCGGCATACTCCCCGTGACCGGAAGGAGGGCGTGGAGCGACAGCAGGGCCGAGACATCTCTCTGGATGTCCCGCCGCAGCATGTCCAGCGGCTCACCAGGTGCGTACGACAGCCCGGTCGGCGGCACGACCTGCGTGGGTGCCGGCGCCTGCACTGGCGTGGGCAAGGATTCCCGCATCAGCTGAAGGGCGTTGTGGCCGGACTTCGCCAGGACGACCGAGACGCCAGTGGAGACCAGGAGCAGTGCGCCCAGCAGCCACGAGGCATCCTCCCAGACCAGCGCCGCCACGACGCTCAGAGCGAGAACGACACCAATGGCGCCCGCACACAGTAGAAGAGTTCGTCTGCCCAGCGCCGGCCATGTTGTCATACCTCTAGGAGTACCACACGACCGGCCTGCCGGACGTGCTTACTCGCCGAGCAGGCTCAGAAGGTAACGGCCGTAGCCGCTCTTGACCAGGGGCCCGGCGATCTTCGCCAGGTGCGCATCCGTGATCCAGCCGGCGCGCCAGGCGATTTCCTCGATGCAGCCGACCTTGAAGCCCTGGCGATCCTCAATCACGCGCACGTACTCGGACGCCTGCATCATCGACTCGAACGTCCCCGTGTCCAGCCACGCCGTTCCTCGGTCGAGGACCTGCACGTGCAGATTCCCTAGTTCGAGATAGCGCTCGTTGATGGTGCTGATTTCCAGCTCGCCACGGGCGCTGGGCTCGATGGTCTTGGCGATGGCCACAACGGAGTTGTCGTAGAAGTAGAGCCCGGGAACGGCGTAATTGCTCTTGGGCTTCTCCGGCTTCTCTTCGATCGACAGGGCGGTAAAGTCATCGTCGAACTCGACCACGCCATACGACGTCGGGTTGCTGACGTGGTAGGCGAAGATGCGCGCACCCTGTAGGGCGTGGTTACCGCGGAGGGCGGAACCGAGGCCGGCCCCATGGAAGATGTTGTCGCCGAGCACGAGTGCGACGCTCTCGTCTCCGATAAAGTTTTCGCCGATGATGAAGGCCTGGGCCAGACCGTCAGGGGAAGGCTGAACGGCGTACTCGATGCTGACGCCGAGATCTGAACCGTCTCCGAGCAGGGCGCGGAACTGATCGTTGTACTCCGGCGTCGTGATGATCAGGATTTCGTTGATCCCGGCCATCATCAGCGTCGACAGGGGATAGTAAATCATCGGCTTGTCGTAGATGGGCATCAGCTGCTTGGAGATGCCCTTCGTGATCGGCCAGAGCCGTGAACCCGAACCGCCGGCAAGGATGATTCCGCGCATTGTTACTTTCCTTCGTTCAGGGAGGTGTAGAAGGCCCGGGCGTCAGCCCAGGTGGGCAGCAGGCCACCGGCAGCGGCTTCGGTCAGGCTCGGGGCATCCGTGTCCTTCGGGGACAGGAGCAGCTCGCCGGCCTCGGGCGGGAAGACCAGGCCGATGTCCGAGTCGAGCGGGTTGATGCCGTGCTCGCGTCCCGGGTTGAAGGGCGCGGTGACAAGGTAGCTGACCGTGGCGTTGTCGGTGAGTGCCACGAAGCAGTGACCGAGACCCTCGGCAATATAAATTGCGCGCCGGTCGGTGTCGTCGAGCAGAACGCTGTCCCACTGCCCGAAGGTCGGGGACCCCACGCGGATGTCGATGACGAAGTCGAGCACTGCGCCATGGGTCGCCGTGACGTACTTCGCCTGGCTCGGCGGGATGTCGGCGAAATGGATGCCGCGCACGGAACCGCGCTTGGACACCGACGTGTTGGCCTGGGCGATGTCGAGGCGGTGCCCGATCGTCTCCTCGAGACGGTCGAAGCGGTACCACTCGAGGAAAACTCCCCGGTCGTCTCCGAACTGCTTCGGAGTGATTTCATAGGAATCGGGGATGGAGAGTTCGCGAATCTTCACCGCGTAAGCCTACCAAGCGCGTTCCGATAGAATCGCAACGGCACTTTCATCAAACGGAACGGTTACCTCCATATGAAGATCCTCGTCACCGGCGGAGCCGGTTTCATCGGCTCGAACTTTGTTCGGCGCACCCTCGAAGACGCTTACCCGGGCCTCGAAGGAGCCGAGGTCGTTGTGCTCGACGCCCTCACCTACTCGGGCAACCTCGAGAACCTGGCCCCCGTCGCCGGGTCGCCGCGTTACTCGTTCGTGCACGGCGACATCCGTGACGCCGCACTGCTCGACGAGCTCTTCCCCTCTCTCGACGCCGTGGTGCACTTCGCCGCCGAGTCCCACGTGGACCGCTCGGTGCGCGACGCGTCGATCTTCGTCGAGACGAACGTGCTCGGCACGCAGCAGCTGCTCGACGCGGCGCTCCGCCACGACCTGGCCCGGTTCGTGCACGTCTCCACCGACGAGGTCTACGGCTCCATCGCCGAGGGATCGTGGAACGAGGAGCGCGCGCTGGAGCCGAACTCCCCCTACTCCGCGTCGAAGGCCGGCAGCGACCTGCTCGCGCGCAGCTACCACCGCACGCACGGTCTGAATATCTCGATCACGCGCTGCTCGAACAACTACGGGCCGTACCACTTCCCGGAGAAGGTCATCCCGCTGTTCGTCACCAACCTGATCGACGGCTTGCACGTTCCCCTCTATGGCGAGGGAAACAACATCCGTGACTGGCTGCACGTGGACGACCACACTCGCGCCATCGCGATGGTGCTCGTCGGCGGCCGCGCCGGTGAGATCTACAACATCGGCGGCGGCACCGAGCTGACCAACAAGGAGCTCACGCAGATGCTGCTCGACTCCACCGGCAAGGACTGGTCCTACGTCGACCGCGTCGCCGACCGCCTCGGCCACGACCTGCGCTACTCCGTGGATATCTCGAAGATCCAGGCCGAACTCGGCTACGCGCCCCTGGTTCCGTTCGAGCAGGGGCTCGCGGACGTCGTGCAGTGGTACCGCGACAACCGCACCTGGTGGGAGCCGCTCAAGGCCCGTGCGGCATTGAGCTGATGACCCGCTATCTGATCACCGGCGCGGCCGGGATGCTCGGACGCGACCTGCAGGCCGCGCTCGCCGGCCGCGACGTCACAGCGTTCGACCGCACCGAGCTGGACATCACCGACCGGGCCGCGGTTCTGGCTCAGGTCGTCGGCTACGACGTCATCATCAACGCCGCCGCATACACGCAGGTGGACGACGCCGAGACGCATGAGGATGCCGCGTACGCGATCAACGCGACCGGCCCCCACAACCTGGCGCTGGCCGCATCCGCCACCGGGGCGAAGCTCGTGCAGATCTCCACCGACTACGTGTTCGACGGCAGCGCCACCGCACCCTACGCGGAGGACACCGAGATCGACCCGATCTCCGCCTACGGCCGCACCAAGGCCGCCGGCGAGGCGTTCGTTCTGCAGGAACACCCGGCGGGCAGCTACATCGTGCGCACGGCCTGGCTCTACGGCCAACACGGCCCGAACTTCCCCAAGACCATGCTGAAGCTGGCTGCAGCCCGCGACACCCTCAGCGTCGTCGACGACCAGGTCGGTCAGCCAACCTGGACCGCCGACCTGGCCGCGCAGATCGTCACCCTGCTCGATTCCGACGCGCCCGCCGGCATCTACCACGGGACCAGCTCCGGCGTGACGAGCTGGTTCGGCTTCGCCCAGGCCGTCTTCGCCACGGCCGGCCTTGACCCTGAACGGGTCACTCCGACCGACAGTTCGCAGTTCGTGCGCCCGGCCCCCCGGCCCTCGTATTCGGTGCTCGGCCACGATGCCTGGGCTACCGCCGGGCTGTCCCCCATTCGCGACTGGCGCGAGGCTCTGGCCGCGGCGGCCGAGCAGGGGATCTTCGCGGACCAATGACCACACTGAGAGTCGTCCTGGACCAGATGATTGCACCGGTCCCGGGTGGCATCGGGCGTTACACCGAAGAGCTGACCCGGGCCCTGATCGCGGCGGCGCCGGCCGGTTGCGACGTCGAAGGAATCGTGTCGTCGTCGTCGGCCGAGCACTACGCCAGGGTCGAAACGTCCCTGCCGGGTCTGGCCAGTCTGCACAAGACCACGTTGCCGCGGCGCGAGCTCACGGCGGCCTGGCAACTGGGCATCGCCAACAGTTCCGGGTCGGGCATGATCCATGCCCCCTCCCTGCTGGCGCCCCTGCGAAAGCACAGCATCGTCAACGACGGCACCCAGGTGACCGTCACCATTCACGACGTGCTGGCCTGGACGCATCCGGAGGCGCTCACTCCGGCGACCGTCGCCTGGACGAAGGTCATGGTCAAACGCGCCCGCAAACACGCGGATGCGATCGTGGTCCCCAGCCACGCCGTGGCCCACCAGCTCGCGAACATCGTCGACCTCGGCGATCGCGTGCGGGTGATCGGCGGCGGAATCGGAAGCGGCCTCCGCCTTCCGTCGAACTCCTCCGCGACGGAGATCATCGCGGAACGCCTGGCGTTGCCGAACGAGTACATCGTCACCGTCGGCACGCTCGAGCCGCGGAAGGCCATCACGGCGCTGATCACCGCCCTGGGCCTGACGGGAGCGCCGGATCTCCCGCTGATCGTTCTGGGACCGGCCGCCTGGGGTGAACTCGACGTGGCATCCGTCGCCGACGAGGCCGGCCTCCCCTGGGGCCGGGTGCGCGCCCTGAACGGGCTGACCGACGAAGAGTTGGCCGTGGTCATCTCCCGGGCGGCAGTGTTCGTCTACCCCAGCCGGGAAGAAGGCTTCGCCGGGCCGATGATCCAGGCGTTTTACCTGGGCACCCCGGTCGTGCATTCGGACGCCCCGGCCCTGGTCGAGGCCGCCGGCGACGCGGGGCTAGTCGTCGAGCGTGAGGATGCATCCGGGTACCCCGAGCGACTGGCTGCGGCCGTCACCCAGGTGCTGAGCGACACCACTCTCGCAAACCGGCTGCGCATCTTCGGTAGCGATCGAGCCCAGGCCTTCACCTGGCGCGATTCCGCCGAGCGCATCTGGCTGCTGCACGCGGACCTGTAACAGCACCACCGAGTCCGGGGCCGTTCGACCGAACCCGAACCCAACCGACCCTACGGAGCCGGTTCCGCCGTGGGCGGCGGAACCAGGGCGGCTTCGATCAGGCTGCGGATGACGTCGTAATCGGGATCCTCCGGGTCGACGTCGTTTTCCGGCACCAACTCGACGGACTGGATCGGCAGCGCCTTCGTCTTCGACGCCAGGTGCGTGAAATAGCCGAGCATGCCCTGAGGGATGTCGGTCTTCACGACCTGGCTGCCGGCCGATGCAACCGCCTGGAACTTCGTCAGCACGTTGGCGGGGCTCGCCTGCTGCAGGATCGCCTCCTGCACCTGCCGCTGCCGCACCATCCGGTCGTAGTCGCTCGTGTCATGGCGTGAGCGTGCGTACCAGAGGGCGTGGTACCCGTCCATGTGCTGCCTGCCGGGCTCGAACCAGAAGGCAACCTCGGTGAAGGTCTCGTCGGTATGCACGGGGACACGGTGGTCGACGTTGATGTCGACTCCGCCGAGCGCGTCGACGAGGTCGGAGAATCCCTGCATGTCGATCAATGCGTAGTACTGGATCGTCAGCCCGGTCACGCCCTGGGCCGCGTCGCGCATACCTTCGATGCCCGGTTCGCTGCCGCTGCCGACAGCATCCGGGTACATCTCCGGGCTCTTCACCTCCACCTCGGTGTAGATCGAGTTCAGCATGCACGCGGAGACCTCACAGCCGTCGATCGATCCGTACCCTTCCGGGTACAGGTCGGCGAGTGGCCCCGCAGAGAACGGCACGTCCTCCAGGTTGCGCGGCAAGCCGATCATGCTGGCCTGGCCGGTCTCCGCATCGATGCTGACCACGGAGATGCTGTCGGGGCGTAGACCCTCACGGTCGGGGCCGGCGTCGCCGCCGAGCAGCAGGATGTTGTAGCGGCCGTCGGAGGGCGGCTCCGTCGGGCCTGCCACGAAGACCGAGGAGAGGAACCCGCTGGCCGTCGTGGCCACGTACGCGCCGTACCCGGCCGTGCCGACCACGCCCACCATCAGCACCGTCGCGAGCCCGGCGATGATCGGGCGGGCCTTGGGGGTGGCGCGCACGAGGCGCACGAGGCGCAGCGTGTCCAGGGACAGGATCAGCCAGACCACACCGGAGAAGGCCAGCAGCAGGGCGGCCGCCCACAGGCCGATCGAGTTGGTGAACACGGTCAGAGCGACGGCAGGCCAGAGAGTGTAGACGACCCCCACGACCACCGCGAGGGCGAGCAGCGTGAGCGTCATGCCGAGGCCGAACCGGCCGAGCCGACGGTTGCCGGCCAGCACCTGCGCGGAGCCGGGCAGCACGAAGTTGAGCACGACGAGCCACCAGGCCCGTTTGGTCATGATCGGGGCGGACCCGAGATCCGGATGCCGGATCGGCGTGCGTGCACTGATCATAGTTTTGCTTGGAGGTCCAGGTTCTTCTGCTCGACTTGTGCGGCGAGCATCTCCCGATAGCCGAGCAGCTTGACCCGCAGGGAGTCGTCGGCGATGGCGAGGACCTTGACGGCGATCAGGCCGGCGTTGCGTGCTCCGCCGATGGAGACGGTGGCCACGGGCACCCCGGCCGGCATCTGCACGATCGACAGGAGCGAGTCCAGGCCGTCGAGCCGACCCAGCGGAACGGGCACGCCCACCACCGGCAGGGTGGTCACGGCCGCGAGCATGCCGGGCAGGTGGGCGGCGCCGCCGGCGCCGGCGATGATCACCCGGATGCCGCGCGCATGGGCGCTCTGGCCGTAGGCGATCATCTTCTCCGGGGTGCGGTGCGCGGAAACGACCTGCACCTCGAAGGGAACGTCGAAGTCGCGCAGGAGTTGCGCCGCGTCGCTCATCACCGGCCAGTCGGAATCGGAGCCCATCACGACGCCGACCAGCGGCACCAGGGCGGTTTCGCGCGGGGCGGTCTCGAGCTCAGAGTTGTCTGTCACGCAGTCGATCCTATTTGGTCAGTCCTGAAAAACTGCCGCTGCGGCCCGCGCCTGGTACGCGACGAGGTCCAAATCGTCCCCACCGACGGTCACGTGGCCGACCTTGCGCCCCGGCCGGGGGTCCTTGCCGTAGGTGTGCACCTTGGCGGCCGGGTAGGCCTCGAACGCGGTCGGGTAGCGCGCGGACAGGGGCTCCGACGCCGGCCCGCCGAGGATGTTGACCATGACCGTCCACGGGTCCCTGACGTCGGTCGCCCCGAGGGGAAGGTCGAGCACGGCGCGCAGGTGCTGCTCGAACTGGCTCGTCGTCGACCCCTCGATCGACCAGTGGCCGCTGTTGTGTGGGCGCATCGCCAACTCGTTGACCAGGATGCGCTCATCCGTCGTCTCGAACAGTTCGACGGCCAGCATGCCGGTGGCGCCGATGCCCTCGGCGATGCGCACGGCGATGTCGGCGGCGGCCCGGGCCAGCCTGCCCTCGGACTGAGGTGCGGGCGCGATGACCTCGGCACAGACGCCGCCCTGCTGCACGGTCTCCACCACGGGCCAGAGCGCGATCTGGCCGGACGGGCGTCGCGCGACCAACTGGGCGAGCTCGCGACGGAACTCGACCAGCTCCTCCACCAGGAGGGCGCCGTCGTTGCCGTCTTCGGCGAGCGCGGCGAACCAGTCGTCGGCCTCATGCTCGTGGGTGACCAGCCGAACGCCCTTGCCGTCGTAGCCGCCGCGGGCCGTCTTGACGACCCCGCGACTGTTGTGGGCGGCCAGGAACGCGCCCAACTCGGCGGCGTTCTCGACCCGCGCCCAGTCGGGCACGGGCAGACCCAGCTCGCTCAGGCGCTGACGCATCAACAGCTTGTCCTGGGCGAAGAGCAGCGCGTCGGGGCCCGGGTGCACGGCCACGCCCCTGGCCACAAGCTCGCGCAGGATCCCCTGCGGCACGTGCTCGTGGTCGAACGTGACGACGTCGACGGTGTCGGCGAAGGCCAGCACCACGTCTCGGTCGCGGTAGTCGCCCACCTGCACCGCGGCCAGGTCGGCCGACATGCCCTCGTTCTCGGCCAGCACCCGGATCCGGATGCCCAGGTTGACGGCCGCCGGAATCATCATCCTGGCCAACTGGCCGCCGCCGATAACGCCCACAGTCGTGTTCATCGCTCCACCAATTCCTTGGTACCGGTCATTGCCGGTACGGGTTCTCTCAGGCTGCAGGCTGGACCTCGCCGTAGACTCGGGTTCTCGACTTCTATCTTTGCCCATCATTCGGAGGGATGCATGCCGAGTACACAGCGCCGATCAGCACGGCTTCTGGCCTTCGTCCACCAACTCGGCAAGTTCGGGGCTGTCGGCCTCGTCGGTTTCGTCGTGGACTTCACGGTCTTCAACCTGCTGCGCACCACGGTTTTCGACCCCGCCTTGGTGGAGTCCGGACCGATCTATGCCAAGGTCGTGTCGACCACGCTGGCCATCATTGTGAACTGGATCGGCAACCGCTTCTGGACCTTCGGGGCCAACCGCCAGTCGCGCACGTTGCGCGAGGCGGCCGAGTTCTTCGCGGTCAGTCTCGTCGGCATGGCCATCGGCCTCGCCTGCCTCTGGGTCAGCCGCTACGGGCTCGGCTACACCAGCCTGCTCGCCGACAACATCTCGTCGAACGTGATCGGGCTGGGGCTGGGCTCGGCCTTCCGTTTCGTGCTCTACCGGCACTGGGTGTTCTCCCCGCGGCGCGCGGCGACGGCCGACTCGGAGCGGGCGCTGGCTGCCTAGCGGGAGCCCCAGCGCGCGGTCTCGTCGGCGAGTGCTGACTGTTCCTGGCGGCGCAAGCCCATCAAGGTATGCGAGGACTCCATCAGGTCGTGCAACACCTGTTGCACCAGGGTGGCGTTGGGCACGTCTTTCAAGACGAGCGGATGCTCCAGCCCGGCGTTGATCAGAACGTCACCCGAGTGGGCCAGCGACTGCAGCCAGTTCTGGCGCACCGTCACGTCGTAGCCGCGGCTGTGCAGCAATTCCTGGCGGGTGCGCACGAAGAATCCGTGCCGGAAGATGATGCGCCGGGTGGTGATCGTGTAGCGGTTGTTCAGCCACGACATCAGCGGCAGTAGCCAGAGCAGCAGCACGAGGGCGGCCGCGGCAGCCAGCAGCGCGATATTCTGCCACGGCTCCGGCAGGGAACCGTAGAAGTACCCGGTGGCCGCGGAAATGGCCAGCAGCGCCAGGGTGGGCCAGAACAGGATTCGGGCGTGCGGCCGGAGCCCGGCCACGACCGACTCGGCCGGGGGAAGCACCTCCGCCGCCGCGAAGCCCGCTGTCTTTGTCATAATCTATTAATACCGCAGGTGGGTGACATCCCCGGCGGCGACAGCCTGCAATTCGCCGCTCGCCTGGTCTTCGACGATGAGCCGGCCGCTCCGGTCGAGCGCAATAGCGGTGCCGACCAGGTCGGTGCCACCGGGCAGTTCCACCCGCACGACCCCGCCGAGCGTGCCGCACGCTTCGGTCACCGCGCGCAACAGCCCGCTTTGGACCGGGTCGCCCTCCGCGTCGAGGAAGGCCCGGGTGAGCTGCCGCAGTTCGGTGAGGTAGCGGGCGAGCACGGCATCCGGATCGGGGGCCGAACCGGTCACCAGCAGCAGCGACGTCGAGGTGAGCGTGGGCAGGTCGTGCTCGTCGAGGGACACGTTCAGGCCGGCGCCGATAACCAGCCCCTGCGCGCCGGGCAGCAGCTCCGAGAGGATGCCCGACACCTTGTAACCGTCGATCAGCACGTCGTTGGGCCATTTCAGGGTGACCTCGTGTCGGGGCGCCTCCTCGCCGGGTTCGTCCACCCGGGCTGCCAGGCTCGCCTCGACGACCGCGCGCACGGCCCGGGTCATCGCGGCTCCGGCGAGCAGGGGGAACCAGCCGAAGTGGTCGATCGGGAGCGGGGCGGCCGAGGCTCTCGGGCGGAGCAGCACCGAGATGGCGAGCGACTTTCCGGTGGGGGCGAGCCAGGTGCGACCCAGTCGGCCGCGACCGCGGGTCTGGTTGTCGGTGACGACCGTCGACAGGTCGGGCCAGGCTGCGGCATCCTCGCCCGCAGTGTGGGCGACGAGCACGTCGTTCGTCGACCCGGTCTCGGGTAGGTACTCGAAACGCGGCACGACCTCGCGGCTGAGCGGAAACTCCATCTGATTCTCTCTCCCTGTGGCTAACTCCTGTAATTCTGGCGAATACGAGCGCAAATGGCACAATTCACGCCCGAATCCGCCAATCCTCAGGAGTTGGCCACAGGAAGGCAGACGCACCCGACCAGCAAACCGGCCGGTTTTTGTAGACAATCGTCAACGATCGGGAGCAGGGGCTGGCCGGTAGAGTGAACCGCGTGACTGAGAACTCGCCCCTTGCGGGCCCCGACCTGTACACGACGGCTGGAAAGCTCGCCGACCTCAAGCTGCGCTATCACGAAGCCGTGACCGCCAGCGGCGAGGCCGCGATCGAGAAACAGCACGCCAAAGGCAAGATGACCGCGCGGGAACGCATCGACCTGCTGCTCGACCAGGGCTCCTTCGTCGAGATCGACGAGTTCGTGCGGCACCGCACGCACGCATTCGGCATGGAGAAGAAGCGGCCCTACGGCGACGCGGTCGTCACGGGCACCGGCACCATCCACGGCCGCCAGGTCTGCGTCTACTCGCAGGACTTCACCATCTTCGGCGGCTCGCTCGGCGAGGTTGCCGGCGAGAAGATCATCAAGGTGATGGACCTTGCCCTCAAGACCGGGGTGCCCATCATCGGCATCCTCGACTCCGGCGGAGCGCGCATCCAGGAGGGCGTCGTCGCCCTCGGCAAGTACGGCGAGATCTTCCGCCGGAACACGGCCGCGTCCGGCGTCATCCCGCAGATCTCGATCATCTGCGGCCCCGCCGCCGGCGGCGCCGTCTACTCCCCTGCCCTGACCGACTTCGTGATCATGGTCGACAAGACGAGCCAGATGTTCGTCACCGGCCCCGACGTGATCAAGACCGTCACGGGCGAAGACGTCGGCATGGAAGAGCTCGGCGGCGCGCTCACGCACAACACGATCTCCGGTGTGGCGCACTACCTGGCCAGCGACGAGCCCGACGCCCTCGACTACGCCCGCACCCTGCTCAGCTTCCTGCCGGACAATAACCTGGCCGACCTGCCCGTCTTCGACAGCGACATCGAGCTCGAGACGACGGATGGCGACCGGAACTTGAACACGATCATCCCCGATTCCGCGCACCAGCCCTATGACGTGAAGACCGTGATCGAGCACATCGTCGACCACGGCGACTTCCTCGAGACGCAGCCGTTGTTCGCCCCGAACATCGTCGTCGGCTTCGCCCGCGTCGAGGGACGATCGATCGGCATCGTCGCCAACCAGCCCAACGCCATGGCCGGCACGCTCAACATTCCGGCCGGCGAGAAGGCCGCCCGGTTTGTGCGTTTCTGCGACGCGTTCTCGATTCCTATCCTCACCCTGGTCGACGTGCCGGGCTTCCTTCCCGGCACCGACCAGGAGTGGACCGGAATCATCCGCCGCGGCGCCAAGCTGCTCTACGCCTACGCGGAGGCGACCGTGCCTCTGGTCACCGTCATCCTGCGCAAGGCCTACGGCGGCGCGTACATCGTGATGGGCTCCAAGCAGCTCGGCGCGGACATCAACCTGGCCTGGCCGACCGCGGAGATCGCCGTGATGGGCGGCCAAGGCGCCGTGAACATCCTGTACCGTGCCGAGATCAAGAAGGCCGAAGCAGCCGAGGAGGATGTTGCCGCCGTGCGCACCCGGCTGGCCAACGAGTACACCTACAACGTGGCGAGTCCGTTCCTGGCGGCCGAGCGCGGCGAACTGGACGGCATCATCGAGCCGGCCACGACCCGCGTCGCGGTGACCAAGGCCCTGCGCGCCCTGCGCACCAAGCGAGCGAGTCTGCCGCCCAAGAAGCACGGGAACATTCCGCTGTAGGCGGGTGCTATGACCGATTCATCGAATGTTACGAGCGCCCCGAGCGCCCCGAGCTCAGCCGAGGAGACCGAGTCTGCGTCGCCCGAGGTTCCCCCGGTGCCCGGGCTGCGTTTCCTGACCCGCGGCGTCTCCCCCACCGAGGCGGCCGCCGTGTCGGCCGTGCTGCACGGCCTGGTGCGCGAGGAGGGCGACAACCTGCGCCAGGCGCCGGTGCGCGGCCAGAGCGCGTGGCAGCGCAGCCAGCGCAGTGTCCGGGTGGCTCTGACCCCCGGCGCAGGCCGCTGGCGCGGATTCTCGGCCTGACCCTTCGGTTCCCAACCGTCGGGGGCTCCCGGTCCCCCTAAATGCCGACTTTTTTTACCGAACCGGTTCGACCAGTATTGGCATTGCTCGGTGATGCTCTTAAGAGTTCACGACTAAAGCCCGTCGACTAGGGTAAGCAGTCGGGTTTTGGGGGCGCGTCAGGGTGACATTCGGGTTGTCGCCCTGGCACGAAAGTCGAAAGGGATCAACCACGGTTGGTCCCTTTCGCATTTGCCGGCGTGGCCCGGGCGTGGCCCCGGCGTGGCCCGGGTGTAACCCCGTCTCGAACGAATTCGACGGAGATTTTGAGGAAAACGGCCCCAAACACTCCGAAAAAGTGGTTGCAGACGAAAATCTCCGTCGAATTGGTGTGCGCTCGGCGCACGGTGCTCCGCGTGCTGACCAGCTAGCCCGGGCCGGAGGACGTCAGGACCGGGTTACGCGGGATCTCCAGCCACAGGTGCACCTCAGGCTCCGGTGACTCCTGGCCGAGGGCGATCAGCTTCGCGTCTGCGCTGCTGAGACCCACCACGGTGACCGCGGTCGCGGACCCGTCGCCGGCGGTCCGGGCGATGATCGTGTCCGCCAGGGTGGAGTCGATCGCGGTCGCCAGAGTGTTGAGCACCGATTCCAGCTCCGCGCCGCGGATGTCGTCGATACTGCCCTCGTCGAGCAGGGTGACGATGGCGCCGCGGCGACGCGCGGCCATGATCGCGTCACGCACGGCGTCATTGAGCAGCTTCCGTCCGCGGATCTCGTCCCGCACAGCCGCCTCCAGGTAGCGGGACTCCTGACGCTGCTCGTCGTTCAGCACCCCGCCCTGGTCGATGATCCGGCGCAGCATCGGGGCCGCAAGCCGGATGGTCTGGGCGAGCCGAACCTGGCGCTCGTAGAGGTGCGCGTCCTGGGCGGCCTGCCACTCGGTGGCTTCCTGCTCGGCCAGGGCGTACTGCCGGGCGTCGCGGCCTGCCTTGGCCAGCGCCCGCGCCAGGATGACCGCGACCGCGACCCAGACCACACTGCCGATGACGCCCATGGAGCCCAGGGCCGCCGGGCCAGCCCAGAAAATCGTGTGCACGACCAGCGTCGCGGCGCCGACCCAGGCCAGGCCTGGGCGCCGGCGGGTGGCGGTAATGGTCATCAGGGTGCCCACGGCCGCGACATTCCAGGTGGCGTAGCCGTTGTCGACGGAGCCGTCGAGCTGGCTCCCCACGAGCAGCGGCAGCATCGCACAAACAGCGACGTTGAAGAACGCCAGCCACACCGGCATCCGCATCGGGCTCGTCGGCCAGAGGCTGAGCACGGTCGCCACACCGTAGACGAGCAGCGCCAGGATCGCCGGCACCGGGCTGCGCGGTTGGCCCAGCGAGTAGAAGCCGAGCACGATGTGGTAGGCGGAGAACATTGCGGCCAGGGAGAGCACGAGTCCGCGCGGAACGGTGATCACTCGGAACGTCCTTCCTGGGCCGGCGGCCATTCGATGGTGATCGTCGTTCCGCGGCCCACCCCGGCGCGCACGCGCACGGATCCGCCGGCGCTGGCCACCCGGTCCTGGATCGAGATGCGCAGTCCGAGCCGTTCCGCCGGCACAAGCTTCGGGTCGAAGCCCACGCCGGTGTCGGCGATCGTGATGGTGCAGCCCCCCCGGGCGTTCCCGCTCATCGTGAGGGCGCGGTCGGGCTCGAAGCTCGGCGTGCCGGCATGCTGGACGCTGTTCACCATGGCTTGCATGCTGGCGGCGAGGATCGCCTCGCTCGCGTGGACCGGGAGGCGCAACCCGTCGATCTCGCACTCGTCGACGGTGAACGGCACCGGCAGCCGGTCGGCGGCGGCCCGGATCTGCGCACTGAGCTCGCTGAAGGCAACCGTGCTGTCGTCACCGGCGGGCACGATGGCGGCGTCGTTGAGCCGGGTGAGGGCATCAGAGGCCATGCCGGAGGCCAGCTCGGCCGCCTTCGGGCTGCCGGCCGCGGCCGCGGCGAGGAACGTGGCCAGCACGCTGTCGTGCACGATCGAGTCGACCTGCACGCGCTCGACCTCCGTCGCGTGCTGCCGCACGGCGTTCCCATACTGGTGCAGCGCGTTGGTCTGCGCGTTGTCGACCGCGAGGGCCGTCTGCCGCAGCATGAAGATGATGATCAGGATGACCTGGCCGAGGATTATCGCGTAGACCGTGTCCAGAGACGACAGAAGAACATCGGCGTCGCCGCCGGACGGTGTCGACCGCACCACGCCGTAGACGATCGGCACGACCACCGTGTAGATGACGGCCCAGAACACCGGGAAGGCCAGAGCGGCGCAGGCCGTTGCGATGGTGCACATGTACCAGAGCCACGGTTTGCCGTCGAGCACGGCCGCGGGGTCACGCATCAGCATGGGCCAGGCCAGCAGCGCCGCCAGATAGAGCATCGCCACGGTTCCGGCGGATGCCCGCACCCCGACCTTGGTCACGGCGGCCACCACGACCGCCGCCAGCGACAGACCGAGCAGCAGCGGCGCGAGCAAACCCATAACCGGCACCCGCACCGGGGCCTGCGCGAGCATGATCGGCATCGCCTGGAGGGCGAAGACCACGCCGACGCCGGCGACGGAACGCGAGGCCACGACTTCGATCCGGGTGCGGCTGATCGGGTTGCGCGGCTGTTTGGGCCCCACGATCGGGTCGGAATCGAGCAGCTCGGCGTCCGAGTGCGCCGCGGTGGAGCCCAGAGGGCCGGAGCCCGCGGGCTTACCCGCGGGCATCTCCGCCATCCGGGTCGAGGCCCGGCAGGATTCCGTCTTCGACGGCGCGCCGGAGCAGGTCCACCTTGGTGGGTGCCGGACGGCCGACCTCCACGTATTTCACCCGGATCCGGTCGAGGTACTCACGGGCGGTCGAGTGCGCGATGCCAAGCTGCATCGCCACCATTTTGAGGGGGAGCCCCGACGCGTAGAGGTGCAGCACGTCACGTTCGCGCCGGCCGAGCTGGGCCTTGGCGAAGTCGCGGTCGGCGTCGATGGCCGTGGCCCACTCGAGGTTGTTGAGAACGTCGCCGCGGGCCACGGATGCGACGGCCGCCATGACCGTGGTGGTGGGGGACGATTTGGGGATGACGCCGGCCGCGCCCGCGGCAAGCGCCTCGCGCACCAGGGCGACCCGATCGGCGATGCTGTGCACGAGGACCGACGCGCCCGTGCTTTGGGCACGGTGCACATTGTCGGTGACGCGGGATCCATCGCCCAGCGACAGATCCAACACGATGACGTCTACGGCACGGCCGTCGATGCCGTTCACGAGCTCCTGCACGGTGGGCGCGGTGAAGACGACCTCGTAGCCGACGTTCTCACAGGCCGCCTTGATGCCCAGGCGCACCGACTCGTGATCGTCGGCGATGCCCACCCGCACGGGATGGCCGAGTTCGAGGGCGCCGGGAATTCCCGGGGCCGAGGGGAGAGGTGTTGCTGGCTGGTTCACGGTTCCTACATCCTCACGTTGTCGTACAGGTCAACGATAGCTACCGGGACAGGAGCGCGACGGCTTCGACATGGTGGGTATTGGGGAACAGGTCGAAGGCACGCAGCCGGCGCAGGATGTACCCGTGACCGGCGAGGAGGGCGATGTCGCGGGCCAGGGCGACGGGGTCACAGGCCACGTAGACGATCTGGGCCGGTTCCACGGCGCCGAGCAGGTCGATGACCTCCTTGCCGGCGCCGGAGCGTGGCGGGTCGAGGATCACCGTGGCGGCCGACTGGCGAGCCTTCTCGGCGGAGCTCGAATCGCGCACGAGCGCGTTCAGGAACCGGTCGACGCGGGAGGTCTGCACGCTGGCCCCCACCCACTCGGCGAGGTTCTCAGCCGCGAAGTCCGTGGCCTGCGGGTCGCTCTCGACGCTGGTCATGCGCACCGTGCTGCCGAACCGGTCGCCCACGGCGGCGGCGAGCAGGCCGACCCCGCCGTAGAGGTCCAGGTTCGCGGCCCGGGGGTCGAAGGCGTCCGCGTCGATGATGTCCTGCACCGCGCAGTAGAGGGTCTCGGCGGCGCTGGTGTGCACCTGCCAGAACCCAGCGGCGTCGAGGCGGAACTCGCGCTCGCCCACAACCTCGCGGATCAGCGTTTTCGGGGTGTGCCGGCGTCGGCCCTTGTCATCCTGCTCCGCCACCAGGATCTGCACGGTGCCCAGGCTCGGGGCGACGATGTCGACGGATGCGGCGCCGGGAAACATTTTGTCCAGCGGTGCGGCCGCCTCGAGCAGGCGGTCGGCCAGCGGCAGGTCGCCGACCGGGATCACCCGGTGCGAGCGGGCGGCATAAGGGCCGACAGAGCCGTCCTCGTCCACGTGCAGGCGCACGCGCGTGCGCCAGCCGGTGCCGTCGGCGGCGTCGCCGGGCGAGGCGTTGGGGCCGACCGGGACCGGCTCGACCATGACCTCGGACTCGATACCGGCCATCCGTTTCAAGGCGTCAGCCAAAACCTGGCGCTTCAGCTCGCGCTGGAAACCGAGCTCGATGTGGCCGAACTCGGCGCCGCCGGCGCGGTCGACGGGGTCGCGGTCGAGGGCGGCAGCGGCCCAAATGTGCGGCTGACGCTCCGGTGCCGGGGTGAGCACTTCGACGGTCTCCGCCCGCCAGAAGCTTTTGTGGCTGGCCGAGGTCAGCCGGGCGCGCACGCGCTCCCCCGGCAGTGTGTCACTCACGAAGACCACGCGGCCCTCGTGCCGGGCGATGAAGATGCCGCCGTGGGCTACGTTGGTGACGTCAAGTTCGAGTTCCGTGCCCACTTCTGCGGAGTGCCCGTTCGAATCTGCCTGAATGTCATTGCTGGAGCCCATCCTTCGATGATCCCACACCGCGTGCACCCCCACCGAAGGAAACCCATGCGCTTGTACCTGGCGTCCACGTCTCCGGCCCGGCTTATGCTGCTGCGCACCGCGGGGATCGAACCTGTCACAGTTGCGCCCGACGTCGACGAGGACGTGGTCGCCGCCGACGCGGCCCGGTCGGGCGGCGGACCGCTGACTCCCCACCGGGTCGTGGAGCTGCTGGCGCGGGCCAAGGCGGAGGCCGTGTCCCGCGTGTTGACCGACAGCGGCGACATCACCGACGGCCTCGTGCTCGGCGGCGACTCGGTCTTCGTGATCGACGACGTCATCTACGGCAAGCCGCACACCGCCGAGAAGGCGCGCGAACGCTGGCACCTGCAGCGCGGCCGAACCGGGCAGCTGTATTCGGGCCATTGGCTGATCGACCACTCGGCCGGCGTGGCCGGGCGCGGTGTCGGCGCCGTCGCCGTCGCGGACGTCACCTTCGCCGACGACATCGAGGATGCGGAGCTGGACGCCTATATCGCCACCGGCGAGCCTCTGCTCGTGGCCGGGGCCTTCACCATCGACAGCCTAGGGGCGCCGTTCATCACCCACATCAGCGGGGATCCGTCCACCGTCGTCGGGCTCTCGCTGCCGACGCTGCGCCGGCTGGTGACCGGTCTCGGGCACGCGTGGCCGAGCCTGTGGAACCGCACCGACAACTGACAGATTGCTGGTTTTCGAGGTTGTTTGTAGGCATCCGCACCTTTCTCCGGCCTCTTTTTGTGGGAGAGAACCAAAAACCCGGTCGCTCTGCCCCATAAGCTAGGGCACTGTGCCCCCAATAACGAAGGTCCTCATCGCAAACCGGGGCGAAATCGCCGTCCGGGTGGTCCGAGCCGCAAAAGACAGCGGCATTGCCTCGGTTGCCGTCTACGCTGACCAGGATCGCGACTCGATGCATTCGCATCTGGCCGACGAGGCCTACGGTCTCGACGGAACCACGAGCGCCGACACCTACCTCGTCATCGAAAAGCTGCTCTCCGTGGCCCGACGGTCCGGCGCCGATGCCGTGCACCCCGGCTACGGGTTCCTCGCCGAGAACGCCGACTTCGCCCGCGCCGTGATCGGGGCCGGCCTGATTTGGATCGGCCCCTCCCCCGACGCCATCGAGAAGCTCGGCGACAAGGTCTCCGCACGGCACGTCGCCGAGAAGGTGCATGCGCCGATGGCGCCCGGCACCCTCAACCCGGTGGCGGATGCCGCGGAGGTGCTCGATTTCGTCGACCTCCACGGCCTGCCGGTTGCGATCAAGGCGGCCTTTGGCGGCGGCGGTCGCGGCCTCAAGGTCGCCCGCACCCGCGAGGAGGTGCCCGAGCTCTTCGACTCCGCCACCCGCGAGGCCATTGCCGCGTTCGGTCGCGGCGAATGCTTCGTCGAAAAGTACCTGGACAAGCCGCGCCACGTCGAGACCCAGTGCCTCGCCGACGCATCCGGCACGGTCGTCGTCGTCTCCACCCGCGATTGTTCCCTGCAGCGCCGCCACCAGAAGCTGGTCGAGGAGGCCCCCGCGCCGTTCCTGACCGACGCGCAGCGTAACGAGATGTATCGCGCGTCCAAGGCGATCCTCGCCGAGGTCGGCTACGTGGGCGCCGGCACCTGCGAGTTCCTGATCGGCCAGGACGGCACCGTCTCGTTCCTGGAGGTCAACACCCGGCTGCAGGTCGAGCATCCCGTGTCCGAGGAAGTGACCGGAATCGATTTGGTGCGCGAGCAGTTCCGCCTGGCCGAGGGCGGTCGCCTCGACTACCCCGACCCGGAGCCGATCGGACACTCCTTCGAGTTCCGCATCAACGGCGAGGATGCCGGCCGCGGCTTCATGCCGGCCCCCGGCCCCGTGCACGTCTTCAAGCCCTCCGGGGGCCCCGGGGTGCGCGTGGACAGCGGCGTCACCGCCGGCGACGTCATCTCGGGTTCGTTCGACTCCCTTCTCGCAAAGCTCATCGTCACCGGCGCCACCCGCGAGGAAGCGCTCGAGCGTTCCCGCCGGGCCCTGGACGAGTTCGAGGTCGCGGGTCTCCCCACCGTGCTGCCGTTCCACCGCCGGATCGTGCGCGACCCCGCGTTCGCCCCCGCCGACGGTGAGCCGTTCACGATCTTCACCCGGTGGATCGAAACCGAGTTCGTCAACGACATCGAGCCGTGGAACGGCTCGCCGGAAGTGCTGACCGGCCCCGCTAAGCGCCACAACGTCGTCGTCGAGGTGGAGGGGCGACGGATCGAGGTCAGTCTGCCGGTCCGCCTGCTGCCCGGCGCCGCCTCCGAGAACACGGCCGGCCCGGCACCCCGTCGGCGCGGCGGCTCCCCCTCCGTCAGCTCGGCCACCGGCGACGCCGTACACGCCCCGATGCAGGCGACCATCGTGAAGCTGGCCGTGGCCGAGGGCGACCTCGTCGTCAAGGGTGATCTGCTGCTGGTGCTGGAGGCCATGAAGATGGAGCAACCACTGACCGCCCACAAGGACGGCATCGTCGGCAACGTGGGGGCGATCATCGGCGCGACCGTGGCCTCTGGCTTCCTGCTGATGGCCGTCATGGACGCCGTTGAAGCCGTGGACGCCGTGGAAGCCGTGGACGCCTGACCCGCGTCACCGGCTGACACGTCAACGCCCTCGTTCCAAGAACGAGGGCGTTGTCTTTTCTTTCGTTTGTGGTGTCTCTCGAAGGCGTCAGAGCACGATGTGCATGGCGCGGGCGGCATCCGTGATCGAATGCGTCAGCGACGGGTAGACCGGGAACGCTCGTGCGACCTCGTCGACGGTGAGCCGGTGCTCCACGGCCAGGGCGAGCGGGAAGATCAGTTCGCTGGCCTTAGGGGCCACGATCACGCCGCCGATGACGGTGCCGGTGGTGGTGGTGGCGAACAGCTTCACGAAGCCGTCCTTGATGCCCATCATCTTGGCCCGAGGGTTCGAAGCGAGCGGGAGCTTGTAGATGCTGCCGCGAGTGAGGCCGTCCTCGATCTGCTTCTGGGTCCAGCCGACCGTGGCGATCTCCGGCTGCGTGAAGATGTTGGCCGCGACGTTGCGAATCTCGATCGGGTTGACCGCGTCGCCCATGGCGTGGAACACGGCCGTGCGGCCCATCATCGAGGCGACGGATGCCAGCGGCAGCTCGGTCGTGCAGTCCCCGGCCGCGTAGATGTTCGGCATCGACGTGCGCGCGACCCGGTTCACCCGGATGTGACCGGAGTCGGTGAGCTGCACGTCGGCTTCCTCGAGGCCGAGGCCCTTCGTGTTCGGCACGGACCCGACCGCGATCAGGCAGTGGCTACCCTCGACGGTTCGGCCGTCGGCCAGCGTGGCCAGCACTCCACCCACCGTGCGCACGACGGACTCGGCGCGGGACTTGCTGAGCACGACCATGCCGTTGCGCTTGAATACGTTCTCGACCACGTTCGCGGCGTCGGCGTCCTCACCGGGCAGCACGCGGTCGCGGCTGGAAATCAGGGTGACCTTGGCACCGAGGGCGCGGTAGGCGGAGGCGAATTCGGCCCCGGTCACCCCGGAGCCCACGACGATAAGGTGATCGGGTACGGCCCGCAGGTTGTAGAGCTGCGTCCAGGTAAGGATGCGCTCGCCGTCGGGGAGCGCGGTGGGCAGGATGCGCGGGGTTGCCCCGACGGAGACGACGATCGTGTCGGCCTCGATCCGGTCGAAGTCCGTGCCGGAGCCGTCTTCGGCCGTGGACACGATCACGCCGCTGGTACCGTCCAGCCGGCCGTGGCCGTGCACCAGGTTGACCCCGGCGCGCATGAGGGTGGACTTCATGTCTTCGGACTGCTGGCGGGCCAGTGCCAGGAGCCGCTTGTTGACCGCGGCGAGGTTGATGGCCACCTCGGGGCGGGCCGGCTTGCCTTTTTCGCCGCGCACGAACAGCTGTACGCCGAGCTCGGTCGCGTCGTGGATCGAGTTGGTGGCCTCGGCCGTCGCGATGAGGGACTTGGACGGGACGACGTCCGTGATCACGGCCGAACCGCCGACGCCGACACGCTCGATCAGGGTGACCTCGGCGCCCTGCTGAGCGCCGGCCAGGGCGGCCTCGTACCCGCCGGGGCCTCCGCCGAGGATAGCGATGCGCTGCTTGCGTTCGAAGTCGTAGGCCATGCTCATATTCTCCTGCCCCGGCGCGCCCGCCGCCAAACCCCGGGGCTCCGCTCCCCCGTCGACGAACCAATTCGACGGAGATTCTGCCCAAAATTGACGTTCAGGCCTCTTTTTCGCCGTGAAATCCCAAAATCTCCGTCGAATTGAACAAGGGAACGGTCCCGAAATCGGCGGGCAATTAGAGTAGGGGGATGCTGAAGACCGACAATAACTTGCTTGACGCGCCAGAAACCGATCCGTTTGATGTTGCACGGACCGCCGCTTCTGAAATCGCCGAAGCCACGGGCGTAGCCCGCCACGACATCGCCCTGACCCTGGGCAGCGGATGGGGCAAGGCCGCCGATCTCATCGGCGAGACCACGCACACCCTCGACGCGCAGTACATCACCGGTTTCAGTGCACCCGCCCTGGCCGGCCACGCCGGCACGCTGCGCTCGGTGCTGCTGCCCAGCGGCAAGCGCGCCCTCCTCATCGGCGCCCGCACGCACTATTACGAAGGCCACGGCGTGCGCCGGGTCGTGCACAGCGTGCGCACCGCCGCCGCCACCGGCGCGACGACCATGATCCTCACCAACGGTGCCGGCGGCATCCGGGAGACCTGGAAAGCCGGCACCCCCGTGCTGATCAGCGACCATATCAACCTCACCGCCGACTCGCCCCTCGAGGGCGCGACGTTCGTCGACCTGACCGACCTCTACTCGCGCCGCCTGCGCGACCTGGCCCGCACCATCGACCCATCGCTCGACGAGGGCGTGTACTGCCAGTTCCGCGGCCCGCACTACGAGACGCCGGCCGAGGTGCAGATGGCCAAGGTCATCGGCGGCCACATCGTCGGCATGTCGACCGCCCTCGAGGCGATCGCCGCCCGCCAGTCGGGCATGGAGATCCTCGGTCTGTCGCTGATCACCAACCTCGCGGCCGGAATCCAGCAGGACCCGCTCAGCCACTCGGAGGTGCTCGAGGCCGGAAAGCTCGCCGAGCCCGTCATCAGCGCGCTCCTCGCCCGGATCGTGGCCGCACTGTGAGCCTCGACAATACCGACCCGCAGATCACCGGCCGGCATTCCGCCGCCGCCGACGCTGCTCCCGCGTCCGCTGCCGGTGCCGATGCCGCCACCGGCACCGGCGCCACCGAAACAGTCCTGCCCGACACGATGGTCATCAACACCATCGGCGCCGACGACGACACAGGCACCGGCACCGGCACCAGCACGGATGCCGTGAGCGGCAGCGAGACCGGCACCGACTCCGCTCCGGCCGCGGCTGCCACGCCGACCGTGATCGCCGTGGCCAATGCCTGGCTCAGCCAGGACCCCGATCCCGAGACCCAGGCCGAGCTGCGCCTCCTGCTGCGCGGGGCCGGCGACGGCGACGCCGTCGCACTCGCGGAGCTGCACGCCCGCTTCGACGAGCGCCTCGCCTTCGGCACGGCGGGTCTGCGCGGCGCCATCGCCGCAGGCTCCAACCGGATGAACCGCGTACTCGTCTGCCAGGCAGCCGCCGGCCTCGCCGCGTTCCTGACGAAGAACGCCGCCCCGGGCCGGGTCCCCTCGGTCGTCATCGGCTATGACGGGCGCAAGAACTCGCAGGTCTTCGCCACTGACTCGGCCGCGATCATGGCCGGTGCCGGGGTACGCGCCATCCTGCTCCCCCGTTTACTACCGACCCCCGTGCTCGCGTTCGCTGTGCGCCACCTCGACGTCGGCGCGGGCATCATGGTCACCGCCTCGCACAACCCGCCCAACGACAACGGCTACAAGGTCTACCTGGGCGGCGCCAACCAAGGCTCCCAGATCGTTTCGCCCGACGACGCCGCGATCGCGGCCGAGATCCTGCGCGTCGCCGCGGAGGAACGGGTTCCCGACCTGCCCCGGGCACCCTACGAGACGGCGCCCGAGTCGATCGTGCAGGCCTACATCGACGCGACGGCAGGTCTTGCCCGCCGGCCCCTCGCGCAGGTCAACACGGTTTACACGGCCCTGCACGGCGTCGGCTGGGACACCACCCGCCGGGTGCTTCAAGCCGCCGGCTTCGATCTTCCCACGCTCGTCGACGCCCAGATCGCCCCGGATGCCGCCTTCCCCACTGTCTCCTTCCCCAACCCCGAAGAACCCGGCGCGATGGACCTCGCCTACGAGACGGCCCGTGAGACCGGCGCCGAGCTGATCATCGCCAACGACCCCGACGCCGACCGCCTTGCGATCGCCATCCCGCAAGAGGGGTCCCCCGACGGGTACCGGCGCCTCAGCGGCAACGAGGTCGGGGCGATCCTCGGCTGGCGAGCCGCGGAACTGGCCGCGAGCGTCACCGGTGACGGCGGCGCCACCGGCACCCTCGCGTGCTCCATCGTCTCCACCCCGGCGCTGGAGGCCGTGGCGAAGGCTTACGGGCTGCGGTTCACCGACACCCTCACCGGCTTCAAGTGGGTATCGCGCGCGCCCGACCTGATCTTCGGCTTCGAGGAGGCCCTCGGCTACCTCGTTAACCCCGAGACCGTGCGCGACAAAGACGGCATCTCCGCCGCCGTGGCGCTGCTCTCCCTGGTCAGCAATCTGAAGGCGGAGGGCGTCACCCTCGCCCAGCACCTCGACCGTTTCAGTGAACGCTTCGGCCACTTCGCCTCCGGCCAGATCTCGGTGCGCGTCACCGACCTGACCGAGATCGAGCAGGTCATGGCGCGGCTGCGCGAGACACCCCCGGTCTTCGTCGGCAGCATCGCCGTCGACCACATCGACGACCTCTCCGGGGGCTTCAACGGCCTGCCGCCCAGCGACGTGCTGCGCATCCGGCTGGCCGACGGCTCCCGCGTCATGGTGCGCCCGAGCGGCACCGAGCCCAAGCTCAAGGTCTACCTCGACACCAGCAGTTCCGTCGGCACGGTCGCCGAACGCCGGGCCGCCGCCGAGGCAACCCTCGCGGAGCTCGACCGGGGCATGCGCGACCTGATCGCGTAGCCCCGCGAAACGCGGTGCAGCATCCGTTCGCACGGCGCGCGGGTGTTGCGCCGTTGCGCGGGTGGCGTGCCTCGCGCGTAACGGCGCAGCTGCAGCGCACCGCCGCGAGGGCGTCAGCCCAGGGCGGTCTCCAGCTTGGCGGTGAGCTCGTCCACATCGAAGTAGTTGTCGATCACGACGATATCGGCATTGGTCTTGCCGATGGCGTCGACCAGCTCCGACGAGGTCAGGATGACCTGGGCATCCGCCCCGACCGTGCTCACCCCGGCGATGTCGGTGGCCGTGACGAAAGCTTCGATATCGAGGCGTTTGAGCGCGCGCTCGGCGTTGATTTTGAGGATGGCGGAGGTTCCCACTCCCACCCCGCAGAGTGCGACGATCTTCATGAGGGCTCCTCGGTTGCGGTCGGCACGCCGAGCAGGGCGCGGATGGCGTCGGCATCCGTGGCCGCGGCGAGCGAGGGGATGACGTGCGCGTCGTTGAAGACGTTGGCCAGCTCGGCCACGAGCAGCACGTGCTCGTCGGAGCTGGTGACGGCGAGCCCGAGCACCACGCTGACCGGGTCGTTGTGCGGATGTCCGAACGCGACCGGGTCGGCCAGGGTCACGATGCTGAGACCCTCGGTGTGCACATCGGGTCCGGGTCGGGCGTGCGCGAGCGCCAGCCCGGGGGCGATGACCACGTAGGCACCGAATTCCTCGATGACGGCGATCATGCGCTTCGTGTATTCGGGGGCGGTGGCGCCGGAGCGCTCGAGGGCGTCACCGGCGGCGGCCACCGCGCCGCGCCAGTCGTCGACGTGGACGCCGATCGCGATGGCTTCGAGGGGCAGGGGCGGAAGGGGCATGGGAACTTTCACGGGGTAGGGGGTCGGCTTTCGCGAGTCGCTCAGGCGCTTTCGAAACCGGCGACGATGGCGTCCGCCAGCTCTTCGCGTTCGTCGAGCGGAAGGAACGCGGCCTGCGCCGCGTTGAGCTGGAAGACCTCGAGGTCGTCGATGTCGTAGCCGAACGCATCGCTGAGCAGCGCGAGTTCCTGGGTCAGGGTGGTGCTGCTCATCAGGCGGTTGTCGGTGTTGACCGTGACCCGGAAGCCCAGCTGGTAGAGCAGGTCGAAGGGGTGGTCGAGCAGGTCCGCGCCCCACGCGGCGATTGCGCCGGTCTGCAGGTTGGACGACGGGCTGAGCTCGAGGGCGATGTCGCGGTCGCGCACCCACTGCGCCACCGGGCCGAGCGTGACATAGGTGTTCTCCGCGTCTTCGCGGCCGATCACGATTTCCTCGGCGAGACGCACGCCGTGGCCCAGGCGCAATGCCCGGCCGTCGTAGAGTGCCCCGCGGATGCTCTCCAACCCGTCAGCCTCGCCCGCATGCACGGTGACGGGCAGGAAGGCCTTCGCGAGGAAGTCGAACGCGTCCCGGTGGTGGTGGGCCGGGAACCCCAGTTCGGCCCCGGCGATGTCGAAGCCGACAACCCCGTTGGAACGATGCCGCACGGCGAGTTCCGCGATCTCCAGGCTGCGCTCGGCATGCCTCATGGCCGTGATCAGCTGGCCGATCCGAATGCGGGACCCGGCACCCGCGACCAGCGCGATGCCGGCCTCGATGCCCTCCTGCACCGCCTCGACGCTCTGGTCGAGGGTGAGGCCGCGGGCCAGGTGCTGCTCGGGGGCCCAGCGGATCTCCCCGTAGATCACGCCGTCGGCGGCGAGGTCCTCCACGAATTCGCGGGCCACGCGCACCAGGGCCTCGCGGGTCTGCATCACGCCGACGGTGACGTCGAAAGTCTTCAGGTAGTCGACCAGGGTGCCGGAGTCGGCCTGGGTGCTGAACCAGGAGCCGAGCGATCGGGCATCCGTCGCCGGCAGCGCCAGCCCGACCGCGCCGGCCAGCTCGATGATGGTCTGCGGGCGCAGGCCGCCGTCGAGGTGGTCGTGCAGGGAGATCTTCGGCAGTGCGTTGATGCTCGTGCCGGCACCGGGCAGCAGGTAGTCCTCAGGGCTCGTGTTCACCTCCCTAATCTACCGGCTGGGTGCTGAGAGTCACACTGCTGGCTGAGCCGGCCCGCACATCCGTTCAGATGCACGGGCCGAGACCGGCGGGCGGTTCAGCGGCCGATGCGCTCGGCGATCAGCGGGCCGCCGTCCTGCACGGGCTCGCCGGGGTCGCCGATGCGATATGCGCCGTCCACGGCCTCCAGGGCCCGCGCGAAGCGCTCGGGTTCGTCGGCACTGAGGGTGAACAGGGGCTGGCCGGCGCGCACGGTATCGCCCGGCTTGGCGTGCAGGTCGATGCCGGCGGCGTGCTGCACCGGATCTTGCTTGCGGGCGCGGCCGGCGCCGAGGCGCCAGGCGCCGATGCCGAACGGCAGCGCCTGCTGCTCGACGAGCACACCGTCGCGCAGGGCGGTGACGACGTGGGTCTCGCGGGCCACGGGCAGCGGGGCGTCGGGATCGCCGCCCTGGGCACGGATCACGTCGCGCCACTTGTCCATGGCGCGTCCGTCCGTGAGAGCGGATTCCACGTCGACGTCGGTGATGCCCACCAGAGCGAGCATCTCCCGGGCCAGGGCCACGGTGAGCTCGACGACATCCGCCGGCCCGCCGCCGGCGAGAACCTCGACCGATTCACGCACCTCGTTGGCGTTTCCGATCGCGAGCCCGAGCGGCACGTTCATATTGGTGAGCAGAGCGGATGTCGCCACGCCGGCGTCCTCGCCGAGGGCGACCATGGTGCGGGCGAGCTCCCGGGACCGTTCGATGTCTTTCAGGAACGCGCCCGACCCGAACTTCACGTCCAGGACGAGGGCGCCGGTGCCCTCCGCGATCTTCTTCGACATGATCGACGACGCGATCAGCGGGATCGCCTCGACGGTGCCGGTGATGTCGCGCAGCGCGTAGAGCTTGCCGTCGGCCGGGGCCAGACCGCCGCCGGCGGCGCAGATCACGCCGCCGAATTCCTGCAGCTGCGCGAACATCTCCTCGTTGGTGAGGTGCGCACGCCAGCCGGGGATGGATTCGAGCTTGTCGAGGGTGCCGCCGGTGTGGCCGAGGCCGCGGCCGGACAGCTGCGGCACGGCCGCACCGAAGACCGCCACGAGTGGCATCAGCGGCAGGGTGATCTTGTCGCCGACGCCGCCGGTGGAGTGCTTGTCGGTGGTCGGCTTGCCGAGTCCGGCGAAGCTCATCCGCTCGCCGCTGCTCAGCATCGCCATGGTGAGATCCTTGATCTCCCGGCGATTCATGCCGTTCAGGAAGATCGCCATGGTCATGGCGGCCATCTGCTCGTCGCCGACGTAACCGCGCGTGTACGCGTCGATCAGCCAGTCGATCTGCGGCGTGCTGAGCTCGCCCCGATCACGCTTGGCATGGATCAGGTCCACGGCGTCGAAGGCCTCGATACGGTTCTCGTTGGTGCTCACAGCTACTCTTCCTGATATTCGGCGAGCTGCCTCGGCCCGAAGGCGTCCGGCAGCACTTCATCGATGGTGCGCACACCCGACACCGTCTCCAGCAGCATGCCGGGCGCGGAATGTTCGTACAACAGCTGGCGGCAGCGGCCGCAGGGCATCAGCGTTCGGCCGTTGCCGTCGACGCAGGTGAACGCGACGAGGTGGCCTCCCCCGGTCAGGTGCAGCACGGAGACGAGGGCGCATTCGGCGCAGAGGGTGAGCCCGTAGGAGGCGTTCTCCACGTTGCATCCGCTGATCACACGACCGTCGGTGACCTGCGCCGCGGCGCCGACCGGGAACTTCGAGTACGGCACATAGGCCTGGGCCATCGCCGTCGTCGCGGCCTCCCGCAGCGCCGCCCAGTCGATGTCGCCGGCCGCTGGCGAGGCGCCGTGGCTCACGCCGGTCACGATTTGATGTAGGGCTTGCCGGATGCCGCCGGTCCCCGCGACGTTCCGACGAACCCGGCAACGGCGGCGATGGTGATCAGGTACGGCAGCATGAGCATGAACTCGCTCGGCACCGGCGAACCGATGACACTGAGCACGTTCTGCAAGTTGCTCGCGAACCCGAACAGGAGGGCGGCCAGCGTGGCCCGGATCGGATCCCAACGGCCGAAGATCACGGCGGCCAGCGCGATGAAGCCGGCTCCGGCGGTCATCTCCTTGCCGAAAGCGCCCACCGAACCGAGGGTGAAGTAGGCGCCGCCGAGGCCGACGATCGCGCCGGCGAGCGACACGTTCCAGAACCGGGTGCGGCCGACGTTGATGCCGACGGTGTCTGCCGCCTGGGGGTGCTCGCCCACGCTGCGGAGGCGCAGGCCCCACCGGGTGTGGAAGATGCCGTAGTACACCAAGGCGACGGCCACATACATGATGTAGACGATCAGGGTCTGCCGGAACAAGACCGGTCCGATGATCGGGATCTCGCTGAGCAGCGGGATGTTGATCCGCTCGAATCGAGGCGGCTGGTTGAGCAGGGCCGCGTTGGGCGCCATCACCTGGGAGTAAAGGAAACCGGTGACGCCGATCACGAGAACGTTGAGCACGACACCGACGATGACCTGGTCGACGAAGTACTTGATCGAGAACGAGGCGAGCACCATCGAAACGAGAACGCCGGCGAACATGGCCGCGACGAGGCCGAGGATGGGCTGGTTGGTCAGGGACGCCACCATGGCCGAGGTGAACGCCCCGGCGAGCAGTTGCCCCTCAATGGCGATGTTGACCACGCCGACCCGTTCGGAGATGACACCGCCGAGAGCACCGAAGATCAGCGGTACAGCCAGGCTGAGCGAACCGAACAGCAGCCCGGGCACCGGGATGGACTCGCCGGCGGCGGCCCAGACCAGGAATCCGATCAGGAAGAGCACCGCGTAGACGGAGATAAGCCAGATCGGCACCTGACGCCGGGACTGCACCAGCCACACGCTCACGCCCGTGATCACAAGCAGCAGCACACTGATGACGATGCCGGTCAGCCGGGTGGGCAGCAGGAGATCGGGAAGCTGGATCAGGTCGCTCGAGGTGGAGAGCCGCATGGTGCTGACGCCCTCGCGGCCGAAGGCCACGAAGAGCGCGAAGGCGACGACGGTGAAAATCGCCAGGGCGATGGGCGACTTCCAACTCTTCACGATTTTGAAGTCGGGGCGATCGTCGGCGGTCGACGATACGGGCTGGACGGCCGGGGCAACGGTGCTCACTGTGCAGCCACCTCCTGGGAAACGTTGGGCAGTGCCCGGCGGGGCGCGGAGCCCGGGGCCGGCAGTCGGAAGATGGCCCGCACGAGAGGCGGAGCCGCGATGAAAAGCACGATCAGTGACTGCACGACGAGCACGATGTCGATCGGCACACCCTCGGCCGCCTGCATCGAGAAACCGCCGGCCTTGAACGCGCCGAACAGGATGCCCGCGGCGAACACACCCCAGGGCTTGGAACGGCCCAGCAGCGCGACCGTGATCGCATCGAAGCCGATGCCGGAGTCCAGTCCGGCGCCGAAACCGCTGGTCGTGGTTCCGAGCACCTGGTTGATGCCGGCCAGGCCGATCAGTCCGCCCGAGAACAGCATCGCGTAGACGTAGATGCGCTTGACGCTGATGCCGGCGACGCGCGCCGCGTGGGGGTTCAGTCCCACGGCCCGGAACTGGAAGCCCAGGTTCGACCGGGACAGCAGCCACCAGGTGAAAACCGTGGCGGCGATGGCCAGGATGAAGCCGAAGTGCAGCGAGTACGTCGAGCCGAGAAGGTCGGGGAAGACCGCGGTGACCTTCGTCGCCGGGCTCTTCGGGTTGTTCGATCCGGGGGTCTTCAGGAAGCCCTCGCGCAGCAGGTAGCTGACCAGGTAGAACGCGACGTAGTTGAGCATGATCGTGGTGATCACCTCATGGGCGCCGGTGCGGGCCTTGAGCAGACCCACGATCCCACCCCAGAGGGCGCCGCCGAGCACGCCGGCCACGAGGGCCGCGACCATGTGCAGGCCGTAGGGCAGGTCGACGGCGAAACCGACCCAGCCGCCGAGGGCGGCGGCGATCAGCATCTGGCCGCGGCCACCGATGTTGAACATGCCCACCCGGAAGCCCAGCGCCACGCCGAGCCCCGCCATGATCAGCGGGGTCGCGAAGGTGAGCGTCTCGGTGAGCGGCTTGATGCCGGCGGCGAAGCTCGGTCGACGGAAGTTGTAGACCGACCCCTGGAACAGGGCCGAGTAGGCGCCGGACACGGAATACCAGACTTCCCGCAGCAGGTCGCCGGGCCGGGAGAAGAAGTAGCCTGCGGCTTCCTGAACGCCCTCGTTGGTGAAGGCGATCATGATGCCGCCGACGAAGAGCGCGAGCACGACGGCGAGCACGGAGATGATCGCGTTGCCGGTGGTGATCTCGCGAAACGCCTGGTTCCAGCGGGACGGCTGTTCGGGGGCCGGGCTTGACGGCGTTCCTGACTCGGTCGTGGGACCCTGTGTCGCGCTCACGCGGCAGCTCCTTCTCCGGCGGGCGTTTCGCCGGCCATCATCAAACCGAGTACGGCGCGCGGCGTGTCACCGGGAACGATGCCGACGATGCGACCGCGGTACATGACCATGATCCGGTCCGCGAGGGCTGCCACCTCGTCGAGCTCCGTCGAGATGACGATCACGGGCGTGCCGGCATCCCGGGTGGCCACGATGCGTTCGTGGACGAACTCCACCGAGCCGACGTCGAGCCCGCGGGTGGGCTGGGCTGCGACGAAGAGGCGCAGATCGCGGCCGAGCTCGCGGGCGAGCACGACCTTCTGCTGGTTGCCGCCGGAGAGCTTGCCGACCGGGGTCTCGATGCCCTGGGCGCGCACGTCGAACTCCGTGACTTTTTTTTCGGCGAACGCGGCGAGGAAGGCCCGCTGCACGTTCCACCGTTTGACGAAGGGGAGCTTGTTCGAGCGGTCGAGCATGAGGTTCTCGGCGATGGTGAACTCACCGACCAGTCCGTCTTCGTTGCGGTCTTCCGGCACGAATCCGACTCCGGCGTCGAGTACCTGGCGCACCGAATGCCCGCGCAGCGACTTGCCGTCGAGGGTGATCTCCCCGGAGACCCGCGATTGGAGCCCCATCATCGCCTCGGTGAGTTCGGTCTGGCCGTTTCCCTGCACCCCGGCGATGGCCAGGATCTCGCCCTTGTGCACCTCGAAGCTGACGTTGTTGACCAGGATCTGGCCGTGCGGGCCCAGCACGGTGAGGTTCTTCACCGACAGAACCACCTCACCGGGCAGTGCCGGGGACTTGTCCACGGTGAGGTCGACCGCACGGCCGACCATCTGGGTGGCCAGCTCGACGTTGCTCGCGGTCGGGGACGCCTCGCCGACGACCTTGCCCAGACGGATGACGGTGATCCGGTCGGCGACTTCGCGCACCTCGCGCAGCTTGTGGGTGATGAACACGATGGAGGTACCGCTCGCCTTGAGCTGGCGCATGATGACCATCAGCTCGTCGGTCTCCTGCGGCGTGAGCACGGCGGTGGGCTCGTCGAAGACGAGCACCTTCGCGTCGCGCGAGAGCGCCTTGATGATCTCGACCCGCTGCTGCACGCCGACGGGGAGGTCTTCGACGAGCGCATCCGGGTCGACGTCGAACCCGAACCGTCGGGAGATCTCGCGCACGTGCTTGCGGGCCGCGGGCAGGTCGAGGCGACCGCCCGCCTTGGTCTCCTCATGCCCGAGCATGACGTTCTCGGCGACGGTGAACACCGGGATGAGCATGAAGTGCTGGTGCACCATGCCGATGCCGGCGGCCATGGCGTCGCCGGGGCCGCTGAAGTGCTGCACCACGTCGTCGAGGAGGATATCGCCCTCCTCGGCCCGGTACAGGCCGTAGAGCACGTTCATCAGGGTGGATTTCCCCGCGCCGTTTTCGCCGAGCAGTGCGTGGATTTCTCCGGCCTCGACGGTGAGGTCAATGTGGTCATTCGCGACCAGGGCACCGAATCGCTTCGTAATGCCTCGAAGTTCGAGCTTCATGTCGTCGATTCTATTCAGTGACGAGCGAAAGTTGACGCTCTTGCTCATATGTTGGCGGGGTGGCACCGTTCGCTTGGGTGTGCAGGCATCCCGGCCGACGACATCCGCCCACTGACGCAAGAGGGGAGGCCCGCAAGATGCGTGCCTCCCCGACTGCGTCTGAGTGCTGCTTCGGTGCTACTTCGGGGTCGCGGGCGACTCAACCTTGAGAGCACCGCTGATGATGTCGGCCTTGATGGCCTCGATCTCGGTCATGACCGCGGGGTCGACCTTGGACTCCCAGTCGTGGAGCGGGGCGATGTCGACGCCCTCGTTCTCGAGCGTGCCGACGTAGGGGGTGGACGAGAAGTCGCCCTCAGCGTCGTCGAGGATGATCTGCTCGGTGGCATCCGTCATCTGCTTGAGTACCGAGGTGAGGTACAGCGATGCGAACTCGGGCGTGGTCTCGAACAGGTCGCTGTCGACACCGATGATGGCGACGTCCTTGCCGGAGTCCTGAATGGCCTGCGCGGTGCCCTGGAAGAGCGGTCCGGCGACCGGGAGGATGATGTCAGCGCCGGCGTCGATCAGAGTGGTGCTGAGCGCCTTGCCCTGGTTGATGTCGTCGAAGCCACCGGCGAACAGGCCGGTCTGGGTGGCCTTGTCCCAGCCGCTGACGGTGACGTCGGTGCCCTTCTTCTCGTTGTGGTACGCGACGCCGTCGACAAAGCCGTCCATGAAGATGGTGACCGACGGGAACTGGAGTCCGCCGTAGGTGCCGACGACTCCGGTCTTGGTGGTGCCCGCGGCCAGGTAGCCGGCCAGGAACGCGGCCTGCGCCGTGTCGTACAGCACCGGCTTCACGTTGTCGAGCGTCAGCGGGCTGAAGTCGTCATTGGAGAGCGCGGAGTCGATCAGCGCGAAGTTGGTGTCGGGCGCGGCCTGGGCGGCATCGCGGGTGGCGTTGGAGAGGGCGAAACCGACGGTGAGGACGAAGTCGCAACCCTGGTCGACCATGCTCGAGACGTTCGGGCCGTACTGGTCTTCCGACTTGGACTCGGCCTGCTGGAATTCGATGCCGAGCTCGTCGGAGGCCTTGGTGATGCCCTCGAAGCTGGACTGGTTGAAGGACTTGTCGTCGAAGCCGCCGAAGTCGGAGACGATGCAGGGCAGGTAGTCGGATTCGGCACCGCCACCAGCGGTTCCCTCATCGGTCGGCGCCGGCGCACAGGCTGCGAGAAGGGCCACGACGCCCAACGTGGCAAGGCCGCTGAATGCGACCCGTCGTTTCATGATTGTCAAAATGACCTCCAATGGTCGCCCGGCGCGGGTTCGCAAGGGGCTGTATTGGTTTACACGCTATCGAATGATTCTCTGCTCAGAGGAGCAAAACGGGCCCGTGGGCGAAAGGTTATCAAGACGCGATACTGGTCCGCGGGAGGCCCGCCGGACGCCCCGGCCGAATCGGGCCCGAAAATGCCCTCGATCGGGGGGTTTGATGCCGATTAGAGCACGTCGTTGCTGCCGGACAGCTTTAGCGCGTCGACGACGGCCTTGACCTTCTGCGCGTTGGCGCTGGTGGTGATGAGGAGGGCGTCCGGGGTGTCGACCACGACGATGTCCTCGACGCCGATCAGGGCGATCATGCGCCCGGTGTGGCTGACCACGATCCCGCTCGAGGAGTCCGCAAGCACCCGGGCACCGTCGCCGAGAATGGCGAGATCGCGCTTGCGGCCGTTGGCGTGGATTTTCGCGATCGATGCGAAGTCACCCACGTCGTCCCAGTCGAACTGGCCGGGGATCACGGCGAGCCTGCCGCGGGCGGCCGCCGGTTCGGCGACCGAGTAGTCGATCGCGATCTTCTTCAGGCGGGGCCAGACGCGGTCGACCACGGCGCCGCGGCGCGGGGTATCCCAGGCCTCGGCCAGTTCGAGCAGCCCGGCGAGAAGTTCGGGCTCGGACGCCCCGATCTCTTCGAGCAGGCGGTCGGCGCGGGCGATGTACATGCCGGCGTTCCAGAAATAGGTGCCGTTGGCCAGGTAGTCCTGGGCGGTGGCAAGGTCGGGCTTCTCCACGAAAGAGTCCACCGACAGGGCGCTGGCGGCGCCGGCAATGTGCAGCGCGCCGGCGGTCTTGATATAGCCGAAGCCGACGGCCGGCTCCGTGGGCTGAATGCCGATGGTGGCGATGTAGCCGGCGTCGGCGGCGCGCACGGCCTCGGCGACCGCCTGGCGGAACAGGTGGTGTCCCTTGATCACGTGGTCGGCGGCGAAGGAGCCGATGATGACGCCCGGTTCGCGTTTCTCCAGAATCGCCGCGGCCAGGCCGATGGCGGCGGTGGACTCGCGCGGCTCGCTTTCGAGCACCACGTTCAGGTCGGCGAGCTCGGGGAGCTGCTCCTCGACGGCGGCGCGGTGCGCGCGGCCGGTGACCACCATGATGCGCTGCTCGCCCGACAGAGGTGCGAGGCGATCCCAGGTGGCCCGGAGCAGGGTCTGGCCGGAGCCGGTCAGGTCGTGCAGGAATTTGGGGGCGTCGGCGCGGGACAGCGGCCACAGCCGGGATCCGATCCCACCGGCGGGAATCACGCTGTAGAAACGATCGAGTGGTTCCGTGGAAGGCAGCATTCGGCCAGACTACCGCCCGGTCCACGCCGTTCACGGTGCGTTCACCTGCCCGCCGGAGGGCGTGCCTAGGGTCACCCTCATGAGGGTTGCACTCATCACCGAAAGTTTTCTGCCCACGGTCAGCGGAGTCACCACGAGCGTGTGCAAGGTGCTCGAGCATCTTTCCCGCACGGGCCACGACGCGATGGTCATCGCCCCGGCCGGCGCCCCGGCCGAGTACGCCGGGTTCCCCGTGCACGGTGTTCCCGCGGCACGCTACCGGCAGTTCCCGGTGGGAATGCCCAGCCCGCAGGTGCACCGCCTGCTGGCCGATTTCGCCCCGGACGTGCTGCACGCTGCGTCGCCGTTCCTGCTCGGCGCACAGGGCATCGCGGCCGCGAACCGGCAGGACGTTCCCAGCGTCGCCGTTTTCCAGACGGATGTCGCCGGCTACGCCCGCCGCAACCGGCTCGGCCCGGCCGCGCAGTCCGTCTGGCGTTTCGTCAAGTGGGTGCACGAGGGAGCCGACCTCACCCTGGCTCCCTCCTCCGCGTCGATGGCGGACCTGCGCCGCATCGGCCTGCGGCGGCTGGCGCACTGGACCCGCGGCGTCGACCTGGTCGGCTACCACCCCAACCGGAGATCCGACCCGGAGGCGTCGGCGCTGCGGAGCCGGCTGGCCCCGAACGGGGAGGTCGTCGTGGGCTACGTCGGCCGCCTGGCACCGGAGAAGCAGGTGGAGAGGTTCCGGGCCCTGCGCGGGCTGCCCGGCATCCGTCTCGCCCTCGTCGGCGACGGCCCGTCGCGGCCGGCGCTCGAGCGGGAGCTCGCCGGGATGCCGGTGACCTGGCTCGGCCGCCTGGACGGGGCGGATCTCGCCCGGGCTTACGCGAGCTTCGACCTGTTCCTGCACGCGGGCACCGAGGAGACCTTCGGCCAGACCCTGCAGGAGGCGCACGCCGCCGGGCTGCCGGTCGTCGCACCGCGGGCCGGCGGCCCGATCGACCTGGTCAGCCACGGTGAAAACGGTTTCCTCTTCATTCCGGACGACGAGAGAGACCTGCGCCGCTGCGTCGCCCGGCTGGTCCTGGACCCTGCGCTGCGGCGGCGGATGGGCGAGGCGGGACGACGGAGCGTGCTCGGTCGATCCTGGGAAAACGTGTGCGGCGCGCTGCTGGCGCATTACGAGCAGGTCGTCGACGAACGAGCCGCCGTTCGCGCCTTGGTTGCGGTTCCGCTGTCAATGCAGCGCTAGCCGGACATTCGCGTTTTATCTCGGCACAGAGACACTTATAATTGTTCTATGCGCGCACGGCGCATTGTCGGCCAGCTTCGTCGAGGCCGCCACACAGCCAGGGAGGGTTGGTCATGCCAGAGCAGGCAGCGACACTGACATCCCAGCAGAAGACGACATCACGTCGCCCCGCCGGAACCCTGTATCGGGGCCGTGAGGGCATGTGGTCGTGGGTCCTCCACCGCATTACGGGTGTTGCGATCTTCTTCTTCTTGCTGGTTCACATCTTGGACACCGCGCTGGTGCGCGTCAGCCCGGAGGCCTACAACGCGGTCATCAGCAGCTATCAGACGCCGATCATGGGCCTCGGCGAAACCGCGCTCGTCGGGGCCATCGTGTTCCACGCCTTCAACGGGATTCGGATCATCCTGATCGACTTCTGGAACGCCAAGTACCAGAAGGCCATGTTCTACGTCGTGGTCGCCCTGTGGGTGGTAACGATGCTCGCCTTCGTGCCGCGCCACCTGATCAACGTGTTCAGCCACTAGAACGGGGAGAGCCATGACATCCACAATCGAAGCTCCCCGCAGCCCCTACTCCCGCGCGCCGCGCTCCCGCGGCGTGAACTGGGAGAAGTGGGGCTGGATCTACATGCGCGTCTCCGGCGTCGTGCTGGTCGTGCTCATCTTCGGACACCTCTTCGTCAACCTGATGGTCGGCGAGGGCGTCAGCGCCCTCAACTTTGCTTTCGTCGCCGGCAAGCTGACCACCCCGTTCTGGATGGTCTGGGACGTTCTCATGCTCTGGCTCGCCCTGATCCACGGCGGCAATGGCATGCGCACGCTGGTCAACGACTACGCCACGCAGCGTCTGACCCGCGGCATCCTGAAGTCCGCCATCCTGGCGGCCGTCGTGATCCTGATCGTGCTCGGCACGCTCGTGGTCTTCACGTTCGACCCTTGCCCGGCCGGTTCGCCCGCCGATCTTCTTCCTTCGTTTTGCTCGGCCATTTAGGAGCTGCTAAAACCCATATGACTACGGATGCTTCAACCGCGCCCTCAGAGTCCACCGTCATCGACGGTGTGCACTACCACCAGTTCGACATCGTCATCGTGGGAGCCGGGGGTGCCGGTATGCGTGCCGCCATCGAAGCCGGCTCCGGCGCCAGCACGGCCGTGATCTCCAAGCTGTATCCGACGCGTTCGCACACGGGTGCGGCGCAGGGCGGGATGGCCGCGGCCCTCGCCAACGTCGAAGAGGACAACTGGGAATGGCACACCTTCGACACGGTCAAGGGTGGCGACTACCTGGTGGACCAGGACGCGGCCGAGATCCTCGCCAAGGAAGCCATCGACGCGGTCATCGACCTCGAGAACATGGGCCTGCCCTTCAACCGAACGCCGGAGGGCAAGATCGACCAGCGCCGGTTCGGCGGCCACACCAGCGACCACGGCAAGGCACCGGTACGGCGGGCCTGCTACGCCGCCGACCGCACCGGCCACATGATCCTGCAGACGCTCTACCAGAACTGCGTCAAACGCGGCATCAACTTCTTCAACGAGTACTACGTGCTCGACCTGGTCATGACACCGGTCGACGGGGTCGACCAGCCCTCGGCCGTCGTCGCCTACGACCTGTCCACCGGCGAACTGCACGTCTTCCAGGCGAAGGCGTTCATCTTCGCCACCGGCGGGTTCGGCAAGATCTACAAGACCACCTCCAACGCGCACACCCTCACGGGCGACGGCGTGGGCATCGTGTGGCGCAAGGGCCTGCCGCTCGAGGACATGGAGTTCTTCCAGTTCCACCCGACCGGACTGGCGGGCCTCGGCATCCTGCTCACCGAGGGCGCGCGCGGAGAGGGCGCCATCCTCCGCAACGCGGCCGGCGAACGGTTCATGGAGCGCTACGCGCCCACCATCAAGGACCTCGCCCCGCGGGACATCATCGCCCGTTGCATGGTCAAGGAGGTCGCGGAAGGCCGCGGTGCCGGTCCCAACAAGGACTACCTGTACCTCGACTGCACCCACCTCGGTGCCGAGGTGCTCGAGACCAAGTTGCCCGACATCACCGAGTTCGCCCGCACCTACCTGGGCGTCGACCCGGTCACCGAACCGGTGCCGGTCATGCCCACCGCGCACTACGCGATGGGCGGCATCCCCACCAACGTGAACGCGGAGGTGCTGCGCAACAACACGACCGTCGTGCCCGGCCTCTACGCGGCCGGCGAATGCGCCTGCGTGTCCGTGCACGGCTCCAACCGCCTCGGCACCAACTCGTTGCTCGACATCAACGTCTTCGGCAAGCGCGCCGGCAACAACGCCGTCGCCTATGTCACGACGGCCGAGTTCACGCCGCTGCCGACCGACCCGGCCCGGGGTGTGCGGGAGCTGCTGGAAGGAATCCGCACCTCGACCGGAACCGAGCGCATCGCCGTGCTCCGCAAGGAGCTGCAGGAGACGATGGACGCCAAGGCGCAGGTGTTCCGCACCGACGAATCGCTCTCCGACGTCACCAACGTGATCCACGGCCTGCGCGAGCGGTACAAGAACATCGGCGTGCAGGACAAGGGCCGCCGGTTCAACACCGACCTTCTCGAGGCCGTCGAACTCGGCTTCCTGCTCGACCTGGCCGAGGTCGTCGTGTACTCCGCACGCAACCGCAAGGAGAGCCGCGGCGGGCACATGCGCGACGACTTCCCCCTGCGCGACGACGCAAACTACCTTGTGCACACCATGGCCTACCTGACCGGAGACCCGCTCTCCGCCGACGCCGCCGACCACATTGCGCTCGACTGGAAGCCGGTCACCATCACGCGCTACCAGCCGATGGAAAGGAAGTACTGAGTTGAGTACCGCAACCGCAACCGCAACCGCAACCGCACCGACAACTGCGAGTGCCCCGGTCGTGCCGGAGGAAATCCAGTCCTTCACCGTGACCCTGATCATCCGCCGGTACAACCCGGAGGTCGACGACGAACCGCACTGGGACGACTTCGACGTACAGATGTACCCGACGGACCGCGTGCTCGACGCTCTGCACAAGATCAAGTGGGAGCAGGACGGCTCACTGAGCTTCCGCCGCTCCTGTGCGCATGGCATCTGCGGCTCGGACGCCATGCGCATCAACGGCCGCAACCGCCTGGCCTGCAAGACCCTGATCAAGGACCTCGACATCACCAAGCCGGTATACGTGGAGGCGATCAAGGGCCTGCCGCTGGAGAAGGACCTGATCGTGGACATGGAGCCGTTCTTCGAATCGTTCCGTGCCGTGCAGCCGTTCCTGGTGGCGAACAACGCCCCCACCGATGGCAAGGAGCGCATCCAGACCGTCGCCCAGCGCGAACGCTTCGATGACACGACGAAGTGCATCCTCTGCGCCGCGTGCACGTCGAGCTGCCCGGTGTTCTGGACCGACGGACAGTACTTCGGTCCGGCCGCGATCGTCAACGCGCACCGCTTCATCTTCGACTCGCGCGACGACAACGCCGCCGTGCGCCTCGATATCCTGAACGACAAGGAAGGCGTGTGGCGCTGCCGCACGACCTTCAACTGCACCGAGGCGTGCCCCCGCGGGATCCAGGTCACGCAGGCCATCTCCGAGGTCAAGCAGGCCATGCTGCGCGGCATGGAGTAGCCGGTCCGAACCCTGGGGCCGGTCTTGTCACGACGTTTCGTCGTGGCGAGACCGGCCTTTCGCTTTCTCCGCTGCCCGGCTGCCGCTTAGGCTGAGCGGGTGAACACTCCCACGGCGATCGACCGGATCAAGACCCTCATCGCGCGGGTCATGCGCTCGCGCCCGGTGCGGGTCTTCACCCGGTTCGGTGAAAGCGGCGGCGGCATCCTGGCCGGCGGCATGTCCTACCAGGCCATCTTCGCGACGTTCGCGGCCCTCTGGCTGACCTTCTCCATCGCGGGACTGTGGATCACGTCCAATCCCGACCTCGAGCTGACGCTCTACTCCTTCATCAACCAGTCCGTGCCCGGGCTGATCGGCGAGGAAGGCGTGATTGACCCAAGCGTCCTCGCCGACGCCAGGGTCCTCGGCTGGTCCGGCGTCATCGCACTGGTCGGTCTGCTCGCGACCGTGCTCGGCTGGCTCTCGACAACGGCGCAGGCGGTGCGCACGATCTTCCGGATGCCGCCCGACAAGACCTTCATCCTCCTCGTCAAGCTGCGGGAGCTGGGCCTCGGAGTGCTGTTCGCGGTCGTGCTCGTGGTGTCGGCGTTGATCTCGATCGCGAGCACCGAGGCGCTCGGGGCCCTGTTCGGGCTTTTCGGGGTGTCCCGGGATTCGTTCTGGTTCAACGGCGCCGCCCGAGCGGTCGGCCTGCTCCTCGTGCTCCTGATCGACACGATCACCCTCGCCGCACTGTTCCGGGTGCTGTCGCGGGTGCGGATCCCCGTCCGCCAGCTCATCACCGGCTCCATTCTGGGCGCGGTGGGCCTCGGTGTCCTCAAGGTCCTCGGCAGCACGCTGCTCGCCGGCGCCGGCCGCAACCCGCTGCTCGCCGCATTCGCGGTGATCATCGGACTCCTGATCTGGTTCAACCTGACCAGCACCCTGACACTGCTCGCCGCATCCTGGATCGCCGTCGGCATGGACGACGCCGGGTTCTCACCGCGACGGATCAGCGCGGACGAGGTTGCCACCGAGAAGCGCCGGCAGGAGGAGGAGGCGTTCCGCGTGGTGGTGCAGGCCGAGCTTCGGGAGGCCCGCCTCGCGCACGACACCGCGGCCTGGCCCCAGCGGCTGCTCACCGCGCGTCGCCTGCGCGCCGCCGAGAAGCGAGCCGCTGAGCTGACGAACGACGGCCCCAAGGCCTGAGCCAAAGTAGAATTGGGGAATGCCTTCCGCCTCGACTGCCGCTTCCACTGCCGCTTCCACCCCGGCCGCGTCCGACCCTGCTTCCTCCGCCGCCTCCGCCGACTCCGCTGTGTCCGCGGCTTTCGCCGGCGAGCGCCTGCGGATCGCGAGCGTGAACGTGAACGGCGTGCGCGCCGCCTTCCGCAAGGGAATGGGCGACTGGCTGTCCGAACGCGACGTGGACATCCTCGCCCTTCAGGAGGTGCGTGCCTCGACCGAGGACCTCGAGGGTCTGCTCGGGCCGGGGTGGAGCATCCTGCACGACGCCGCCACCGCGAAGGGCCGGGCCGGGGTGGCCCTGGCCAGCCGATCGACCGCGGCCATCCACCGGGTCGAGCTCGGCTCCGCCGAATTCGACAGCGCCGGCCGCTGGCTCGAAGCCGACTACGAGGTCAACGGCAAATTGATCACCGTCGTGAGCACCTATGTGCACTCCGGCGAGGTGGGTACCCCGAAGCAGGTCGAGAAGTACAGGTTCCTCGACGCCATGCTCGAACGACTGCCCGAGCTCGCCGCGCACAGCGACCGGGCCGTCGTGCTCGGTGACCTGAACGTCGGGCACCGCACGCTCGACATCAAGAATTGGCGCGGAAACGTGAAGCGCGCCGGGTTCCTGCCCGAGGAGCGCGCCTACTTCGACCGCATCGTCGGCGCCGAAGCCGCCCCGGACTACAACGCCGGGGCCGGACTCGGCTGGATCGACGTGGGGCGCCGGTGGTCCGGCGAAGTGGACGGGCCGTTCACCTGGTGGTCGTGGCGCGGCCAGGCGTTCGACAACGACACCGGCTGGCGGATCGACTACCAGCTGGCCACAGCGGCGCTCGCGGCATCCGTCACCGGCTACGTCGTCGACCGCGCGGCCGCCTACGACCAGCGCTGGTCCGACCACACCCCCGTGGTCGTCGACTACACCATCTGACCTCCCCTCCAACTCGCGCTTTCGGCCCGGCCGGCGGCCACACGCTACGAAAAGATCTGATCCCATGGACAAGCCCCGCCTCTACTCGGGCATGCAGCCGAGCGCCGATTCCCTGCAGATCGGCAATTACATCGGCGCCCTCCTGAACTGGAAGGCGCTGCAGCAGACCCACGACGCGTACTTCTCCATCGTCGACCTGCACGCCCTGACCGTGGCGCAGGACCCGGTGAAGCTGCGGGAGAACACCCGCCGCACCGCCGCCCAATACATCGCGAGCGGCATCGACCCGTCGGCGTCGACACTGTACGTGCAGTCGCATGTCGCCGCGCACGCCCAGCTGGCCTGGGTGCTGAACACGATCACCGGTTTCGGCGAGGCCAGCCGGATGACCCAGTTCAAGGACAAATCCGCCCGGCAGGGATCGGACGCGACCACCGTGGGACTGTTCGCCTACCCGATGCTGATGGCCGCGGACATTCTGCTGTACGACACCGAGATCGTGCCGGTCGGCGAAGACCAGCGTCAACACGTCGAACTGACCCGCGACCTCGCGGCGCGCTTCAACGCCCGGTTCGGGCAGACATTCACAGTGCCGGAGGTCGCCATCGTCACGGAGACCGCCAAGATCTACGACCTGCAGAACCCGACGTCGAAGATGTCGAAGTCGGCCGAGTCGCACGCGGGCGTGATCTGGCTGCTCGACGAGCCGGCGGTGACGAATAAGAAGATCATGCGCGCGGTCACGGATGCCGAGGGCGGCGTGGTCTTCGACCGCGAGAACAAGCCGGGCGTGGCCAACCTGCTGACGATCTACTCGGTGCTCGCGGAACGCCCGGTGGGTTCGATCGAGGACGAGTACGCCGGCCGCGGCTACGGCGACCTGAAGAAGGGTCTCGCCGAGGTGGTCACGGGCACGTTCGGGCCGATCCGGGCGCGCGTTCTCGAGCTGCTCGACGACCCGGCCGAACTCGACCGACTCCTCGCCCTCAACGCGGACCGGGCGGCGACGGTGGCCAACGAGACGCTGGCGCGCGCCTACGACCGCGTCGGCCTGCTACCGCGGCGCTAGGGCGGTGGTGGCGATTGTGGTGAGCTCGCTACTGATGGGGCGGGGCCGGCCCGTCGACGTCGTCGTCGTCGTCATGGTCGTCGTCGTCATGGTCGTCATGGTCGTCATGGTCGTCGACGTCGTCGTCGACGTCGTCGTTGACGTCGTCGTCGGGTAGCGGATGTCCGCGCCCGCGCCCGCCGTCGTTCTGTTTGACCTCGATGACACCCTGTTCGCCCATCGCGGTGCCGTGGCCGACGGCATCCGCGCCTACCTCGGCTCTCTGGGCGGCACCTTCACCGACGCCGACCCCGGCGCGGCGCTGGCGCTCTGGGACGACCTGGAAGAGCGGCATTACCACGCCTACCTCGCCGGCAGTCTGGACTTCGCCGGGCAGCGCCGGGAGCGGGCCCGCGACTTCGCGGCGGCGCACGGCGTGACCCTGACCGGGCCGGCTGCGACGAGCTGGTTCGACGCGTATTTTCTTCACTATCGGGCGAGCTGGCGCCTCCACACCGATGCGCTCCCCTGCCTCGACGCGCTGGCCGTCGCCTTTCCGGGCGTGCGGATCGGGCTGATCACCAACGGTGAGTCGACGCCTCAGGGGCACAAACTGGCGGACACCGGGCTCGACGTGCGGTTGGAGCACGTGATCGCATCCGGCAGCCTGGGCTTCGCCAAGCCGGATCCTCGCATCTTCCGGCATGCCTGCATGGTGTTCGGGTCGGAGTCGGAGCAGACCGTCTACGTGGGCGACCGGCTGCGCACGGACGCGATCGGAGCCGCCGCGGCGGGGCTGACCGGAGTCTGGCTGGACCGGACCGCGGCCGGGGCTGGGGGTGGTGCTGGAGGTAGTGGTGCCGGGGCCGGGGCGGATGCGGCCGAGGCCGCCCGGCTGGGCATCATCCGGATCACCAGCCTCGCCGCGCTGCCCGGGGCCCTCGCGGCCCGCAGCCTCGCCCCACTGACCGCCGGCCCCCGCTGACGGCTGTTCCCCGCCCCGCTGACGGCTGCCCCCCCCTGACGGTGCCGCTGGGGTCCCCCTGGCCTGCCCCGGTGTGGCCAACTCAGGACATCCGTCGCATTCGTTTCTATTTGACCCGGAAACACGCGGGTCTGATACTACGATTCGGCAGATCTCCTGAGTTAGCCACACGAGGGTGGGTCTCGACCGCAAGGAGGTCGGGTCCGCGGGCGGGCCGCCCCGCTGCGCGCGCCGCCCGGCCACGCTGACGGCAACGCCGGGCTCGAAGCAGGCACGGCTCCTGCCTGCGTGGCCAACTCAGGACATCCGTAATATGCGTTCCTCTTCGCCCCGGAAACACGCGGGTCTGATACTGCGATTCGGCAGATCTCCTGAGTTAGCCACATGGGGGTGGGTCTCAACCGCATGACCGGCAGGTTGGGTGTCCGCTGAGCCGGACCCGGCAGCCCCGCGGGAGCGGATGTCGGCTTGCCGCGAACCGACTAGACGATGGAGGTGCGGGAGCGGATGTCGGCTTGCCGGGAACCGACTAGACGATGAAGGTGCGGTAGTGACTGGTCGACGCCAGAAGGCCGGTGATCGCGGCGATGACGCGCTCCGGGTGGTGGATGATGTCCCGGTAGAGAACCCGCAGAGTCAGGTACCCCCGCATGGCGAGGTCGCAGTCGCGGGTGCGGTCGCGCGCGTGCGCCTCCCAGCCGTCGTGGAACTGCCGACTGTCGGCCTCGACCGCTATGCGCCCCTCGACGATCATATCGACGCGACCGACGCCCCCGATCTCGACCTGGATCTCGACGTCGAAGCCGGCTCCCGTGATCACGAGGCGGAGCACGGTCTCCTGGCCCGATTCGCTGCGACAGTCGATGAGCGGGCGCAGGGACTGCAACTCCGCGGGCAGGGCTGCGAAGATCTGGGCCACGGTCTGCTCCGCGAGCAGTCTCTTGTACAAGGCATTATCGAGTGACGCGATCGCGAATCTCGGTTCCTGGCACCGGAAAACCTGGACCAGCGCATCGGCCAGCCCGATACGGAACTCGGTGCCGCCGCAGGGGTCGAGCAGCTGACCCCAGTGGAGTTCCACACCGTCTCGGTTGTGAGCGTTGAGCTGCTGAAATCGATCGTGCGGCGCCCGCAACCGGGAAGCGGTGGGGTCGACATGGATGTGCGCGAAGGTGCTGTCCAGGGCGAAGATCCCGGTATTCGCAACCGCGGAGACGCAGTCGAGTCGCCCACCCAGCCGCACCGCTTCGAGGATGTGCGCATCCGTATCGGGAAGCGCATAGTGCCCTCGACGCGCCCTCACCAGATATCCACTCTCCACGGCCGCCCTCAGCACCCGCCAATTGGCGCCGGCGGCGTTCAGCGCCCCGGTTTCGGCGATCTGCACATTGTGGACGCGGAAGTACTCTGCCCAAGTCATGTCGACAGTGTGGACAGCGCGGGCCCCGTCTGCCGCGTCGGTTGCCCACCTGTGGCCTGCTCCGGTCAGCCTGTGCTGTGGAGGATCCGCGGTGTCGCCGCCGACCCGTGGCTAATTCAGGAGAAACGGCTGTGAAGCGAGGGACAAACTGCACCAGTCCGGCATCCGTTGGCGCCGCCGGGGTAGATCTCCTGAGTTAGCCACACACCACCCACGGGAGCTGCCCTCCGGGAAGCGCCACGAAGGAACTGTCCGACGGGGCACGGATGCCGGCCGGCGCGAGGGGAAGACGGGGACGGGCACGGGCCACGGGGGACGGGGCACGGATGCCGAAACCCGGCGGCCAGGGGCGGCCGCCGGGTCTCGGTGGGGTGCGTCGTACGCGCGCAGGGACGCGGGGGGAAAAAGGGGTCGCGGGCTAGATCACGTCGGCGTCGACCCAGTCCAGGGATTTGGTGACGGCCTTCTTCCAGTTGCGCAGCAGACGGTCGCGCTCGGCGATGTCCAGGCTCGGCTCCCAGCGGGCGTCCTCCTGCCAGTTGGACCGCAGCTCACCGAGGTTGTTCCAGAAACCGACCGCCAGGCCGGCCGCGTAGGCGGCACCCAGGGCGGTCGTCTCCGCCACCACCGGGCGCACGACAGACACGCCGAGGATGTCGGCCTGGAACTGCATCAGCAGGTCGTTGGCCGAGGCCCCGCCGTCGACCTTGAGCTCGGTCAACGGAACACCGGCGTCGGCGTTGACCGCGTCCAGCACCTCGCGGGTCTGGTACGCGATCGCCTCGAGGGCGGCGCGGGCGATGTGGCCCTTGTTCACGTAGCTGGTGAGGCCGACCAGGGCACCACGGGCATCCGCACGCCAGTACGGCGCGAACAGGCCGGAGAAGGCGGGCACGAAGTAGGCGCCGCCGTTGTCCTCGACCGACAGGGCGAGTGCCTCGATCTCCTCCGCAGAGTTGATGATGCCCAGGTTGTCCCGCAGCCACTGCACGAGCGAGCCGGTGACCGCGATCGAGCCCTCTAGGGCGTAGTGCGGTTCGGCGTCACCGAGCTTGTAGCCGACCGTGGTGAGCAGACCGTTCTTGGAGTGGATGATTTCGGTGCCCGTATTGAAGATCAGGAAGTTACCGGTGCCATAAGTGTTCTTCGCCTCACCCTGGTCGAAGGCAGCCTGCCCGAACGTCGCGGCCTGCTGGTCACCCAGGATGCTCGCAATCGGGGTTTCGCGCAGCAGGCTGTGGCCGCTGGCGATGCCGTAGACCTCGGAGGAGGAACGGATCTCGGGCAGCATCGACTTGGGCACGTCGAACGCCGCGAGGATCTCGTCGTCCCACTGCAGGGTTTTCAGGTCCATGAACATGGTGCGGCTGGCGTTGGTGACGTCGGTTGCGTGCACACCGTCCTCGAGGCCGCCGGTCAGGTTCCAGAGAATCCAGGTGTCGGTCGTGCCGAACATGAGGTCGCCGGCCTCAGCCTTCTCTCGCGCCCCTTCGACGTTCTCGAGGATCCAGACGATTTTGGTGCCGGAGAAGTAAGTCGCCAGCGGCAGGCCGACCTGGGCCTTGAAACGATCGACACCGCCGTCGGCGGCGAGCCGGTCGACGATGGGCTGGGTACGGGTGTCTTGCCAGACAATGGCGTTGTAGACGGGGATACCGGTGTGACGGTCCCAGACGACGGCGGTCTCGCGCTGGTTCGTGATGCCCACGGCCGCGATGTCGTGGCGGGTCAGGTTGGCCTTGGCCAGAGCCTGACCGATGACCTCACGGGTGTTGCTCCAGATCTCCAACGGGTCGTGTTCGACCCAGCCTGCCCGGGGAAAGATCTGTTCGTGTTCGAGCTGACCGGTCGAAATGATCGACCCGGCCTTGTCGAAAATGATCGCACGGGAACTGGTGGTTCCCTGGTCGATTGCGATGACGTACTGTGCCATTTTTAACTCCTTTGTCAATGCTGGGTACACGGGTATTCAGGAATGGAAAAAGAAGAAGCGAGCGGCGCCTACGCGAGGATCGGCAGGAGGAACGCGGAGGTCCAGCCGGCCAGCAGGCCACCGATGACGGGACCGACGACGGGCACCCACGAGTAGGCCCAGTCGGAGGAACGCTTGCCCTTGATCGGCAACAGGAAATGCGCGATGCGCGGGCCGAGGTCACGGGCGGGGTTGATCGCGTAGCCGGTCGGTCCACCCAGCGAGGTGCCAATCACGATCACGAGCAGGGCAACCGGAAGGGCGCCAAGGGCGGCCAGGCCGCCGCTCTCGCCCTGGCGCCCGCCGCCGAACGCGATGACGACGAAGACGAGCACGAAGGTGCCGATGATCTCGGTAATGAGGTTCCAGCCGTAGGAACGGATGGCCGGACCGGTCGCGAACACGCCGAGCTTGTTGGCCGGCTCCGGTTCCTGGTCGAAGTGCTGCTTGTAGGCGAGCCAGACGACGGTGGCACCCAGGATGGCACCAACCAACTGAGCCCCGATGTACGCCGCCACGGACACAGCGTTGACCGGAACCCCCGAGCCGAACTCGGTGGCCCCGGACGACACGAGTCCCAAGGTGACGGCGGGGTTCAGGTGAGCGCCCGAGTTATAGGAGACGATCACGCCGGCGTACACCGCGAGGCCCCAGCCGATGGTGACCATCAGGAATCCGCCGCCGAAGCCCTTGTTCTTGGTCAGGGCGACGTTGGCGACCACCCCGCAGCCCAGCAGGATCAGGAGAGCGGTTCCCACCACTTCCGAGAGAAATACGATACCGAGATTGTCCACGTTGACATCCTTTTAGGTCATTGAAATGAAGAAAGCGAAGGAAACGGATAGTAGAAAACCTAGCGACTCGAGACCGCCGATGGTCCTGACCTTTCTGCACGTTTGTGCAGATCAGCCTTCAAGTCTGCGGGTACGGAGCCGGGCCGGAGGGCAGGCTGCGGGCGGGCGACCGCAGCGCCCGCCCGCAGGGCAGTCCCGAGCAGTCCCTAGACGGCCGGCACGGCCGGCGTTTCCGCCGGGGCCAGGTGCACGCCGTACATGTCGCGCAGTGTATTCACCGCGGTGTCGACCTCATGCGCGCTCCGGGCGGCGTCCCAGCCGAGGACCGGTGCGAGCACGCCGGCCAGCTCGGTGAGCAGCGGCAGAGTCACTTCGCCGCGGAAAGCGATGCTGGTGCGGCGCAGCAGCAGGTCCATCAGGTGCATGACCGATTCCGCCCGGGCGATGAGCTCGATTTCGCGCCGGGTGTAGCCGGGGTGCTGCATGAGCGGCGCGTCCGGTTCGGCGGTGAGCCAGGTGATCACCTCGGTGGCTCGCGTGCCGTACCGGGTCAGCAGCACATCGGCACGCTCGGCGCCGACCTTGTCGCCGTTGGCGGCAACCCAGACCCCGCGTGCGGCATCCGTCGCCGGGAAGTCTCGACCGCCACCGATGGGCAGGCCGACCGTCGAGACGGTGCGCGGCAGGCCGAGCAGGGTCAGGATGTCGCCGCTCAGGTGTTCGGCCAGGGCGCGGAAGGTCGTCCACTTGCCGCCGACCAGGCTCAGCAGGGTGCCGGGCCGGGCGCCGAGCGGGCGCGATTCGATGCGGTAGTCGCGCGAGACGAAACCGGGCGCCTCGTCGTCGTGGCGGGGCAGCGGGCGCACGCCGGCGAACCGGAACACTATCTGCGACCGGTCGACGGCCACCTTTGGGAAAACGTGGTTGACGAGTTCGAAGAAGTAGTCAACCTCGGCTTCGGTGCAGCGCGCCGGCTGAGTCATGTCGTGCTCGAGGTCGGTCGTGCCGACGAGAACGCGGCCCGCAAGCGGGAAGATCAGCACGATGCGGCCGTCTTTGTGCTCGAAAAAGATCTCGCGGCCGCCGGTCGCGGCGAGCAGTTCGGGGTTGTCGAGCACGACGTGCGACCCCTTGGTGCCGCCCATATAGGTGCTGGCCTGGCCGAGGGCCGTGTTCGTGAGGTCGGTCCACGGTCCGGACGTGTTGACCACGATGTCGGCCTCGAAGCTGAATTCGGCGCCGGAGACCGTGTTGCGCAGGCGCACACCCGCAGCATCCATGCCGACGGCCTCGATGTAGTTGGCGCTCCGGGCGTGGGTACCGGCGGCCAGGCCGTCGGCCAGCACGTCGAGGGCGAGGCGCTCCGGGTCGTGCATGGAGGCGTCGTAGTAGGTGGCCGTGTACTTGAGGCCCGGGTTGATCTGCGGCAGCACTTCGAGCGACGCCTTCTTGCCGAGGAATTCATGCCGGGGCACATTGCCGCCGTCGCGGGAGAAGGAATCGTAGAGCATCATGCCGATCTTGATCAGAAGAGCTCCGCGCTCCTGGGCCGCACCCTGTTTGTGAGTGAGGAACCGCATCGGCGCCGACATCACTCCGGAAAAGGTGGAGTAGATCGGGATGGTCGTCTTGAGCGGCTTGACGTAATGGGGGGCGATCTTGAGAAGGCTGTTGCGCTCCTCCACAGACTCCTTGACCAAGCGGAATTCGCCGTTCTCGAGGTAGCGCACACCGCCGTGGATCATGTGCGAGGAGGCCGAGGATGCGCCGGAAACGTAGTCGCCCTTGTCGACGATGGCGACGTCCACGCCCTGCAGGGCCAGATCGCGGAAGGTCGCGATGCCGTTGATGCCGGCTCCGATGATGAGAACTTGAGCGCGGGGGCGGTCCTGGATGGCGGCCTGGGCGGCGGCACCACTGGACTGTGACGGTGCGGAAGATGACTGATCGGGTGTGGACAGCACTGTTCGCTCACTTCTCTGTGGGTGGAGGGGAATTGCTTCTACCCTGCTAGGTTCGACACAAACGGTCAAGAGGTTTGAACATACGTGCAAGGAGTTAAAATGGCCCATCCAGACGATCCGTCCCTGTCGGACCGAACCAGTGACGCGCTCACGGCGGCCCACCTGTATTACATGCAGGACCTGACCATGGAGGCCATCGCGCGGGAACTGCACACCTCCCGCTCCTCGGTGTCCCGTCTGCTCAGCCAGGCCAGAACCAGCGGGTTGGTCGACATCCAGATCCGGTCCCCGCTCGACGCGACGAGCCGGGTGGAGAAGCTCATCCTGAACCGCTTCCAGGTCACCGCGCACGTCGTGCCGGTGCCCGACCACGCCAGCGACGTCGATCGGTTGGAGCGCGTGGCCCTCTCGGTTGCACGGATTCTCGGCGAGTTCTTCGACTCGAACATGATCATGGGCATCGCCTGGGGCTCCACGATGAATGCGGTCAGCCGCCACGTGACCCCTAAACGCACTCACAACGCACAGATCGTGCAGCTGAACGGCGCCGGCAACACACGCAGCACCGGCCTCGACTACGCCAACGAGATCCTGCAGCGGTTCAGCAACGCGTTCGGCGCCCGCCTGGAACAGTTCCCGGTTCCTACCTTCTTCGACGACCCGGCCACACGCACGGCGTACTGGCGGGAGCGCGGCTTGCGCCGGCTGTTGGAAATGCAGAGGAACATGGACGTCGCGCTCTTCAGCGTGGGTTCGCCCTTCTCCAACGTCCCCAGCCACGTCTACGTCGGAGGCTACCTGGACGACGACGAGCTCACCGCTCTTAGCGACGCCGGGGTCGTCGGCGACGTCGCGACAGTCTTCTACCGCGCGGACGGCTCGACCGACGGCATCCCGCTCAATGATCGCGGCACCGGCCCGGAACTGTCGGTGCTGCGCCGCACCCCCCGGCGCATCTGCGTCGTCTCGGGCCAGTCCAAGGTGGACAGTCTCCGCGGCGCGCTGGCCGCGAACCTGATCACCGACCTGTTCATCGACGAGAGCAGCGCCCGGGCACTGTGCGAGTGAGCAGACGGAGGCCCGCCGGCAGCCACTGAGGGTTCGTGGCGACCGGCGGGCCGACGGATCAATGCTTCTGCACGTACTTGACGGGAGCGGGCAGGCCGCGCGCCGCGCGCACGGACCGCGAGAGCCCCTCGATCGACTTGAGGGCGTCGAGAACGTCGTCTGCAGTGACCACGAACGGCATGTTGTGAATCGTCTCACCCGGCAGGGTTGACGCCGTGGCGATGGCCCTCAGCTCCTTCTCGTCGTCCAGGCTGAGACCGATCTCGGTCAGCGTGGTGGGCAATCCGACGAGAGTGGTGAACTCGATGAAGTCTTCCACCTCGGTGCGTGGCGCGCCCTCGAGGACCAGCTGGGTCAGCGAGCCGATGTTCACCTTCTGACCGTGGGTGAGACCGTGGGTCTGCGGGGCCGCGGTCAGGCCGTTGTGGATGGCGTGGGCGGCGGCCAGACCGCCCGACTCGAAACCGAGTCCGGACAGAAGCGTATTCGCCTCCACCAGCTTCTCGAGAGCAGGTGTGACCAGGTTGTCACGCACGGCATCGAGGGCCGGAAGGGCGTTCTCCCAGATGACGTCCCACGACAACTTGGCCAGCGCGGTGCCGGTCTGGGTCGGCAGCCCCCCGGCCATCGTGGTCGCATGGGCAGCCGCCGTGGCCCGGGCTTCGAGCCAGGTCGCCAGCGCGTCGCCGACTCCGGCGATGAGGAACTCGACCGGCGCGTTGGCCACGATCTGGGTGTCGATCAGCACGAGGTCGGGGTTGCGCGGGAAGAAACGGTATTCGACAAACTCGCCCTCCTCCGTGTAGATCACCGAGAGTGCGGAGGTGGGAGCGTCGGTCGACGCCACGGTGGGCACGCTGACCCAACGAATTCCAGCCAGGAAGCCGGCGGCCTTGGCCGAGTCGATCGTGCTTCCGCCGCCCAAGCCGATGATCACGTCGGCCGTGGTTACGCGGATCTTCTCGACCAGCGCGTCGACCGCGGACGCAGTCGCAAAGCGGTCGAATTCGACCCGTTCGACGCGGAGGCCGGCAGCAGCGAAGCTCGCCGAGACCTGCTGCCCTGCGAAACCCCACACGACGTCATCAGCGACGATCAGGGGGGCGGAGCCGATCTGGGATACGAATTCACCGAGGCGATCGATCGCTCCCTTGCCTTGGACGTAACGTCCGGGGCTCATGACTGTGCGGATTGAAGTGGTCATCGTGGAACTTCTTCCTGGTCGAACTGCGTCTACATCTTTGTGGGACGGTGGCGGTGAACCGGTCTTCCGGGGCACAGATTTCACATTACGCCCGCCGATTCGACCGACATCGGCTGCCCTGCAGCGGGCGACCGTGCGAGCGCACCCTCCGAGCGGTTTCCGGCACATCCGCCCAGTCTGATGTCACGGCTCAGAGATCGGATCTGACGCACAAACACGCGCTCTTGGCCAATTTTTTGAATGCTATTCAGGATTTACAGGAAATACGTCGCTGTTTCTGAAAGCCAGCGTTGCACATTTGTGCAGATCGGACGCCCGGGAGGGGCCGACACCGGCAGCTACGCCCGTGTCGGCTCCAGCAGGAGCGCGGCGGCGGATCGCGCCGCGCCGGCGCTGCCGGCGGCGACCGCGGCGAGTGCGGCATCCCGGCACTGGTCCACCGTCACGCCGCGTAGGAACTCGGCCACGCCGCCCAGGGCTCGCGGGGACATCGACAGGCTGGTCGCCCCGAGCCCCACCAGGATGGCGGCAAGCATCGGATCTGCCGCGGCCTCACCGCAGACCCCGACCGGCTTGCCGGCCGCCAGACCGGCCTGGCAGGCCTCCCGGATCATCCGCAAGACCGCCGGCTGCCAGGGGTCGTTGAGCAGGGCGAGCTCCCCCATCAGCCGATCGGCCGCCATGGTGTACTGGGCGAGGTCGTTGGTCCCCAGACTCGCGAAGTCCACCCGTTCGAGGATGGGGCCCGCCGTGATAGCGGCGGCGGGAGTCTCGATCATCACGCCCACGTTGTGCAGGCCGTGCGCGGCACAGCGGGCCGCGAAGTCCACGGACTCGTCGACGGTCGCGATCATCGGCGCCATGACGCCGACGTCGGCGTCTTCCGCGGCGGCCGCCGCTGCGATGGCCTGCAGCTGGGTGTCCAGCAGTTCCGGCCGCTGCCACGCTGTGCGATACCCCCGGATGCCCAGGGCAGGGTTGACTTCGTCGGCCGCCGTGACGAAGGCCAGCGGCTTATCGGCTCCCGCATCCAGCGTTCGGATAGTGACCTTCTTCCCGGGGAATCCGGCGAACACCTGCCGGTACGCGGCGACCTGTTCGTCGAGTCCCGGAGCCTCGGCGTGGTCGAGGAAGCAGAATTCGGTGCGGAAGAGGCCGACACCCTCGGCGTTCGCCTCGATCGCGGCGGCAACGCTGTCAGGCGAAGCCACGTTCGCGAGGAGTTGCACGCGGTGCCCGTCCCTGGTCCTTCCCGTACCGTCGAAGGTGATCACCCGGCGGATCTGTTCCTCGGCTCGCAACACTTGGTCGTCGGTGGGGGCCACGACGATCTCACCGGTCGTGCCGTCAACGATCACCACGCTTCCCTCGGGCAGGTCCATCGCATCGCGGGCCGCCACCACGGCAGGCAAGCCAAGCGCCCGCGCGAGAATGGCCGTATGGGAGGTGGGCCCGCCCTCGACGGTGACGATCGCCCGACACACCGTGGGGTCGATCAGCGCCGTGTCGGCGGGGGCCAGGTCCCGGGCCACGAGCACATACGGCTCCACACGATCCGGCAGGCCCGGTGCCGGTCGGCCGAGCAACTCGGACACGATGCGGTTGCGCACGTCGTGCAGGTCCGAGACACGTTCGGCGAGGAGCCCACCCTGCTCCTTAAAAACCGCTGTGACCTCGCCCACAGCCGCCCAGACGGCACGCTCCGGAGTGTGGCCCTGCCCGGTCACTCGGGAAACGGCAGCATCGATCAGCCCGGGATCCGCCGCCATCAGCGCCGTTGCCTCCAGGATCCCACGCGCCGCTCCCGACACCCGGGCCGCCTTGTCCCGCAGGGCCAGGGCTACGGATGCCGCGGCGGCCACGATCCTCTCCGCGGCCGCCGCCCGCTCGCGCAGGGGGAGTGCGACTGCCGGCCCCGGCTCGTTCACCGGTTCCTGCATCCGCACGATCGGACCGACGGCGAAGCCGGGGCTCACGCCCAGAGGCCCGCTCGACGGCGCCCCGCCCTGCGGCCGGGCCTGCGGCCGCGACGCGGAACGCGCCGGCCTGGGCGCGGGAGCGTGGGCGGCCGCGAGCTCGCCGAAGCCCTTCCCGACCAGTTCACTCACGGCCTCGAGCGCCTCCACAGCCTGCCGCCCGGCCGCCGCGACGGAGATCGTGTCGCCCTTCCGGGCGCCGACGGTCAACAGGGCAGTCGGGCTGTTAGCCGGCACCGGGGGCCGGCCGGTACGGAGGTTGGCGACCGTCACCGTCGCCTCAAAAGCGCTGATGGCGGTGACGAGCATCGAGACCGGTCTCGCGTGCAGGCCGTCGGGGTTCAGCAACGTCACCTCGATCGTGTGTTCCGCCGCCGGGCCGGAGTCGACCGGCAGGCCGGCCGGGTCCTCGTCGCCCAGGTGACTTTGCTTGGCACGAAGAGCACCTCGGGCCTCACGTTCCACTTCGTCAAGGGTGGCGCCACCCGCCGCGCGCACCACTGCCGCCATCAGGCCCTCTACGAAGGGACCGCTGCTGAGCCGGACGGGCAGGTCGGGGTCGTCCGAGAACTCCAGCGCCATTTCCGCGCTCATCACAGCCGATCCCAGATCCATCATCACGAGCACGCCCTCGGGAGAGGAAACCTCGGCGATGGCCTCGGCGACTTTGGACGCGTCCGTTCCGATCACCCCTGCGCCGGCACCGGCTGCGATCGCGATGGCCGGGCCGTTGACCCCGACCATTTCCACTGCGAGGTCCACTGCTGCCTGCGCGAGCCGGGGGCTGTGCGATACCACTACGATTCCGATCACGATCTACTCCTTGTCGAGGATCTCGGCCAGAGCCTGGAAAAGCAGCGACGTCGACGCGGCTCCCGGGTCGATGTGGCCGATGCTGCGTTCCCCCAGGTAACTGGCCCTGCCCTTGCGGGCGATCAGGGGTGCGGTGGCATCCCGCCCCGCTTGTGCAGCGGAGTAGGCAGCACGGGCCGCCGAGGAGATATCGGAGAAAACGACGAGGTCGGCGTCGAACGCGTCGAGCGCGGGAGCGAGGACGTCGAACATGGTCTTATCCCCGGCCTCGGCCTTGCCGCGGGCAACGACGCCGCCCAGCCCTGCACGAAGCGCGGCCGCCAGGCCGGGCGCGTCCAGGGTGCTGACCGGTCCTGCCGAGGTACCGATCCGCAGGAAGAAGGTGCCGTACAGGGGGCCGCTGGCACCACCCACGGACGTCACCAGGGTCATGCCCACGCCCTTGAACAGTTCGTCGACGGCCACGACCGGTGAGGCCTGGATTTTCTCGAGGACCGCATCCATGCCGCGGGTCATGTTCGAGCCGTGGTCCGCGTCGCCGATGGCCGAATCCAGTTCGGTGAGGTAGGAGACCTGCTCGGTCACCAAGTCGCGAAAACGGGTGAGCCAGCCGGTGAGCTGGTCAAGGCTGATCGTGTCATTCGTCATGGTGCTAGATTCCCCAGCGCAGCCCGGCGGTGTTCACCGGCGCATCCCACAGATGAAGCAGGTCCTCGTCGGCCTTGAGGATCGTGACGGAGCAGCCCGCCATGTCCAGCGCGGTGATGTAGTTGCCCACGAGGGAGCGGGCAACCGTGATGCCGGCGGCCTCGAGGATCTTCCTGACTTCGGCATACATGACATAGAGCTCGATCAACGGGGTTCCGCCCAGCCCATTCACCATCACGATCGTCGGGGCGCCGGTGAAGTCCAGGTCGGCGAGGATCGGCTCGACGAGCAGACGGGCAACCTCGGCGGCCCCGGCCAGCGGCACCCGGCGGCGGCCCGGCTCCCCGTGAATGCCCACGCCGATCTCCATCTCGCCTTCGGCAAGTTCGAAGGTCGGTTTCCCGGCCGCGGGAACCGTGCAGCTGCTGAGGGCCACGCCCATGGAACGGCCGGACTCATTGACCTGGCGGGCCACCGCGGTGACGGCCGCGAGGTCGCGGCCTTCCTCGGCTGCCGCACCCGCGATCTTCTCGAGCAGGACAGTGGTTCCGACGCCCCGGCGGCCTGCGGTGAAGGTGGAATCCTCGACCGCGACGTCGTCGTTGACGACCACGACGGCAACCTCGATCCCGGTCTCAGCCGCGGCCAGTTCCGCGCCCATTTCGAAGTTCATCACGTCGCCCGTGTAGTTCTTGACGATGTGCAGCACGCCCGCTCCGCTGTCCACGACTTTCGTGGCCTCGAGCATCTGGTCGGGTGTCGGCGAGGTGAAGACCGCCCCGGCGCAGGCCGCGTCAAGCATTCCCACACCGACGAAACCGCCGTGGAGCGGCTCATGGCCGGTTCCCCCACCAGAGAGCAGGGCGACTTTGCCTGCTCTGGTCGGGTCTGTCCGGTAGATGATGCGGTTGACGTGGTCGACGCGAAGTTCCGGGTGTGCGGCCGCCACGCCGATGAGGGAATCGGCGAGAACCGTCTCCGGGGAATTGATTAGTTTCTTCATGTTGAGACCTCCAGGATTATCTTCATGTTTGCTCTCCGTTGAACTTTTCGAGCTGGATCCGCGAGACACTTTCCCTCGCGACTCAAAGAAATACAGAACGCAATTCGATAATGTCGAATATCCTCCAGAGAGTGGCCCAATGTCAACACGTCGCATGAAGACGCGTTGGTGACGCGGCATACTTAAGGAATCAACCGGAGGTGCAGCTGTGATTCAAGCCATCGATCGTGCGGCGAAAGTGCTGTCGACGTTGCAGGGCGCACGCCACCTCGGCATAACCGAACTCGCCACCGAACTCTGGTTGCCGGTCTCGACCGTGCACGGCATCGTCAAATCGCTGCAGGGCCACGGTCTTGTCGCGCAGGAGCCTGGCGGCACCCGGTACATGCTCGGCCCGGCCCTGCTCAAACTCTCGAATGTCTACCTCGACACGCTCGACGTGCGCGCGCGGGCCATGCGCTGGACCCTCGAACTCGCGCGCAGAACCGGACTGTCCACACGTCTGGGGGTGCAATTGTTCGACGAGGTCATCATCATTCACCACAACCAGCGGCCTGACGGCAGCCAGCAGATGCCCGAAACGGGCCTGTCCATCCCGGCCCACGCCTCGGCAATGGGCAAAGTCCTCCTCGCATACAGTCCGGAATACGCCTCCGGACTGCTGGGGAGGCCCCTGCGCAGTCTCACCGGCGCCACGATCACCGACCCGGCTCAGCTGGCCATCCAATTCGTGTCGATCGTGAGCGACGGCATCGCCACCGAAGAGGACGAGGCCGTGCTGGGCGAGTCGTCGATCGCGGCGCCCGTGGTCGACACCCGCGGCAATGTCATAGCCGCGGTCGCCGTTGTCGTACCGTCGAGCGAGTGGCCTCCCGACTCCAGCGTGCTGAACGGATTGCGTGAGACGGCCCGGAACATCTCCCGGGAACTCGGCGCCAGCACCTGGCCGCCGCGGGCCCTCCAACCGGCCGTCGCCGCGCATCCGCAGTCGTGAGCGCCCATCGCAGGCCGCACTCTCGAACGGGAATTTTTCTATGGCCGACGCGTTGGGATATAACTAGTAGTAGTTATATGAAACGTGCTCCGGGGTCGGTGTAAGTCCGAACCGGCGGTGAAAGTCCGCGACCCGTGCCGCTCCCAAAGCGGAACGGTTGAGCTGGTGAAATTCCAGCACCGACGGTTAAAGTCCGGATGAGAGGCGCACGAGTCGATGGACCATTCCGGTCGGTCGGCGGGTTTCGCAACCCACATGGTGTTCGCCGCACCGAAAACCCGGAGTTCGTTGCACCAACGGACAGGACGGGAATGACGGACCAAGCGGCGCTCGAGGCCACCATGCGGCGTGCGCTCGCGCTGGCCGCGAATGGGCCGGCCACAGGCCCGAACCCCCGCGTCGGCTGTGTTCTCCTCGACGATTCCGGGCAGGTCCTGGCCGAAGGCTGGCATCTCGGCGCCGGAACCCCCCACGCCGAGGTTGTCGCCCTGAGCCGGCTCGCCGCCGGCGCCGCCCGCGGTGCCACCGCCGTCGTCACCCTCGAACCCTGCAACCACACCGGCCGCACCGGCCCCTGCTCGCTCGCCCTGATCGACGCCGGCGTCCGCCGGGTCGTCTACGCCGTCGCCGACCCCGGCGTCGGCTCCTCGGGCGGGGCCGACCGGCTCCACGGCGCCGGAATCGACGTCACCGGCGGGCTGCTCGCCGACGAGGTCGAACCATTCCTCGCCGACTGGCTCGTCGCCGCCCGTCTCGGGCGCCCGTTCGTGACGCTCAAGTGGGCGTCGAGCCTCGACGGGCGCGCGGCGGCCGACGACGGGACCAGCCGCTGGATCACCGGACCGGAGGCCCGGCAGGACGTGCACCGGCGGCGCGCGGCAGCCGGCGCCATCCTCGTCGGCACCGGCACCGCGCTCGCCGACGACCCTGCCCTGACCGCCCGCGACGCCGCTGGAAAGCTTCTGCCCACGCAGCCGGTGCCGGTCGTGATCGGCACCCGCGGCATCCCCAACGACGCCGCCCTCCGCGCCCACCCGCATCCGCCCCTCTTCTTCGCCACCGACGATCTGCTGGCCGTGCTGCACGACCTGCACCGGCGCGGCATCCGTCACGCCTTCATCGAGGGTGGGCCCACTCTCGCCAGTGCGTTCGTCGCGGCCGGGCTGGTCGACGAGTACCTCGTGTACCTCGCGCCCACGCTGCTCGGCGGCGCCCGGCTCGCCCTGGGCGACATCGGGGTGGCCGGCATCACCGACCAGCGCCGCCTGGCCATCGACCATTACGACCGACTCGGCGACGACCTCCTCGTCGTCGCCCGGCCGAGATAGGACAATCATGTTCACCGGAATCATCGAGGAACTCGGCCAGGTCGAGAAGGTGGAGCGATCCACGGATGCCGCCCGCCTCACCATCCGCGGCCCGAGAGTCGTAGCCGACGCCGGCCACGGCGACTCGATCGCGGTCAACGGCGTCTGCCTCACCGTGGTGGAGCGGACCGGCGACACCTTCACCGCCGACGTGATGGCCCAGACCCTCCTCATGTCCACCCTCGATGCCGCCCGCGCCGGCAGCCCGGTCAACCTCGAGCGCGCCGCCCTCGTCGGCGACCGCCTGGGCGGCCACATCGTGCAGGGCCACATCGACGGCACCAGCACCCTGCTGGCCGTCACCCCCGGTGAGGCCTGGCGGGTGCTGCGGTTCAGCCTCTCCGCCGAACTCGCCCCGCTCGTGGTAGGCAAGGGCTCCATCGCCGTGGACGGCGTCTCGCTGACCGTCAGCAACATCAGCCCGGCGAGCGAACCGGACCAGTGGTTCGAAGTCTCTCTCATCCCCGAAACCCTCACCGTTACGACGCTGGGACAGCGCACGATCGGCGATCACGTCAACATTGAAACCGACATCCTGGCCCGCCACGTGGAGCGCATGCTCGCCCTGGCGGACGCCGGATCGAAAAGGAGCCACTCATGAGCCTCGCCGACATTCCTACCGCGCTGGATGCCCTCCGGCTCGGGAAACCGGTCATCGTCGCCGACGACGAGGGCCGTGAGAATGAGGGCGATGTGATCATCTCCGCCCAGATGGCCACGCAGGAGTGGATCGCCTGGACCGTGCGGTACTCCTCCGGCTTCATCTGCGCGCCGATGACCAACGACCTAGCCGACAAGCTCGATCTGCCGGTGATGGTGCCGAACAATGAGGACCCCCGCGGCACGAACTACACGGTGTCGGTCGACGCGGCCGACCGGCTCAGCACCGGGATCAGCGCGGCCGACCGCGCGCACACCCTGCGCGTGCTGGCCGATCCGGCCTCGACGCCGTCCAGCCTGCACCGGCCCGGCCACATCATGCCGCTGCGTGCGAGGGATGGCGGTGTGCGCGAGCGGGACGGCCACACGGAGGCGGCCGTCGACCTGATGAAACTGGCCGGCCTCGTACCGGTCGCCGGAATTTGCGAGATCGTCGCCGAAGACGGCGAGATGATGCGCCTGCCCGGGCTCCTCGCCCTCGGCGAGCGCGAGGGCGTGCTGGTGATCACCATCAAGGACCTGATCGCCTACCTGCAGGAGTTCCACACCGACACCGAGCTGCCCACAGTCAGCCCGATCCTCGAATCGCCGCGGGTGGACTTCGAGGTGGAGACCACGGTGCCCACCCGGCACGGCTACTTCCAGGTGCGCGCCTACCGGGACCGGATGACCGGCGCCGACCACGTGGCCATCGTCTCCGGCACCCCCGCCGACGGCGCGATCGTGCGGGTGCACTCCGAGTGCCTCACCGGTGAGGCGTTCGGCTCGCTCAAATGCGAGTGCGGGCCTCAACTGGATGCCGCCCTGGAGACCATTCAGGAGCTCGGCGGCGTCGTCGTCTACCTGCGCGGCCAGGAGGGCCGCGGCATCGGGCTGATCAACAAGCTGCGCGCCTACAAGCTGCAGGAGGACGGCCTGGACACCTTCGACGCCAACGTGGCGCTGGGCCTTCCCGCCGACTCCCGAGACTACGGCGCCGCCACGGCCATCCTGCACGACCTGGGCCTGTCCGCCGTGCGGCTGCTGACCAACAACCCGGAGAAGGTGCGCCAGCTCGAGGCGCACGGCATCACCGTGACCGAGCGAGTGCCGCTCGTCGTCGGCGTCGGCACGCACAATCAGGACTACCTGGCCGTCAAGCGCGACCGGATGGGCCACCACATCACAGAAGCAGACATGCTGAAAGGAATCGCACTATGAGCGGAGCAGGCTCCCCGGAGATCGAGATCGACGGAACCGGGCTGGACATCGTGATCGTCGCCGGACGCTGGCATGACGTGATCACCGACGGGCTGATCGCCGGTGCGACCCGGGTGCTCGAGGCATCCGGTGCCCGCTACTCGCTCGTGCGGGTTCCCGGCAGCTTCGAGCTGCCGGTTGCATGCAAGGTGGCCCTCGACAACGGCGCCGACGCGGTTGTCGCGCTCGGCGTGATCATTCGTGGCGGCACCCCGCACTTCGAGTACGTGTCGTCGGCGGCAACGGATGGCCTCACCCGGGTGGCGCTGGACACCGGCAAGCCGGTGGGTTTCGGCGTGCTCACCCTCGACGACGAGCAGCAGGGCCTGGACCGGGCGGGCCTGCCCGGCTCGAAGGAGGACAAGGGCGAGGAGGCGGCCGCGGCGGCCATCGCGACCGCTCAGCTGCTGCAGAAGCTGCGCGAGTAAGACACGACCATAATGCGGCGGCATCCGTATCGTTTCCGGAGCGTGGGCCGAGGATTAGCGGAGCCGAGACTCCGGACGTAGGGTGCAAGGGCGGCTGTCACAAACGGCCGCCCTTCTCGACTTCCCGCACCTGTACTCTCGACCGGAAACGAGACCACGGCGCTGCCGGCGTCCTTCGCCGTCTTCGGCGCGGCCATGGTGGCCCGCCCCATCGGCGCGCTGGTCTTCGGCCACTTCGGCGACAAGAGGGGCCGCAAGGCCACTCTCGTCGGGGCACTGCTGACCATGGGCATCGCGACCTTCCTGATCGGGGTGCTGCCCACCTACGCCATGATCGGCTGGCTCACGCCGGACCTGCTCGTGGTCCTGCGCCTCGCCCAGGGCTTCGCACTCGGCGGGGAGTGGTCCGGCGCCGCGCTGGTCGCGACCGAGAACGCCCCGGTCGGCAAGCGCGCCTGGTACGGCACGTTCCCGCAGGTCGGCGCCCCGCTCGGCTTCATCATCGCCAACGGCCTGTTCCTGGCCATCGCACTGGCCCTGCCCGGTGATGACCCGACCCGCTGACGACCCGACCCGCCCCTCGGACGCGTTCCTCGAGTGGGCGTGGCGCATCCCGTTCCTCTTCTCCGCGGTGATGGTCGTCGTCGGCCTCTGGGTACGCCCGCGCCTAGTCGAATCCGACGCCTTCACACAGGTCGTCGCCACCAAGCGTGTGGAGAAACTGCCGCTCGCGGCCGTGTTCCGGTCGCACTGGCGCCAGCTGATCCTCGGCACCTTCATCATGCTGGCCACTTACGTGCTGTTCTTCGGCGTGTTCACGTTGGCCTCCGGCCCCTGGGCCGACAGGCACGGGCGCCGCAAGACCCTGATCTTCGTGACCCTGGCGATCATCGGATTCGGCCTGCTCTTCGTGCCGCTGATGGGAATGACCTTCGGGCCGATGGGCGCGCTGCTGCCCGAGTTGTTCCCGACCAGCGTGCGCTACACCGGCTCCGCTTTCGCGTACAACATGAGCTCGATCCTCGGGGCGGCGGTGGCTCCGTTCATCGCGATCTGGCTGTGGACCCTCGGCGAGGGCAGCCCGTTCTGGGTCGGCGTCTACCTCTCGGTGATGGCCGTGATCGCCCTGGTCGCCCTGCTGCTGAGCCGCGAGACCCGCGACATCGACATCGACCACTGACCTGGCTCTCGGCTGGCTCTCGACCGGCTCTCGACCACCGGTGGTCGAACCTGTCGAGACCCGGGTCAGTCGAGGAACAGGGTGCGCAGGCGCCGGGTCGTGAAGGCCAGGCCGAGCAGGATCAGAGGTCTCGCCGGTGCGGGTCGAGACGGCGCCCAGCCTGCGCATGGTGGTGGACTTGCCGGCCCCGTTCGGGCCGAGCAGTCCGAAGGATTCGTCGGGCGCCACCTCGAAGGAGATGCCGTCCACGGCGGCGAAATCCTGGTGCCTCGTGACGAGATTTCGGGCCACGACGACGGGCTCCGGCACGGTTCCCTGCTGGAGACCGCCGGGCCCATCCCAAGCGGGATGCGGTTAAGATCATTCAGTGAGTACCCCCAGCAACCCCCGTTCCGCCGCCCGCCCGCCCACCAGCACGGCCGGTCGCACGGCCGGTCGCGGTCGCCTCGGCCGGATGGGGCGCCGCGACGATGCCGGCGGACCCCGCGCGACGTTCAGCCAGTTGGTCCCGTATCTGCTCGAGCACAAGAAGGTGCTCGGCTTCGTCATCGTACTCAGCATCCTCGGCGCCCTCGCCAGCCTCGCCCAGCCGCTCCTGGTCAGCCAGGTCATCACCATCGTGCAGGAGGGTGACGCGCTCGGCAGCCTGGTGTGGGCGCTGGTCGCACTCGTCGTCATCTCCGCCCTGATCAGCGGCTACCAGCACTATCTGCTGCAGCGCACCGGTGAGGGCGTCGTGCTCTCCAGCCGCCGCAAACTGATCGGGCGGATGCTCCGCCTTCCGATCAGCGAATTCGACACCCGCCGCACCGGCGACCTGGTCTCCCGGGTGGGGTCGGACACCACGCTGCTGCGGGCCGTGCTCACCCAGGGTTTGGTCGAGGCGATCGGCGGGTCGCTCACGTTCGTCGGCGCGCTCATCGCCATGCTCGTGATCGATCCGGTGCTGCTCGGCCTGACGGTACTGGTGATCGCCGTGTCGGTGGTCACCGTCACACTGCTGTCGCAGCGCATCCGTGCCGCCAGCCTCGCCGCGCAGGCCAAGGTCGGCGACCTCGCCGCCAGTGTCGAGCGCGCCATCAGCGCGGTGCGCACCGTGCGTGCCTCGAACGCCACCGACCGGGAGATCGCCGCCGTCGAGGAGGACGCCAAGGGCGCCTGGCGGATGGGCATCCAGGTCGCGAGGATCTCGGCCCTCGTCGTGCCGATCGCCGGCATCGCCATGCAGGTGTCGTTCCTGGTCGTGCTGGGCGTGGGCGGCTTCCGCGTGGCCAGCGGCACCATCACGATCGCGGACCTGATCGCGTTCATCCTGTTCCTGTTTCTGATGATCGTGCCGCTCGGCCAGGCGTTCGGCGCGATCACCTCCGTGAACGCCGCGCTCGGCGCCCTCGGCCGCATCCAGGAGATCATCGACCTGCCCACCGAGGACCAGTTCGACCGCGACATCGCCCCTCTGGCCATCACGGTCGGCGCCGCCAACGAGTCGGTGCGGCCGGATGCCCCGGCGATCTCGTTCGAGAACGTGCAGTTCGGCTACCTGGTCGCCTCGGCAGCGACGGATGCCGCGGGTGCGGAGGCCGGGTCGCAGGCCGGGTCGCAGGCCGGTGCTGCCGGTGTCGGCCGTGTTGCCGGCGCCGCAGCCGGTGCGGGGACTATCGGCTCTGCTGCGGCCGCGTCGGCGGATTCCGCCGCTCTTTCCGGTGCCGGGCGTTCCGCTCACACGGCTTCCGATGCCGAGCTCGTCGCCGCCGAGAACGCGATGATCGAGACCGCCGTCGCGGCTCCGTTCGTGCTCGAGACCGCCATCGTGGTTCCGGCCGTGATGGAGGCCGTGCTGGCCGAGCCCGACCTCGTCGAGGCAGATCTCGCGGCCGCTGACCGCTCCGCGGCCGCGGCCGACCATGCTGCCGAGCAGGCGACCGAACGGGCGACCGAGCGCAGCGACGCCGACGCCGCCGGCAAGCCCCGCCCGGTGCTCCGCGGCGTCTCCTTCGACGCCCCGCGCGGCAAGCGCACCGCCCTGGTCGGCCCGTCCGGTGCCGGCAAGAGCACCATCCTGGCCCTGATCGAGCGCTTCTACGACCCGACCGGAGGCGTTGTGCGCATGGGGGGACTGGACATCCGCACCCTCGACCGCACCGCGCTGCGCTCGCAGATCGGCTACGTCGAACAGGACGCCCCCGTGCTGGCCGGTTCGCTGAGAGACAACCTGACCCTGTCCACGCCCGACGCCACCGACGAGGAGTGCATCGCCGTGCTGCACGCCGTGAACCTCTCCGAGGTGCTCGAGCGCGACCCGGCCGGGCTGGGCGCGGCGGTCGGCGAGTCCGGCGTGATGCTCTCCGGCGGCGAACGCCAGCGGCTGGCGATCGCGCGCGCCCTGCTGGCCGCGCCGCCCATCCTGCTGCTGGACGAGTCCACCTCGAGTCTCGACGGCGTCAACGAGCAGAAGATGCGGGCCGCGATCGACGCGGTCGCCGTGGACCGTACCCTGATCGTGATCGCGCACCGCTTGTCGACCGTGGTCGACTCCGACCAGATCGTGGTGCTCGACCACGGTCAGGTCATCGGCACCGGTACGCACTCCGAGCTGGTCGCCTCGACGCCGCTCTACCGCGAGCTCGCCAAGCACCAGCTGCTCGTTTAGCCTGGGCTGCCCGAACCAATTCGACGGAGAATTCAGTCGAAACCGCCAGTTTTGGGCCTGAAACACCCGATCTAGCCAAAATCTCGGCTCTCCTGCTGCTTCTGTGGGTTAATCCCGGCCGGGGAGCACTGGTTTGTGGCCGCCGAGGCTGAGCATG
>NZ_PJJS01000017.1 GCF_002929845.1 Cryobacterium sp. M96
GGCGCCCGGTCGGCGGCGCCCGCCCGGTCGGCGGCGCCCGCCCGGTCGGCGCCCGCCCGGTCGAAGCGCCCGCGTCTGGCCCGGTGTGGCGGCAATTAGCGCAGGTCGGCTGCAATTACGGCCGCGGCCGTCACAAGACGCGCGCCGATCGCGGCGTCACTCTGCCCGGTGCCGAGGTAGACGACCGCCAGAGCCGCCGGTGCCTCGCCGGGCACGACCAGCGGCACCGCCACGGAGGCCAGCCCCGGAATGACCTCGTCATGACTGGTGGCGAAGCCGCGTGCGCGCACGTCGGCGGCCTCGCCTCGGCGGGCTCCCTCGCCGAGGTTCACCCACTGGGTCGCCGTGAGCAGGGACTGGATGGCGATCCCGGGTGCACCCCGGCCGAGCGGATGCCGCGTGCCGGGGCGCTGCGCGACCGTGGCGTGCGCCTGCCGCGGTTCCACGCTGACCAGAGTGACGACCTCCGCCCGGTCCAGCACGGTCACGAAGGCTGTCATCCCCAACTCGTTCGCGACGCTCGTCAGCTCGGGCAGCGCCGCGGCCTGCAGACCGCGGGAGACGCCGCGGGCGAGCGCGGCCATCCGTGGGCCGAGGCGTACGGCGCCCGCGGCGTCTCGGATCACGACCCCATGGTCCTCCAACGTGCGTAATATTCGGTAGGCGATCGAGCGGTGCACGCCGAGGGCGGCGGCCACGTCGGCAATGGTCAGGGCCTCGTCGGCGTCGGCGAGAATCTCGAGCACGCGGATGCCGCGCGACAGGGTCTGCGAATGCGGCGCACCGTTCGGGCCGTTGGCACTGGGCCCGCTGGGCTTCCTCTGCTCGCTCATCCCGTTACCCCGCTCATTGACGTCGACACGGTGCCATTCTCGCATTCGTGGTTCAGGACCCGCGGTCGCCCCAGGAGCCATGCACTCGGAGTGTGCGTGCGCGTGCGTGCGTGTGTGCGTGTGTGTGGCCAACTCAGGAGATTTGGGTGCCGCACGGCATCTGTCGCCCGGACCAGTGCGGGGAGCGAAGGGGTGGTGCGGCGCGTCTCCTGAGTTGGCCACACCACCGTGACGGCGCGCCCGCGCGCGAGGTTTCCCGGTCCTCGGGTCCGAATCCTCCTCGTGCATATCTCCTGCAAATTGTGGGGGGCCGCATCGCGCCCCCGTCCGGGTCTTTCGGCGGCCCGGGCCGGCGCCCCCACCAGCGTGCAGAAGTCATGCCGGGTTCGCGGAGGCTAACTCAGGAGTTCCGGGATCGGGGCGGCCGATTCGGCACGGGCCAGTGCGGACCCGTGCGCCACAGGTGCGGGATGGTGGTTTCGCCGCGGTGAATCTCCTGAGTTAGCCACACGGAGCGCTGTCGCCTCGCTGCGCGCATCCGTGCGCTGCCGCCGCGCATCCGTGCGCTGCCGCCGCGCCTCCGTGCGCTGACAGGCAAGACCCACGGGGGAGACCGGCCTATCGTGAGCCGAAATGACCGCGATCTGGGTGTCCGTGTGCCTGGTCGCCGCCGTCGCGGCGTCCGGCCTGGGAGCGGCGTGTGCGCTCACCGGGCTCCGGATGCCGGGCCGCGCCCTGGTCGCGGCTCCCACCATGGTCGTCATGACCGTCTCGTGCGCCGACATGGTGCTGCCGGGCATGAAGCTGCTCGGCTCCTTGGCCTGGGCGGGGCTCCTGGGCGGGGCTCCTGGTCGGGGCGGCGCTGCTGGCCCTACTTGACCGGCGGCACCGCATGCCCGCCGCGCATCACGCCGTATCGCTGCTACTGATGTCCGTAATGTGGGTCGCCATGCTGCCGGCGGCGTCGACTAAGGCTACGGCGGCTTCGGTTGGCTCGGTCGCGGTGGCCGGCGCTGGCGCCGGAACCAGTGCCACGGCTAGTGCCACCGCTGCCGCTGCGCCCGTTGCCGCTGCGCCCGTTGCCGCCGGGACCGCTGTGGGAAACGGCGCCCATGCCGGGCACGCGCCGGCGATCACCGACGGCGGAACGCTGCCGGCCTGGCTTGTGGTGCTGCTGGCTGCGGCATCCGTTGCCCCCGCGGCCAGCGCCGTGCGGTCGGCGCGCCGCCCGACCGGGTCGGGGGTCGAGCCGGCCACGCTCCGACTGGAGTCGACCCAGCACCTGAGTATGGCGCTGGCGATGACGTTGATGGCCGCGGGGATGTTCCTGTCGCTGACCGGTTGCTGACGGATGCCGGGCACCCCCTGGCCGGGAGGAATCCGTAGCCATGATCTCACCATCACACGACCCGGCCGATAGCACAGTGCCGCCAGGACCGATCACCCAGGACCGGTCACACGGGACCGTGCCGACACGTCGAGCGGTGCGGCTAACTCAGGAGATGCGCCGCCGCATCCGTTGGATCGCCGCACTGGTCCGGGTGCCGGCTGCCGTCCCCCGCCCGGATCTCCTGAGTTAGCCCCAGGGCGCAACCCTTACCGGTACATAACTCCTGCAAATCGTAGCCCGGCCGAAGCCGTTGCCTGTGCTCCGGGGGCCGTGAATCCGCTACCGGCGGGGCCACTCGGGCGCCGGGGCACCCAGGCTGTCCGTGCCCGACGGGCGGATGAAAGGTGCGGCTAACTCCGGAGATGCGCCGCGGCATCCGTGGGATCGCCGCACTGGTCCGGGTGCCGGCTGCCGTCCGCCGCCCGGATCTCCTGAGTTAGCCCCGAGGTGCCCCGCATCCAGCCACCCGCCCCCGCCCCGCGATTAGACTGATCGGATGCCCGTCATCGAGATCAGCGACCTCAGCGATCCGCGGCTTGCGGACTACGCGCATCTCACCGATGTGGCACTGAAAAAGGCGCGCGGCACCGAACACGGCCTGTATATAGCCGAATCGGCATTGGTTCTAGAGCGGGCCCTGCGCGCCGGACACCGGCCGCGGTCGGTGCTCACACTCGGCAACACCGCCCCTGAGGCCCGCGCCCTCGTCGGCGAGGACGTGCCGATCTTCGTCGGCCCGGGGGCGCTTCTCGCCGAGCTCACCGGCTACGTGCTGCACCGCGGCGTTATCGCCTCGATGCACCGGCCCGAGCTGCCCGACCCGGAGTCGCTACTCGCCGGCGCCCGCCGCATCGTGATCCTCGAGAATGTGTCCGACCCCACGAACGTCGGCGCGATCTTCCGCTCCGCCGGGGCCATCGGCGCCGACGCGATCCTGGTCACACCGCGCTGCTCCGACCCCTTCTACCGTCGCGCCATCCGCGTCTCGATGGGCACCGTGCTGCAGGTGCCCTGGACCCGCGTCGGCGACTGGCCGAGTACCCGCGCGCTGCTCACTCGGCACGGTTTCCACCTCGCCGCGCTCGCCCTGACAACGGATGCCGTGAGCCTGCGCGACTTCCCCGGGCACGAGCACGAGCGGCTGGCGCTGCTGCTCGGCGCGGAGGGTGAGGGGCTCACCCCGGACGCATTGGCGGCCTCCGACACCGTGGTGCAGATCCCGATGAAGCACGGCATCGACTCCCTCAACGTGGCCGCCGCCAGCGCCGTCGCGATGTGGGCGTTCTCGGGCTGACGCCCCGCCTGCCACACCCGAACCTGCACGGCTCACCGCCGCACGCCACATCCGCACGCCACACCCGAACCTCCACGGCTCACCGCCGCACGCCACATCCGCACGCCACNCACGCCACATCCGCACGCCACACCCGAACCTCCACGGCTCACCGCCGCACGCCACATCCGCACGTCCCTGTCCTGCCGCGTTTGTGGCCAACTCAGGAGATACGTCGGCCGCGTTCTGTTAGCCCCCGGACCAGTGCGGCGGAACCCGCCGGACGACGGCTTCCCCACCGGATCTCCTGAGTTAGCCCCACGCGCAGCCCGTACCCCATGCGCAGCCCGTACCCCATGCGCAGCCCGAATCACACGCGCAGCCCGCAGCCTGCAGCCTGCAGCCCACACGCGCTCCCCGCTCCGCGCCGCGGTGGCACCGGAAGCCTAGGCTGAGGTCATGAGCAACGAGGCTGTCATTGTCGATGTCGTGCGCACCGCGTCGGGTCGAGGCAAACCGGGCGGCGCCCTCTCGGGCGTGCACCCCGCGGACCTGCTGGCCGGGGTGCTGAGCGAACTGGTCACCCGCAACGGGCTCGATCCCGCGCTCGTCGACGACGTGATCGGCGGCTGCGTCAGCCAGGTCGGCGAGCAGGGCTACAACGTGACCCGCACCGCCCTGCTCAGCGCGGGTTTTCCCGACTCGGTGCCCGGCGCGACCATCGACCGGCAGTGCGGATCCAGCCAGCAGGCGGCCACGTTCGCCGCGCAGGGCGTGATGGCCGGCAGCTACGACATCGTCATCGCCTGCGGCGTCGAATCGATGAGCCGCGTGCCGCTGGGCTCGTCGCTCGGCACGGCCCAGAGCCCGCAGAACCAGCAAGGCGGGCAGAGCCACCAGAACCAGCAGAATGTACAGATCCCGAATCCGCACGGCACGCTGATGCGCGACCGCTACCCCGACGGGCTCGTCAACCAGGGCGTCTCGGCCGAGCTGATGAACCAGAAGTGGAAACTGGGCCGCGGCGAACTGGATGCCTTCGCCGCCCGCTCGCACCGCCTCGCCGCGGCCGCCGCCGAACGCGGCGATTTCGACGGCGAACTGCGGCCGACGACTCTGCGGGACGGCCGGGTCGTGGCCGCCGACGAGACCATCCGCCCCGGCACCACCCTCGACTCCCTGGCCGCTCTGCCGCCGGCGTTCCGCACCGACGCCCTCGCCGCCCGCTTCCCGAAACTCGACTGGCACATCACCGCCGGCAACTCGTCGCCGCTCACCGACGGCGCCTCCGCGGCTCTGATCATGAGCGCCAAACGCGCCGCCCAGCTCGGCCTCAATCCGCGCGCACGGTTCCACAGCTTCGCGGTGACCGGAAGCGACCCGCTCTTGATGCTCACGGGCGTGATCCCGGCGACCCGGCGCATCCTGGAGCGCTCCGGTCTCAGCATCGACGACCTCGACGCCTACGAGGTCAACGAGGCGTTCGCCACCGTGCCGCTGGTCTGGCTGCGCGAACTCGGCGCCGACCCGGCCCTGCTCAATCCGCGCGGCGGGGCCATCGCGCTCGGCCACGCGCTCGGCTCCTCGGGCACCCGGCTCCTCGGCACCCTGCTCAACCACCTCGAACTGACCGGCGGCCGCTGGGGCCTGCAGACCATGTGCGAGGGCGGCGGCATGGCCAACGCCACCATCATCGAACGGCTCTGAGATGCGCGTCGACGGATGCTCCGCCCTCGTCACCGGGGCCGCCTCCGGCCTCGGGCTGGCCACCGCCACCGCCCTGGCCCACGCTGGGGCAGCGGTCGTGCTGCTCGACCTGCCCGGCACCAGTGGGGAGCAGGCGGCGGTCGTGATCGGCGGCCGGGCGTGTTTCGTGCCGGGTGACGTCACCCGCACCGAGGACGTGCAGGCCGCCGTCGACGCCGCCGCCGCGATCGCCCCGCTGCGCATCGTGGTCAACTGTGCCGGCATCGCCCCCGGCCAGCGCACCGTCGACCGCACCGGGGCCCCGCTGCCGCTGGACGACTTCGACCGGGTCATTCGCATCAACCTCGTCGGCACGTATAACGTGATCCGGCTGGCCGCGGCCGCCATGCAGGCTACCAGCCCGATCGGCGGCACGGACGGAGCCCCCGGGACGAACGGCACGGACGGCACCCCCGGCACGATCGACCAGACGGCCGGCACCGTCCCGGAGCGCGGTGTGATCGTGAACACGGCATCCGTCGCAGCCTTCGACGGGCAGATCGGTCAGGCGGCCTATGCCGCCTCGAAGGGCGGCGTCGCCGCGATGACCCTGCCGCTCGCCCGCGAATTCGCCCGATCGTTGATCCGGGTGGTGGCGATCGCGCCCGGCATCTTCGACACCCCGCTGCTTCAGGGGCTCCCCGAGAACGTGCGCGAGTCCCTCGCGGCGCAGGTTCCACACCCTTCCCGGCTCGGCAACCCGGCCGCGTTCGCCGCGCTCGTGCGGCACATCGTCGAGAACCCGATGCTTAACGGCGACACCATCCGGCTCGACGGCGCCATCCGGATGCCGCCCCGCTGACCGGGGCCGAGCCTGTGTATTCCCCTGCGGCCCCGACGACGCCAATTTCTTTAGGGTAGGCTTACCTAAAAGCACTGCGGGTCATGCCCGCACGACAGTAGGGACGCAACACGATGATCTTGACACGCCGCTGGGCACTGCTTACCGCTATCGGAACGGTGGCCCTGCTCGGGGTGACCGGGTGCAGCGCACCTGAGGAATCCAGTCCTGGTGCTACCGACGCGTCCACCCCGTCGGGTTCGATCACGGTCTACAACGCCCAGCACGAGGAACTGACCCAGGCCTGGGCCGACGAATTCACCGCGGAGACCGGCGTCACCGTCACGCTCCGCAATGGCGACGACTCGGAACTCGGCAACCAGCTCGTGCAGGAAGGCGCCGCGTCGAAGGCCGACGTGTTCCTTACCGAGAACTCGCCCGCGATCAGCCTCGTCGACAAGGCCGGCCTGTTCGCCCCGGTCGACGACGCCACGCTGGCCCAAGTTCCCAAGCAGTTCCAGCCGTCCACCGGCACCTGGACCGGCATCGCCGCCCGCTCGACCGTGTTCGCCTACAACCCGAGCATGATCAGCGCGGGCGAACTGCCGGCCTCGCTGCTCGACCTCGCCGACCCGGCCTGGGCCGGCCGCTGGGCCGCGTCGCCCTCCGGCGCCGATTTCCAAGCCATCGTCAGTGCGCTCCTCGAGCTCAAGGGCGAAGCCGCAACGAGTGACTGGCTCGCGGCCATGAAGGAGAACGCGGTCGTCTATAAAGGCAACAGCACCGTGATGAAGGCCGTCAACGCGGGTGAGATCCCCGGCGGCGTGATCTACCACTACTACTGGTTCGCAGACCAGGCCGGTACGGGCGAGAACAGCTCCAGCACCCAGATGCACTACTTCAAGAACCAGGATCCCGGTGCGTTCGTCAGCGTCTCCGGCGGCGGAGTGCTCGAGACCAGCGCGAACCCCGTGGCCGCTCAGGCGTTCCTCGCTTTCATCACCGGCAAGGCCGGCCAGGAAATCCTGAAGACCGGCACCTCGTTCGAGTACCCCGTTTCCGACGCGGTCGACGCGAACCCCGCGATGGTGCCGCTTCGCGAACTCGACGCCCCCGTCATCGACCCGTCCAAACTCAACAGCACCAAGGTCACCGATCTGATGACCGAGGCCGGTTTCCTCTAGGCTGAAACTGGTGATACCTGCAGCCCCCCCGACCGCGAAACCGGCGCCCGACCCGTCGGACACCGGTCGCGGAGCCGTCGCCGAAACCGGCGCAACGGGGCTTGCGGGGCGCACGGATGCCGCCGGCCGGGTCGGCAAACGACCGTCACCATTCATCGTGGCGGCCGCCGTCACCGTGTCCGTGCTCGGGCTGCTGCCGCTGGGCTACGTCATCGTCACCGGTATCCTGACCGGTTGGCCGACCCTCTCGGCGCTCGTGTTCCGGCCGCGGGTCGGCGAACTGCTCCTGAACACGATCGGGCTGGTCGTGATTACGGTGCCGCTGACCGCGGCGATCGGGGTGGCCGCCGCGTGGCTGGTCGGCCGCACCTCCCTGCGCGGCCACCGGGTGTTCGCCGTGCTCCTGGCGACGCCGCTCGCGGTGCCGGCCTTCGTCAACAGCTACGGCTGGGTAAGCGCCGTACCCTCCTTGAACGGGCTCTGGTCCGGGGTTCTGATCGCCACCCTGTCGTACTTCCCGTTGGTCTACCTGCCCTGCGTCGCCGCGCTCCGTCGGCTGGACCCCACGGTCGAAGAGGCAGCAGAGTCGCTCGGCAGCGGTGCCTGGGGCGTCTTCTTCCGCGTCATCCTGCCCCAGTTGCGGCTGCCGATCCTCGGCGGCGCCCTGCTGGTAGGGCTGCACCTGCTCTCCGAATACGGCGCGTTCGCGATGATCCGCTTTGACACCTTCACCACCGCCATCGTGGAGCAGTACCGGTCCACGTTCAACGGCCCCGCGGCCAACGCCCTCGCCGGCGTTCTCGTGCTGCTGTGCCTGTTCCTGTTGATCGGGGAGTCCGGTGCCCGCGGACGCTCCCGGTACGCCCGCATCGGCTCGGGTGTGGCCCGGGTCACGCCGCGGCGCTCCCTCCGCGCCTTCACGCCGGTCGGCTACCTGTTCCTCGGTGGGCTGTTCGCACTCGCGATCGGAGTCCCGTTCTGGAGCGTCATCCGCTGGCTCTACCAGGGCGGCGCAATCGTGTGGACCGATGCCGTGCTGGTCCAGGCCCTGCTGCAGACCGTGGGCTACGGCCTCGTCGGCGCCGCGGTCACCTGTGTACTCGCGTTCCCGGTCGCGTTCCTCGCGGTGCGCTACCCGAGCCGGCTGTCCCGCGGCCTCGAATCGGTCAACTACCTCACCAGTTCCCTCCCTGGGATCGTCACGGCCCTCGCGTTGGTGACCATCAGCATCCGTTTCGTGCAGCCGCTCTACCAGACCACCGTGCTGGTGATCGTGACGTACTTGCTGATGTTCCTGCCGCGCGCGCTGGTGAACCTCCGGGCCGGGCTCGCACAGGTTCCGGTCGGACTGGAGGAGGCGGCCCGGTCGCTCGGCAAGCATCCGTTCGCCGCGTTCCTCAGTGTCACCACCCGCTTCTTCGCGCCCTCGGCCCTGGCCGCGGGGGCGCTCGTGTTCCTCGGCATCGTCACCGAGCTGACCGCTACGCTGCTGCTGGCCCCGAGCGGCACCCGCACCCTCGCGATACAGTTCTGGTCGAAGGTGAACGACATCAATTACGTCGGCGCCGCGCCCTACGCCCTGCTGATGATCGTGCTGAGCCTGCCGGTCACCTACCTGCTGTTCGCCCGCTCCCGGCTGACGAGCGTGTCATGACCGCCGCCATCGAACTGTCCGGGGTCAACAAGAGCTTCGGCAGCAGCCGTATCCTCGAGGACATCGCCCTCTCGGTGCCGGAGGGTAGCCGCACGGTCGTGGTCGGCTCGTCCGGGTCGGGCAAGACCACCCTGCTGCGCCTGATCAGCGGCTTCGAGCTGCCCGACTCGGGCACCATCAGCGTGCTCGGTCGCACTGTGGCCGGCCCGGGCGCGGCCGTGGCCGCGCATCGGCGCGGGATCGGCTTCGTCGCGCAGGACGGCGCCCTGTTCCCGCACCTCACCGTGGGCCAGAACATCGCGTTCGGCCTCGGCCCGGCGCTCCGCGGCGGCACCCGCAAGCAACGCGCCCGTGCCGTGAGCGAGCTGCTCGAGATGGTGTCGCTGAGGCCCGACTTCGCCGCCCGCCGCCCCGACGAACTGTCCGGCGGCCAGCAGCAGCGCGTGGCCCTGGCGCGGGCCCTCGCCCGCCAGCCGCGGGTGATGCTCCTCGACGAACCGTTCTCCTCCCTCGATGCCGGACTGCGGGCGGCAACCCGCGACATCGTCGCCGAAACGCTGGAGCGCGTCGGCATCACCACGGTGCTCGTCACCCACGACCAGGCGGAGGCGATGAGCTTCGCCCACCAGCTCGCGGTGCTCCGCGACGGCAACCTCTGCCAGGTCGGGCCGCCGCGCGAGGTTTACTGGCGCCCCGTCGACCTGTTCACGGCCCGGTTCCTCGGCGACGCGGTCGTGCTACCGGCCACCATCTCGGACGGTTTCGCCGCCTGCGCGCTGGGCACAGTCGCGGTCGCCCCCACCAGCCTGCGCGGCGACGCCTGCATCATGCTGCGCCCGGAGCAGATCATGGTCGAGCACTGCGAGTCCGGAGGGGCGGATTCCGCCGCCTCCTGTACCGGCCAGGTCGAAGCGGTCGATTTCTACGGGCCCGAGGTGCAGCTGGCGGTGCGCCTGTTCTGCGTGGGCGCCCCGGCGTCCGGCTTCCCTCAGAGTCCCGGGACGCAGAGCCCCGGGACGCAGAGCCCCGGGACGCTGGTGCACGTAAGGCAGCACGGCACGATGGGCACCGTCGTGGGCAGCCGGGTCAGCCTCACCGCCCGTGGCACCGCCACCGCGTTCGCCGCCCGCCCCTGACCCTCGCCCTGCCGCCCGTCGGGCCGCTCCGTCGTGCCCTGTCCGCGCCGAGCCGCCCGTCGTCTCCTGTCCGCGCCGAGCGTACGCTGATCATCACCGAGGGAGCGCCGTGTCCGGTATCGAACCAATTCGACGGAGATTCTCGCAAAAAGAAGCAGTTTCGGAGCGTTCGGGACCGTTTCTGCCAAAGTCTCCGTCGAATTCGTTCGACGGAGACGGAGACGGAGACAGAAACGGAGACGGATGACCCGACGACGGCGGGGCGGATTACCCGACGACGTATGTGGCTCAGTGCCAGGATCCCCACTACTCCGCGGCGTGCGCCTCGAGGAACTCGTAAACCTCGGTGTCGTCGACGCCGGGGAAGGTGCCGCTGGGCAGCGGCGACAGCACGTGCGCGTGCAGCCGGGCGCTCGGCCAGGCCTTGCCGGCCCAGCGCGAGGAGACCTCGGAGGCCGGGCGGCGACAGCAGGACTCGTCCGGGCAGCGGGACACCGCCCGCTGCGTGGTCTCCCGGCCGCGGAACCACTTGGCCTGCACGAAGGGCACGCCGACGCTGATCGAGAACTCGCCGGCATCCGTCGCCCCGGTCTGGGTGGCGCACCAGAAGGTGCCGGCCGGCGTGTCGGTGTACTGGTAGAACTCGGTGGTGCGGTTGGTGTGGGTGAAGGCGCTGCGGGCGCTCCACTGCTTGCAGACGAACTGGCCCTCGATCGAGCCGGTCACGTCGGCCGGCAGGGGAAGGTCGTCGTTCTCGTAGCCCTTCTGCAGGGCGCCGTCGCCGGTGACGCGCAGGAAGTGCAGCGGCATGTCCAGGTGCGAGGTCGCCAGGTTCGTCAGTCGCAGCGCCGCGGCCTCGTGGGTCACCCCGAAGGCGTCGCGGAAGTCCTCGACCGAGAGCTCGCGTTCGCGCTTGGCGTGGGAGAGGAACGCGACGGATGCCGCCTGCGGCATCAGGCAGGCGGCCGCGAAGTAGTTGATCTGCAGCCTCTGCCAGAGGAACTCGGCGTAGCTGCCCGGCCGCTCGTGGCCGAGCAGCCGGTGCCCCATGGCCTGCAGCGCCATCGAGCGCAAGCCGTGACCGCCGGGGATCGACGCCGGCGGCAGGTAGATGCGGTGATTGACCAGGTCGGTGACCGACCGAGTCGAGCCGGGCAGGTCATTGACGTAGATGAGGTTGAAGCCGAGCTGCTCGGCCATCACGCTGACCTCCCGGTGGGTGAGGGCGCCCGACACATGCCCGGATGCCCGCACTCGGTCTTCGGCGAGCTGCTCGATGTCGGGCATGAAATTATCTTGTTCGCGCATCTGTTCGCGCAGTTCCGTGTTCGCGCGACGGGCCTCTTCCGGCGTGGCGATGGCTTCGCTGGCGCGGCGGGCGAGTTCGCGGTGCAGACCGAGAAGGGACTCGAGCGCCGCCATCGGCATGCCCTTGGTCATCTTCACCCGCGGCAGGCCGAGGGCGCCGTAGAGCGGATTGCGCTGCGCGCGCTCCAGCTCGATCTCGAGTGCGGCCCGCGTGTTCGGCGCTTCGTTTTTGAGCAGGTCGGTGAGCTCCACGTCGACGGCGGTGGCAATGTCCTGCAACGTCGACAGCTTGGGGGAGCGGCGGCCGTTCTCGATCAGGGAGAGCTGGCTCCCGGCCATGCCGACCTGCTCGCCGAGCTGGTCGAGCGTGAAGCCGCGCTCGGCCCGGAAATGACGGACACGGAGTCCCAGGGTGATCAGATCAGCGGCACGTGTCGACATTCCTTAACGATAACGAAAGATTCGCTGTTCTTAACCTGAGCACTTCCGGCACCGGTGGCATCGGTGGATCATTGTGGAGAGGGGAGGCGTATTTGCGTCCCCCCACGACTGCAGACCACTGGTTCACGCCGGATTGACCACGAAAGGCCAGGAGATGACAATCGCGAATTCCCGACTTGAGACCGGCGGGGGCGAGTCCCGCTATGTTGCCGGCACCACCGACCCCAACCTTCAGGCCTGGGTGGACGAAATTGCCCGGCTGACCCAGCCCGACGCCGTCGTCTGGTGCGACGGATCGTTGCGCGAAGCCGATGTGCTCGCGAAACAGCTCGTAGCCGAGGGCAAGCTCATTCACCTGAACCCGGAGTGGCGCCCCAACAGCTACCTGGCCCGCACGAGCCCGTCGGACGTGGCGCGCGTCGAGGACCGCACCTTCATCTGCTCGGTCGACCCGGGCGATGCCGGCCCCACCAACAACTGGGCCGACCCGGACGCGATGCGGGGCGAGCTGCAGGGAGTCTTCGCGGGCAGCATGCGCGGGCGCACGATGTACATCGTGCCGTTCTCGATGGGCCCGCTTGGCGGCCCCATCTCCCAGCTCGGCGTGGAGATCACCGACTCGCCCTACGTGGTGCTGAACATGGGCATCATGACGCGCATGGGCCAGAAGGTGCTGCACATGATCGAGGCCGGAGCCCCCTGGGTGCACACCGTGCACAGCGTGGGCTACCCGCTGGTCGACGCCGAGGGGCGCCGCCGTAGGGACGTCTCCTGGCCGTGCAACGACACCAAGTACATCGTGCAGTTCCCGGAGACCCGCGAGGTGTGGTCCTTCGGCTCGGGCTACGGCGGCAACGCACTGCTCTCGAAGAAGTCGTTCGCGCTGCGGATCGCATCCGTCATGGCCCGCGACGAGGGCTGGCTGGCCGAGCACATGCTCCTGATCAAGGTAACCTCCCCGGAGGGCGGCGTGTCGCACCTGGCCGCGGCTTTCCCGTCGGCCTGCGGCAAGACGAACCTGTCGATGCTGCGCCCGACCATCCCCGGGTGGAAGGTCGAGACCATTGGCGACGACATCGCCTGGCTGCGCCCCGGGCCCGACGGGAGGCTGTACGCGATCAACCCGGAGGCCGGCTTCTTCGGTGTGGCCCCCGGAACCGGCGAGGTCACCAACCCGACCGCCGTGGCCACCGTCTGGGGCAACACGATCTTCACGAACGTCGCACTGCGCGACGACGGCGACGTGTGGTGGGAGGGTCTGACCGAGACCACTCCCAGCCACCTGATCGACTGGGAGGGCAAGGATTGGACGCCCGCCTCCGGCCGCCCGGCCGCCCACCCCAACTCCCGCTTCACGGTTGCTGCGGCGCAGTGCCCGTCGATCGCCGACGACTGGGAGGCCTTCGGCGGCGTGCCGATCGACGCCATCCTCTTCGGCGGACGCCGCGCGACGAACGTGCCGCTGGTGGCCCAGGCCCGCAGCTGGAAGCACGGCGTGTTCATGGGCGCGACCATCTCCTCGGAGAAGACCGCGGCCGCCGAGGGCACCGTCGGCGAGTTGCGCCGCGACCCGTTCGCGATGCTCCCCTTTTGCGGCTATAACATGGCGGACTACTGGGCGCACTGGCTCAAGGTCGGCCGTGGTCTCGGCGGCAAGGCGCCGGAGATCTTCCAGGTGAACTGGTTCCGCAAGGGCGCGGACGGAAGCTTCCTCTGGCCCGGTTTCGGCGAGAACTCCCGCGTGATCGAGTGGATCGTGCGCCGCGTCGAAGGCTTCGCGAATGCCGTGGACACCCCGATCGGACACCTCCCGGTCCAGGGTGGCCTCGACCTGAAGGGTCTGGACCTGGCCGACGCGGATGTCGAGCAGCTCTTTGCGATCGACCCGGCCTCCTGGCTGGCCGAGTGCGACCTCACTGAGGAGTACTTCGCCAAGTTCGGCGACCGGGTGCCGCCGGCGCTGCTCTCCGAGCTCGCGAGCGTGCGCTACAATCTCCGAAACGCGTAGCGGAGCTCGGCGCCGCTGGTGCGCTGCGGCATCCGTTGCTGACGAATTCGACGGAGATTTTGCTCCCGTGGGGCTGTTTCGGGCGTGTAAAACTGCTTCAGATCCGAAAATCTCCGTCGAATTAGTTCACGAGCGCCCGCAGTGGCGGACGTGTGGGGCCGGGGGGCGGTCGTACGCTGCTGTCAGTCGGGCGGCGGTGCCCGGTGGGAAGTCGCAGGTGCGGTACAAGACGACGGCGGACTCGTGGAGAAACGCATCGACCGGTTCGTGCGGGCGCGGTTGCGCCCGGCGGTGCACCGGGCATCCGTGTCGCTGCGGGCCGGCGCCGGTATCCCCGAGGCGGTCGCGGAGGGGTACCGGCTGAACCTGCCGCTTTGTTCGGTGACCGGGGTGAGAGCGGCCCGCGTGGATCCGTTGATCGAGGTCGACCACCCGGCCGTCATGGTCGAGGCGGTCAAGCTGGCCGAGGACCGCAGCGGGGATCTGATCGTGCGGCTCTACGAGGCGCACGGGTCGCGGGTGCGGGTGCGGGTCATCCGTCACTTCGCCGCGACGGATGCCACCGAAACCGACCTGCTGGAACGCCCCCTGACCGCGCCGCGGGCTCCGTTCGCCGCCGATGGCTCCGCGCTGACGCTCGAGCTGCGTCCCTTCCAACTGGTCACCCTGCGCTTCGCGCGCCACTGACCGCCCGCGGTCCCGGCCGCACTACTACCCGCCCTGTTACCCGCCCACCTACCCGCTGTCCGCGCGCTGACAGGGCCACATGCGCCTTACGAATTCGACGGAGATTTTGGCTCTCCTGCTTCATCTGTGGGTGTTTCGGAGCGCCTTAACGGCCGCACGCCGCTTCCTG
>NZ_PJJS01000023.1 GCF_002929845.1 Cryobacterium sp. M96
AGCGCGCGAGCAGCGCGGCAGCAGCGCGGCAGCAGCGCGGCAGCAGCGCGCGAGCAGCGCGGCAGCAGCGCGCGAGCAGCGCGGCAGCAGCGCGCGAGCAGCGCGGCAGCAGCGCTCAGCGACGGATGTCCGCAGCCGGCAGGTCAGCGGCGCACGATCGAGCGCAGCAGCCGCACAACCACGGACAGGGACGCCATGTCGTCCTGACCGAGGGCGTTGACCTCCTCGAACACGCTGCGAGCCCGTCCTAACTGTTCCGCGTTGAGCGCCTCCCAGGCGAGCAGTCGGGCGTCGGCGTGACCGGCATGTGTTTCCTTCAGCACCGCCCGCGTCATATCGGCGACCGTCGAGTACAGGTCGTCGCGGAGGGCGGCGCGGGCCAGGGCCTGCCAGCGGTCCTTGCGCGGCAGCACGGTGATGCGCTCCAGCAGGTTGTCCACCCCGAACCGGTCGTAGACCGTGTAGTAGACGCCGGCGACGTCGGCCAGAGGCTCATCGACCTGCGCGGAGATCTGCGCCACATCCAGCAGGGCGAAGGCCTCGAAGAGTTCGGCCCACCGGCGACCGAGGTTCTCCGGAACGCCCCACTCCTGGGCGGTCTCCAGCAGGGACTGCACGCGTTTGAGGTCGCCGCCCTTGAGGTAATCCTCCAGGTGGGCGCGCATCAGGTCCATCTGCGGTTTGTACTGGGCCACCACCTCGCCCACCAGTCGCGACGCCCCCTGGTTGACCTGCCAGCGCACGGCCCGGTCGAGCAGGCGACGGATGTCCAGGTGGATCGACGTCCAGTGCTTGGTCGGGAACGACGACGGCAGGGCGTTGACCTCGGCCACGAGCACGTCGATTTCGAAGATCTCCCGCAGCGCGACGAAGGCTTTCGCGACCGTGGCCTGGTTCGCCGAGGTCTCCTCCATAGCCCGGAACGCGAAGGTCACGCCGCCGAGGTTGATCATGTCGTTCGCGACGACGGTGGCGATGATCTCGCGGCGCAGCGGATGCGTGTCGATCTCGGCGTCGAAGCGCTCGGACAGCTGCACCGGAAAGTACCGGCGCAGGGTTCGGCCGAACCAGGGGTCGTCGGGCAGGTCACTGTCCCGCAGCGTGGTCGCCAGATCGATCTTGGCGTAGGCCGCCAGCACGGACAGCTCGGGTGAGGTCAGGCCCTGGCCCGTTTCAAGGCGCTCCCGCAGCGTCGCCGTGGTGGGCAGCGCCTCCAACTCGCGCTTGAGGTCGCCCGAGGCCTCCTGCCAGTCCATCAGCCGTTCGTAGCTGGGGCTCCAGGTGGTCACCTTCGCCCGGTCGTTGAGCAGCAGGATGTTCTGGTCGACATTGTCTTCCAGCACCAGCCGCGCCACCTCGTCGGACATGGAAGCGAGGAACTCCGACCGCTCCGACTCGGCCAACTTGCCGGCGGCCACCATCCGGTCGACGAAGATCTTGATGTTGACCTCGTGGTCGGAGCAGTCCACCCCGGCGGAATTGTCGATCGCGTCGGTGTTCAGGATCACGCCGGTGAGGGCCGCCTCGATGCGCCCGAGCTGGGTCATCCCGAGGTTGCCGCCCTCGCCGACGACCTTGACCCGCAGATCCCGGCCGTCGACCCGGATGGCGTCGTTCGCTTTGTCGCCGACCTGCGCGGCCGTCTCGCTGCTGGCCTTCACATAGGTGCCGATGCCGCCGTTATAGAGCAGGTCGGCCGGGGCGGCCAGGATGGCGCGGAGCAGTTCCGGCGGGCTCAGCCGCACCGTCCCGTCCGGCAGCCCGAGTGCGGTGCGCACCTCGGCGGAGATCGGCACCACCTTGGCCTGGCGCGGGAAGACCCCGCCGCCGGCACTGATCAGGCTGGTGTCGTAGTCCGCCCACGACGACCGTGGCAGGGCGAAGAGGCGCGCTCGTTCCTGGAAGGAGCGCGCGGCATCCGGATTCGGGTCCAGGAAAATGTGCCGGTGGTCGAAGGCCGCCAGCAGACGGATGTGCTCCGAGAGCAGCATGCCGTTGCCGAAGACGTCGCCGGACATGTCGCCCACGCCGACGACCGTGAAGTCCTCGGCCTGCGTATCGACGCCCAGTTCGCTGAAGTGGCGCTTGACCGACTCCCATGCGCCGCGGGCGGTGATGCCCATTGCCTTGTGGTCGTAGCCGATCGAGCCGCCGGAGGCGAAAGCGTCGCCCATCCAGAAACCGTATTCGGCGGCGACGCCGTTGGCGATGTCGGAGAAGGTGGCCGTGCCCTTGTCGGCCGCGACGACCAGGTAGGAATCGTCGTCGTCGTGGCGCACCACCCGGGCGGGCGGCACGAGCCGCTCCCCCTCCGCCGTGGTCACCAGGTTGTCGGTGAGGTCGAGCAGCCCCCGGATGAAGGTCTTGTAGCTCCCGATGCCCTCGGCCATCCAGGCCGCGCGGTCCAGCGCCGGATCGGGCAGCTGCTTGGCGAAGAACCCGCCCTTGGCGCCGGTCGGCACGATCACCGCGTTCTTGACCGTCTGCGCCTTGACCAGGCCGAGCACCTCCGTGCGGAAGTCCTCCCGCCGGTCCGACCAGCGCAGCCCGCCGCGGGCCACCTTGCCGAAGCGGAGGTGTACGCCCTCCACCCGCGGGGAGTACACCCAGATCTCGTACTTCGGCCGCGGGAACGGCAACAGATCGATCGTGGTCGGGTCGAGCTTGATGCTCAGGTAGGGCTTGTCCTGGAAGAAGTTCGTGCGCAGCGACGACTCGATCAGGTTGATCAGGGTGCGCAGCACCCGGTCGGCGTCGAGCGTGGTGACCGCTTCCATGGCCGCCGTCAGCTCATCCTTGACCTGCAGGCTGCGACGGATGCGTTCCGGCTCGGCCAATTCCGGATCGAACCGGGCCTCGAAGAGCGCCACCAGCCCTCGGGTGACGGCCGGATTTGCCAGCAGGGTATCGGCGATGAAGCCGTAGGAGTTGGTGTTTCCGGCCTGGCGCAGGTACTTGGCGTAGCTGCGCAGGATGACGACCCGGTGCCAGGGCATGCCCTCCCGCAGCACCAGTCGGTCGAGGCCGTCCGATTCGATGGCCCCGCTGACGGCGGCGCCGAAGGAGTCGGCCAGGAGTGCGCCGGTCGCGACCGGGTCCACACCCTCGGGGTAGCTCAAGCCCAGGTCGTAGAGGTAGAACGCGCGGCCGTCGGCTGTCTCGATCTCGAAGGGCACCTCGTCGAGCACCTCGATGCCGAGGTTCTGCAGGAACGGCAGGATCTGGCTCAGGCTCTTGGGCTCCATCATGTAGAGCTTGATCCGGGCATCCTCCGCCGTGACGCCGCGTCCTGCGGTGCTTCCGTCGTCGGCGTCGATGACCGTGTCACCGGCGCCCGTGCCGGTCGGAAGATACACGTTCAGCGCCGGCCGGATCGGCCCGGTCCCGGCGGCCTCCGCCGCGGCGGCGGCCGCGGCGCCGGCCTCGAATCGCCCGATGTCCTGCACGGCCTCCTCGAGCTCGTAATCCACCCGGTAGCTGGCGGGGAACGCCTCCGACCAGAGTTCGGAGAGGCGCTCCGCCTCGTCCAGCGGGTGGCTCTCGCGCAGTTTCTCGCCGATCCCCTCGGGCCAGGACCGCACCGCCATCACCAGCCGGTGCTCCAGCGCGACGGCGTCGACGACGCCGACCGTGTCGTTCTTCTGCAACCGGATGCGGAAGAACAGCCGGGCCAGCGCGGACTCGGTCATCCGGGCCTCGAAGTCGACGGACTCGGCGTGGAAGGTGTCCCGCAGCTCCTTCTCGATCCGCAGCCGCACGGCCGTGGTGTACCGGTCGCGGGGGAAGTAGACCAGCGCGGTCATGAACCGGCCGTAGACATCCGGGCGGAGGAAAAGCCGGGTGCGCCGCCGCTCCTGCAGACGCTGGATGGCCAGCGTGGTGGTGAACAGGGTGGGCACGTCGATCTGGAACAGCTCGTCGCGGGGGTAGGTTTCCAGGATGCCGAGCAGCTCCTTGCCGCTGTGTGACCCTGGCGGGAACCCGGCCTGGTCCATCACGGCGTCGACCTTTTCGCGCAGGATCGGCACGTCCCGCACCGAGCTCGTATACGCCGTGGCGGCGAACAGGCCGATGAAGCGCTGCTCCCCCCGCACGTTGCCGTCCGCATCGAAACTCTTGATCCCGATGTAATCGAAGTACGCCGGGCGATGCACGCTGGAACGCGAGTTCGCCTTGGTGATCACCAGGGCGCTGCGCTCGCGCGCCTTGAGCCGGCCGGCATCCGTCAGGTGCTGAATCTGGTGCCCGTCTTCGGTGGAGCGCAGCAGCCCCAGGCCGCTGCGGTCACGGATGCTCAGCACGTCCTCTCCGTCGACGGTCTCCAGGTCGTACTCCCGGTAGCCGAGGAAGGTGAAGTTGTCGCGGTCGAGCCAGCGCAGCAAGTCCTGCGCCTGCTTGATCTCCTGGATGCCCTCGGCGTGGGCGACGTCGCCGAGCGCGTCGGCGATCTCCACGGCCTTCGTTCGCATGGCCTGCCAGTCCTCGTTGGCGGCGCGAACGTCGCCGAGGACCGTGGCCAGCCCGGCGACCAGAGCAGCCCGCGCCTCGTCGTTGGCGGTTTCGATCTCGATCGCGATCCACGACTCGACCTGGGTGACGGTCTCGTCGACGTCACCGGGCCGGGCGCCGTCGCCGCCGTGCACGCGGGTGACGCCGAGGAGCTCGTTGGTGTTCCGGTCGCGGGTCACGACGAGGAGCGGGTGCACTTCGAGGTGGATGGCCGAGTGCTGGCGCACCAGCTCGGCGGTCACCGAGTCAACCAGGAAAGGCATGTCGTCGGTGACGATGTAGACGATGCTGCGGCCGGCTTCGTTCCGGATCTCGATGTTCGGGGTGCTGGGGGTGCGGCTCTGGGCGACCTGCCAATGGTGGACGGCCCGCTCGCGGAGGGTTCCCCCATCGGAGTTCTGCCGGTCTTCCCCGGCCAGGTGCTCGTAGTAGTCGCCCAGGAAAGCGTCGAGTGTGCTGCCTGCCGGTGATTTCCCGGTGCGGGTGGACTCAGACGTCATTGAAATAAGCCTCCATCAGAAAATCTCCGCGTCATTGCGGATCACGTGCGTACGACCCAAGGCATGCAACAGCCACGCCCCTGTCTACCATCGTAGATTCCGTGGCCGGGTTCCACAGACCGAACCACCGCACAGTCGTGGATCCGTCGCAAAGTGCACGCGCGTAGGCTGACCCGATGCGCGCGATCATCGTAGACACCCCCGGCGGCCCCGATGCCCTCACCCTCACAACGGTGAGCGACCTGCCCGTCGGGGCCTGCGACATCCGGATTCGGGTCGCCGCGGCCGGCGTGAACCGGGCGGATGTCGCGCAGCGGCTGGGCAGCTACCCGTCGCCGGCCGGGGCGCCGCAGTGGCCCGGGCTGGAGGTGTCCGGAGTCGTCAGTGAAGTCGGCGCCGAGGCAAAACGGTTCGCGGTCGGCGACCGGGTGTGTGCCCTGCTGGCCGGCGGCGGCTACGCCACCGAGGCCGTGGTGCACGAAGACCTGGCCCTGTCCGTGCCCGAATCCGTGGACCTCGTCGAGGCGGCGGGCCTGCCGGAGGCGCTGGCCACCGTGTGGTCGAACGTGTTCCTGAGTGCGGGGCTGGCCGCCGGGGAGACGCTGCTCGTGCACGGCGGCGCCAGCGGCATCGGCACCACCGCGATCCAGCTGGGCGTGCTCGCCGGCGCGCGGGTGGCCGCGACGGCCGGCTCAGCCGAGAAGCTGGCGGTGTGTCGCAGCCTGGGCGCGGAGATCCTGATCAACTATCGCGAGCAGGATTTCCCCACCGAAATCCAGGCCGCCACAGAGGGGCGCGGCGCCGACGTGATCCTCGACATCATCGGTGGCTCCTACGCGGCCCGCAACGTGGCGGCACTGGCGGTCGACGGCCGCATCATGGTGATCGCCAACCAGAGCGGCGAGAACGCCGACTTCGATCCGTTCCATCTGATGCAGAAGCGCGGCCGGTACTGGGGTACCACCCTCCGCTCCCGCCCGTTCGAGGAGAAGGCGGCAATCATGCGGGCCCTCAGGACGGATGTCTGGCCCTGGCTTGAATCCGGCCGCTTCCGCCCGGTGATCGACAGCATTTTCCCGTTCGAGAAGGCCGCCGAGGCACACCGGCGGCTGGAGGCATCCGTTCACGTGGGCAAGATTCTGCTGGTCGTTGATTGAGCCCGTCGGGACTCGGGACTCGGGACTGAAACATGCGCTGGAAAAACAATCTGAAGGGAGAATGAGTTTTGAACAGCATCAGTCTGTTCGTGCCGATCCTGCCCGGCAAGCTCGACGCCTGGAAGCAGTTCACCAGGGAGTCGAACGCGCGCATGCGCGAGCACACGGAGTCGCGCCGGCGGGCCGGCATCACCTGAGAAACTGGCACACCGAGAGCCAGTGGGGGGCCACGGCTAGTTCCGACACCGAGTGAGGATGCCGCCGTGGGTCCAGAGCTGCTCCACGTTGGTCGGCTTCCACTCTGTCGGCGACCTCCGGCGACACGAGGTCGGCCAGCCATCCGTCCCGAACGAATTCGACGGAGATTCTGCCGAAATCTGCCCTAAACCCACTCTGGAAGGCGATTTCACCCAAAATCTCCGTCGAATTGGTTCGACGCCGAACCCGGCGCTCGCCCGTGCTGAACAGCGTCCGCGCGGTGCAGTCAGCTCTGCCAATCCGGGAGCGATGCAACCAACCGATTCGGACTCACTAGTTCTGGGCAGGCGGGGCGCGGTGAGCGCCCCGCGGGCCTGCTACCGTAAACGCTGTCGAATCCCCACCCGATTGGAACCACCCGCATGAAGAACTGGTCCTTCACCACCTGCGCCGTCGCCGGGTTCAGTATCAGTGCCTTCGGGGTGGCCCTGATCATTCTCAACGCCGTGACGGCCAACGCGTTCCTCACCGTCCTGCTCTGGATGGCGGGCGTGGCCCTCCTGATCGGCGGATCCCTGTCGGTGCGTGCCCACCTGCTCTGGTCGCGCGGCGACACCCAGTAGACGGGGCCCCGCCCTCGACGCTCAGTAGTCGAGGCCCCGCCCCTTAGATCGCGAATTCGCCGCCCGGAGCGCGCTCCGTCTCGGCGAGGCTGGCCGGCGCATTCGTGGCGTTCACCGACTCGTCGCTGTAGGTGGAAGTGACCAGGATGGGCAGGTGGTCGGAGGTGCCGAGGGGCAGCGTCTCGACACTGTCGATGGTCAGCCCGATGGAGGTTGCCAGGTCGAAATGCCCGCGGAAGAACTTGTAGCGCGTGTACGTTCGGGTGTCGCTCAGGGTGAGGTCGTAGCCGGACTGGGTGATGTGGTCGCCGAGGCGCCCCTTGAAAATCGGGTAGTTGTAGTCGCCCACCATCAGGGTCGGCAGGCCCGGCCCGAGCACGTGCAGTTCTTCGTGCGCGGTGCGGATCTGGTTGCGCCGCAGAGAGTTCAGCGCGGTGAGCGGCGCGGCGTGGAACGAAGCGACGACGATTTCGCGGTGGGCGGCGAGGTCGGTCAATCGGGTGCCGATCAGGCGCTCATGCGCGGGGGTCAGCACGCGGTCGTGCAGTGACTTCTTGAGCGCGAAGGTCTGGGTGCGCTCGTTGGTGAACCGGTCCATGCGATAGTAGATCGCCAGGCCGAGTCGGTTGCGCACAGTGGAGTCGGCGAGGTGTAGGAGACCGATCTCCTCGGGGAGCTCGAGGGTGTCGCATTCCTGCAGACACAGGACGTCGGGATCGTAGTTCTCGGCCAGGGCGATGAGCTCACCACTGGCACGATTCTTGCGGAGGTTATAGCTGATGACTTTCACGACTGACCTTTTTCGACTCGACTCGACTCGCTGAACACCCACCTAGCCTACGTTTGCGACGCAGAAATGCTATATCGGCTGGGTGAATTCTCGGCGGCCCCCATGCGAGACTCGGGGCATGATGCAGGATGCGACGGCCACAGTGACGGCCACAGTGACGGCAACGGTGACGGCCACGGTGGAGTCGGTCAGCCGAGACGAACGGCACGCGTTCAGCAAGCCGACGGTCCCGGACATCCGTTTGATCGCGGGATTCGGGGTGGAGGGCGACGCTCACGCCGGAGCCACGACGCAGCACCGCTACCTGATCGTGAAGGATCCGACCAGGGCGAACCTCACCCAGGTGCACTTCATGCCCGCCGAGCTCTTCGACGAGCTGCGGGGGGCCGGCTTCGAGGTCTCCCCCGGCGAGCTGGGCGAGAATATCACGACCCGCGGGCTGGATCTGTCCGGCCTTCCGCGGGGTGCCCGGCTGCGGCTCGGCACCGACGCGGTCGTGGAGATCACCGGGCTGCGCAACCCGTGCTCACTGATCAACGGGTACCAGAAGGGGCTGATGAAGACGCTGATCGACACGGATGATGCCGGTCAGGTGATCCGCAAGGCGGGGATCATGGGAATCGTCGTCACCGGGGGAAGCGTCGCTCCCGGGGACCCGATTCAAGTGCGGCTGCCGGCCGGGGAACACCTGCCGCTCGGCGTGGTCTGACGCTTGGGTAACGGCAGTCGGCGACCCTGCTAGTCTCGGCCTCACCTGACCTGTGGAGGAGCCCCGATGGCACGCAAGAACTACACCCCCGATCAGAAAATTTCCCGCCTCCGCGTCTACAACATCGTGGCCGGCTCACTGCACCTCGTGCAGGTCCTGGGCTTCGCATACGTGCTCACCCTGCTCAGCACCCAGGTCACCTTTGCCGTCACCGCCGACTATCTGTCGGCTCCTCCCGGCGTGCCGCTGCCGCCCGAGCGGGTGACCCTGTTCGACGTCAACGTGGGCATCGGCGTCGTCTCCTTCCTGGCGCTCTCGGCCTTCTTCCATTTCCTGATCTCGTCGCCGAAATTCTTCCCCCGCTACGCGGCGGGGCTCAAAGCCAACCGAAACTACTTCCGCTGGGTCGAATATTCCCTGAGCTCCTCGATCATGATCTGGCTGATCGCCCAGATCACCGGCATCACCGACATCGCGGCCCTGTTCTCGATCTTCGCCGCCAACGCCGCCATGATCATGTTCGGGGCACTGCAGGAGAAGTACGAGACACCCGGCAACGGCACGTTCCTGCCCTTCATCTTCGGGTCGATGGTGGGCGTGGTGCCGTGGGTCGTCATCCTGATCTACTTCATCGCCCCCGGCTCGAACACCGAGGCCGCACCGCCGGCCTTCGTCTACGGCATCATCATTTCCCTCTTCTTGTTCTTCAACACGTTCGCCGTCAACCAGGTGCTGCAGTACCGTCAGGTCGGCGGCTGGCGCGACTACCTCCGCGGCGAGCGCGCCTACATCACGCTGAGCCTGGTCGCCAAGACCGCGCTGGCCTGGCAGGTGTTCTCTGGCGCGATCATCCCGGCACTCACCTAGAGCAATCCTTTAGCCGACCAGCTCGGGCCTAAACTGGTTCCGGGCACGGCAGGAGCACCACCCCCGTGCTTCGAAGCTGGTCCGCAGCGCCACCTCGTAATCGTCCCGGGCGAAACCAGGGACAGCTGTCGTCTCACCGACGTTCCGGGTCAACAACGACCCCGCATGGCGACGGCTACAGCGTCGACGGACGAGTGCCCGCAGAGCGTGCACTCGGGGAGTGGGCACCCCCAGCGCGGCCGCCCGCGTCGGAGCCATCGAGGAACTCGAGGATGTCCGGCAGGAGGCGTGGGTCTGAGATCGCGGCCATGTGCCCCTTGCCGGGGTAGAGGATGAGGCGGGCGTTGGGGATGCGCGCCACCGTCTCGCGGAACAGCTCGGGCGTGTAGAAACCGTCCCGGTCACCACCGATCAGCAGGGTGGGCGCTTCGATCTCGCCGAGCCGGTCACGCAGGTTGAAGGCGTCTTCGGCGCGAATGGTGGTGATCAGGTCGGGGCTGGCCTTGCCGAACGTGCGGGGTCCGAGCATCCAGCCCATGCCGGCTGCCAGCCGACTCGGGGGCTTGTCGCCGAGGACACTGAACATCTCCCGGCTGGCCTGCCGCGGGCGCCCGGCAAGAACCTCTTCAGCGACCCGACGCTGCACCTTCTTGCCGTTTGGCCCCAGGGTGTAGGCCGCGCAGACCACGACGAGACGCTGCACCACATCGGGATGGTCGGCGGCGAGTTGCAGGGCGATGCTCCCGCCGGTCGACGTGCCGATCACGTCGATGGGCCCCGGAAACTCCAGGCGCAGAGCGTCGGCGTAGTCCCGGGCGATGTCGGCCATGCTGGCGTTCGGGTCGAGGCCCGGGCGCGGGGTCAGCCTGAGCACGCGATGCCGGGCCGCCACCGGAGCCAGCATCCGGGTCACAAGCATGCGCTCGACGCCGACCGTCGGTTCAAAGTTCTGGGTGAGGCCCGGGATGGCCACCAGCGGTGAGCCCGTGCCGAACCTCAAATAGGGCATCCCTCCGAGGAGGGTGCCCGTTCGCCGAGCCATGGTGCGCGCATCGGTGACATTCTGTGTTTGTGTCGCGGGGGGCATTGAATTGACCCTTTCGTTTCATCGACGGTTCCGGATGCCGTCAGCCGGCTCCGCGGAGAGCGGTGCGGCAGAGAGTGGTGCGGCAGAGAGCGGTGCGGCAGCGATCGGCCCGGCAGCAACCGGCTCTGGCATGGCCGGCTGGGCAGAACCGTTGGTGACACTACCCGCGCCGCGGGACCCCCGAAAGCGTCCCGGCAGATTCGGCCGGGGTTCAGGAGAGTCTTCCCACCCTGAAGCGAACGAGAGGAACGTGATTTTCGAGCGAAGTGGTGCCAGCATAAGGAGTGGGTCTGCACCTGGGAAGGGGCGCCCGACTGCGGGGTCGCGTGACAAATGGGCAGCGGCATCCGTCTAGATGAGTGAGAACCCATTGACGGAAGGCACCAGCTTCCACCATCGAACGGACCCCACATGACGAGCAACGATCTGCACCACGACGACCTGACCGATGACGTGAGCGCACCCCGGCTCGCCGCGGTCGTCTACAACCCCATAAAGGTTGACGTCGACGAGCTCCGGGACGCCGTCGAGGCCCAGCAATCGGCCGCCGGCTGGCCGGAGACGCTGTGGTTCGAGACGTCAGCTGAGGACCCGGGGCAGGGACCGGCCCGGAAGGCGATCGAAGCCGGGGCCACCATGATCATCGTGGCCGGCGGCGACGGCACCGTGCGCGCCGTCGCGGAAGCCGTCCACGGCACGGAGTGCGCACTGGCGCTGCTGCCGTCGGGCACCGGCAACCTGCTCGCCCGCAACCTGCAGCTGCCCCTCGCCGACACCGGGCTGGCCCTGCAAGCCGCGTTCGCCGGCCAGGACAAGGTGATCGACGTGTGCCTGATCGACATCGAGCGGGCCGACCGGTCGGTCGACCGGCACGCCTACCTGGTGATGGCCGGGCTCGGCCTCGATGCCAAGATGCTCGCGAACACCGACGACGACCTCAAGGCGAAGGCCGGCTGGCTGGCCTACGTGAAAGCCATGATCGCCGTCGGCAAGGACGACAGCGATCTCCGGTTCCGGTACCGGCTCAACGCGAAGCCCGAGCAGGCGATGCGCGCGCACACCATCATGGTCGGCAACTGCGGGTCGCTTCCGGCCAGCATCGAGTTGATTCCCGACGCCGCCCTCGACGACGGACTCTTCGACGTGGTCGTACTGAAGCCGGAGGGCTTCGGCGGCTGGCTGCAAATTCTGTCTAAGGTGCTGTGGGAGAACGGCGTGCTCAGCCGAACGGTATTGGGCCGCAAACTGCGCACCAATGATGTCGACGCGCTCAACTACGCCACCGGCACGAAGCTCGTGCTGCGGCTCAACCGTCCGGAAGAGATCGAACTCGACGGCGACGGGTTCGGCACCGCCGTGGCCTTCAAGACCTGGGTGGATGCCGGTAGCCTCACCCTGCGCGTGCCGAGCGACGCCGCGTAAGCGGCGCGGGGCATCCGTCGCCCTTTCCCGTTCCACTCTGCTCGACGGGCGGGAGGTGCGCCGCTCTGCGGATGGCATGCCACCTGCGAAGCGGCGCGGCACCCGCGCCGGCACGACGGACCACGGATGCGTTGACGGCTGCACACCCGGCAGTCGTCAACGGCCGCCGCCACCGCCTCCGCCACCGCCACCGCCGGAGAACCCGCCGCNCCGCCGCCGGAGCCGCCGGAGAAACTTCCTCCGCCGCCGGAGTATCCGCCGCCGCTGCTGGAGCTGACGGGAACCGTGGCAGAGGTGAGGACCGAAGCGACCCAACCGTTCATGGCGACGCCGAAGCCGCTCGCGGTGAAGCCTCCCTGCGACACGATCCAGCCCGGCGCCGGCGCCCCGTGCTCGTAGAGCACGACGAGCTCCATCGCCCAGTCCCGTTCGACGCCCCAGAGCACCGCGAAGGGGAGCAGCTCCTCATAGAGCTTGACCAGTTCGACGGTGTCGGGTGTTTCGGCGGCATCCGTCACCGGGCTCGGCAGCGCCCCCGAAGCGACACCCGGCATGGCAGGCATCGTGGCCCGCAGCGCGCCGTCCGGGCTCTGCAGCATGCGGAAACGCTCCTCTTCGGCGAGCTCTAGATAGACCTTCAGTCCCTTGAGGTAGTCGCGTTGATCGGCCCCGGAATCGGTGAGCTGCACCGTGCCCTGGGCGAGGTAGAGGGCCAGGTAGAGGAACAGCGCTGCGATGACGGCGACCGTCATCACCTCGCCGAACTTCGGGGAGCCGTCGATCAGCGCCACCGCACCGAGGACGGCCAGGGCCGGCAGCAGCACGACGGCCATTCCGATGGCGATCCACCTGCCGCCGCGGCCGGTCACCTTGGCCCGCCAGCCGCGCTCGATGACCGACGCTGTCGCGGCGGGGAGGAACGCGCTCAGTTTGGCGGCGAGTGTGCTGTCGGCGACCCCCAGTTCCCGCGTCGCTCCGATCGTCAGGCGGGGGAACAGCGTCTCCAGCAGCTTTCGCTCCTGAGCGTCCACGCCTTCCACGGTCAGCAGCTGCAGCGTGTAGTCGCCGCCGCCGGCGCTGACCGGATAGTCGAGGATGCGCACCGTGCCGCGCACCGCCAGGCTCACAATCTGCGCGGCGATAGCCGTCTTCGACCGATTCGCAAGGTCCCCCGCCTCCAGCAGGTTGTAACCCTTCGGCACGCTGTACTGGGCGATGATGGTGCCTCGGCCGCGGGCGTCGCGCTGGCCGAGTCGGCGACGGATGAAGGCGAGCACGACCCCGAGAAAGCCGACAGCCGCCACCAGGAACAGCAGCCCGGTCGCCGGTTCTCCCCCGCCGTTGTCCGAATCGCTCGCACTGTAGCTGGCCGAGGCCGGCACCGACACGAAGGTGCCGGGTGCAAAGCCGATGGCCACGGTCAGGTTCTGCCGCGGACCGAGACCCTGCACGGACGAGGTGAACAGCTGGCCCGTGGATCCGGGCACTGCGGCATCCGTGGTCTGGCTGATCTCGCACCGGGCGCCGTCGTCCTGGGCCCCGGAATAGCAGGCGGTGTCGCCGGTGAGGAACTCGGCGACGCTCGGGTCGACGTGCACGCGCGCGGTGACGGAGCCGAACGACTGGTCGAACCCGGTGCCGTTGGTGTCCCAGTAGAGCTCGTCGTCGTCGGTGTCGGCGAACGCGCGCACCACGTTCTGCTGCGTGTAGGCGATCGTGTAGGTCTGCTGGCCGCGCACGAACTCATCGGTGCCGAGCGGCACCTCGGTGACGGAGCCCTGGTCATAGGTCTCGAAGTAGACGGGGGCTCCGGTGGCGTCGGTGACCGATTCGACGGTGGTGTTCAGCGGCACCCCGTTGTAGTCGTTGGGGAGGAGGCGCACCATGCCTCGGTTCTGGTCGAAGTTCGGGAACTGCGCCACGAACGTCTCGACCGTGCGCAGGGTGGAGTGCCCGGCGTCGTCACGGGAGAGGTAGTAGTCGGCCTCGAAGGAGGTGAATGTGAAGTCACCGGTGTCTGCCGACGCGGCCAGGGGCGTCCCGACGGCCGGCATCCCGAGCGCGAGCGCCGCCGAAACCGCGAGCGCGGCGATGACCTGCACGAATCGACGTAACGGATGTCTGGCCGGTGCGATCCCGTGCATATTGTCGCTCCCTGTTTCTGCCGGAGCCGGGAGCCTCGATGCGGCGTCGACCGCGCCGAGCCGTGCTGTCCCCGCAACATCCGACCTTCGAAGGCTAGTGCAGCACGGGTCCCTTCGGTGCATGCGAACCGACCGCTGAGAGCCCGGCAACGAGAAAACCGGTCGGCCCCTCCACGAGGGGACGACCGGCCTTGGTGCTGCGGGTAGTCAGGGCTTCAGTACCAGTTGTTGGCCTGCGAGTGAGACCAGGCGGCGCACGGGGTGCCGTAGGAGGAGGCCTTGATGTAGCCGAGGCCCCATGCGATCTGCGTGGTCGCGTTGGTGGCCCAGTCGCTGCCGGCCGTCGCCATCTTGTTGCCGGGCAACGCCTGCGGGACGCCGGTGGCACCGCCGTTGGAGTTCACGGCGTCGTACTTCCACTCCGATTCCTTCTGCCACAGCTGGTTCAGGCAGGAGAACTGGTCGGCGCCCCAGCCGTACTGGGACGCGGCCATGGCCTGAGCCGTGGCGCGCGCGCCGGCAGGAGTGTTGCCGGAGGCCAGCGACTGGGCACGGGTGGCTTCAGCGGCGGCGGCCTGAGAAGCGGCCTCAGCGGCGGCGGCGGCCTCAGCGGCGGCCTCAGCGGCGGCGGCCTCGGCGGCGACCCGATCGGCTTCAATCGACGCCGCGGTGACGGCGGCAGTCTCGGCCTTGGTCTGGGCGGTCAGCGAGGTGATCTCGTCGAGAGGGAGGATCTCGTAGCTGGCGAGCGAGCTGGCGACCGCGGCGAGGCTGGAGGCATCCACCTTGTCCTGGGTGGCGGCGATGACCTGATTGGCCTCGTTCAGGGTGATGGATGCCGAGTTGTCGACGTGCGCCTTGGCGACCGCGCGGTAGGCGCCGAGCTGTTCACGGTGCAGGCCGGTGCTGTCGGCGAGTTCGGTTGTGGCCGAGACGCGGTCCTGGGTGGCGGAGGCGGACTGACCGGCGAAGCCGGCGCCGACTGCGAGGCCGGTGACGGCGAGCACACTGGTGGCGATGAGCACGATGCGGTGCGGGCGGTTGATCTTGGTGGGGCCGGTGGTGCTGTTGCTGCTGGGAATGCTGTTGCTTCGCTTATTTTGGGCAGCGAATCGGATGCGGATTTCTTCGGGTGTTTCGGGCATGTATGTGCGCTTGACTTCCGTGTTACGCAAGCTCGCACGCGTGCGCGCGCCAGCTCACTGAGCATCGGGCCTGCGCTTTCGGGGGACGGCGCAGACGAAACTTATATTCTGTCTCATGTTTCTGAACAAACGCTCAGTATTCTGTGAAAGTCATGGGTAGCCGGGCCGGGACACCGGGTTCGGCAGGCCCCGCGCGGCGGCCCTGGTCTCGCTGCGCGCGTGCTGCGCCGCTGCGCCGATGGCGTGCCACGCGCGGAACGGCGCAGCTATCGCGCCCGCGCGGCGCAGCTGCCGCGCGGCGAATGAAGAACGCCGCGGGGATCGCGAACAGCGAGATCACGGCGCCGCACAGGAACGCGGCTGGAGCCCGCGATCAGCAGACGAATGGGCCCGGAGCGGTCGGCAGCCAGCCCGCAACCGAGCCGATGCCACCGGATTCCGCATTCAGGTTGCTGAGGCCGTAGACGAGCTTGCCGAAGCCGGGCGCCGAGAGGATGACCAAGACCACGTCGATCGGCGTCTTGCGCGGAGTGGTGACGTTCTTCAGCCCCAAGCCGCCCACGACGAGCACACTGAGGGTGATCAGGAGCACGAGGTCGAACAATTAGCGCCAGCCGAGCACGCTGAGAATGGCGCCCGAACTGCTGGAGCCGATACAAGGGCGACCGAGAAGACGATGGTCAACAGCAGCGCGAATATGGTCGTCGTGCCGGTGGCCCGTACGACCCAGGCGGCCAGCAGCGTCGGCGGCAGCGTGGCGGTCTCGTTCGCGGCGAGGGATTCAAACCGCGCCGCTCCGGGCGGATCTGCGAGATTCAGCCCGTCGCTCCCCGTGTGTTACGCCAAATGGCGAGTGCTGTGGCGCCGTCAACGACCGCGCCGCAGGATGGGTGGCATGCCCAGACAAATTCGCTTCAACGCTTTTGACATGAACTGCGTCGCGCACCAGTCCTCAGGAATGTGGCGGCATCCGCTTGACCAGTCCTGGCGATACAAGGACCTCTCCTATTGGACCGACCTGGCCAGGCTGCTCGAGCGAGGCACTTTCGATGGCATTTTCATCGCCGATGTGCTCGGAACGTACGACGTCTATGGCGGTTCGAACGAAGCAGCGATCCGGCACGGGGCCCAGGTTCCCGTGAACGACCCGATTCTGCTCGTCTCCGCCATGGCGGCGGTGACCGAGAACCTCGGGTTCGGCGTGACCGCGGGTACAGCGTACGAGCATCCGTACCCGTTCGCACGACGGATGTCGACGCTCGACCATTTGACGAAGGGTCGCGTCGGCTGGAACGTCGTCACCGGTTATCTGCCGAGCGCCGCCCGCAACATGGGGCATGAAGACCAGTTGGAGCATGACGACCGCTACGACGTCGCCGACGAATATCTCGAGGTGCTGTACAAGTTGTGGGAGGGCTCGTGGGAAGACGATGCCGTCATCCGCGACCGGGAGACCGGGGTGTTCACCGATCCGAGCAAGGTGCATGAGATCGGGCATTACGGCAAGAACTTCACCGTGCCGGGGATCCACCTGTCCGAGCCGTCGTTGCAGCGCACGCCGGTGATCTATCAGGCCGGGGCATCGCCGCGCGGTATCGCCTTCGCCGCCGGCAACGCCGAGGCGATCTTCGTGGCCGCTTCGACCAAGTCCGGCCTCACCGCGACTGTGAGCAAGATCCGGGATGCGCTCGAGCAGGCCGGTCGAGACCGGTACTCCGCGAAGATCTACACGCTGCTGACAATCATCACCGACGAGACCAGCGAGAAGGCGCACGCAAAACATCAGGACTACCTCTCCTACGCGAGCGAAGAAGGCGCCCTGGTGTTCATGTCGGGCTGGATGGGCATCGATCTCTCCCGGTATGACCTCGACGAGCCGATCGGCAACGTGAAGAGCAACGCGATCCAGTCGGCGGTGGCAAATTTTCAGGCCGCGAATGATGACGGCTCCGAGTGGACCGTGCGTGACATCGCGAAGCTCGGCGCAATCGGCGGCCTGGGGCCGTTCATCGTCGGCTCACCGGAAGAGGTTGCCGATCACCTGCAGGAGTGGGTCGCCGATACCGATGTTGACGGGTTCAACCTCGCCTACGCGATCACACCCGGAACGTTCGAAGACGTGGTCGAGTTCGTGATTCCCGAGCTGCGTCGTCGCGGGGCCTACCCGGAGGAGTACGTCGAGGGCACTCTACGCAACAAGTTGCACGGGCGCGGCGACCGTCTGCCCGAGGAGCACCACGGAGCCGATTATCGGCTCGGGGTGAACCAATCCGTTAGGTGACGAGCGGCGACCGCCGCTCGCCCTATGCAATCCCCGACTGCACCAGCAGCCGGGGGAAATCCGTGCGGCGGCGCCCGGCCAGTTTGAGCACCTGCTCACGCTCGCGCCGCAGCACGACCGACGGCCGCGCGGTGGCGGGGCCAGAATGCGGGCAAGGGTCTCGGGCCACGGCACTCGGTGTGCGCGGGTACTGCGCCTATGTCCGCACCCGCCGCAACCGGATCGGACCCTTCGCCGTCGACGGATCGACCACGGCCCCGCCCTGCATGATCTGCAGGTCACCGCGGGCGACCATGCGGCGTGCGGCGCGTCGGGCCGGCTCCATCAGGTCGTTCCAGCCGTCACCGCCGACCACTTTCGCCGCCTCGGACGGGCAGATCGTGGCATTCGTCGCCCGCGCACTGAGCAGTGTCGCGATAGCCTCTTCCAGCTTGAGGTCGGTCGCCGTGACCCCATGTGCGCGGCAAGCGGTCGAGCAGTACTTCACCGACTCCCAGTTGTCGGCCCACTTCATGCGCCACTCGATGCGCCGCCCACACGAGGCGCACGTCTTGTCCGCCCGGTCACGGGCGGGGTCAGAATCGGCGGGCTTTCGTTGACGGTGGGCCATACCTTCTATCCTGCGGGATGGCGCGGGTCGCCGAGAGCCGCCGAGAGTTGCCGTTTGCGCCGAGCGTCGCCGTTCCAGCGGCGATTCTCGGCAGAATCGGCGACTCTCGGGGCTGCAGGGCGGCGGGCAGGGCGCCGGGCAGACCGCCGGGCGGGGCGCACCCGACCCATCGGCGCCGCGGGCGTGACGAATTCGGCCCGCATCCGTCTTATCAGTGACGGATGTCTCAGCCCCCGTGAGCGCCCAGGCCACCCGACACTGCCGGAGGCTAGGATTTTTGCACCTGAACCCGAAGGAAACCCTGTGACGAGCACCGACCGAGCGCGTGTCGAACGACGGCGCGCAGCCGCTGTTCCTGCCCGTAGCCGCAGCATCGAGGTTGATGGGCATCAATTCACCGTGCACTCCCTGAAGAGCACCTCGCCTTCGCCGGACGCGCCGACCTACCTGCTGGTCCACGGCATCGGGGCGTCGCACCGCTACTACCGCCGGGTGCAGAGGAGCCTGGCCGCCATCGGGCATACCCATTCGCTCGATCTGCCCGGATTCGGCGGCACCCGCCGGCCCGTTCGGCCGCTCGCTGTCGAAGAATACGGCGCCCTGCTCGGCCGGCTACTTGATCGACTCGAGGTGCCGCGGGCGGTCCTGGTCGGCCATTCGATGGGCGCCCAATTCGTCACCGAGGTGGCCCGGCAACGCCCCGATGCCGTCTCCCACCTGGTTCTGATCGGCCCTGTCACCGATCCCCGCCGGTCGACAGCCGTGCGACAGGCGCTGGGCCTGACACGGGATGTGGCCAAGGAGTCGCCGTCGGGCAATCTGATCGTGTTCCGTGACTACCTCGAGTGCGGCCCGCGCTGGTTCTCCACCGAGCTCGTCCCCATGCTCGGCTACCGCACCGACCTGGCCCTTGGCGAGGTGCACTCCCCCATCCTCGTGATCCGAGGCACCAACGACCCCGTCTCGGGCAGCACCTGGTGTGCATCGCTGGCCGCCGCCGCGCCGGACGGGCATGTGTTCGAGGTCGCGGGGCACCGCCACCTGGTGCACCACAGTGCCGCCGTGCAAACCGCCGCCATCATCGAGGGGCACGCCCTGCGGCTTCCGGCGGTCGCGCACCCGGCACAATGATTCGCCGTCTCCTGAACCCCCGTCTGCTGAGTCGCCATCTGCGCGAGGCCTGGTGGTGGCTGCTCGACTATGTCTATGCGGCGACCGGCCAGACCCGTGCGTTCCTCTCCCGCGCCCGGCCCACGGACTTTTGCTCCGGTACCAAAGCCCCGATCGTGATCATCCCCGGGGTGTATGAATCCTGGCAGTTCATGCGACCGTTGATTGAGATACTGCACGGCCACGGGCATCCGGTGCACGTGGTGGCGAAGCTCGGCCGCAACCGGCGTTCTCTGGCGGATGCCGCCGCGACCGTGGCCGCCTACCTCGAGCGGGAGAACCTGAACGGCGTCGTCATCGTGGCGCACAGCAAGGGCGGCCTGATCGGCAAACTGCTCATGACGACGGATGACCCGGGCCGCCGGGTGAGCGGAATGACCGCGATCAGTGCTCCCTTCGGCGGTTCCCGCTATGCGCGCTACTGGGTCGTGCCGAGCATCCGTGCCTTCGCTCCCGCCAACGTGGCCCTGCACGACCTCGGCCTGGACCACCGGGTCAACGACCGCATCACGTCTATCTACGGGGTGTTCGACCCGCATGTCCCCGAGGGCAGTGAACTCGTCGGCGCCCGCAACATCCAGCTCAGGGTCGGCGGGCACTTCCGCATCCTCGGTGACCCGGCGGCCGTGCGTGCCGTGCTCGACGCGGTGACGGATGCCGCGGAGTCGGCGGTCTGACTCCGGGTCGCAGATCGACCTTCGGTCACGCGGGGAAGGTGCTTGCCCTGCTGCACGCGGAGCCTGACCGCTCGGGCTGATGTTCAGGCGCAGGGAGGACTCCGCCCCGACTACTTCGCCGCGACAGTGCGGGCGCGGCGCGTATGGCGCTTCGTCGACGAGCCTCCTCGCCCGTAGACCAGGTACATGGTGAACCCCATGATGACCATGAGCAACACGGTGTAGACGAACGTGATCGACATGGAGTCGAGGTTGTTCTCCCCCTCCGTGCTGGCCTTGATCGCAACACCGAGGGGTTGGTAGAGCGGGTGATACAGGAACACCGCGGCGTCATAGTCGTCGAGCAGGCTGTTGAAGTTGAGTGCCGTGATCGCAGCCGCGGTAGGGAGAACCAGCGGAACCAGAACCGTGCGAAGGGTGAACATCGACCCGGCACCGAGGATGCGGGCGGCATCCTCGAGCGACTCCGGCACCGATGCGAAAGCCGCCTTGAGCAATCGCAGGGTGAACGGGATCTTCACGATCACGTAGGCGATCAACAGGAGACTCGTCGTTCCTGTGAGCACCTGGCCGCCGACCATCGGGTTTGGGCGGTCGAACGTCATGACGAGGGCGAGGGCGATGAGAATCGTCGGCAGGATCCAGGGGATGTGCAGCAGGTACTCCAGCGTGGCGGTCAACGGGTTGCGGTGTTTCTGCAGCAACCGTGAGACGAACAGCATCCCGCCGACCACGATCACCGACGCCAGCGCGCTGTAGACGACGCTGACCACGAAGGGTCGGAGCACTGCGGGTGTGCCGAAGACCGTGGCGTAGTTGTCGAGCGTGAACGAATCCCAGCTGATGCTTCCCGTGACGATGGCACTCGAGTGCACGAAGGAAAACAGCACGATCAGCAGCACCGGCGTCGCGTAGACGACGAAGAGAGCGTAGGCGGCAACGTGCACGGCAGCGTTCGCCACTGGGTTCGGGATTCTCTGCTTCTGCAGCGGGGTCGCCACCTTCGCCACCGAGAAGTACACCCCCGACTTTTCGACCCGGTTCATCATTGCCAGCAGCACGATGGTCGCCAGGCCGAGGATCACGGCGAGCAGCGCGGCGAGGTCACGCGACCCGGTGCTCTTGGAGAAGGTGAGGATCATCGGGGCGATCGTTTGGAAATCGGTGCCGCCCAACACGAGCGGCGCTGTCAGTGCGCCGAGACCGGTCAGGAACGTGAGAACTGTCACGGCGAAGATCATCGGGCGCAGGGCGGGCAACACGATTCGCCAGAGGATGCCCATGGTCGACGCGCCCATATTGCGCGCCGCCTCGATGGTCTGGTAGTCGATCTTCGCCAGCGACGATCCCAGGAAAAGCATATGGTTCGTCGTCGTGGCCAGCGTCATCACGACGACGACCGCGAAGTAGCCGGAGAACCAGTTCGGGTCGATCTCCGGAAACCAGTTGCGCACGGCGTTGGTGACGAATCCGTAGCGGCCGTAGATGAAGTTGTAGCCGGCGGCGAGCACGATGCCCCCGTAGATGAGGGTGGTGGCGTAGCCGAGCCACAGCATCCGTGCGCCCCGGATCTTGAAATAGTCGGTGACGAGAACGATGAAGATGCCGACGACATTCACCGTGACGGCCAGCGTGGCGGCCAGCGCGAAGCTGTGCCAGAGGCTGTTCATCGCGCGTTCGGAGCTGACCAGTTTCTCGACGGCCCGAAAGCTGAACTGGCCCTCCGGAAAGAAGGTTCTGATGAGCAGGTTGGCGTTCGGGAAGACCAAAAACGTCGCCACGAACCACAGCGTCACCAGGGTGATGATGACGACGAACGGAGATCGGAACATTGAAGCCCACGACGAAGTGCGCACGGATGCCTCCCTCTAGTACTGCAGGATCGACGACGGGTCGATATACAGCTGCGCCGCAGAACCCGGTTCGAGCGCAGAGCCGCCGCCCTCGGGCACCAGGGCACGAATGCTGCTGCCATGACTGTCGATTGTGTAGGTGCTGTGCGAGCCGTGGTAGGAACGGCCGGCGACGACGCCGTCGAGCCGGATCGCATCCGTGTTGCCCGGGGGCGCCTGCAACGACACCTTCTCCAGGCGCAGGTACGACGTTTTAGCTGGTGCAAGACCGGTGCCGCCGCGCTGGCGCAGCTGGTGCACGACGTCGCCCGAGAGCTTGTTCATCGCACCGACGAAGGTGCACACGAACTCGGTGCCGGAGCGGTTGTAGATCTCCTCCGGGGTGCCTACCTGCTCGACCACGCCGTGGTTGAACACGGCGATCCGGTCGCTCATGGTGAGTGCTTCTTCCTGGTCGTGCGTGACGTACACCGTGGTGATGCCGAGTTCCCGCTGCAGGTTTTTCAGCTGTTCGCGCAGCTGCACGCGCAGCTTGGCGTCGAGATTGGAGAGGGGCTCGTCGAGCAGCAGGATGCGCGGCTTGAGCACGAGAGCCCGGGCGATGGCGACCCGCTGCTGCTGGCCACCGGAGAGTTCGGACACGTTCTTCGCGAGCTGCTCCTCGGTGAGCTCGACCTGCGCGGCGATCTCGTCGACGAGCAGCGCCGTTTCGGCCCTCCTGGTCTTTCGCACCCGCAGGCCGAACGCGATGTTCTCCCACACGCTCATGCTGGGGAACAGCGCGTAGTTCTGGAAGACCATGCCCACGCTGCGTTTTTCGCTCGGCAGCCGGGTGGCCACCTTCCCGTCGATGTAGATCTCACCCTGGGACGGTTCGATGAACCCCGCGAGCGTGCGCAGGGCCGTCGTCTTGCCGCACCCGGAGGGCCCGAGCAGGGTGAAGAACTCACCCTGTTCGATCTCGAGGGTCAGGTCGGGGATGGCGATCTTCTCGCCGAAGCTCACTTCGACGTTCTCGAATCTGATCATGACTGTCGTGCCCGGGCCGAGACTTAGGGCAGGTACTCGAGCTCGGTCTTCTCGACCCACTCGGAAATACGTTCGCGGGTCAGCGACCAGTCGATGTCCTGCTTGGGGAGGGACTCGATCAGTTCGACGACCTCGGGAAGCGCCTCTGCGCGAGCCTTCTCATTCACCGGGTAGGACGCGAATTCGGCGGCGAACTCACCCTGCACCTCGGCGCCGCCGAACCAGTCGATGAACTTCTCGGCCTGCTCCTGGCGCGGCGTGCCGTTGATGACCGCGATCTGTTCGGTGACGTAGGGGACACCGTCTTCCGGGCTGATCACGCCGGTCTTGGTGGCGTATTCGGCGTCGCGGCTGGTGATTCCGCTGCTCGGGAGCACGCCGTAGTCGACCTCGTCGCGGGTCAGGCGCGCATACAGGTCGGTGCCCTCGACGGCTGGCGAACCGTGCTCGTAGTAGTCCTGCACCTGCTTCCAGCCGGCATCCGAGATGCCCAGGTCACCCTCCTCGTCGGCATAGGGCGCGAGCAAGCCGGCGAGCACCAATTGCGGGGTGGCCTGGCCGAGGCTGGTGTTCACTTCGTATCGGCCGTCGTATTCGGCGTCGTCCCACAGGTCGCTGACCTGTTTCGGGGCGTCTGCGCTCTTCACGGTGTTGGTGTCGTAGACGGTGACGATGGCCTGTTCGACCAGGGGCCAGAACGCCCCGTCCTTGGCGTCGCCGGCTTTCTTGTCGACATCCCCGGACCACTCCGGCGTGTAGGCGGCAACGGCATCCTCTGCCTTCAGCGTTTCGAAGAACATATTGTTCAGGCCGAAGACAACATCGCCCACCGGGTTATTCTTCTCGGCGACGATGCGGTTGGCGAGGTCGGCCCCGCCCAGCCCCACGATCTCGATCTTCATCCCGGCCTCGGCCGCCTTCGCCGTCACCCATTCCCCACGCCCATCCGAATTGGAGTTCGTGTAGACGATGAGGGTTCCGGAGGATTCCCCCGACGACGACGCCTCGCCTGCCGTGCTGCTGCATGACGTCAACGCAACGGTGCTGAGAAGCACGGTCGCAAGGGTGGCCGCGGTGAGGGTGCGCTTGTGCAAGAGTCAGTCCTTTTCTGGGCCGCGAGAGGGCAGATGGCCACTCACCGGCCGAATCAAGTTTTAGCAACGGTTCGTTCACACTAAGGCGCAGCAAATCCAGCTCCAGGCCATCTGAACGAAAGTTCGTCTGGCGTTAACTGGCTGTACTGACGCCGTTGGAAGCGATGCCGCAGTTGATGTCTTGCGCACGCAGCTGATGCAGAAATACCCGGGTTTTACTCGGCGCTCGCTCCCCCAAGAGCGCACACGATGGGCGCAGGTCGGCGGTTGGCCATTCAATGGGCTGAAGCTCCGGCGACACTGGGGGTGAGCGTTGGCGCGATGGAGCGTTCGGCGGGCGCGGGCCGTCACTCCCTGCTCAGAGCGCACGGTTCACGGTGCACATTGCTCACGCCGCCGGAGCGAACCCCACCGACACGTCGATCAACACCTTCCCGACAACGCCGCTCTCGACCAGGGCATGGGCATCCGCCGTGTGCGCGAGGTCGGTGCGGTGCAGCGGCAGCCCCGCCTCCTCCCCCACAGCCAGGGCGCCATCGACGAGGGCCGCGTTGATGGCCTCGGCCGCCGCCCGGATCACGTCGGCGCCCACCGTGTAGAGCAGCACGAACTGGTAACGCACGCTGAGGCTGAAATGCTGGCGCACGTCGAGCGTCACCTGGTCGCCGCCGTTGTTGGCGTAGACGGCGATCGACCCGCGATTGCGGATGACGGCCAGGTCGAGCCGCGCATTCTGGGCCGGTGCGACCTCCACGATCAGGTCCACCCCGTCCGGCGCGATCGCCCGGATCCGGGCTACGACGTCCGGGTCGGTGTAGGTGAGCACGTGCTGCGCGCCGGCGGCCGTGGCGAGCGCCGCCTTCGCCGGACCGCTCACGGTCGTGATGACGGATGCCCCCGCCCACCGCGCCAGCTGGATCGCCGCGTGCCCGACCGCACCTGCTCCGCCGGCCACGAGCACCACCTTGCCGGTCAGGGCGCCCGGGTGCAGCCGCCACGGGCCGTCTTCGGCCACCGTCAGCGCGCGGTACGCCGTGATCGCCGGCACTCCGAGGCTCGCGCCCTGGTCAAAACTCGCATTCGCGGGCAGCAAGAAGACGCGCTCCGCGGGCAGCATGGCGTACTCCTGAGCCGAGCCGCTGTTCGCGCGCTGATACGCGGCGAGCGCCAGCCACACCCGGTCGCCCACGCCG
>NZ_PJJS01000026.1:0-16296 GCF_002929845.1 Cryobacterium sp. M96
CCGGCCGGAAGCGCGGTACCGCCAGCGGCGTTCGCTGCGGTGAAAGTGTTGGAGTCTGCGGCGGACGTCTCCGTGGAGTCTGAGTCGGCTTCGGATTCGGTGGCGGCGATGGTGGAAGTCTCGGCGGTGCCGGCGGCGGCGGTCGGGATGGTCACGGCCTCGGTCCCGACAGAGTCGGCGAGGGCAGCACTGTCGGCTCCGGTGGCTATCGCCCCGGTGGCTTTCGCACCGGTCGGCAGTGGCGAGAGGCTGAACCCGGCGGGAGGCAGGATGGCGCTCGGCTGCTGGTGCTCCGGGGCCGGCGCCGCGCCGGTCAGGGCGTTCCTCAGATCAGTGGTCGGTCCGGAGGCCGGTTCGGCGGTGCGCTCCGAGGTCGGCTCGGGAGCCCGGGATGAGGTTGACACGGAACCCGGCGGAGACGCGATCGCGGAGGTGCGCGGGCCCGCGAGGGTGCCCTGCAGCACGGACGCGAATGAGCCGGCACCCGGGCGGGCACCCAGCGGGCCACGCGAAGCCGAGGGGGAGGCGGCGGCGGAGGAGGCGGATGAGGACGCGGATGCCAGCGCCTGCGCCGCGGTGTGGGGCGCCGGCGCCGGCCGGACGGACGTGGCGCTCATCGGGAGGCTCCGTTCATGAATGAGGCCAGTGCGGCGCTGAGCTGGCTGCCGGCGGCTGACGAAGCGGAGGCCGTGCTCGAGGACGCCGGGCTCGCGGTGGCGGCCGGGGCATCCGGAATCACACGGCGGATGGTGTCGATCTCGGAGTCGTCCATGTAGGCCTCGACCAGTGAGACCGTGCGGCCCTCGTAGGGCGCGTGGATGACCTTGTTGTCGCCGGCGTAGATCAGGATGTGCTCGCCGCCGCCGGTGACGATCAGGTCACCGGGCTTGGCCTCGGCGAGGGAGCCGACCTCGGTGCCGATCTTCATCTGGCCCGACACGAGGCGCGGCACGTCTATGCCCATTTCGGCATACACGGTTTGCACCAACCCGGAACAGTCCATGCCGCTGGCGTCTTCACCGCCGAAGACGTAGGGCACGCCCAGGTACTTCTTCGCGGCGTCGACCACGTCGGCGCCGGTGGCCCCACCCGGGTTCGGTGCGGCCGGGCCGACCGCGGCGGCGCCCGACGCCGACGCGAGGGCGTCGGCGAAGGTGTTCGCCGAGGTGCTCGCGCCCGCCCCGGCGGTGGCGCTGCCGGCTGCGGCAGTAGCCTGCGCCTTCTGGGCGTTCGCCCCGGCCGAGAGCTGAACGAGTGTCGCCTGGATCTCGCTGACCCGGCTCATCGCCGCGATCATGGTCATCGCGGGTCACCGCCCGCGCCCCGGTTGCGGTGCCAGCCGGTCGACGCAATCTCGTCGAGGATGGTCTGTTCGCGGTGCAGGTCGTTGGCCGCGACCAGGGCTCCGTGCCTGCCCTCGAGCTTCTCCAACCGCACCGTATCGGCACGGGTCGCTTCGAAGGCGACCTGCGCCTCGCCGACGGCAACCTGGTAGTTGCGGCCGAGGGCCTCCATGTCGGCCAACATGCTGTGCGCCGAGGCGCGGGCGGAGGCGATCGCCGACAGCGTGTCAGCCCCGCTGGCCAGACTCGGCGCGTGCCGCAGAGTGGCCCTGGTCGCGGCCCGGCGAGCCGCGTTCGCCTGAACGACGGCGTTGGCCTGGGCCAGGTCGCCGGCGGCCTGGTCCTGCTGCAGGTGCCGTAGCCGGAGGAGCCCGGCCAAAGCGAAAGTGCGTTTCATCAGAGCGCCCCGAGCGTTCGAGTAAGTGTCGTGAGTTGGTCCCAAGCGAGCGGGGCCGAGGTCTGGTCCTCCATGCGCTGCTGGAGGAACGCGTTGATGGCGCCCTCGTTGTCGACGGCGGCGTCGACAAGCGGGTTCGTGCCCCGCCGGTACGCGCCGACGTCGAGCAGGTCCTGCGCGGTGCGGCGTGCGGCGAGCACCCGGCGCAACAGGCCGGCGACCTGGTTCTGCTCGGGGCTGTTGACCCGGGAGGCGACACGGGAGATCGAGGAGAGCGCGTCGACAGCGGGGAAATGGCCGAGGACAGCCAGTTTGCGGTCGAGTACGACGTGTCCGTCGAGGATCGAGCGGGCGGCATCCGCAATCGGTTCATTGTGGTCGTCGCCGTCGACGAGCACCGTGTAGACGCCCGTGATCGACCCGGTTTCGTCGGTGCCGGCCCGCTCGAGTAGGCGGGCGAGCAGGGAGAAGGTCGAGGGCGGATAACCGCGGGTGGCAGGGGGTTCGCCGACCGAGAGGCCGATCTCGCGCTGGGCCATCGCCACCCGGGTGAGTGAATCCATCATCAGCATCACGTCGGCTCCCTCGTCACGGAACGACTCGGCGATCCGGGTGGCCAGGAAGGCGGCGCGCAGCCGCATCATGGCCGGTTCGTCGGAGGTGGACACGACCACGATCGAACGGGCGAGCCCCTCGGGTCCGAGGTCGTCTTCAAGGAATTCGCGCACCTCGCGGCCGCGCTCCCCCACCAGGGCGATGACCGAGACCTCCGCGTCGGTGCCGCGGGCGATCATCGAAAGCAGCGAGGACTTGCCGACGCCGGAGCCGGCGAACAGGCCCATCCGCTGTCCCTTCCCGACGGTGGTGAGGGTGTCGAGCACGCGCACACCCAACTGGAGCGGCGTCTGGATGCGGGAGCGGGCCATCGCGGAGGGGCTGTCGTGATCGAGGCCGACGAACCGGGCACCGGAGAGAGGGCCTTTGCCGTCGATGGGCCGGCCGAGGCCGTCGATGACGCGCCCGAACAGGCCGGCGCCGGTGGGCACGAGGTGCGGGGTTCCGTCCGAGCGCACGGGCGCGCCGATCCGAATACCGGTCATCCGGCCGAGCGGCATGCACCGGATGCCGCCCTGCGTCGTGGCGACCACCTCGGCGTCGATCTCCCCGCCGTCGCCGACCGTGACCAGATCGCCGATCGCGGAATTGAGCCCGCGCACCTCCAGACCGAGACCGACGATCGAAGAGACGACGCCCACCCGCTGGGGCCGCGCGGCGTCGAGGGCGGAGCGGATCTTTCCCGCGCGCGGACGCCAGGCGGGGGCCTGCGCCAGGGTCACGACCGGGCTCCGGTGAGGGCGGCCTTCGCGCGGGTAAGCGCGGTGCCGATCCGGGCGTCAAGGAATCCATCGGGGAACTCGGCGATCGCGTCGCCACGGGCGAGGTCGGCGTCCGCCGTGAAGTCCACGCCGGCATCCGCGCGGGTGATCAGGTCGATCAGAGCAAGGTCGGCGGGGTTCATCCGCACGGAGTGCGGGCGAACGGTACCGAGTGCGCCGGTGGTGACGGTCGCACCGGTCACTCCGGTCGCGAGGGCGCGGCCCAGTGCGGCCCGCGCCGAGGCGTCGGCGTCGCCGAGTGAGTAGCCGAGGATCGCTTCGGCCAGCTCGAGCGCGGTCGCGACAAGGGTGTCCTCCGCCTCCTGGATCACCGGAACGGTGCGCTCGTGCAACGCGGCGGCGGCGGCACCCAGCAGCGCGACCGCCCGATCGATCCGCGCCTGGCCGATGGCACCGGCGGCGGCCTGCTCGGCGTCGAGCCGCGCGATCCGGGCATCCACCTCGGCGGCGGCCGCCCGGAGTCCCGCGGTGTAGCCGGCGGCGTGCCCCCGGGCCCGGGAGGCGTCGCCGCCTGCGTCCCGCTCGCCCTGCAGGCTGGGGAAGGTCACGGCGGAGAAGTTCGACCGGGCGGTCGCTGCGTCAAACAACATAGTCGTCCTCCTCGGCACGTTGCACGGTGATGCTCCCCTGCGCCTCGAGGTCGCGGATGGCCCGCACGATCGTGGCGCGCGCTTCCTCGACCTGCGACACCCGCACGGGCGCCATGGCTTTGACCTCGTCGTCGAGGATCTCCCGGTTGCGCTCGGACAGGTTGGTGCGAATGATCGAGACCACAGCGTCCGCGGAGCCCTTCATGGCGATGGCGAGGATGCCCGCGTCGATGCCGCGGAGCACCTGCTGTACGTCTCGGTTTTCGAGCTTGACGATGTCGGCGAAGGTCAGCATCCGTGACCGGACCTCTTCGGCCAGGGCCGGATCGCGCGCATCGAGGGCTTCGAGAAGGGCGCGTTCGGTGGCCACATCGGCCCGGTTGATGATCTCGACGAGCGGCTGGATGCCGCCGACGATCTCCACCGAGTCGCGGGAGGAGGCGACGGCGCCGACCCGGGCCTTGAGGGTCTCGGTGACCACGCGCACGGCCTCGGGGGTGGCCGTACCCATGCCGGCGATGCACTGCGCCACCTCCGCGCGCAGGTCGGCGTCGAGGCCGCCGAGCACGGCGGAGGCGTGACCGGGGCGCAGGTGCGCGAGCACGAGCGCGATGGTCTGGGGCAATTCGCCGTCAAGCAGGGTGAGGATCTGCAACGGCTCGGCGGCGTCGAGAAACTCGAAGGCCTTGCCGGCCATCGACGAGGCCACCTTGACCATGACGCCGGCCGCTCGTTCCGCGCCGAAGGATGCCTCAAGCAGGCCGATCGCGTAGGCGTGACCGCCGCGCCGGGTATGGGCACCCTTGACCGTGAGTTCGTGGAACTCCAGAACGGTGGTTTCGGTCACCTCCGGGTCGACCCGGCGCAACTGCACCATCTCCGCGGCGATATCGGCCGCCTCGGCCTCGGTGAACTGCTTCATCACTTCGGTGGCGCGCTGGTGCTCCATGCTCATCAGCACCACGGCGACCTTCTGCGTGCCGGTCAGGGCCGGCTGGGCGTCGATCATGCGGGCTGCCGGTCATCCATCAGGCCGCGGAGGTATTCCGCGGTCTTCGCAGGGTCACGCTGAGCGAGTGCGTCGATCTCCACCCGCATCCGGTCGGAGGCCGGCGGCAGATAGGCCACGGTCGGGGTGGGGTCGATCATGATCGGCGCGATCGGGGCGCTCAGCGGGAACGGCACCTCCGGCACGGACAGCGCGGGCCGGACCTCCATCATTTCGTCAAGCTCGATGGACTCGCGGCTCTGGCGGCGCGAACGACGCGCGTAGAGGATGAGCCCCAGCACGAAAGTGATGACAATCCCCGCGGTGATGATGGCGATGCGCATGATCTCTGCGAACCGGTCGGCGGCGGCCGCCGCTTCGGTCGCCGCGAGGGCCGCGGCGGCATCCTCTGCCGCGCCGCCGTTGAAGCTGACTACCTCCACGGTGACCGCGTCGCCGCGCTGCACGTCGATGCCGGCGGCCGAGGCCACCAGCGAGGTGACGTCGGCGACGTTGAGCTGACCCACGACGTCGGCGTTCACGGCCACCGAGACCGTCTGCCGGTTGATCTCCCCGGCCGGGATGGTGCGGGTCTCGGTGACCTTGTTGACCGCGTTGTTCTTGGTGGTGTCCTCGGAGGTGAAGGTTCCATCGCCCTCGGTGCCCGCCGGGACGGCGATGTTGTCCGGGCCGAGGACGCCGGCCGCGGAGCCGCCGGCGCCCGTGTACGACTCGGTTTTGACGGCCTCGTTGAGGGCCGGGGCATCCGTCGGGGTGGTGAACGATTCCTCGACCCGCTGGGCCGACTGGTAGCTCATGTCGGCGGCCACGACGACGGTGGCGTTGCCGGGCCCGACGACCTTGTCCAGCATGGCCTGCACGGCCCCCCGCACGCGGTCCTCGTAGGCGCCGGCCTGCTGGTCGGCGGATCCGGTCGCTCCCACGCCGACCGCCGAGAGCACGACACCCGTGGAGTCGATGACGGCCACGTCGGTGGGTGCCATCCCGGCGATGGAGGCCGAGGTGAGGTGCACGATGGACTGCACCTGGTCGGCGTTCAGGGTGCTGCCGGTGGCCGTCTCCACGAAGACGGATGCCGTGGGGTCGCTCTGCTCCGACGCGAACACGGTCTCTTCGGGGATCGCCAGGCGCACCGAGGCGTTCTTGACGCCCTTCATGGCCTTGACGGTGTTGGCGAGTTCGCCCTCGAGCGCCCGCTTGTAGGTGACCGACTGCTGGAACTCGCTGGAAGTGACACCCATGGTGTCGAGCAGCCCGTAGCCGCCCGTGCTGGAGGACGGCAGGCCGGCTGCGGCGGCCTTGAGGCGCTCGTCGTAGACGTTCTGCTGCGGCACCAGGATCGTCGCGCCACCGTCGCTGAGCTCGTAGGCGACGCCGTCGGTGCGAAGCTGCTCGACGATGGTATTCGCGTCGGAACCGCTCAGCCCGGAGAACAGGGGCGTGAAGGCCGGCTTGGTGGCCCACATGCTCAGGGCGGCGATGCCCAGGGCAAGCACGGCGACGCCGATGATGGCGACCGTGCGCTGGGCGACGGAGAAGGACCGGATGCTCTGGCCGAGGCGTGCGAAGGCCGACGTGATCGGGCGCGGCATCAGGCCTGCATCCTCATGATCTCGTTGAACGCGTCGACACCCTTATTGCGCACGGCGGCCACGAGTTCGAGGGTGACCTGGGCGCGAGTCGAGGCCAGGGTGGCCGAGTGGATGTCGGTCAGGTTTCCGGTTACGGCCTGCACCGTGAGGGTGTTGGAGGTGGCCTGCAGCTGCTGCAGATTGTCGACGGCGCCGACCAGGGCGCTGCCGAAGGCCGAACCGTCGGCGCCCTGGCTCCCCGGGGTTCCCTGCACACCCTGCAGGCCCTGCACGCCGGAGAGGTATCCCGTGCCGGTCACGGACTGGATCGGGTTGATCGAACCGATGGTCATCAGGAGCGTCCAATCTGGAGTGCGGCTTCGTAGGTCGTCTTGGCACGGTCGACGACGGCGGCGTTGGCCTGGTAGCCGCGCTGCGCCATGATCAGCGCGCCCATCTGCTCGGCCATGTCGACGTCCGGGCGGCGCACGTAGCCGGCCTCGTCGGCGAGTGGGTTGCTCGGGTCGAAGGTCAGAATTCCCTCGGCGTCGCCGAGTGCCGTCCCGGCCGCATAGGCTCCGGTGGTGCCTTGGCCGGCCTGGGCGACGATGTAGCGCGCCTGGAAGGCGTCACCGTCGGTGGCGGTGACCGTGTTGGCGTTGGCGATGTTGTCCGCGACGGCGTCGAGCCATTTGCGGTGCAGGGTGAGGCCGCTGCCGGCAATCCCGATGGCGTCGAGGGTCATCAGCTGGTTCGCATCGCGGAGCGCATGGCCGTGAACGGTCCGTTGACGGCCTGCGCCGCGAACTGGTACCGCAGCACGGTGTCGATGTTGGAGAGGGTCTCGGTGTCGAGGTTGACGTTGTTGCCGTCGAGGCGGGTGGGCTCGAGGGAACTGGCGGTGGTGGCGACAGTGCTGCCGCTGCCGGCCTGCACAGACTGCGCCAGGGCATCCTCGAACGCCACACGCTTGGCGTGGTAGTTCGGCGTGTTCACGTTCGCGATGTTGTTCGCGATGGTGCGCTGGCGCAGGGCCAGCCCGTCCAGCGCGCTGGAGAGCGCCGTCATGGTCACGGATTCAAACACGGATACCCGATTCGTCGGCAAAACGAGGGCGGCCGATCCGTGGCCTGTGGTCGAGCAATCCCTGCTCGCTCCTAGCTATCGGCCGGTGGCCGAGGCGCGTAAGGAGTTGTCGCGGAACTTCTTTCCTCACGTTTTCGAGCGGAACCCCGCAACTGTTGTCGAAACGGACAACTGTTGCCCGCGCACGGGCAACAAATGTCCGAGCGGGCAACAGTTGGCCCGCAGCGGCGGTAGCCGGCAACGGGCGCGAGGTGGGCGGGCAGTCAGCCGGCTATGTCGAGGTAGACGGCCTGGTCGGTGTGCTGGGCCGAGATGATGGTGCGCACGGCGGCGAGGTGCACGCCGGCGGAGCGCCGGGCATCCTCGATCTCGCTGATCAGTTCGAGCTGGCCGGAGAGCAGGCGCCGGGCGCGCGTCTCGAGGTCGGCGGGCAGCTGGCCCAGGTGTGCGGGCGCACGCCACTGCACGCCGGTAGAGAAGCGCTCCCCCGGGCCGGCCAGCACGGCGTCGCGCGCGCCCGAGCCGAGGCTCGACTCGAGCTGGTCGAGCACATCCAGCCACTCCTGGCGGTCGTTCGCAGATTCGTGGGTGTCGAGCAGAACCCTAGGCAAGACCGTACTCCCCGCCGGCACGCGCCGCGCTCTGGGCCGGCAGCAGCTCGGCCGCTTCGTGCCAGGTCTGCCGCAGCGGCTCGAGCAGGGCGATGGCCTCCCGGGTACGGGCGACATCCCGATGGATGTTGGCGCTCATCAACGCGTTGGACACGTAGGTGTACAGGGAGAACAGACCCTCGCCGCCCTCCCAGGCCTCCACGTTGAGCGAGGTCGACAGTTCGGAGACGATCGCCTGGGCGTGCAGGAGGTGCTCCGAGGCGACGGCCCAGTCCTCGATATTCTGGGCGATCTCGGCGCGGCCGAGATCGAGCAGCAACCGGTCGTAGAGCATCGTGAGCAGGCGCACCGGTGTGGCCGAGAGCACCGCTTCGCGGTTCAACTGTGCGCGCCGGGCCTGTGCCCCACCCATCATGCTCATAACAGCCATCATCATCCTGTGCTCGAGGTCGGGAGCCCGGCAACCTGGGCACTCAGCCACGAGGACTGTGCTTTCAGAGCGCTGAGCTGGGTTTCCAGTGCGGTGTAGGTGCTCTGCAGGGTCGCCCGGCGGGTGGCCAGGCTGCGGTCCCAGTCGGCGATGCGGTCGCCTAAGTTCTTGACCGTGGACTGCTGACCGGTGATCTTCGCGGTGATCTGACCGTCGTATTTGTCCGAGGCCGATGACGCCGCTGCTGCGACGCGGGTCGCGATCTCCTGCACTGCTGCTTTGACGGTTACCGGGTCCTTGGCGAGGGCCGCGGCGAACTTGGCCGCGTCGAACTCCATGGTGCCGGATCGGGTGATGCTGATGCCGTACTCCGACGGCGAGTGCCCGTTGATCGGTGCCGAGGCGGCCGTGAGAATGCGCTGCTTAACGTCGCGCACGGTGCTGTCGCTGGTGAAGATGCCAGCCGACAACACGGCGGCCCCCGACGCGTTGGTGCTGTTGACGACCGCGGACTTGGTGGAGATCAGCGCGAAGACGCCGTTCAGGGAGCTGACCAGACCCGAGGCCAGGGAGCCGATCTGCGCGTCGTCACGAGCGACCTTGATGGTGACGGGGTCAACGGAGACGGCGGATACCGTGATCGCGACGCCGGGCAGCAGGTTCGCGAACGTGTTGGTGGCCGAGGTGATCGTCTGGGCGGCGGTGCTACCGGCCCACAGGGTGACGCTGGCGTCCTGGGCGGTGCGGATGACGGCGGCACCCGCGGCGGCCAGCAAATCGGGCGCGCTGTTCGCCGTGACCTCGGCGGCGGTGCCCTGATAGACACTGAAGGCCTTGGCCGCACCGGAGTCATTCCCGGTGAACTGGAGCCGGTACTGAGCGACGCCGCCGGCATCCACTCCGGACGCGACCTTCGTGGCGGTAACTCCGGTGTTGGCGGCGTTGATGGCCGTGGAGACGGCGTCGAGAGAGGTCGAGCTGACGGAGATCTCGGTCGTGACACCGCCGGAGACGATGGTCAGCACGGCCGGGTCGGCGGGCCAGGCGGTCATGGCCGCGGAGACGCCGACCTGGCTGCGAGCGAGGTTGGTGACGACGACGTCGAGTTGCCCGGCGCTGGCGTTGGCCGAGACCGCCGTCGTGACGGTGGGAGAGGTACTGGTGGCCGAATAGAGGTCGAGTGCGGCCGGCTTCGCGGCCTTGCCGGCCAGATCGGCCAGGCCGGCGATCTGGGTGTTGAGGCCCTGCAGCGCCGAGATCAGGTTCTGCGACGAGGAGACCTTGGCCTTCAGCAGCGTCTGCGGAACGGCTTCGACCTGCATCAAGGAGTTGATCAGGGAGGTGGTGTCGAGCCCGGAGACGAGTCCGTCGATGGCGTTCGTCATGTCTTCCCCTCCTTACGTTTCTGCGATCAAGCTGGATGGTGCGGGTGTAAACGTGAATGGCTGGTGGCGACCGAGGGATGAGGTCCAGTTCATCTCTTAGGTCACCACCAGCCATAGTTCACCGTGCGGTTTCCCGAAAGGTTCAGCTACTCAGGGTTAGCGGAGCAGCGACAGCACGCCCTGAGCGGACTGGTTGGCCTGCGCGAGCATGGCGGTACCGGCCTGCGAGAGGATGCTGGAACGGGTGTACTTGACCATTTCCTCGGCCATGTCGGTGTCGCGGATGCGCGAGCCGGCAGCGGTGAGGTTCTCCTTGGAGACGGCCAGGTTCTTGATGACGCTCTCGAACCGGTTCTGGTTCGCGCCAAGCTCGGCGCGTGACGTGGACACGGCCTTGATGTTCAGGTCCAGTGCGGCGATGGTGGACAGGGCCGTTGCTGCGTCCTTGAAACCGTCAGTCGCTGCAGTTCCCAGCACCTCAATGGCGGCACCGATAGTAGACACGTTCGTGAGATTCACGACAATCTGGTCGGTTGCAGCGACGCTGCCAGCGCCGACCTGGAAGGTCAGCGACGCCTTGACGCCGTCGAGCAGGGCCGTACCGTTGAAGTTGGTCGAGGCACCGATACGGGTAAGTTCCTTGCCCAGGGCAAGAACCTCGGTCGTGATCGCGGTACGCGAATCGGTGTTGTTCGAGTCGTTGCCGGCCTGGACTGCGAGGTCACGAACGCGCTGCAGGATCGAGGTGACCTCGTTCAAGGAACCCTCAGCGGTCTGGATGACCGAGATGCCGTCCTGGGCGTTGCGGCTGGCGACCGTGAGGCCACCGACCTGCGACTTGAGGCCCTCGGAGATGGCCAGTCCGGCCGCGTCATCCGCTGCGCGGTTGATGCGGAGGCCGCTGGAGAGCTTCTCCAGGGACTTGGACATGTCGTTCTGCGTGGCGGCCAGGTTGCGGTACGTATTGTTGGCCGCGAGGTTGGTGTTGATCTGCATACCCATGATGAAATCCTCCGTGATTGGGTGGTGAACGCCAGGCCATCCATGGCCTGACACAGTGAGCTATCGGCCTCTGCTGAGACCGCGTTAGCCGTTGATCGAAAAAACTTCCCGGGTGTCTGAACCGGCAGGATCGGCAGCATCCGTCGACCCGGCGGCGTACGCCACCCCGCTCGCGGTGGCGAGGCCGAGCATGGCCTGGTCGGCGAGGCGGGCGAGGTAGGCGCTGCGGCGGGCCGGCGCGATGCGGGACTCGGGAACGTATTCCACCTCGGCGTCGTCGGAGTAGTGCGTGCCCAGGCCGTCGCGGAGCAGACGGATGGCCTCCGCCCGCTGCTGAGACACCGCCGAGTGGGTGATTCCGAGCTCGACCGCGATCTCCTTGACCGAGCGGTCGTCGAAGTAGACCTGCTGCACGATCACGCGCATCTTATCCGGCAGTGCCGCGATGGCGGCGTGCAGGTAGGCCAGGCGCTCGGCGGAGAGCAGCGAGTCGCCGGGGAGTTCGGTTCCGGAAACCAGGAACTCGGCGGTGGCGTCATCGAGGGTCGAGACGGTGCGCTCGGAGTCGGACAGGCCGGCGATCGCGGTCTCCCGGTCGACGCCGAGGGCGGCGGCGACCTCGTCGACGGATGCCGCGCGGCCGAGGGCGCCGGCCAGCGTCTGCTGAACGGCACGGGTCTCCTTGATGCGGCGGCGGGCCATCCGAGTGGCCCAGTCATTGGAGCGCATCTCGTCGGCGAAGGCGCCGATGATGCGGCGCCGTGCGAACGCTCCGAACGGAACGCCGAGGTCGGCGTTGAAGGCATCCGCCGAGGTGATCAGGGCGAGAGCTCCGGCCGAGGCCAGGTCGTCGCGGGAGAGGTGCCGGGCCTTGGCCCAGGTTTCGGAAACGAGGTAGCCGACGAGCGGGAGGTTGTCGATCACCAACTGGTTGCGTTCTGCACGATTCACACGGAACTCCCTGAGTGCTTGACACCTGAATTGTCCCGATCGATCAGGCAAGGGCCTGGTCGAACGAGTGGCCGGGTAGGCACGGGGACGTTGCGAGAAAGCGGGGATGTGACGCAGGGGTTCGGGGCCCAGGCCACAGAACTTCGCGGCCATGATTAAAACGTAAAGGCGCGGTCGGTGGCCGAATGCGCAACGGTGCCCCCACAACGGGGCCAGGCACCCCCACATCGGGGCGGATCACCCCGCAACGGGGGCCAGGCATCCGGTGTCTGCCGGAATCGTGTCCTCCCTTTAGTGGACACCTTCAGTCTCGGCTGGCAGTCTGAATCCACACCGTGGCTAACCGGGGGCCGTCACCTGCCGATAGTCGTAGTAACAAGCCGTTGACCTGCGCGATTTTGCGCGGACCGGCCGCACCAGACGACAGGCAGTTGGAGGAGACGTGGGCGCCAATGAACTATCAGCGTTGCTGTGGCGCGAGCGGGAGCTCCTCGAACTGCTCGTCTTCAAACTCGACGAGGAACAGCTGCTGCTGACCAACGGCAAGACCCGCTGGCTGCAGCAGGGCACCCGTGAGGTGGAGCAGGTGCTCGGCCACGTTCGGGATGCCGGCCTCGCCCGCTCGGTCGAGGTTGCCGCCGTCGCCCTCGATTGGGGAACGGCCGAAGACGCCACCCTGCGCGAGCTCGTGGCTCACGCCCCCGCCGGCCCGTGGTCCGAGATCATGGCCGCGCACCTCAAAGCGATGGGTGAACTGACCACCCAGATCAAGGAACTGCGCGACGCCAACGAGCAGCTGCTGCGCTCCGCCGTCCGCTCCAGCCAGGAGACCCTGGCCGACGTGCGCGCGAACACTCAGACGTATGACGCCACCGGGGCCGCCGGTGCGCGCCCCACCGGCTCCCGACTTTTCGACCAGATTCTGTGAGGGTGCCGCGATGAGCACCTTCGGAGGACTCAACACCGCCTACACCGGCCTGGTCGCCGCCCGGCAGGGTCTCGACGTCGTGGGCCAGAACATCGCCAACGCGAGCACGGAGGGGTACACCCGGCAGCGGGTGACGACCTCCGCGGTAGACGCGTCGACCCGTACGGGCCTGATGAATTCCGGGGTGCGCCCCGGCCAGGGTGTCAGCGTCGACGGAATCGCCCGCCTCGGCAGCGCGTCGCTGGACGCCCAGGTGCGCGGCACCGCCGCGGTCGCCGGCTACTCCGCGGTGCGGGCGAACGCGCTGAGCGCCGTCGAGGCCTCGCTGAAGGAGCCCGGCGAGAACGGGCTCTCCGCCCAGCTGCAGGAGTTCTGGGCCGGCTGGCACGACGTGGCCAACGCCGCCGGTGAGACCGCGCCCGCCGGGGTGCTGCTGGGCCAGGCCGGCGCCGTCACCACCCAGATCAGGCAGGGGTACCAGGCGGTCGCCGCGAAGTGGTCGTCGGAACGCGGAAGCGTGGACACCATGGTCGCCGAGATCAACGGCGCGGCCGCCCAGGTGGCCGAGCTGAACGCGCGCATCCGTCAGTCGATTGCTGGCGGCGGAAACGCCAACGAGCTGATCGACCAGCGCAGCGGTCTCACCACGACCCTGGCCGCCCTCACCGGCGGCACCGTCGTCAACCGCCCCGACGGCACCGTCGACGTGCTCGTGGGCGGCAACGCGCTGGTCACCGGCGACACCGCCCGCCCACTCGTTGCGCTCGGTGCCCGCACCCTCGACGGTCCGAACGGCCTCACCGACCCGGTCGGCACCGCCGGGCCCGTGCGCGTGGAGTGGGCCGACCGCACCGGCGCGATCCCCGTCGACGGCGGCGAGCTCGCCGGCGCGCTCTCCCTGCTCACGAAAACGGATGCCGCCGGCACCGGCGGCGCCCTCGCCGAAGCCGCCGCGGCGTACAACTCCTTCGCCACGGGCCTGGCCGCGAAGGTCAACGCGATCTATTCCACCGGCGACAACTCGACCCGCCCCGGCCCCTTCTTCGGCTCGGCGGGCACGGGACCGGCCGCGCTCGGCCTGTCCGTCCTGCCGACGAACGCCGCCGAGCTCTCAACCGGGCTCACCGCGAACGGCGCCCTCGACGGCTCCATCGCCGACAGGATCGCCCAGCTCGGCGCCGGCACGGTCGTGGACGCCGCGGGAAACCCGGTGCGGTCCCCCAGCACCGACTGGTCGAACATTGTCACCTCGCTGGCCGTGACCACGAAGAACGCGCTGCGCCAGGCATCCCTCGCCGACCTCACCTCGACCGCCGCGGTGGGCGCTCAGCTCTCGAACTCCTCCGTCGATCTCGACGAGGAGAACGTCAACCTGCTTATGTTCCAGCACGCGTACCAGGGCGCCGCCCGGGTGCTGACCGCCGTGGACGAAATGCTCGACACCCTGATCAATCGCACCGGACTGGTGGGAAGGTAACCCATGATCGCCCGCGTCACCTCCCAGACCCAGATGCGCTCCGCACAGACCAATCTGCAGGCCAACCTCGCCCGGATGGCGCAGTTGCAGGAGCAGGCCACCACGCTCAAGGCCATCGCCCGCCCCTCCGACGACCCCGCTCGGGCAGCCGATTCCCTCACCGTGCGCGCCGAGCAGCGCGCGGTCACGCAGTACGCCCGCAACGCCGACAACGGCGACGGCTGGCTCACCACCGCCAGCATGGCACTGGCCGAGGCCACGAACCTGCTGAACCAGGTGCGCGACCTGACCGTGCAGGGTGCCAACGACGGTGCTCTCTCCCCCGCCGCGAAGGAGGCCATCGCGGCCCGCCTCGACGGCCTCACCCAGAACCTGCTCGCGCAGGCGAACGCCGACTACCTGGGCCGCAGCGTCTTCGCCGGAAATTCGGATGCCGGGCTCGCCTTCCGGGACGACCCCGACTTCACCTTCACGGGCACCGCGACCGCAAGCGTCGACCGCCGCATCGGCGCGGACACCACCGTGAGGGTCGACGCCGACGGCGCCGCCATCTTCGGCACGGCTACGAATTCGATTTTTGCTCTGATCGGCACCATCGCCGACGACTTGCGCACCGGCACGAACGTGGGTGCCCACCTCACAGCCATAGACTTGGCAATGAAGACCGTGCTCACGGCGCAGACCGATGTCGGTGTGCGTCAGGCCCAGATCCAGAAAGCCGGGGAAGCACTCGTGCAGCACAAGGGAAATCTCGAGGCCCAGCGGGCCGGAATCGAGGATGTCGACCTCGGCCAGGCCATCCTCGACCTGAAACTGCAGGAGGTCACCTACCAGGCGGCCCTGTCGGTCACCGCCCGGGTGCTCCAGCCGACGCTGATGGACTTCCTCCGATGAGCGCCGTTTCGACCGCCGGCACCGTGACCGCCGCCCTGAGCTTCGTGTCCCCGCCGCCCGGGCTGGACCCGCTGACCGAGTTCAGCCTGACCGAGATTCCCGGCGCCGACGGCCTGTTCTCGCTGCAGTCCGCAGCGGACCAGCGAACCCGTCTGTTCGTGCTCGACGCATCCGTCTACTTGCCCGACTACTCCCCCGTGATCAGCGACGAGCACGCGGCATCGCTCGACCTGACCGGGCCGGATGACGCGCTGCTGCTCGTGGTGACGAACCCCGGCGAGGACGGAACGACCGTGAACCTGATGGCGCCGATCGTCGTCAATGCCGCCACCGGTCGCTCGGCGCAGATCATCCTCGATGGCCAGGACTGGCCGCTCCGCGCCGAGCTGGGCGCCCACTCGGCCTGAGCGGACGGCTCACCCTGCCGGCTTGACGACCGAGTGGCTGCACCGCTGGGTGTCGCCCGGCGGATAGCCTTCGGATATGACCCAGGGCATCGATCTGCATTCCGGCGCAGACCACCTCCCCGCAGCACTCGACGTTGAGACGCTCCTGGCCGGCTGGATGCCGGTCGACCCGGCCCAGGCCCGGTTGCGAAGCGAATATATCGACTTCGTGCGGGCGGGCCGCGGTTCTGCGCTCGACCGCGACGGCGGCGCCGAGCATCTGACCGCGAGTTGCTTCGTCTTCACTCCGGACCTGGGTCGCGTGCTGCTCTGCTTCCATAAAAAGGGCCGGTTCTGGGTGCAACTCGGCGGGCACATCGAGGCATCCGACCTCTCCGTGGTCGCCGCCGCCCTGCGCGAGGCCCGCGAAGAGGGCGGCATCGCCGAACTCACTCCTCTCGACGGCCGACTCGTCGCCGGGACCGGCGACCCGTTGCCGGTCGACGTGCACCGGCACGCGCTCAGTTCGCGGTTCGGGCGCTGCACCACGCACTGGGACATCGGTTTCGCGGCTGTCGCACGGGCCGATGCGATGCCCGTGACGAGCCACGAGAGCGAAGACGTCGCCTGGTGGCCGACGGATGCCCTGCCGCAGCAGGTCCCGCAGGGTTTCGGCGACCGCCTGGCCGTGGTGCTTCGCGAGTTGGCACACCGGCTGGGCGCGCACTGAGTACGCGCCGAGCACGCACCGGGCACGCGCCGAGCATGCGCCGGGCACGCACCGGGCACGCGCCGAGCATGCGCCGAGCACGCACCGGGCACGCGCCGAGCATGCGCCG
>NZ_PJJS01000026.1:16330-36523 GCF_002929845.1 Cryobacterium sp. M96
GAGCATGCGCCGGGCACGCACTGAGCACGCACTGAGCACGCGCCGAGCATGACGGCCAAGCGAGGGACCGGGCGGCGCCTCCGCGCCGCCCGGGATCGGTGAGTGGGGTGACTGGGGTGGCTAGATCGTCTGCGAGATGCAGATGAAGTTGCCTTCGGTGTCGCGGAACCAGGCCGATTTTATGTCTTCGGCCGTGACGACCCCGTTCACCGTCTTCATGCCGGGGATGTCGAATTCCTCGAAGACGACTCCGCGTTCGCGGAGCGTGCTCATCTCGGTGTCGAGGTCATCCGTGATCCAGCCCATCTGGGCGTTCTGGGCCGTGCCGGCATTACTGGTCTCGTAGATCTCGAAGACCGATCCCGACCCGACGTGATACACGAGGACTCCCTCGTTGGTTTCGTCGGGGTCGAGGACAAGCGCGTCGTGGTAGAACGACTGGGCTCGTTTGAGGTCCGCCGCCGGCAACACGGTGTGCAGTTCTTTCATCATTGTGAAACGCCTCCTTGGTGGTGCAGGTGATTCGTGGCGCGTGTGGAGGGGTAGACGTTGAAGCCGCCGCGTATCGGGCATCCCGCGCCGCACTGGATGTCGATCAGGGCGTGCTTCCGAGGCGGAGTGCCGACTGTCGGTGAAGCGGTGAGCGCGAATCGTGGCCGGAACTCCTCGCCCGGCAGGGGTAGGTTGACCACCCCGGCGGGCGTTGACTTTTCGCTTTTTCCACCTCAAACATACGCCGTAGGCCCGCCCGAGTGAAGAGCCGTTTCCGATGGCCAGCCCCGGTGGTCGGCCCGGTGGTCGAGCTTGTCGAGACCCGGTGCGTCGACCTCCAGAGGTTCGCCGGGGCATCCGTCGCGGTCGAATTCGCTGACCTCGGAGATTCTCGCGACACGCCGGGCAACCGGCGACCACAACCGGTGTTTTGCCAGAAATCTCCGCGTTTACGTGACAACGGATGCGTGCCGCCGGCCCAGTAGCGGATGCCCGCAGCGGGCCCCGGGCGCATTGCTCTACTCCTCCACAATACGGGTGTGATCGGGTTATCCACAGGGGACTGACGGGTGTCGATCTGGCCCCACGAATGTCAGTGGCCGCCCGTAACGTGTGACTCATGAAGCCCTCCTACCGTGAGCAGCTAGAATGCCTGGGTCGTCACTTCGATGCGATCCGGGAGACGCAGGCGGAGTCCGCCCGGGTCGACGCCCGCCTGGCCGAGCAGGTCGATCAGGCCCGCCGGTTCGCCGAGGTACTGGCCCTGGACGCGGTCCAGGCAGCCAAAGACAAGGCTCGGGAAGGTCCTCCGGCCATATCCGGGGTCACGGCCGGGGTGCCTCGTGCCCGGTGGGATGCCGCCATGGTCGCCAAACGGGAGTTCGTCACCGAGCTGGCGTGCACCCTGCGGCTGCCGGTGCGCTCGACCGAGACCCTGATCGCCGAAAGCCAGACCCTGATGAATGAGCTGCCCGCCACCCGGGCCGCGCTGCAGGACGGGTCGATCACGTACCGGCACGCGCAGGCGATCATGAACCAGGCCTGGTCACTCCCCGCCGAGGCACTGGCCGGGTTCGAAGAGGCGCTGTTGAAATCCGCTCCGCACCTGACCGTGGCCAACCTGAAGTACAAGGCACGCGTCATGCGGGAACGGCAGCACCCGGAGTCGATCACAGCCCGGCACCAGAAATCGGTGGCCGACCGCAAGGTGGTCTTCGAGCCGGAGCCCGACGGGATGGCGTCGCTGTACTGGTTCGACTCGGCGGAGAAGGTGAAGGCCGGGTACGACCGCCTCACCGTGATGGGGATGAGCCTGCAGGGCCCGAACGAGACCCGCGCGTTGACGCAGCTGCGGGCGGACGTCTTCGAAGACCTCATCCTCGACGGGGTCACCGCCTCCGGGGTGGGCAAGGGAATCCGGGGCTCGGTGCACGTGACCGTCCCGGTGATGACGCTCCTCGGCCACTCCGAGGAACCCGGGCACCTCGAGGGATACGGACCGATCGACCCCGACACCGCACGCGAGATCGCGGCTCGGGCACCCGGCTTCATCCGAGTCCTGATCCACCCGGAGACGGGAGTGGTGCTCTCGGTCGGGCGCACCCGCTACAAGGTGCCGAAGGAACTGCGACGGTACCTCCGGGTGCGAGACGAAACCTGCCGGTGGCCGGGCTGCCGCCGGGCGGCGACACAGTGCGACATCGACCACACCCTCGACTGGCAGTTCGACGGGCTGACGGAGCACGACAACCTGGCGCATCTGTGTCCGGCCGACCATGCGCTGAAGTCAGAGACCCGGTGGACCTACATGCACCTGCCGGACGGCACGCTGAAGTGGACATCGCCGACCGGGCGCACGTTCATCAGTGAGCCGGCCACGATCATCCGTGCGCCGGAGCGTCGACCGAAGCCGGAGCCGCATCCGGGGCCGCCGCCGAGGCCTTCATCTGACGCGAGGTCTCGGCCACCCGAAGCGAACGAGCCGCCACCGTTCTGATGTTCCACCGTTTTGATGCCCTGATGCTCGCAGCGTCGGACGCGCTCAGCGACCGACTCAGTGCGCGGCGTCGACAAATTTCAACCCGACGACGCACCCCACCAAGCCGAGGATGAGCACAATCTTCAGCAGGGAGGCCGGCTCGGCGCCGAAGACCATGGCGTAGAGCACGGTGAGCGCCGCGCCGATCCCGACCCAGACGGCATACGCGGTCCCGGTCGAGATGTCCCGCATGGCAAAGGCCAGCCCGCCCATGCTGAGCACGAGTGCCACCGCGAACACGACGGATGGCCACAGTCGGGTGAACCCGTCCGACTTACCGAGCGCCGTGGCCCAAACCGCTTCCAGGACCCCGGACACAATGAGGATGATCCACGACATGACAACAGCTCCCGTGGCCAGTCTTGTCGCGTGCCGGGTACTGAACCGTCGTCCGGAGCCGCGTCGCGCGGCCTCCGACCACCCTAGCCTCCGAGCCTGCGCGATCCCTGCGCAGACCTACACAAGCCCTACACGAGCCCTACCCCGCGAGCAGAGCCGCCTCGAACGCCACCCACGGCAGCATCGCGCACTTGACGCGGGCCGGGTAGCGGGAGACGCCGGCGAAGGCGGCAGCGTCACCGAGCACCTCCTCGTCGGGCTCGATCGTGCCGCGCGAGCGCAGCATCTCGCGGAAGGTATTCAGCACGGCCCGCGCGGTGGCGACGTTCTCGCCCCGCACGATGTCGTGCAGCACGGATGCCGAGGCCATCGAAATCGAGCATCCGTCGCCGGCCCAGGCGAACTCCTCGATCACGACGTCGTCGGCAGGCTCGCCGGCCGACGCGGGCGAGCCGCCGGATTCACCGGCACGCAGGCCGATGCGCACGGTCACCTCGTCCCCGCAGGTCGTGTTCACCTGGTGCGACTCCGTCACGCGCGACCCGGAACCCGCACCGGCAGGAGAAGCAGCGCCACGAGAAGCACCGGCAGCAGTCCCGGCTGCCTCGAGCGGTGGCAGCCCCTCCGCCGAGGCACCGTTCCGGGACTTGGCGTGGTCGAGGATGATCTGCTGGTAGAGCTGCTGCATGGCACTTTGGGTCATGACTTCACTCCGAAGAACGGGGCAACCTCGGCCAGGGTCGCCAGGAACCGGTCCACCTCGTCGGTGGTCGTGTACAGGTAGGTGCTCGCCCGCGTCGACGCGGTCACGCCGAGCCGGCGGTGCAGCGGCTGGGCGCAATGGTGCCCGACGCGCACCGCGATACCGGCCTCGTCGAGGTACTGACCGACATCGTGGGCGTGCACCCCGGCCAGGTCGAAACTGGCCAGACCAATGCGGTCGACTCCGGCCGGCGGCCCGAGCAGACGCACCCCGGGGATGCCGACGAGCCCAGCCACGAGGCGCTGCCCCAGTTCGGCCTCGCGCGCGGCGATGCGTTCCATCCCGGTCTCGGTCAGGTACTCCACCGCGGCGGCCAGGGCGATCGCCTGGGAGATGCGCTGGGTACCGGCCTCGAACCGCTGCGGCGGGGCGAGGAACTCGGCGGTGTGCATGTCCACGGTGGTGATCATGGATCCGCCGGTGAGGAACGGCGGCATGCCCGCGAGCAGCTCGGCCTTGCCGTAGAGCACACCGATGCCGGTCGGGCCGAGCATCTTGTGCCCGGAGAAGACGGCGAAGTCCACGTCGAGGGCGGCGACATCCACAGGAAGATGCGGCACCGACTGGCAGGCGTCCAGCAGCACCAGCGCGCCCACCGAGCGGGCCAGAGCTACGAGCTCGGCGACCGGGTTGATCGTGCCCACCACGTTGGAGGCGTGCGTGAGCGCGAGCAGGCGGGTGCGGGCTCCGATGACTCCCGCCGCCGCGGCCAGGTCGAGCGTGCCGTCATCTAGAACCGGGATGAACCGCAGGGTCGCGCCGGTACGCAACGCGAGCTGCTGCCACGGAATCAGGTTGGCGTGGTGCTCCATCTCGGTGACGACGATCTCGTCGCCGGCGCCGAGTGAGAATCGTGTCGCCGCGGGGCCGCCGAGGCCGAGCGACGCGTTGGAAAAGGCGTAGGCGACGAGGTTGATGCCCTCGGTCGCGTTCGACGTCCAGACGATCTCGTCGGCCTTCGCCCCGATGAACGCGGCCACGGTCGCCCGGGCTGCCTCGAACGTCTCGGTGGCTCCGAACGCGAGCGTGTGGGCCCCGCGGTGCACGGCTGCATTGCGCTGCTCGTAGAACTCCTGCTCGGCCTCCATGACGCTGAGCGGGTTCTGCGAGGTAGCGCCCGAGTCGAGGTAATTGAGCGGATGCCCATTGACCAGCTGATCGAGGATCGGGAAGTCGTTGCGGATGCGGTCGACTTCCTCGTCCGTCAGCGGGCGAGCCATCGCACGGGTGGACGGTGAAGCGGAAGACGTCATATCATCCAGCGTATTCCCTCCCCCGGGCAATGCACACCGAACTCTGACAGGGGTATCACGGCGAGGCAGACAGGTCGAGCCCGAACGTCAGGGCCCGGGTGAACTCGGCCTGCGGGTGCGCGAACACCGAACGGGTCGGCCCCTCCTCGATGATGCGCCCGCCCTGCAGCACAATCACCCGGTCGGCCAGCGCGAGGGCGTCGAGCGGGTCGTGGGTGACCAGGATGACGGACCGATCGAGCAGTACCCGGTGCAGCAACTGGCGCTGGGCGGGCACCGCCGCCACATCGAGCGCGGTCATGGGCTCGTCGAGCAGCAGCAGCCGCGGGCTGGCCGCGAGAGCCCGGGCCACCGCGACCCGCTGGGCCTGGCCGCCGGACAGCATCCCGGGCCGCCGGTCGGCGAAGTCGGACACCTCGGCGGCGGCGAGCCACTCGTCGGCGAGAAGTCGTGACGCAGCCCGGGATTCCCCCGCGCTGCGCGGCCCGAACGCCACATTGTCGCGCACGTTCAGGTGCGGGAAGAGCAGCGGCTCCTGGGCGAGCAGCACCGTGCGTCGGGCGTGCGGCGGTGTGAAGATGCCCGGCCGCCTACCATCGGCACGGTCTGCACCGCCGGCACGGTCTGCACCGCCGGCCGCCAGATCGAAGAAGACCTGCCCGTCGAGGGTGGCCTTACCCGAATCGGGCCGCAGCAGACCCGCGCAGAGCTCGAGAATGGTGGACTTGCCGGCCCCGTTGGAGCCGAGCAGCGCCACCGTCTCGCCCGGCGACACGGTGAAGGCGACCTCCAGTCCGCGCCGGCGCATCACGGCGGCCAGTTCGAAGGTCACGAGAGTCCGCGCGGCCGGTGGGTGGCGACCATCACGATCAGGGCGACGGCCACGAGGAGGAGAGCCAGGGCGACGGCCGCATCCGCATCCGTTTCCCGCTGCAGGTAGATCTCGAGCGGCAGCGTGCGGGTGACCCCCTGCAGGCTGCCGGCGAACGTGAGGGTCGCCCCGAACTCACCGAGCGCGCGCGCGAACGCGAGCACCGCGCCGGAGAGCAGACCGGGCAGCACCAGCGGTAGCGTCACCCGCCGGAAGACCGTGCCGGGGGTGGCGCCGAGCGTGGCGGCGACCGCCTCGAAGCGCGCGCCGGAGGCCCGCAGGGTCGCCTCCACGCTCAGCACCAGGAACGGCAGCGCCACGAAGGTCTGCGCGAGCACGACGGCGGTGGTCGAGAACGCGATCTGGATGCCGAGCACCTCGAAGGTCTCGCCGAGCAGGCCGCGGCGCCCGAAGGTCGACAGCAGGGCGATACCGCCCACAACGGGCGGCAGCACGAGCGGCAGCAGAACGACGGCGCGCACGAGGCGTTGTCCGGGAAACCGGCTGCGGGCCAGGCCGAGAGCCATCGGCACGCCGAACAGCAGGCAGAGCACGGTGCTCATCATGGCGGTGCGCAGGCTGAGCAGCAGCGCCGCGACCGCCGCTTCGGAGGTCACAAGCGCACCGAACCGGGACCAGTCAACGCGCAGGGTCATGCCCACGATCGGCAGCATGATGAACAGGACGCCGAGGGCAGCCACGAGGAGGGTCCAGCGGGGCACGCCGAGGGTGACCCGGCCGTCGTGGGGGCCGGTGTGGGAGTCGGAGCGACTCACCACCACCTCACGGCGCGCCAAAACCGGCCGCCCCGAGCACGGTCTGACCGGTCGCTCCGGTCACGAACCGGGTGAAGGCTGCCCCGAGCAGTGCCTGCTCACTGCCCGCCACGACGGCGATCGGGTATTCATTCACGGCCTGATCTGCCTCCGGCACCGGGATGCCGAGAACCGCGTCGCCGGCGGAGGTGACGTCGGTCACATAGACGAGCCCGGCATCCGCGTCGCCCGATGTGACCTTGCCGAGCACGCCGGTGACGGCGTTCTCTTCGCTCACCGGCGCGAGCCGGACGCCGGCCGCCGCCTCGAGGGCCGGCAGCGCGGTGCCGCACGGCACCTGCGGCGCGCAGACCACTACGTCCACATTCGGCGCGGCGAGGTCGGCGAAGGAATCGATGCCGGCCGGGTTGTCGGCGGGCACGGCGATCATGAGGGTGTTGGTGGCGAAGACCACCGGGACGCCGTCGAGGAGGCCGTCGCCGCTGAGCTTGGCCATGGTCCTGGCGTCCGCCGCCGCGAACACATCGGCAGGGGCGCCCTCCCGGATCTGGGTCACGAGGTCGGCCGATCCCCCGAAGTTGAGCGCGACCGTTACACCGGGATGGACGGCCTCGAACCGGTCGGCCAGCTCGGTGAAGGTCTCGGTGAGGGATGCCGCGGCGAACACGGTGAGCGTCTCGCCCTGCTCCGTAGACGCCCCGGTCGCCCCCGACGAGGCCCCGGCCGTTCCTGCGCAGCCGGCCAGCACGACGGATGCCGCCGCCAGCCCGACCGCGACGCGCACGCTCCACAATCGGGTCACGACTGGCCCTTCGGGGTTTCGACGATCACGGTGGTGGCCTTGACCACGGCCACGGCCACCGACCCCGGCACCAGGCCGAGGTCACGCACGGCCTCGGTGCTCATCAGGGACACCACCCGGTGGGGGCCGCACTGCAGCTCGACCTGGCTCATCACCGGATCGCTCACCACGCAGGTGACCAGCCCGACGAAACGGTTGCGGGCCGAGCTCGCCGTCGTGGACGGATCCGCGGGCGACAGCGCGTCCTCTCGGGCCAGCGCGGTCTCCCGGGCCAGATGGGCCAGGTCGGATCCGTCGACGACCATGCGTCCGGCGTCGTCGGTGCTCGCGGCGAGCGCCCCATTGTCGATCCAGCGCCGCAGGGTGTCGTCGCTGACCCCGAGGTATCCGGCGGCTTCCTTAATCCGTATCTGAGACATATTGAGCATCTTATTACCGCATCTGCGGAATAGACACCGGGAGGGGCGTGAACGCGGCTGCCGCAGTGGGGCAGGATGGAGCGCGTGACCGCCACAGCGAACCTTCCGTCGACTCCGTCCGAACCCACCGAACCACGCGCATCGCGCGCACCGCGCCGCGCGCAGGTCATCGTCGCCTCCACCCGCGCCGCGGCCGGGGTCTACCCGGACCGCACCGGCCCCGTCCTCGATGCCTGGCTGCGGGAGCGCGGCTTCACGCTCGGCGAGCGCCGCGTCGTGCCCGACGGCGCCCCGGTCGGCGCTGCCCTGATCGAGGCCCTCGACGCTGGCATCGACCTTGTGATCACCACGGGCGGCACGGGCGTCAGCCCCCACGACCTCACCCCCGAGCAGACCCTCCCGCACCTCGACCGGCTGCTCCCCGGGCTGATGGAGGAATTCCGCCGCCGCGGCGCCGCATCCACCCCTCTGGCCGTCATCTCGCGCGGTCACGCCGGGATCGCCCGCGGGCGCACCCTGGTGATCAACCTCCCCGGCTCCCCCAACGGCGTGAAGGATGGGCTAAGTCTCCTTGCCGACGTGCTCGACCACATCCTCGACCAGCTCCACGGTGTGGACCACTAGCTGGACTGGCCCTCTGGCCCCTCTGGCTCCACTAACCCTTTGGCTCCACTAGCCCCACTAACCCCTCTGGTAGCCCCACTAACCCCTCTGGCTCCACTAGCCCCACTGGCTCCGGCCCGAACGAATTCGACGGAGATTCTGGTCAAATCGGCACAAAACACGCCTAAAGTCCGCTTTTAGCTCAAAATCTCCGTCGAATTGGTTCGCCCCCGCCCTTCCGCGCACCCGTGCCCTGCGCGAAAACAGGGTGGCTCGCCGTGAGGATGCCGCGAGCGAGCGCGTCGACTCGCGGGGCGACACGGGCGAGTGGATAATTCAGGGTGTCGACCTGCACCCGAGCGGTCGAGTGAGGGAAACGATGGACCTCAACACCGTGTTCACGATCACCCCCGCCCGTCACCGGGGCGATCTCGCGCTCCTCGACGCCCAGGTGGCCCCGCTCGCGGGCGGCTCCGACCTGTTCGCCGACCCGCAGACGCACCTCACCGGGCTGGTCGACCTGCAGACCCTGGGCTGGCCCGCTCTGACCCTGACGACGGATGCCGGCACCCCGGACACCGGCCCAGGTGCCGCCACCGGCACGGATGCCCACACCGGCGAGCGCGCCACCGGCACCACCCCCGGCCTCGTCATCGCCGCCACCTGCACCATCGCCGAACTCTCCCGGCTGGCGGCCGCACCCGGCTGGACCGCGCATCCGCTGATCTACCAGTGCTGCACCGCCCTCTACGGCTCATTCAAGATCTGGAACGTCGCCACCGTCGGCGGCAACCTCTGCGCCTCCCTGCCGGCCGGCCCGATGACCAGCCTGGCTGCCGCCCTCGACGCGGAGGTGCTGATCTGGCGTCGTGACGGCAGCGACGAACGGATGCCCGCAGCGTCCTTCGTCACCGGCAACACCACCAACGCGCTCCGCACCGGCGATGTGCTGCGGTCCATCCACGTGCCGACCTCTTCGCTGGCGGCCCGCACCGCATACCGCAAGATCGCCCTCTCCCCACTCGGCCGCTCCGGCGCCGTGCTGATCGGCCGGCTCGACCGCGCCGACCTCTCCGACAGCGACGACACGACCGCCCGCGACGCCAGCGACGGCACCGGCCGCTTCGTGCTCACCGTCACCGCCGGCACTGTGCGTCCGGTGCAACTGCGCTACGATTCCCTGCCCGACGCGGGCACACTCGCCCAGGACATCGCCGCCATCGACTGCTGGTTCACGGATGCTCACGGCGCCGCCGACTGGCGCCGCGCCGTGAGCGGCGTGCTCGGCGAGGAGATCCGAGCAGAGCTGGAACAGCAGCCCGAACCGAGACAAGAACCCGAACCGGCCGCGCGAGACCAGGCGGCACCCCGGAACGGAGACCGCTCATGAGCTTCCAGATCAACGGCGAACCCGTCGACGCCTCCCCTGCCCCCGGGCAGTGCCTGCGCTCCTTCATCCGCGACCAGGAGCACTTCGAAGTCAAGAAGGGCTGCGACACCGGCGACTGCGGCGCCTGCTCCGTGCTGGTCGACGGCACTCCGGTGCACTCCTGCATCTACCCGGCGTTCCGGGCCGAGGGCACAGAGGTCACGACCGTGGCCGGGCTCGGCCTGCCCGGTGATCTGGCCCCGATCCAGCAGCGCTTCGTCGACGCCGCCGGGTTCCAATGCGGGTTCTGCACCGCCGGCATGATCGTGACCGCGTCCGCCCTGACCGAGACCGACCTTGACGACCTCCCCCGCCTGCTCAAGGGCAACCTGTGCCGCTGTACCGGCTACCGCGCCATCGAGGACGCCATCCGCGGCAGCCACACCCCCGTCAACGGCTCAGCCAGGTCAGACAGCTCCTGTCGCACCGACGCACCGGCACGCACCGGCCTGGGCCCGGTCGTCCAGACCGGACCGCGCCCCGGCACGGTCGGCACCTCCCTGGCGGCCCCGGCCAGCGAACGCGTGGTCAGCGGGCAGGAGCCGTACACCCTCGACGTCACGGTGCCCGGCCTCCTGCACCTCAGCGTGCTGCAGAGCACGCAGGCGCACGCGCGCATCCGTTCAATCCAAACCGAGGCAGCCGCGGCCCTGCCCGGGGTGCACGCCGTGCTCACCCACGCCGACTCCCCGGCCACCCTGTTCTCCACCGCCCGGCACGAGGACCGCCTCGACGACCCCGACGACACCCTCGTGCTCGATTCGGTCGTGCGGTTCCGCGGCCAGCGCGTCGCGGCCGTCGTCGCCGACACCCTCGCCATCGCCGAGGCCGCCTGCCGCCTGATCGAGATCGACTACGAGACGCTCCCGGCCGTCTTCGACCCGCACGCCGCTCTCCTGCCCGGCGCTCCCCTGGTGCACGGCGACAAGGATGCCACCGCGAGCCGGCTGGCCGACCCGACCCGCAACCTGGTGGCCGAGCTGCACGGCGAATACGGCGACATCGCGGCCGGCCTGGCCGGCGCCGCCCACAGCGTGAGCGGAACCTGGCAGACCCAACGGGTGGCGCATACCCATTTGGAGACGCACGCCACCATCGGCTGGCTGGAGCCCGGCACGGCAGACGCATCGGCAGGCGGCGACCGGCTCATCCTGCGCACCAGTTCCCAGGTGCCGTTCCTGGTGCACCGCGAGATCTGCCGCCTGTTCGCCCTCGACCCGGGGCGGCTGCGCGTGTTCACAGCCCGGGTCGGCGGCGGCTTCGGCGGCAAGCAGGAAATTTTGACCGAGGACATCGTCGCGCTCGCGGTGCTGAAGACCGGGCGCCCCGTGCAATACGAGTTCAGCCGTTCCGACGAGTTCACCCTCTCCCCGGCCCGTCACCCCATGCGCATCGACGTCACCCTCGGCGCCGACGACGCCGGCCGCCTCACCGCACTGAAGCTGGGTGTGCTCGCCGACACCGGCGCCTATGGCAACCACGGCCCCGGGGTGATGTTCCACGGCAGCTCCGAGTCGGTCAGCCTCTATCGGGTGCCCAACAAGCGGGTGGATGCCCGAAGCGTCTACACGAACAATCTCCCCTCGGGCGCCTTCCGCGGCTACGGCCTCGGCCAGGTGATCTTCGGCGTCGAGTCCGCACTCGACGAGCTCGCCCGCACCGTCGGCATCAACCCGTTCGACCTGCGCCGGCGAAACTCGGTCGGCCCGAACGACCCGCTCGTGGTCACCCACGTGGAGGGTGAGGACCTCATCTTCGGCAGCTACGGACTCGACCAGTGCTTAGACCTGGCCCAGACGGCCCTGGCCCGCGGCAACGGCGCCACCGTGCCGCTCGGCGAGCACTGGAAGACCGGCGAGGGCATGGCCACCGCCATGATCGCGACCACCCCGCCGCGCGGGCACTACGCGCAGGCCTCGGTCACCCTCGAAAACGCGGTCCTCGAATCCCCCACCCACTACACCGTCCGCGTCGGCACGGCCGAGTTCGGCAACGGCACCACCACGGTGCACGCGCAGCTCGCCGCCACGGCCCTGCACACGACTCCCGACCGGATCGAGATCCTGCAGTCCGACACGGATGCCATCGGCTACGACACCGGCGCGTTCGGCTCCGCGGGCGTCGTCATCGCCGGCAAGGCCGTGCTCGCGGCGGCGAACGACTTGGCCGACACGCTGCGGTCCGCCGCCACGGAGAGGCACCCGGAGATCCCCGCCGCCGCCTGGACCCTGGAACCCGACGGGCTGCGCAGCGGAGCGGTGTTCACGTCGCTGGCCGAACTGGCCGGGCAGGCATCCGTAACCGGGGCATCCGCGCCCGGGGCCTCCGCTCTCCGCGGTGTCGGCGCCGAAGACGGCGCCCGCCGCTCGGTGGCGTTCAACGTGCACGCGTTCCGGGTGGCCGTGAACACGCAGACCGGCGAGGTGCGCATTCTGCAGTCGATCCAGGCGGCGGATGCCGGGGTCGTGATGAACCCGGAGCAGTGCCGCGGCCAGATCGAGGGTGGGGTCGCGCAGGCGATCGGCACCGCGCTCTACGAGGAGGTCATCCTCGACGGGGTGGGCACCGTGACCACGAGCGTGCTGCGGAATTACCACATCCCGCAGCTCGCCGACCTGCCCGTGACCGAGGTGTACTTCGCGGACACGAGCGACGTGCTCGGCCCGTTCGGGGCGAAGTCGATGAGCGAGTCGCCCTACAACCCGGTGGCGCCCGCCTTGGCGAACGCGGTGCGCGACGCCATCGGCATCCGTCCCACCGAACTGCCGATGTCGCGCGACCGGATCTGGCGGCTGCTGCACCCCGTTCGCTCCTGAACGGGGTGCGATCCGCGGGTTACCGCTTCTTCGCCGTCCGCTCCTGCGCGTCGACGAGCACCGCGACCGTGCGGGCCGGAACCGTTACCGTGCCGGTCGCCGCGTCCCAGGTCGTCGACTTGACGAGCGCATCCGTCCCGGCGGCCTGGATGCCGCTGAGGGCGTAGCCGCGCCCGGCCAACTCGCTGAGCAGAACCGTCTGAGGTTCGGGGCTGGCGTTGAAGAGCACCAGCAGGCCGTCCAGTTTCTTGTCGACGTCGCCTCCCACCGTGTCGTCGACGCTCATCGCGATGACGCCGGGGGTGGCATCCGGTCCGCTGGCCGGGAAGGTCAGCTTCTGGTTGATCAGCTTCGCATCGCCGAGCCGGAACAGTTCGGTCGACTGCTTGAGGCGCAGCAGGTCCTGGGCCTGGGCCGACGCGAAGCTGATGTCGCCCGGCGTCGGCTTGAGGGCCGGGTCCTCGAGCAGCGGGCGCATGATGGCCCACTTGTCCTCGTTGGCGGCCGCTGACGGCAGACCGACGCCGAAGTTGCTGGTCTGGCCGGTCCAGTCGATGCGGTTGAACCAGTCGCCCGAGTTGTAGCTGTCGCGGTCGAGCGACTTCGAGCGCAGCAGGTCGGTTCCGGCATGCCAGAGCGATGGCGCCTGCGACAGGGTCGCGGTGGCAAGGGACAGGGTGTTCATGCGCACCCGGTCACTCATCCCGGTGTCGGCCGGCAGCTTGAGGGCGAGCAGGTCGTAGAGCGTCTCGTTGTCGTGCGCGTCGACGTAGTTGATCACCTCGTCCGGCTGGTCCGCATACCCGGCCGGCGACCCGTTGTAGTCGAGTTCGTCGCCGCGCTTCACCGTGCCGTCGCTGGTGACGAAGCTGAAGTCGCGCAGGTTCGCGGCCAGGCCGAGCCGCACCAGGTCGCTGGCCTGCCCGAGCCGGGCGAGCGCCTGCTCGGGGGTGCCGTTGATCGCCACGCCGTTGGGATCGGTGCCGAGCCCGGTGCCGAAGCCCTGCTGCTGCACGGTGCTGCCGTCGACGGGGCTGCCGCCATGCACCGCGTCGCGCAGCCGGTCGTTGAACGTGCCGATGCCGGTTCCGCCCAGCTGGCCCTGCGTCGCCTGCTCGAACAGGGCGTTGTTCGCGACCTCGCCGAAGTTCCAGCCCTCACCGTAGAGGTAGATCGCCTGGCCGTTCACGCCGTCCTCTTTCAGGGTGAGCGCATCGAGGGCATCCCGCACGGCCAGCAGGTTGGCCTTCGAGTGGTGGCCCATCAGGTCGAACCGGAACCCGTCCACGCGGTACTCCTTCGCCCAGAGCACGACGGAGTCAACCATGAGCTTCTGGGCCAGTTCGTGCTCGGTGGCGATGTTCTGGCAGCAGGTGGAGGTCTCGACGGAGCCTTGCGGGTTGAGACGGTGGTAGTAACCGGGCACGACCTGGTCGAGCACCGATTTCTCCCCCTGGCCGCTCTGCGCGGTGTGGTTGAACACCTCGTCGAGTACGACCTGCAGGCCGTCCTCGTGCAGGGCCCCCACCATGCCGCGGAACTCGGCCACCCGGGCGCCGCCGTGGGCGTTCACCGCGTAGGACCCCTCCGGCGCCGAGAAGTGGAACGGGTCGTAGCCCCAGTTGAAGCCGTCCTGGTCCCTGATCGCCTGGATGCACGCCTGCTGGCCCGGCGAGGCCGGTCCGAAGGAGGCCAGGTCGCAGGCCGGAACGGCCTGGAGGGCGCGGTCTTCCTGGATCGTGGCGATGTCGAAGGTCGGCAGCAGGTGCACGGTGTTGAGCCCGGCAGCCGCCAGCTCGGACAGATGCCGGGTTCCCGCGCTGTCGACCCCGAACGCGCCGTAGGTGCCGCGGAGCTCTTCCGGCACGGTGTCGTCGGAGATCGAGAAGTCGCGCACGTGCAGTTCGTAGATCGACCGGTCCACGGCCTTCTCGATGACCGGCGCCTTCGCTTTCTCCCACGCCTTGGGGCGGTAAGCCTTATCGGCCAGGTCGATGAGCACCGACCGGGTGGAGTTCTGCGTCAGGGCGACCGAGTACGGGTCGGTGACCTGGTTCACCTCGATCTTCCCCGTCGTCGGCGCGAACACCGTGACCTCGAAGACGAAGGATGCGCCGGTCCAGTTCTTGGCGCCGGTCGCGGTCCACGTGCCGTCATCCTGGCGCGTCAACGCGATGCGCTCCGGGTCGGCCGTGTCGCCCGCCGTCCAGACGAGCGCGTCGACGTTCTGCGCCGTGGGAGCCCAGACCGCGATCGTGGGCCGCTTCTTGGACCAGGTGACGCCGAGCGTCCGGTCCGCTGCGGCATCCGCGTAGAGGTCATCGAGCACGCCGGGCAGTTGCACGCCCGTGAACGCGGTGACGATGCCTGTGGTGTCGTCGGTGCCGGTGCCGGTGCCGGACTGGGCCACCGCCAGCTGGGTGGTCAGCAGCCGTTCCAGCTCCACCCGGTCCACACCGACCGGGCGCAGGGCCACGGACCCGGCGAGGGCCGGGAAACGCGCTTTCTCCGCGTCGGAGAGACCGGCCGGGTCGTACTCGAGGGCGACCGTGTCACCGCCGGTCACCGCTCCGTCGGTGACCGCCAGGTCGGCGGCCGACGAGGAGTGCAGCGTGTAACCGAGCGCGGCCGGGTCGGCATTCACGGGCAGCAGGTCACGCGGCCAGGCGAGGGTCTTCTCGCTCACCCAGTGCGCGCGCTGCGCTCCGGTGCCGGCCAGCGGCGGGTCGGTCACCGTGATCGTGAGCACGTGGGCGGCGAGGTCGTAGCTGAACAGGGTTTCCTTGCCCTCGGTGGCCGTGAACGACAGGTTCGCTCCGTTCGGCACACCGTCGGCGCCATAGTTCTCGTCCCAGCCGAGGTTGTGCGCGACCTTCGCCTCGTACGAGCCGGTCGGCAGGGTGTTCGAACTCAGGGTGAGGATGCCGTCGCCGTCCACGTCCTGCAGCCAGGTTGCGAGGCAGTCCGGTTTCCAATCTCCGGGGCAACCGGCCTCCTCCTGGAAGGAACCGGCCGCGACGACGATATCGCCCTCGGCCGTGCCCTGAAAGAAGTTGTTGCGCGGGTCGAAGTAGAACGTGACCGGGCCGCCGTCGGTCGTGTAGCTCACGTTGTCGCCGCCGGGAACCCCGCCGGAACCGTAGTTGAGGTCCCAGGAGCCGTTGACGGCGATCTTGTACTCGTAGTCGCCGGCCGGAAGGTCGAAGGTGCCGGCGTAGATGCCGTCGGCCCGGAGGGTCAGTTTCGCGGCCTCACAGCCGGGCTGCCAGTCCCCGGCACAACCCATCTCGGAGTTGTGACTACCGGCCACCGTGACCAGGTCGATCGCGGCGTCGGGCGTGCCGGTATCGGCGAGCGAAACCGTGTTGCCCACGGAGGCGAAGCTGGACGCGGCGGCCCGCTGTCCGGCGGCATCCGTGGAGACGGCGCGGTATTCGACCAGGGTGCCCGTGGCGAGGCCGGCGGTGTCGTGGAAGACCCGCGGAGTGGTGTCTTCGGCGGTGCCGAGGCTGGTCCACGCAGTGTCACCCACGACCCGCCAGGCGAAGCCGGTCTCCTGCCAGGTCCCGTCGTCGACGGTGGCCCCGACGGGTGAGACGCCGGTGACGCCGGCTCCGGCTGCCGGGGCGGCGACCGTGATCGCGGCGGCCGCGGCCGGAGCGCTGACGGGTCGGTCGGCCACGAGCACGACCGAGCCGCGGGCCGGCACGGTGACGGCCAGATCCCCGGTGTCGCCGGATACCGCGGAAGCGGTGTCGCCGAACAGCACCGAGTAGGACGCACCCGTGGTGAGGGTGGGGATCGTCACGGTTTTCGCCGCGGCCGAGTTGTTGACGGCGACGAGGTGTTCGATCTTCTCCGTGCGGTCGACCCGGCTGAACGCGTAGACGCCGGCCCCGGTGTCGGCGTAGCGCTCGATCTGGGCGCCCGTCGCGAGGGCCGGGTGGTCGCTCCGCAGCGCGGAGAGCTCAGCGATCCGACTGTAGAGCGGCGCATCCGTCCCGAACCGGTCGATCGAACCGGCGGTCTCGCCGGTGATCAGCGGCTGGTTCGCGTACTCGGGCACCTGGCTGGCGAACAGCGACTGGCGGGCGTCCTTGTCGCCGCCCGCGCCCATGAAACCCTGCTCGTCGCCGTAGTAGACCACCGGCTGGCCGCGGGTCAGGAACATGAGCTCGTGGGCGAGCACGTCGCGGGCAAGCGGGTCATCGGTGTTCTTCAGGAAGTAGCCGATCCGGCCCATGTCGTGGTTGCCGAGGAAGGTCGGCAGCGCGGAGGCGTTGGAGTCGGGAGTCGTGTAGAGGTCGTCGGAGGCGAACAGCTGGCTGAGCCCCTTCGCGGAGTTGCCGGCGGCGAAGCTGGTCGCCTGCGACTGGAATCCGAAGTCGAGCACCGAGTTGAGGTCGGTCTTGCGCACGTACGGGGACGTCTTCGCGGCATCCGCGTCGTAGACCTCACCGAACATGAAGAAGTCGGGCTTGCCCGCGGCGTGCGCGTAGTCGAGCACCTGCGTGGACCACGTGTCCCAGAACTCCAGGTTGACGTGCTTGACCGTGTCGATGCGGAAGCCGTCGATACCGAGGTCGACCCAGTCCGTGTATACGTCGACGAAGCCGTTCACGACGGCCGGGTTCTCGGTCATCAGGTCGTCGAGGCCGGAGAAGTCGCCGTCGAGGTTGCTCTCACCCTCGAAGGTCGAATCTCCCCGGTTGTGGTAAAGCGTCGGGTCGTTCAGCCAGGCCGGCACCTTGGCCGTGGCGTCGGCGGCCGCGACGAACGGCGTGTAGGGGAAGGATGTCCCGTCGAGGGTCGGGAATTCGTCGGTCCCCGCGTAGTCGGCCGGGTCGAAGGGCTCGCCGGCCGCGGTCGTGTAGGGCGACGTCGCCTTGTCGATGTAGGAGTACTGCTTCTCCTCGTTGTCGATGACGTCGGCGGTGTGGTTGGTGATGATGTCGAAGTACACCTTGATGCCGCGGGCGTGCGCGTCGTCGATGAGCGCCTTGAGCTCGGCGTTGGTGCCGAGGTGCGGGTCGATCTGGGTGAAGTCGGTGATCCAGTAGCCGTGGTAGCCCGCGGACGCGTTCGCGCCCTCGCCCTGCACGGCCCGGTTCTTGAAGGACGGCGTGAGCCAGAGGGCGCTCGTGCCGAGACCCTCGATGTAGTCGAGCTGGGAACGGAGCCCGGCGAGGTCGCCGCCGTTGTAGAAGCCCTTGTTCGCGGGGTCGTAGCCGGATACCAGTGGGTCGTCGCCGAGGCCGGCGGTGTTGTTGGCCGGGTCGGCGTCCTTGAACCGGTCGGTCATCACGAAGTAGAACTGCTCGTCGCTGCCGGGCTGGCGGATGGGCGCGGCCGCCACGGCCTCGTCCTCCGCGGAGTAGGCACTGGCCAGGGAGAGTACCTCGAGGCCGACGCGCTTCCGGCCGAGGTCGAAGGTGAAGCTCATTCGGCTTTCACCGGCGATGGTCAGCGGGATGTTGTCGGTGCCACCGTCCAGCCCGTAGGTCTCGTCCCACGCGTCGTTGAGGGCGACCTTGTAGTCGTAGCTGCCGGCCGGCACCGTGAACTCGGCGGACCAGACCCCGTCGACGCCCGTCGGGGCCAGCTCGGTGGACTCGCAGGCCGGCTGCCAGTCCTCCGTGCAGCCCAACTCGCTCTGCAGGCTGCCGACCAGGGCGACCGTCGGGGTGGCGGCGGCCGCGGACACCTCGGAGAAGGCGAGACCGGAGAGAACGATCGCGCCGGCTCCGATCGTGGCCACAATGCGGCGGATGGCCGGGCGGCGTGTAACGGTGCGTTTCGTCAACAGTGACTCCCCCTGTCTCGCGCCCGGTGGCGCTGAGAACAACAGATGTGACGCTACTCCGTCGCGTACCGCTTATGCAAGCGTTTGCTGCAAGCGTTTACTTGATCGCGCGGCGGTCGAGCCTGACGACCCCCAATACACTGAACGAGTCCGGTGGAAACGAGTCCAGTGGAAGAGAACGACGAACAGAGAACGGGCTCTCACGTGACACCGTCCAGCCGGGTCTACCGCGGCCACATCTTCCACATTGCCGGCTCCCCCACCGTGGCCGCCGCGCACCGGCACCTCGTGTCCCTGCCCGACGGCGTCCTGGTGACCACCGACACGGGCCGGATCGCCTGGGTGGGCTCATTCGTCGACCTCCCTGCCGTCTACGAAACCCTGGCGGTCACCGACAACCGGGGCGGTTTCATCCTGCCCGGCTTCGTCGACACCCACGTGCACTTCCCGCAGACCTATTCCACGGATTCCTATGGCGGCGGCCAGCTGCTCGAGTGGCTGGACAACTGCGTCTTCCCGGCCGAGGCTCGCCTGGCCGACCCCGGGTTCGGCGAGCAGATCGCCCGGGACTTCACCCGTCGCCGCGTCGCCGCGGGCACGACCAGCGCCCTGGTCTTCGGCTCCGCGTTCCCTCCCGCGCAGGACGCCCTGTTCGAGGAGTCGCACCGGGCCGGACTGCGCCTGGTCAGCGGACGCGGAATCCAGACGGTCGGTTCGAAGCCCTCGCAGGCGCTGCTCACGAGCGAGGCCAGGGCCCTGGAGCTTGTGACGGATGAGATCGCCCGCTGGCACGCGGTCGACACCGGCGACGCCGCCACCGCGCTGCTTCAGGTGGCGGTGGTGCCGCGATTCAGCCTCTCCGTCACCCCCACGACCCTGGCGGGGCTCGGCGAGCTCTACGACGCGGTGCGCGGCCAGGGGGTCTACTTCCACAGCCACCTGAACGAGAACAACCGGCCCGGCACGGGCGAGATCGAGGCCGTGAAGTCGGTCTACCAGGTCGACACCTACCTCGACACCTACGACGGCCGGTTCCTGCCGGGTTCGGCGCGAGGCGGGTCGAGCCTGCTGGGGCGGCGCAGCATCCTCGCCCACGCCGTGCACTGCGAGAACAGCGAGCTGGCTCGCCTGGCCGAGACGGGAACGAGCGTGGCGCACTGCCCCACGTCGCAGCAGTTCCTGGGATCGGGCACCATGCCGTGGCTGCGCACGACGTCGTTCGGCGTGAATGTGGCGATCGGGTCGGATGTCGGCGCGGGCGACGAATGGCTTATCTCCCGGGTGCTCAACGACTGTTTCAAGGTGCACCTCTCCGAGCCCGGAGAGGCGGGCCTGTCGCTGGATCCGGCCGCCCTGCTCTTCACCGGCACCCTGGCCGGCGCGCGCGCACTCGACATGGAGGCCCGGTTCGGCAACTTCGACGTGGGCAAGGACGCCGACTTCCTCCTGATCGAGCCGGACCGCTGGGAGCCCCTTGCCACGGTGCTCGAGCGCGGCATCCGGGCCGACGACGAGGAGATGGCCACCGACCAGACCCTCTTCGCGCTTCTGCTGGCCCTCCGCCAGCCCGCGATCGCCGGCGTCTTCGTGCGCGGCCGCCGGGTGCTCGCCCCGACCGGTGGTTGAGCCGCCCGGCGATTGAGCCGCCCTCCCGCCTTCCAGTCCCGCCCTCAATCCCGCCCTGGCCGAACGAATTCAACGGAGATTTTGGCTCTCCTGCTGCTTCCGTGGGTTAATCCCGGCCGGGGAGCACTGGTTTGTGGCCGCCGAGGCTGAGCATGGCGAGGGC
>NZ_PJJS01000029.1:0-17780 GCF_002929845.1 Cryobacterium sp. M96
GACGGCCCGCACCGCCCGCCCGCGCCGCCCGCCCGGCCGCGCCGCCCGCCCAGCGGCTAGCGCCCGCCCGGGGCGGCGCCGGACCAGGCATTCCGCAGCAGCAGAGTCAGGTCGTCGGGGGTGACCGCGCGCGGGTTCGACGCGGGAACGGCCGGCAGGATCAGTGCCACGGCCCGGGCGATGTCCGACTCCTGAAACCCGAAGTCCCGCAGGGCAGTCGGTGCGTGCAGGCTGTCCCGCAGGGCGAGCAACCCTTCGACGGCGGTGCGCGAGCCCAGGGCGGCGGCTATCCGCGCCTCGGCCTCGGTGGCGGCGGGCGCGTTGAGGGCGACCACATGCGGCAGCACGATGGCGTGCGTCTGCGCGTGCGGCAGCCCAAAAGTCCCGCCCAGCACGTGACAGATCGTGTGATGCAGGCCCGAACCGGCGCTGGAGAACGCGCTCGCCGACAGATACGCGCCATAGAGGGCATCCTTCCGGGCGGCCAGGGCTCCGTGGATGCCGCCGCCCCCCAGAACCGGATCGCTCCCCGATGTGTCCGAGCCGGCCGCCTCCGCGGTGTGCGGGCCGACCCCGGGAGCCACGGCGATTCGCGGTAGGGCGTGGGCCAGCATCCGGATTCCCTCAGCGGCGAGCAGCGCGCTGACCGGGTTCGCGCCCGGGGCCCAGAGGGCGTCGACGCCGTGGGCGAGGGCGTTCAGCGCGCTGGACACGCTCAGCTCGCGAGGGAGGGACAGCGTGAGGTCGGCGTCGTAGATCACGGTGCCGGGCAGGACCCTCAGATCGAACCCGGTGGTCTTCACCCCGTTTTCGACCAGCCCCCAGACCGCGGTGGCCTCCGAACCGGAATAGGTGGTGGGCACCGCCACGATCGGCAGTCCGCCGGTCCGCTCGCTGCGCAACGCGAGAATCTTGGCCAACCCGATCGCCGACCCGCCGCCGAGGGCAACGATCACGTCGACGCGAGCCGCCTGGGCCGCCCGATGGGCGCGCTCGGCCGACTCCGCCGGAACGTGCTGCACGACCTCATCGAACACCAGCACCGAACGGATGCCGGCGAGCACCGCCGCGGACCGCTCCAGTTCCCGCCGGGTCGCGATCATCATCACGCGCGGGGCGCCGGGGGTGCCGCTGGCGCCCAAGGTGCCCGCCGTAGCGATTACGCTCGCCGTGCTGGTGCCGGTGCCGCCGGCCTGCCCCGTGGCCGGCTGCTCGCCGAGCACCTTGCCGAGCACCTCGCCGAGCAGCTCGCCGGCCCGCCCGGTGCCGAAGAGCACGCGCTGTCGCTGCGTTCGATACTCGAAATCGAGGTCCGGCTCGACGGGCTGCTCCCTCACGGCACGCCTACGCGCGCGTCTGCATGGGGCGGGCCAGCCAAGCTCGGGCGGCGGCGACATCCGTGGCGGCGATGCCGTGACCGCCATCGCGCAGCTCGCGGTCGACCTGGGCGCCGCGCCCGATGAGGGTGGCGACGGCCCGGTCGGCGCTCGCGAGCGGGGCCATCAAGTCGGAGCGTCCGTTGAGCATCAGCACCGTCGTGTCGGCGAGGTCCGTGGCGAGCGCGCGATCGTCGAGCGGGAACATGCCGGAGAACGCGACGACCCGGTCGAGAACGTCGGGGTGCAGCAGGGCCGTGGCCAGGGCGATGTTGGCCCCGTTGGAGAAGCCCACGGCGATAATGCGGCGCCCGTCGAGGTCGTAGTGCTGCCGGGCTTGGGCGATGAAACCCGCCAGTTCGCCGGCCCGCAGCACCACGTCCTCGACATCGAACACGCCCTCGGAGAGGCGGCGGAACCAGCGCAGCATGCCGCCCTCGGTGACGCGACCGCGCGGGGCGAGCACGGTCGCGCCGGGGTCGAGCGCGTCGGCAAGGGTGAGGATCTCCTGCTCATCGCCGCCGGTGCCATGCAGCATCAACAGCACGGGGGCGGAGACATCCGTGGGGTCTGAGCCGGGCGGGCCCGAGTCGCCGGATGCCGTCGGCGAACCCGCCCGGAAAACGTGCACCCAGTCGAGATCGGTCTGTGGGGAGTCGCGTTGCTCGGTCATCGAGGGTCCTACTTCTCCGCGACGAGGGCCGGGTTGTTCTCGCTCGGCAGGGTGATCGGAACGACGGCGCGCTCGATCTGGTCCCGGCTGGGCTCGAGCCACGGCGGCAGCTTGAGCGAGCGGCCCAGTTCCAGCAGTGGCTCGTCGATGTCGAAGCCGGGGGTGTCCGTCGCGATCTCGAACAAGACGCCGCCGGGCTCGCGAAAATAGATCGACGTGAAGTACTGCCGGTCGAGGATCGCCGTCACGCCGTAGCCGCGCGCGACGAGTTCCTGGCGCCACTGCTCCTGCGTGGTCTTGTCCGGCACCCGGAACGCGATGTGGTGCACGCTGCCGCCGGCGGTCAGGCCGACCTGCCCGTTCGGGTCGGCGAGGATGTCCACGATGTTGCCGGGGGCTCCGTCGCCGGCACCCACCCGGATGCGGTCGGTTGTCTCCTCGATCACGTGCATGCCGAGGTCGCGGGTGAGCACCTCGACGGTGCCGGTCGGGTCGGCGACGGTGAGCACCGAGGAATGCTGGCCGCGCACCGCGTACTCGGCGGGCACGGATGCCGAGTCCCACGGATTGCGCGGATCAACCGTCGACGAGGCCACGAGGTCCAGCTGCAGGCCGTCGGGGTCACGCAGGGAGAGGCGTTCCTCGTCTGCGGAGCGGCGCACGAATTCGGATTCGACGCCGAGTTGCCTGAAGTGGCCGGCCCACCAGCCGAGGCTGCCGGCCGGCACCGAGAAAGCGGTGGACGTGGACTGGCCCGAGCCGGGGCGCCCGCTGGAGATGCCCGTCCAGGGGAAGAAGGTGAGCAGCGAACCCGGGCGGCCCGCGTCATCCCCGTAATAGAGGTGGTAGGTGCCGGGGTCGTCGAAGTTGACCGTTTTCTTTACGAGCCGCAGGCCGAGGCCGGTCACGTAGAAGTCGATGTTGCGCTGCGGTGCACCGGCAATCGCGGTGACGTGGTGCAGTCCGGAGGTGTGCGGAGTCACGGGGTCCCTTTCTGGCGGGAAGCTGGTCGGTGTGCTGTTGGCGTCGAGTCTGGCATGCGCTTTCTGAGCTGCGCAGTCCGGCGTGATGCCGACTTCTATGCAAACACATGTTTCTGTGGATTCATTCCCAGGCACGTGCAGCTCCCGCGCGAGGGCGAATGCGCCGCTCGGGCCGCCTCGGGCCGGGCCGACGGGACTACTCTCCCGGGCCGACATCCCAGGAACGCTCCGGCAAGTCCTCGAGCCAGTTCCCGACCGAATCGTCGTTCGCCAGGGAGATGCTGCTCTCAGCGGGACACGCCAGCCCCGGCGGAACCGAGCACGACGCCTCGGAGATCAAATCCCGGCCGTCGACATCCTTCGGCGGTTGTGCACCCGCGTTCCCAAACATCGAACCCCCTCAGTCGGCTTTTCCGGTGCGGTCGCCGGGGTCCGGGGCAACAGTTTGAAGCTACGCTCGCGGAGGATTCGCCGTCAAGCACTTCGAGAAACGGATGCTGCCGCGATTCTGCCGCCGCCCCGTTCCGCCGTCTCCGCGCTGGCGCTGACCCGCGCCCCGGGAACCCGCCCGGAGGCCAACGGAGACCGCAGCCGGGCCAGGGCCTGCAGCTCGATCTGCCGCACCCGGTCGTAGGACACACCGAAGTGCGCTCCGATCTCCCGCCGGGGCTTCGGGATGTCGCCGCCAAGGCCGTACCGCATGCTCAGGACGCTGGCTTCGCGGTCGGGCAGGAGGGAGAGGTGGCAGGCGAGGCGCTCCAGCAGGAGGATGCGGCCGGCGGCGTCGCACGGGTCGAGCGCCGCGACATCCGCAATGGTGTCGCCGAAGGGCACGTTCTCGAGGCCGCTGCCGAGGTCGGCCCAGACCGGGGCGTCGATCGACCGCGGCTGGCCGGTGCGGTTCCGCAGCGTCAGGATCTGTTGCGTGGTGAGCCCGCTGGCCTGGCCGAGTTCCGCGATGGTGCCGTCGCGGCCGAACTGCTGCCGCAGCCGGTGCTGCACCTGGTTGAGGGCGGTGAGCGCCTCAACCTGGTAGGCCGGGAGACGGATGGTTCGGGCCTGGTCGGCCAGCGCGCGTTGAATGCTCTGGCGGATCCACCAGGTGGCATAGGTCGAGAACTTGAAACCGCGGGTGTGGTCGAAACGCGGGGCCGCCCGGATCAGGCCGAGATTGCCTTCCTGGATCAGGTCGAGGAGGTCGAGCCCGCGGCCGGTAAAGTGCCGGGCCACGGACACCACCAGCCGGAGATTCGCGCAGATCAGGTGATTCATGGCCCGCCCGCCGTCGGCCGCGAGCCAGCGGAGCTCCTCTCCGAGGTCGGCGGCCCCCTCTCCGGAAGCACCCGGCCAAAGCCGTGAGAGTCTCTCCGCTGCGAGCAGCCCGACCTCGATGCGCTGGGCGAGCTCGATCTCATCCGTCTTGGTCAGGAGCGGCACACGGCCGATCTCGTGCAGGTAGGCGCCCACGGAATCGGCGGAGAAGCGGTGACGGGAACGGGAGCGGCTCGCGGCGATGGTCATGCCGGTACCGTAGGCGCGGGCCGGGGTCGGGACCTCGGGGCCGACGCAGCGTGTGCAGAATCACCGCACGGGTCCGGCTGTGCAGGAACCCCGTGCGCCGACCGACCTCGAACGGGGAGTTTCGCTCGGGGCCCGGATCGACGATGATGAGCGGGCAGAGCCGCATCGAGTGGAGGGACGCGACTATGAGTGATGCAGAGTCAAACGATTCCGGCGAGAATTTTCTGCCCGGCCGTGACGGCGACAGCGGCGGCGGCAGCGGTGACGACAGCGGCGACAGCGGTGATAGCGGTGGCGACAGCGGTGGTGATAGCGGCGACAGTGGCGGCGTCAGCGAGAGCGAGGTCGACCGCTACGAGGTCTACCACCCGCCGGCGGACCGCTTCCTCACCGCCCAGATGTGGTGGATCGCGAGCGAACTGGTGCGGCGGCATCCGCATCTCCGCATCTCCGGGGTGGAGGTCGACGAGGCCGACCGCCTCCTGATCGTGCATGACGAGCAGGACGGCATGAGCGTGCAGTGGGACCTCGAGGGCGGCTGCAAATTCCTGGTCAACGGGGTGGTGCAGAAAATCAGCTGGATCCAGATGCTGGCCACGCTCAACCCGCACACGATCGTCAAGCGTATCGAGGTGGCGACCGGACTCGGCATCCCGAAGACCACACCGGCCACGTCCGCCCGGGCGCTGACCTACCGGGTGATCGCCAGCGCGCTGGCCACCGCGACCAACGACCGGTACGAGTGGTACGCGGTTCCGGCGCCCATGCTGCACGACGAAGATCCAGAAAACCCCGGATGCGAGTTCTTCCGCGACTTTCCCTCCACCGTTCGGGCGCGGGCGGAGTATGTCGCGATGACCCTCGATGAGTTCGAGGCGGGCGGTCGCAGCGTGTACTTCTACCAGCCGTTCTGGGCGCTGCTGCGCGACCTTGAGCCGATCGCGATCTTCGACTCTGCCGGGGTGGTGCACACGACCTCGGGCGCCACGGCACTGATGCCCCTGTATGAGCGGCTCGACCGCAAGCTCGCGCTCGTGACCGCGCGCGTGCTCGCCGACTACTTCCCCTGAATCGGGCGCGGGCACTCGGGCAGGCGAGCTGGCCTCCGCTGCGGAGAGGGCGAGCGAGCCGGTTAGCGGATGCTGCCGAGCTGGGTCAACTTCGCGTGCAGAGTCGAATCGCTGGGCTCCACCACGTGGGTGCCGTCCGGGAACAGGATCACCGGGATCTGGGTGCGGCCGCTGATCGCGTGGGCACGGTCGGCGCCGTCCCCCACGAGCAGGAGGTCGACGTAGTCGTAGTCGACGTTCAGCGTATCGAGCAGTTTCTTCGAGCGGCGGCAGTCGCCGCACCACTCCGCCCCGAACATGGTCAGGCGCTGGGCGTTGGAAGCAGGGGGAGCGGCGAGGTCGGTCATGAGCTCATCCTAGGTCGGCACCCTGAGTGCCCCGCGGGTCGGCGTGCGTGCGCCTCGTTTTGGGGCAGAGGGCCATCGTCGATGCCCTCGAGAACCGGGTTTTTGAGGCAGGCCGACTGCTAGGTTCAGTCTGAGCACGAACAGTTGGGGGACTGAACATGCATTCAGACCAGGATGCCGCACAAGACTCAGGGGGACAACCGGCCATCGACCTGCCACGACCAGCAGCGCCTCACGCAGTGCAGGCGCCAGAACCAGCGCCAGATCCGGCGCCAGAACCAGCGCCAGAACCAGCGCCAGAATCCTCGATCGACGACCTCCTCGCCGACTGCGAGCGATTGAGCGCGAGCGGGAGCCATCTCGACGGTGTCGGGCAGGCCGAGGCGGTGCTGGCCCGGGCCGGCGCGACGCTGCTGCAGCAGGCGCAGGCCCGTGAACTGCTGGCGCTGCATCGGCTGCGACTGGGCGACTATGAGGCATCCGTTCAGCAGGGACTGTTGGCGCTGGAGTTCCTGGACGGCACCGGCGATCTGCTGCGGCAGTCCAAGGTGCACTGCACCCTGGTGCTGGCCTACAGCGACACGGGGCTCTACGAACCGGCGCTGCGCCACGTGCTCGCGGCAGTGGAGACGGCCCGCGGCAGTGGCAGCGCCCTGGCCGAATTCTGGGCGCTCAGCCGTTCGTCGATGGTGCACGAGGGCATGGGCGAGTCCGAACGGGCGCTCGAACTGGGGCGGCAGGCGCTGGGCCTCACGCGCACGATCGACGACCCCGAGGCGCGGTTCGTGGGTCTCAACAACCTCGGTGACACCTGCCTGATCCAGGCTCAGAGGCAGAGCGCCCAGGGCATGAACGTGGAGATGGGCCTGAAGCAGGCCCTCCTGCTCGTGCGGGAGGCCGTGGCCGTGGCCCACGCCCAACGGCACAACTTCTACGAGAGCATCGCCCGCACCAACCTGGTCAGCATCCTGATCGAACTCGGCGAGCACGAAGAGGCCCGCGAGCAGGCCGGCCGGGCCCGCCGTCTGGCGAAGGCGCACGGGTTCCGCAGTCTCGAGGAGAACAACGACGCGCAGTTGGCCGAGGTGGCCAGGGCCGAGGGTGACCTCGATGGGGCAACCGCGATGATGAACGCCCAGCTGCTGGTCGCCGCCCTCGACGACGATCCGGCTCTGCACATCAAGCTGCAGCAGGCCTTGTTCGAGATGCACAAGGAGTCCGGCCGGTTCGAGCAGGCGCTCGGGCACTTCGAGAAGCTGCACGCCCTGATCCTGAAACGCACGACCGAGACGGCCGGCATCCAGTCCCAGATGCTGATCAACACCCTGGGGATCGAGCAGGCCCGCCACGAGGCGGAGCGGTCGCAGCTCGATGCGGCACGGCTGCGCATCCGTGCCGACGATCTGGACCACCAGGCGAACACCGACCCGCTGACCCGACTGCCCAATCGCCGGGCGCTCGACCGCCAGCTGCCGCCCCTGATGGGCCGCTCCCGTGACACCCGGCAACCGATCTGCGTGGCCATGATCGACATGGACCACTTCAAGCGGGTCAACGACGAGCACGGGCACGCCACCGGCGACGAGGTGCTGAACGCCATGGCCACCCTGTTGCGCGCCGTCACCCGGGACAGTGATATGGCCGTGCGCGTGGGCGGCGAGGAGTTCTTGCTCGTTTTCGCGGACACCACCCTGGAGTGTGCCGAGCAGGCGTGCGAGCGCCTGCTGGCCTCCGTTCGCGGCTACCACTGGGGTGCCCTGGCGCCCGATCTGGCCTGCACTGTGAGCGTCGGCCTGGCCGAACTCTCCCCGGGCGAGACCGTGGCGGACTGGCTCGCGCGCGCCGACGCGGCCCTCTACCAGGCCAAGGATTCCGGCCGGGACCAGATGGTTACCGCCGTGGTGCTGTCGGCGGCGTAGAACCCGAGGAGCCCCCCCCATTCAGAGCGCCGTGCCCGGCCTTGAACCAATTCGACGGAGATTTTGCCGAAAGGGTCGGGTTGAGGCCGAAAACAGGGTTTATGGGCAAAGTCTCCGTCGAATTCGTTAGGGGCGGAGGTGCTGCAGGGCCGTGGGCGGGGAAACGAACGACCCCCCCGGTTCACGGCCGGCACTGACCCTCGAATGCGGCGGCGACGGATGCGGCGTTTCGCCCGTAGGCTCGACGTGGGGGTTTGTGCCTCGGGGGGCCCGGAAAACGGGCCAGCCGGAGCCCGACTTCATTGACTGCACGATCGCACGATTGCACGGGGGAAACGCTTGAAACTGACGTCCGCACAACTGGACCGCGCCGCCGGCGTTCTGCTGGGCATGGCCTGTGGCGACGCCCTCGGCGCCGGCTACGAGTTCGGCCCGCCGCTCGCGAGCGACGCCGTGGTTACGATGAGGGGCGGCGGCGGGTTCGATTGGGCTCCCGGAGAGTGGACCGACGACACCTCCATGGCCGTGCCGATCGTCAACGCGATCGCGGCCGGTCAAGACCTCCGCGACGAGGCCGTGCTCGACGAGATCGTGGCTGCCTGGGTCGAGTGGGCCCGCACGGCACCGGACGTGGGCAACCAGCTGCGCGCGGTGCTCTCCCGAACCGACCCCACGGCATCCGCGGTGCGCGTCGTCGCCCGTGCCCATCACGACCGGCACGGCCGCAGCGGCGGCAACGGTTCGCTCATGCGCACGGCGCCCGTGGCGCTCGCCTACCTCGACGACCCGGTGGCGCTCGCCGGCGTCGCCCGCACGATCAGCACGCTCACCCATTATGAAACGGATGCCGGCGACGCCTGCGTGCTCTGGTGCCTGGCCATTCGGCACGCGGTGCTCGAGGGCACCCTCGACGTTCGGGTGGGCCTCGACGCCCTGCCCGCCGAACGCCGCGCGCTCTGGGAGGCGCGCTTCGTCGTGGCCGAGGCCGGCGTTCCCTCCGACTTCAGCCGGAACGGCTGGGTCGTGGAGGCGCTGCAGGCGGCCTGGTCGGCGATCATTCAGCCACGGAGCGCGCCGGGTGGCGCTTCCGGCGCGGGAACCGTCTCCGCCACCCCCGCCGGGCACCTGCAGGACGCCCTCGAGATCGCCGTGCGCGGCGGCCGCGACACCGACACGGTCGCCGCGATCGCCGGCGGGCTGCTCGGGGCGCGCTATGGCGCATCCGCGGTGCCGGCCGCCTGGCGCCGCATCGTGCACGGCTGGCCGGGCGGATTGCGCGCCGACGAACTGGTGCGCCGCGGTGTGCTGGCCGCCCGCGCGAACGGTGGGCGATCCCGATGGTCGAGCGTGTCGGGGTCCCCGGTGCTGGCCGAGCGCCGAGACCGGGCCAGCACCGACCGGAACGAGCCTGGTGCAGTTAAGCGCCGCGACGTGGCCGTACTCGACCGTCGGTCCCGCAAAGACCGTGCCGCCACCACCTGGCCTACCGCCGATCACCTGCCCTACTCCACCTCCGGCGACATTTCCACCTTCGTGCGGCACCCGCACGACGATGGTGTCTGGCTCGGTGCGATCGGCATCCTGGGTGACCTGCCGGTGGAAATCGACGCCGTCGTGTCGCTCTGCCGGGTCGGCCGTACACAGGTTCCCGGCCGCATCCGTGCGGAGAACAAGGTTGCGGTCTGGCTGATCGACGAGCCAGCAGAGAAGGCCAACCCCAACCTCGACTTCGTGCTCACGGACACCGTCGATGTCATCGCGGCCCTGCGCGCCGAGGGACGCACCGTGCTCGTGCACTGCGTGCAAGCGGTCAGTCGCACGCCCGCGGTTGGTGCGCTCTACGCTGCGAGACACCGGGGGATCCCGATCGAGCAGGCGCTGCGCGAGGTGACGGATGTCCTGCCGCACGCGCATCCGAACACCGCGTTCCTGCAGGCACTCAAGTCCGAGGCGTGAGCGATCGGCCTGCAAAAACAAGCCGGTCTCAGGGCCGATGGCCATCCGGGTCGAGGGGAGACGCGGCATCCGGTTGCAGGCCCAGGTCGATGCTCTCCGCGGTCGCATTCGTGAACGGGACCGCGCCCAGCGCCTCCGAGGAGGTGCGCACCGGCCCGACGGTGCGCTGGCGCAACGGGTCACGACGCAGATCCACATAGAGCGACACGCACAGCCCGATGATGATCAGAACGAACGGGGTCGCCGCCAGGATGGTGAACGTCTGCAGGGCACCCAGCCCGCCCACGAACAGCAGAACCGCAGCGACGGCGCCGGTGAGGATCGCCCAGAGGATCACCAGCGGCTTCCAGGGCTCCTTACGACCGCGACTCGACAGCGTCCCGAGCACGAGAGCGCCCGCATCCGCCCCGCTGACGAAGAACACGGCGGTGAGCACCATCACTACGAGAGCCGAGCCGATGAAGAACGGATACTGCTGCAACGCCGCGAAGAAGCCGGCCGCCGCACTGCCGGTGCCGGCGATGTCGACACCGTTCAGCTGCAGGTTCAATCCCATGCCGCCGAAGACGACGAACCACAGGATGCTGACCCCCGTCGGCACCAGAAGCACGCCGAGAATGAACTCACGTATGGTGCGGCCGCGGGAGATCCGGGCGATGAAGGTGCCCACGAACGGGGTCCAGGAGATCCACCACGCCCAGTAGAAGATCGTCCAGCTCGCCAGCCACTCCTCGCCGCCGAACACCGCCGAGTGGAAGCTCATCGGTACGAGATCGGCCAGATAGACGCCGATCGACGACGGCAACAGATTCAGGATGAAGACGGTCGGGCCGACCACAAAGACGAACACGACGAGTAGGGCCGACAGCACCATGTTGGTGTTACTCAACCACTTGATGCCTTTCGCCACCCCGCTCGCCGCGGAGAACACGACCCCCACGGTCAGCACGCAGATAATGATGATCGGCACGACCGTTCCGGGTTCCTCCTCGAATTGCCCGGAACGAAGCAGTGAGACACCGGCCGCGATCTGCAGTGCGCCCAGCCCGAGCGACGTCGCCGAACCGAATTGGGTGCAGATGATCGCCAGGATGTCGATCGGCTTGCCCCAGCCCTTGCCCTCGATCCGTTCCTTGCCGAACAGGGCCTGGAATGGAGCGCTCATCAGGTTGCCGCGGCCCATCCGGTAGGTGGAGTAGGCCAGGGCCAAGCCGACCACCGAATAGATCGCCCACGGATGCAGACCCCAGTGGAAGAAGGTGTACGCCATGGCCGCGTTGGCAGCCTCCGGGCTGTTCGCCGGTGCGTCGACGAACGGCGGCGGCGTCGCCAGGTGGGTGACCGGCTCGTACACGCCGAAGAACATCAGCCCGATCCCCATGCCTGCACTGAACATCATGGAAACCCAGGAGACTGTCGAGAACTCGGTGCTCTGCCCGTCGCGGGAGAGCGGAATGCTGCCGTACCTCCCGAAGGCCAGCACCAACGAGAAGATGACGAAGCCCGACGCCCCGAGAATGAACAACCAGCCGAGGTTGCCGGTTACCCAGCCGAGAACGGATGCCGAGACGTCGCCCACGGTCTCGGTGAACATCACCCCGACCAGACAGATCACCACGATGATGCCGGCGGAAACGCCGAAAACCGTTTTGTCGATGGTGCCCAGGCCCTCTCGGTGCGGTTCACTGACCGCGTGCCCGAGTTCCGACTCGATGCCATCTGCTGAATCCTTGGACATATCGCTCCTCGGTGATCGAACACCCGTCGATCGGACAGTTCCCGTCACGTCACTGCCGCGGGAGGTGCGAGAAGAAAACTGCTTGCGGCTCGCCTAAACGCTACGCGGATGGCGCGGCGATTACTATAGTGTCCGCTATGGCTGACCTCGGAGAATTCGCACCGGCCCAACCGGCCCTCTACACCGGCAAGGGCGATTCCGGCCGCACCACCTTCGGCCGGCACGGCGACGTGGCCAAGACCGACGTGCGTGTCGCCGCCTACGAAGCCTGCGACGAGGCCAACGCGGCCGTCAGCTTGGCCATGGCTGCCGGTGGCCTGCCCATCGAGGTGACCAGTACGCTCGCCAGCGTGCAGAACGACCTGTTCGATTTGGTGGCCGACCTGTCCGTGCCCCTCGACGACCCCGAGTCGGCGCCGGCACGCATCCGCGAGTCGCACCTTGTCCGGCTCGAGCGTGCCGTCGATCACTTTGCGCAGCAGGCCGCCGACCTGAGCGGCTTCGTGCTCCCCGGCGGAACGGTCGCAGCCGCACTGCTCTACCAGGCGCGTGGCGTCGTGCGCCGTGCCGAGCGAGCGGTGTGGGTTGCCATCGACCTGCACCCGACCTCCGTCGACCCGCTCACCGCGCGGTACCTGAACCGGCTGTCGTCCCTGATGTTCGTGCTGGCCCGGGGAGCCAACGCCGAGCACGGCGACGTGATGTGGGTGCCCGAGGCTTCGGCTCGGGCCATGGCGCAGGAAGAGGTCGGCGACGACCGTCCGGAAACGGGTGCCGGCGGCGCCTGACGGTGCTGCTCTCCGAGCTCGCGACGCGGCCTCCCGCGTAACCTCCGACCTGGCCGCAGGCAAGCCGCAAGCGGCAGCACGATGAGCACGAGTACCAGCACCAGCACCAGTACCAGCACCAGCACCAGCACCAGCACCAGTACCAGTACCAGCACCAGCACCATGAATCCCCCGGCGGATGCGTCCGCGGTCGACGGTCAGCGGTGGACGCTCAGCGGGTGACGGTCAGGAAGACATCGCCGGACTCGAGTTGGGCGCCGGCCGTGACGGCATCCGCCAGCGTGATGTTCTCCGCCTTCTGTTCGAGGATGATCACGGGCACGATCGGGTTGCGCCCGGTGGCCTCGATGGCCGACACGTCCCAGGTGACGATGATGTCGCCGGCAGAGACGTGGTCGCCCTGCTGTGCGCGCAGGGTGAAGCCCTCGCCGTGCAGTTCGACGGTGTCGATACCCAAATGCACAAGCACACCCAGACCGTCGGGGGAGACGATCACGTAGGCGTGCGGGAATACCTTGAGCAGCGTGCCGCTGATCGGGGCGATGGCGTCGACCACGCCGCGGGGCGGGTCGATCGCGGCGCCCGGGCCCACGATGGCCTGGGCGAAGGTGGGGTCGGGCACCTCGGCGAGCGCCACAGCGCGGCCGGGCACAGGGGAAAGGACGATGACGGGGGCGACCACGGAGGCGCTCACGGGTGCGGCCGGGCTCATAGCAGGTCCTCGATGTCCTCGGCCAGGTTGTCGGCTTCGGGGCCCACGACGACTTGCACAATGGTGCCGGAACGGAAGACACCGTGCGCTCCGGCGGCCTTGAGCGCCGCCTCGTTCACGGCCGCGGGGTCGGTCACCTCGGTGCGCAGGCGAGTGATGCACGCCTCGATTTCGACGATGTTGGTTTTTCCGCCGAGGGCGGCCAGGATCTGCGCGGCTTTGCTAGTCATCTTCTGTTCCTTCTGTGGTGGGCACTGCGACGGGCTCATCGACTTTGATTCGATCGAAGGCCAGGGCCGCACTCGGTGTTGACAAGTGGGGTGCCCTGCCTTCATGATCTAACTATTGGATCGTACCAGTACGGACCACTCAGCGGAAGTGGTACTACACCACTCGGGCTCGACGCCGACCGAACCGATCAACAAGTGAAAGGCAACGCCATGCGCCAGACCCAGGAGGAGAGTTCAATGCTCGCAGCCGGGCCGGTGTCCAAGCAAACGCAGCTGCGCTCGATCCTGCAGGATCTGGTCGAGGAGACCCTGGCTCCACACGCCGCGATTCCGCCCGAGCGCAAGCTGATGGCGAAATACGGCGTCAGCCGGTCGACCGTGCGGGAGGCCATCCGTCAGCTGGTCGAGGAGGGTCTGCTCTACCGCATCCAGGGCAAAGGCACCTTCGTGGCGGGCGAGCGCGTGCAGAGCGATCTGCACCTGGCCTCCTTCACCGAGGACATGCGCCGCCGCGGCCTTGTTCCGGCAACACTCCTGCTGGCCACCGCGCTGATCGAGGCACCGCTCGATGTGCGGGCGGCACTCGGTCTGGGCGCGGGCGCCCGGGTGCAGGTCGTCGAACGGCTCCGGCTGGCCGGCGGCACCCCGATGGCCCTCGAACGCGGCTACTATCCGGCGGAGCTGCTGCCGAATCTTGGCGAGCAAGACCTCACCCGCTCCCTGTACGCGACGTTCGCGACCGAATACGGCCTGCGCATCGACAACGCCGAGCAGGCGGTCTGGGCGGATGCTGCCGGTCCCCAACTCGCGGAGACGCTGGGCGTCACCGCGGGGGCGCCGCTCATCGTCTTCCGGCGCACCTCGTCGGCGGGGTCAGCCGCCATCGAGTACGTCACGTCCTGGTACCGCGGTGATCGCTACCAGATTCACATGACCCTGAATCTCCGGCACCAGCTCTGATCTCCGGCCCGGCATGAGACCGGGCCCCACACACCACACCCATCACAGGAGGAATTCATGTCCAGCATCACCGAAGACGCCGGGACGCGACGAAAAATACCGGGCCTGGGCCAGGCTCAGCGAGTCGGCCGCAGCCTTATGTTGCCCATCGCGGCGTTGCCTGCCGCCGGGCTGCTTCTCCGCATCGGTCAGCCTGACCTGCTCGGCGCCATTCCGGGCTTCGAAACGGGCGGAGCCGTCATCGCCTCGGCGGGCGGGGCACTGTTCGGGGCCCTCCCGTTGCTCTTCGCGGTCGGCGTCGCGATCGGCTTCGCGAAGAAGTCCGACGGCTCGACCGCCCTCGCGGCCGTGGTCGGCTATCTCGTCTTCTCCAAGGTCGGTGAGGCGATGTCGCCTCTCGTACTGGGACTGCCGGCCAAGGGTGACCCCCAGGTTCTCGTCGATTACAGCGTGCTCGGCGGCATCCTGATGGGTATCGTCTCTGCGGTGCTCTGGCAGAAATATCACCGCATCTCCTTGCCCAGCTACCTCGCCTTTTTCGGTGGTCGACGCTTCGTCCCGATCATCACCGCCGTGGTGGCGCTCGCACTCGGTGTTCTGCTCAGCTTCGTCTACCCGGCCTTCGCCGGCGGATTGACTGCCTTCGGCGATGTCGTCACCTCCAACGACATCTGGGGCGGCTTCCTGTACGGCACCACCAACCGGCTGCTCATCCCCGTGGGGCTGCACCACATCCTCAACTCCGTGGTGTGGTTTGTGATCGGCGACTACAACGGCGCCAGCGGCGATATCGCGCGGTTCTTCGCCGGCGACCCCACCGCCGGAACCTTCATGACCGGGTTCTTCCCGATCATGATGTTCGCCCTGCCCGCTGGAGCCCTGGCCATCTGGCATGAGGCGAAGCCGACCCAAAAGAAAATCGTCGGTGGCATCATGCTCTCCGGTGCCCTCACCGCCATGCTCACCGGCGTCACCGAGCCCCTGGAGTTCTCGTTCATGTTCGTGGCGTTCCCCCTCTTCGTCATCCACGCCTTCCTCACTGGAACGTCGATGGCCCTGGTGAACGCACTGGGTATCCGCGACGGTTTCAGCTTCAGCGCGGGTCTGTTCGATTACGTGCTCAACTTCGGCCTCGCCGAGAAGCCGCTTCTGCTCATCCCGATCGGATTGGCGTATGGCGCGATCTACTACTTTTTGTTCCGCTTCGTGATCCGCAAGTGGAATCTGAAGACCCCCGGCCGCGGCGACGACGAGGTGCCCGACGCCAGTGCGCCGGACTCCGCCTCCTCGACGTCGGTCTAGTCCACACAATCCAGAATCTGGAGTACGAAAAATGGCTGAAGTAGTTTTTGTTGACAGTAAGGCCGCGGCGGGAACGCTCGCGGCGGCATCCATTCGCGCACTGATCACCCAGAAGCCCGACGCGGTGCTGGGCCTGGCCACCGGCTCGACCCCGCTCTCGGTCTATGCGGCGCTCGCCGCCTCCCTGGCGGAGAACCCGATGGACGTCTCCCGGGTGCGCGGCTTCGCACTGGACGAATACGTCGGCCTGCCCGCCGACCACCCGGAAAGCTACCGCTCCGTGATCACCCGCGACGCCGTCGTGCCGATCGGCCTCACCCCCGAGAACATCCAGGTGCCGAACGGCGATCTGGCCACGATCGAGACCGCGGGCGTCGACTACGAGGCAGCCATTCGCGCCGCCGGCGGCATCGACGTGCAGATTCTCGGCATCGGCCGCACCGGGCACGTCGGGTTCAACGAGCCGGGGTCGTCGTTCGCGTCGATCACGCGAATCAAGACCCTCGCCGAGAAGACCCGCGTCGACAACGCGCGGTTCTTCGCATCCCCCGACGACGTGCCGATCCATTGCATGACGCAGGGTCTGGGCACCATTCTGCGGGCCCGGCACCTCATTCTGCTGGCCTTCGGCGAGGAGAAAGCGGATGCCATCGCCGCCGCCGTCGAGGGACCGATCACGTCGAGCAAGCCGGGATCCGTCATCCAGCTGCACCCGCATGTGACGGTCATCGTCGACGAGGCCGCCGCCTCCCGGCTCGAGAACCTCGCCTACTACAAGTACGCCTGGGCCAACAAGCACGCCTGGCAGGGGATCTGACGCAGCACTCCCTGACTTGACCCTGACCCCCGTTCCCTGCAACTCGCTGACTCCTGGAGACACCCTCATGACCCCGCCCGCACCCATCCAGGTCGACTCGATGCTCCTCGCTGCCCGGGCCGTGATCGCACCCGATGCGGTGCACACGCCGGGGTGGGTAGACATCCGTGCGGGGCTGATTGTGGCCTGCGGCGCGGGGGAGCCGCCCCGCCCTCCCGACCAGGTCTTCGAGCAGAGCACCCTGGCGCCCGGCTACGTCGACATCCACACGCACGGCGGCGGCGGCAGCAGCTTCAACGACGCCGACACCGACGCAGCCGTGGCGCGGATCACCGCGACCCACCGGGCCCACGGCACGACCACGATGATGGCCAGTCTCGTCACCGGTCCCCTCGACGAATTCGAGCGCACTGTGGCAGCCCTGTCCGGGCTGGTCGAACGGGGAGTGCTGGCCGGCATTCACCTGGAGGGCCCGTGGCTGAGTCCGGCTCACCGCGGGGCCCACGACGAGAGCTTGTTGCGCGAGCCTGATACTGAGACCGTCGACCGGTTGATGCGGGCGGGACGAGGCACCGTGCGCATGGTCACCATCGCGCCTGAACTTGAGGGCGGGCTAGCGGCCGTGACGCAGATCGCGGGCCACGGGGCCGTGGCCGCGATCGGGCACACCGACGCGAACTACGACCTGACGCGGCAGGCGATCGCGGCGGGGGCCACGGCCGGCACGCACGTATTCAACGCGATGCGGCAGATCCACCAGCGTGAGCCCGGCCCGGCTCTCGCCCTGCTTGAAGACCCGAACGTCTTCGCCGAGCTCATCGCCGACGGCGTGCACCTGCACCCGGCCGTCGTACGGTTCATCATCGAAAGCCCGTCGCGGCCCGTCTTCGTCACGGATGCCATGGCCGCCGCCGGCGCGGACGACGGCGCCTACAAGCTCGGAGGCCTGGACGTGAGCGTCGCTGACGGCGTGGCGCGCCTGGCCGACGGCACGATCGCCGGCAGCGTGCTCACCCTGAGCGAAGCCGTGCGCTACGCCGTGCACACCGCCGGAGTGCCGCTGGCCGTCGCGGTGCGGGCGGCCACCCAGAACCCGGCCGACATGATCGGCCTCCCCGACCGCGGTCGGCTCGCCGCCGGCCTCCGCGCCGACCTGATCGTGCTCGACGCGGGCCTATGCGTCACGGCGACGATGCAGGCCGGGGTGTGGTGCGCGGAGTAGCACCCGCTCCCCTCCAAAGCCGCGCCCGCTCCCGCCCGCCCTCCCCCGTCCGGGTCCCACCCTCTCCCGTCCTCGTCCGGGTCCCGTTCGCTCCCGTTCGCTCCCGTTCGCTCCCGTTCGCTCCCGTTCGCTCCCGTTCGCTCCCGTTCGCTCCCGTTCGCTCCCG
>NZ_PJJS01000029.1:17801-47381 GCF_002929845.1 Cryobacterium sp. M96
GCTCCCGTTCGCTCCCGCTGCCGTTCCTTCGCCAAGCCCCGAACGAATTCGACGGAGATTCTCATGAAAAAGTGCCTGGGAGGCCCATTTTCGGTCGTTTCAGGCAAAATCTCCGTCGAATTGGTTCGCGCAGGCTGTCCGAGAACCGAGCGGGATTCGAGGGCATCGAGCTCATCGCCGCGTTCGACTGGGACTCCAGCACGGCGGAACGCGACGAGGTGCTCCGCCTGGCCAGACTTCGCTGCCCGGTCTCGGACAACCTGGGCAACGCAACGCCCATCATCGTGCGGCTCGCTGCCCCGGCCGAGCTGGCCGCAACGTTCGCCCCCGTGTAGCGACGGGTGCTGTGGGCTGGGCGGGTAGGCATCCGTTTCAGCCTGCTCGACCGGCTGGCCTCCCTAGATCAGCCGGCCGCTACCGCACCTTCAGCAGGATCGGGGCGGTGGGGCTCGCCTGCTGGAACTCGACCGTCTGATGCCTGGACTTAAGGAAGTCCGAGAACTGATTGAAGCCCAGCGCGCGTTCCTGAAACGTCGGGTCCAACCGTCGCATCGTGCTCTTCAGCGTGGCGGCATGCTGCCACTCCATGTGGTTCGCGGCGAGGTGTTCCATCGCCCGCAGCAGCAGCGCCGTCGCCGCTTTCTTGGCCCTGGGGCTGAGATCGAGATCGACTGGCGGCACAGCGGGGCCGGCGGATGGCGCGGTCTGCCGAGGCGTCGCATCCGTCAGCGCCTGAGCCTTGCTCGTGGCGACGATCTTGGCGACCGGGGGCTTCTTCGGCGCCGTTTTCTGGGTTGCAGGTTGGGCGACGGATGCCGTCACCACCGACGGCACCGGAGTGACGGGCGTCACCCGCATGACCCCGGGCAGCGAATCGTAGTCCGCGAACGTGTCGCAGGCCGCGGCCAGCGCGCTGCTCGTTGAGCCGGACACCCCGATGCCGATCACGACCCGGCCCAGCTGCTTGCAGCGCTGCACGAGCGGGATGTAGTCGGAGTCGCCGGCGACGATCACGATGTGGGTGAGATCGTCCAGGCGGAACAGGTGTTCCATCACGTCGATGGTCAGAGCGATGTCGGCACCGTTCTTCAGCGTCGACACGGCCGGGAACAGTTGGGTGAGGTTGACGGCGCGATCGACCAGTTGCCTCCGGTAGCGCGCATTGACCGGCGCCGACCAATCGGCGTAGGCGCGGCTGACCGCGATCGGCCCGATGGCCGCCGCGTAGTCCAGGATCGCCCCGACGTCGACCAGGGCCTGCTGGATGCGCGTGGCGACCTCGGTCGCGGGCTGAATCGACACGCGGCTGCGCACCTTGTCCCGGCCGAAGGCGCCGTCGCCGTGCAACTGGTTGTACCGCGAGATGACGATGTTGTCGAAGTCGAGATAGACGCCGACTCGCGGATGCGACTGCTCAGACATGCGGATGCTCCTCCAGGGTTGATCTCCAAGACGAGCGTCGTGCAAGTCCCCCGGTTACAGCATCGCGGATGGGGGAGCGGGCCAGTGACTTCCGGTGCCGCACAGGACCCCCAGTACGGGTGGTCGGGCTGCCCCTCGGCCTTCACCGCACACCCCCGACTACTCCTCCACAAAATCACTTTGACCAGCTTATTCACACTCCTGTGCCACGGCCGTCGAATGTCAGTGGCACCCCGTAACGTGACTGCTATGACCACCTCAGTCAGCACCTCGCAGGCCCAGCTCGGCTCGCGTTTCGACGCGATAGCCGCCGTCGACCGCAGCCTCGCGCGGGGCTTCGCGCAGCGGGCCGACCTGATCGATGACGCCCGCAGGTTCAGCGAAGCCACGGCCGCGAGCGCTCCCCGCAACACGAGCTCCCGGTGGGACCCCGACGAGATCGCCCGGCGCGAATTCTCGAGCGAACTGGCCTGCACCTTGCGCATCCCCGCACCCACCGCCGAGGGTCTGATCGCCGAGTCCCGGGCCCTGGCCGAAGACCTCCCCGGCACCCGGGCGGCGCTGCAAGCCGGCGAGATCAGCTACCGGCACGCCCAGGTGATCATCGGGCAGGCCCTCTCGGTGCCCGCCGCGGCGCTGCCCGATTTCGAGGAGGCGCTGCTGCCGGCCGCGCGCGCTCTGACGGCGGCCAAGCTCAAGCACAAGGCCCGCGTGCTCCGCGAGCGCCTGCACCCGGAGTCCATCACCGCCCGGCGGGAGAAGTCGTTCGCGGAACGCACCTCCTGGGTGCAGGCGGAACCCGACGGAATGGCGACGCTGAGCCTGACCACGAGCGCCGACGTCGTGCACGCCATCTTCGCCCGGGCGAACGACGCCGCGCGCAGCCTGCAGGGGCCGGGGGAGCCGCGTTCCCTCACCCAGGTGCGCACCGACGTGATGACCGACCTGCTGATCGACGGAGTGACTCCGTCGGGAATCGGCACGGGAATCCGTGCCACGGTCCAGATCACGGTCCCGGTGATGACCCTCCTCGGCCACAGCGAAGAACCCGGCTACCTCGAGGGCTACGGGCCGATTGACCCCGACACGGCCCGCGACCTGGCCTCGCGAGCACCGAGCTTCACGCGCATCCTGGTTCATCCCGAAACCGGGGTCGTGCTCTCGGTCGGCCGCACACGCTACAAGGTGACGAAAGAGCTCCGGCGTTTTCTCCGCCTGCGCGACGAAACCTGCCGCTTCGCCGGTTGCAACCAGCCCGCGCGCGGCGCCGATCTCGACCATACCCATGAATGGCAAGACCTCGGCCACACCGCCCACGACAACCTTGCCCATCTCTGTCCGGGCTGCCATGCGTTGAAAACGGAGACCGGGTGGACGGTGAAACAAGAGCCAGGCGGCATCCTCACCTGGCACTCACCGACCGGACGCCCATTCGTGACGGAACCGGCCACCCCGATCGCCACTCCGGGTGCACCGGCGGGTGCGTCTCGGGCCGGCGCCGGGCCGCCGAGACCCGCCCGGCCACCGCTGCCCGATGAGGCCCCGTTCTGACCGGCACCGTTTTGATGCAAACGGATGCCCGACCGCCGCTACCAGGTGTCTGGACTACCGCTACCATCAAGCGCTACTCGCCACAGGGCTTGCCCGGGATTGACGAAGGCGCGTCGTGGCAACTCGATGGTTTGCGCGCGACCGTGGGAGAGTGCGTACGTTTCCGGCAGTGACCGTCTGCGTCGTTTTAGCCGTATCGAACCTGGTCGACCAGCCGCTTCAGCGAAACCTGCAACGGCGCGAACCCCTCCGGCTTGCGAGTCACCGTGGCCTCGTCCAGGTAGACGTCCCGGCGAATCTCGAGCATCACCGAACTCACCCGCGCATCGCTGCGGTAGTGCTTGAGCGGCACGTACGAGCCCGCGAACGGCGCATTGGCCTGCGCGTCGAGGTCAGGGAAGCATCCGCCAACCGTGGCCAGAAGGTCGACGGATGCGTGGAACGGCTCCGACCCGACGCAGAGCGGTGCCCGGTAGCCGCCGCCGTGCAGCTCATCCGACAGCAGGGCCTCCGGGTAGGAATGAACGTCGAAGATCACGGCTCGCCCGTGCACGGCCAGTGTCGCGTCCACGCGCTCGGTGAACCGGGCCGAGTAGGTGGTGAAGTAGTCCATCAGGAGCTTCTCGTCGGCGGCGGACACCCGCCGGATCTCCTCGCGCCGTGGGTGTAGAGCACGCCCATGCCGACCGCGTTCATCTCTTCGGTGTCGCCAGGGAACCGCTCGACGTCGACCGCGGACCGCGAGAGCCCGCTGATGACCGCGCTCGCGCCGGTGATAGCCGCCACGAGTTCGTCGGTGAAGTGGTCGGTCATGATGTCTTTCTCCGCCTCCGACTCGGCCGGTGAGATGACGTAGGAGTGCAGGTGCTCCGCCGGGATCGCACGCCCGCCGTGCGGTGCGTGCAGGATTACGGGTGACGTCGCCGAGTTGTCGATCAGGCGGAACAGCGCGGTTTCGGTGTGGGTGGTCATCGGGTGCCTCCAGGCCGTGGCGCTCCCGGTCGGAAGGAGTTCAGGGTCTCAGGGGCCACCGACATTCGGTCACTGATGCTCCGTGGCCCCTGCTCTAGGGTGAAAGGAATGCACCACAGGAGACGTTCCGAGCAGAGACAAACTCCTGTTCTGGGCCTACCTTGGCGCGCAAGCGGGGTCATCTCGGGCTGCGACTGGAGCAACAAACAGAACGAGGGGGCCGCATGACTCGTGCGAAATGGCAACTGGAATCAGCCGATGAGTTCCGGAACGGACCCCAGGCCAAGGTGGTCGACTTCTGGCGTTTCGGGATGGGAGATGCGCGAACGAACAATCTGCGCGGCTACCTGGCCGAGTACGTGGTTGGCCTCGCCGTAGACGCAATTCCCGCGAGTCGAGTCGAGTTGGACGCGTACGACGTGCTGGCGCTCAGCGGCACCCCCATCGAGGTCAAGACCTCAGGCCTTGTTCAGGCCTGGAATAAGTCTGATCCGCGTTCTCAAACAAAACCGCGTTGGAAAGTGCGAAAGGGAAACGCCCACACTGACATTGGTGGGAAGCCGAAGCGACTTCACGCCGATGTGTATGTCTTTGCCTTGGTACGTCGACCTGTTTGGCCGATTGCGACCCGCTCGACCTCGATAAGTGGGAGTTCCGGGTGGCGAGCCGCTGGCAGATCGACGAGTTTGATCGGTCCACATTCACGCCGAGCAATTTGACCGTCGATGGAATTCAACCGGTTCGTTGGGCCGGACTCAAGGATGCCATAGCCGCGGCTGGGCCCCAGTCCGTGACCGACGAGATGTCGCTATTCGTTGCCATCAAGTTGGCCACGGAGCGCCTCGGAGAGCGTAGCCAGGCTGGAATTGGGTCTTAGCACATGGAATCAAAGCATTTCTGGCAACCGCGCGCGCTTCTGAAGGAGTTGGAATCAGCAGGAGATTGGCCGCGTCTTGCGACGGTTTTCCTGACGCTCGAGTAGTCATCGATTCTGCAAGGGCGGCCCGCCCGTTCTGGGGCTGTAGTCAGCGTTCCTCGCCCGCTAGATTCGGCCCAGGGAATCGGGGGATCCATGAGTATTGAGGCGCCATCGATGAGGCAGCCTTCCACGCTCTCCCGATTAAACAGTGACGTAAAGGCGCCGTGGCATTCAGGACGACGGGTTGTTGAGACCGCTCTCGTTTTGTGCCTGATCCTCCTTCTTTCGGCGTGCTCAGGTTCGCGTCCGAATATACGAGAGGAGGCAATGTTTGAGGCCAGGATCACCATAGAGAAGGTCTCCGCCCTAGCCATCGAAAGCGCCATTGGCCACAACCTCGACAGCTACTTGGATGCGGTGTCCACAGGAGACGTCTGGCCCAAGCCGGCGTTCGCCACAATCCGCGAAGACACAGATGAACAGACACCCGGTTGGGCTCGCGGAGCGGCGTTCGGAGCGGTAGTCGATCGATCAATGTCCTACCCGAAGGTGCTGGTTAGCTACGCCGCATCGGGGCAAAGCTCCACCGGAAGTGGATTCAATTCGAGGGTTGCCAACGTGTTGGTCTGCGTCAGCATCGAGGTCGAGTTCGTGGGCGACCGGGTTGATGTCTATATGCCCCCTTCTATCGCTGCCGTGGAATGTCCCGCCGACGTACAAAAATACTTCGGCGGGAACGAATTGGTCACGCTTGACGAGGTGTTCGCCGCATCTCCATGACGTTAGCGGCGGCTCAAAGTCACCGACTTTCGATAGCGCCAACCGCCACGGTGGCTGAAGACGGCTGTGAGGGGTCGCAAATCGACCTTCCTGAGTCGATTGAAGGTCGATTTGTGACCCCTCACGGCTTCGGCAGGGCGAATCAGGAGCCTCCGAATCGGTGTGGAGTCTGTTTCAGACCTGGCGCAGGCATCCATATTCACTGCCGGGACACCCCCATTGGGGACAAAAAAGCAGGCCAAAGCTCTCTTTCGCGGCGCGCCCCCACCTAGGCTTGAACTTTGCAGTAAAGCCAATCAGTTGGGGGACTGAAGCGTGAGTTCGGATAATGTGTTGCTCGCAACGGGGGCGCTGGTCGCGGCGCACTGCGGGATCCTGATGGGCACGGTGTGTCTGCCGTTCGCGGCGTCGTTCCTCCTGGACGGAATCGTGCAGCTTCTGCGAGGCGACGGCCCGAAGCTGTTCCTGGGCAGCCTGGGCCTGGTGGTTCTGCTTGCCGGTGCCGGATACGCCCTGTGGCAGTTCGGAGCCGGCTACCCCGGAGTGGAAATGGAGAGGCCGGCCCTCATGGTCACGGTTTCCCTCTACCTGGTCGCGGTCTCCACTGTGCTGGCGCTGATCGGGTTCGTGCTGCGAACGGTGAGGCTCCTCCGGGACGCCCGGCGGGAGGCGGACAGGCTGCAGTACATGCAGATGTCTCCCCTGTGACGCCGGCTGAGCACCGCGCTGCCTCGGACTGACCGGCTCGTCTCGACCCTCAGTTGCGGAAGGTGAGCGCCAAAGCCCGATCGGCCTCGACACTCGCCCGGTGAAGTTCTTGATTAGCGGCCATTTCGGGGCGACGGCGGATGATGAGCCAGGCGATGCCGAGCCCGATGAACCACACTGGCGTCACGACCAACGCCTGCAGCGTATCCGTCTTCTGGGTGAGCGCCCAGATCAGGAATACGAAGAACGCGAGCAGGACATAACTCATGTACACGCCGCCGGGCATTTTGAACTTGGACGCTGCGTGCAGCGCCGGGCGGCGCTTGCGATACACGATGTAGCTCACCACGATGATGGTCCACACGAAGATGAACAGCACCGACGCCATTGTTGTCACCACGGTGAACACGGCCATGATCGATGAACTCGAATACAGCAGCACAGCCGATATGAGCAGGAACATGCACGAGAACAGCAGGGCGTTGGCCGGCACCTTGTGGCGGGTCAGACGTTGGAACCGCCCCGATGCCGTGCCCTCGACCGACAGCCCGAAAAGCATTCTGGATGTTGAATACAGACCGGAGTTCGCTGAGGATGTCGCGCTCGTGAGCACGACGAAGTTGATCACGGCCGCGGCCCCGCCGAGCCCTGCGAGGGCGAACATCGCCACGAACGGGCTCACATCGGCGCGGACCTCGCGCCACGGCGTGACCGTCATGATCATGATCAAGGCGAGAACGTAGAACAGCATGATGCGAATGGGAATGGAGTTGATTGCCTTGGGAAGGTTCTTCTCCGGGTGCTGCGCTTCGGCGGCCGTGGTGCCCACGAGCTCGACCCCGAGGAACGCGAACACGGAGAGCTGGAAACCGGCGATGAACCCCATCGGGCCGGTCGGGAACATCCCGCCGTCGTTCCACAGGTTGGTGAAACTCGCCGGGGTGCCGTTGGGGGACTGGAACTGAGTGAACACCATCACGAGGCCCACGACGATAAGCGTGACAATTGCCACGATTTTGATCAGCGCGAACCAGAACTCGGTCTCGCCGAACGCCTTGACACTCGTGAGGTTGAAGCCGAGCAGAATCGTTACCGCCACGAGCGCCGGAATCCATAGCGGCAGATCGGGCCACCAGAAGCTCGTATACAGCGCGATCGCGATCAGCTCGGCGATGGCGGTGACGATCCAGCACACCCAGTACGTCCAGCTCGTGAAGAAGGCGGCCCACGGCCCGAGCAGGTCACCGGCGAAGTCGCTGAACGACTTGTATTCGAGGTTGGAGAGCAGCAACTCGCCCATGGCCCGCATGACGAAGAACAACATGAAGCCGATGATCATATAGACGAAGATCACGGACGGCCCCGCGAGGGAGATCGTCTTCCCCGAGCCCATGAACAGGCCCGTTCCGATCGCACCGCCGATGGCGATGAGCTGGATATGACGGTTCGAGAGCGATCGTGCCAGGTGTGGTTGCGCGTTCGGCGCTGGATGCGTGCTGGTTTTCACTTGCGACATCGGAGATACTTCCTTGTAGTCCAGGCAATGGGCACAGTGTCGGGGTCACCGATCTCTGCAGAAATTGTGGGTCGCGGATGCCGGGGCCGACCGATCAGGCCGTACCCGGCATCCGCGACCAGTGCTGCTAGACCAGCGCGAGCTCGACCTCTGAGACGAGGTCGGTCCAATCCGTGAGCGGTAGGTCGAGGGCGACGCTGACCGAGCGGTTCGCGACCCTTCCGGCGGCGATGTTCAGGCCACCGGCAAGGGCGGCGTCCCGCTCGAATGCTGCACGCACGCCACGGTCGGCAATCGACAAAGCGTAGGGCAGAGTCACGTTCGTCAGCGCGAGGGTCGACGTCTGCGGAACGGCGCCGGGCATGTTGGCGACGCAGTAGAAGATCGAACCGTGCACGGGGAAGGTGGGGTTCTCGTGCGTTGTGGCGTGTGTGCCCTCGAAGCAGCCGCCCTGGTCGACCGCGATGTCCACGAGCACGGAGCCCCGCTTCATGCGCGACACGAGCTCGTTGGTGACGAGCTTGGGGGCCTTGGCGCCGGGGATCAGCACGGAGCCGATCACGAGGTCGGCCTCGGTGACGGAACGGTTGATCTCGTAGGCGTTCGAGGCGATGGTCTTCAGACGTCCGGCGTACTGGGCGTCGAGTTCGCGCAGGCGGTCGATGTTGATGTCCAGGATGGTGACGTCAGCGCCCATCCCGATGGCCATGGCGGCGGCGTTGGAGCCAGCGACGCCGGCACCGATCACAGTCACCTTGGCGGCCCGCACCCCGGGCACCCCGCCCATCAGCATGCCCGGGCCACCACCCGGTCGGGTCATCGACGCGGCGCCGACCTGAACGGCGAGGCGTCCGGCAACCTCGCTCATCGGGGCAAGCAGCGGCAGTGAACGGTCAGCCTTCTGCACGGTCTCGTAAGCGATCGCGGTCACGCCGGACTCGAGCAGGGCGCTGGCGAGGGCGGGCTCGGCGGCGAGGTGCAGGTAGGTGAAGAGGATCAAGCCCTCACGAAAGTACGAGTACTCGGCCGCGATCGGCTCTTTCACCTTGAGGATCATGTCGGCGCTGGCCCACACCTCGAAGGCGGTCTTGACGATGGTTGCACCGGCGGCTTCGTAGTCGGTGTCAGCGAAGCCGGAGGCGATTCCCGCGCCGGCCTGTACCAGCACGGTGTGGCCGTGAATCTTGGCTTCGTGCACTCCGGCGGCGGTGATGGCCACGCGGAACTCGTTGTTCTTGACTTCGGTTGGAACGCCAATGATCATGGGGAACTCCTGCTTCTTGTAGACGCCTGCTGATCGACTTTGGTCAGCTTTAAAATGATAAACCCGGATTTAAAGGCCGCCCCGGCTCCGCCATGGGGACAACGGAGGCCGAGGGCAACTCCGTCGTGCGGTGCGCAAGGCAGAAAATTGCCGTTTACACAGGTATTTGTCTTTCCCGAGGCCGGTGGTCAGGGGCGGATTCATCGTGCAGACACCCCGCAGTCGGCTCGACATCTGTAGCGCCCAGGTGCGTCGATCGTCTCCTGACGTCCACGCTGCTCCGTTAGATTGAATCTATGAAAACGGCCGATATTGACCAAGCAGTGGTCAACATCGCCGCGCGAATTGACCGGGCTCTCTCGCTTGAAGACCTCGACGGCGGGCTGCTCGCGTATAGCGCGCATCAACCCACGGCCGACCGAGTGCGCACGAACTTTCTGCTGAGCAAGGTTGTTCCGCCCGATGTCAGCGCCTGGCAGCTCAGCCACGGTATCGCCTCGGCAGTGAAGCCGGTTCCCGTGCCGGCCAACGCCGACCTCGGAATGTTGGGCCGCGTGTGCGTGCCGCTGCTGGCACGTGGATTCCGGGTGGGGTATCTGTGGGTCCTCCAGCTCGACGACGAGCAAACGCCCGAGGTGATTCTGCGTGAGCTGCGGCTCATCCGCCCGGAGATGGACGCCCTCGCAGAGATGCTGCTCAACCGTTCCAGCGCCGATTCTAAAGCGCGGCGCACCGACGAGGCCCAATTCCTCGCCGCGTGCTTGGGGGACCGCAATGCCGGCGTGGCGGTGGACGGTTGGCCTGGTGTGCACGGGCGCGGACCCTGGCGGCTCGCCGCGCTGCTCGAGCGCGGTGACAACGCGCAGCGCGACCCCGCCAAGAGCGGCCTGCTGCACCGTCTCGCCGCACTGTATGCCACGCTTGGCATCAATACCGTGCTGTTCTCGGCCGGCACCGAAACGCATGCCGTTCTGCTGCTCCACGACGAGATTGACGGCTTCGACCTGTCCGAGGTTCGAATGCGCTTTGAGTTCGAGGTGTCCCGCCGCGGTGGGCAGGTGGCTGCACCCGCCCTGATCGGGCTGAGCGAGCCCTTCACCGACCTGCGACGGCTGCCCGGTGCCTACTCCGAGGCGCGGAGCGCCGTGCAAGCGGCCAGGGTTGATACCCAGCTCGGCACGCTCGTATCGTTTCGCGCTACCGGGGTCTACCAATTCCTGGCCGTCGCAAGTCGAGACGTGTTGCCGTCCGAGTCAGCGCTCTTCTCCGAACTCCGGGCACTCGACCGAAACGGGGAACTGCTGCCCGTGCTAGAGATGCTTTACGACAAGGACGGGTCTGTGGCAGAGGTGGCCGAGTATCTGCACCTGCACCGGACCAGTATTTACAACCGGCTGGGACGCATCCGTTCTCTTCTGGGTGTCGACCCACTCGGCGGGCATGCACGCCTCGAACTGCACCTGGCCCTCAAAGCCGACCGCTGGGCCGGCCGCCCCCGTCTGTAACAGCCGGTTCCGGTCTCAGACGTTGCGGTAGACGCGGGGAACCCGCGGGCTGATGCGGGTGACCACCTCATAGTTGATGGTGCCGGCCGCAGCCGCCCACTCGTCAACGGATGCTTCGCCGTCGTCGCCCGGGCCGAACAGTACCGCTTCGGCACCGATCACCGACCCGCCAGAGGCCACGAGTGCGGCCTCGCCGAGGTCGATGACCATCTGGTCCATGGCGATGCGGCCGACCACGGGATAGGTGACGCCGTTCACTCGCACCGGTCCTCCCGTGGCGATGCGCGGAATGCCGTCGGCGTAGCCCAATGGAATCAGGGCGAGCGTCGTCGGGGCGGCCGTGCGGTAGTTCAGCCCGTAGGAGACGCCCTGGTCGACGGGCACATCTTTGCACACCGATACCAGCGTGCGCAGGGTCATCGCCGGGCGCAATCCGAGGTCGGTCGAGGTCTGGTCCGCGAACGGTGACAGACCGTAAATGGCGAGCCCCGCTCGCACCAGATCGAAGTGCGTGTCCGGGCGGGAGAGCACGCCGGCACTGTTGGCAAGGTGCCGTACTACCGGGCGGAGCCCCGCTTGCTGCGCCCGTGCGACGGCCATCGTGAAGGCCGCGATCTGTTCGTCGGTTTCGACGCGGGAGGGCTCGTCGGCCACTGCGAGGTGCGAGAAGATGCCCACGACGGTCACGGATCCGGTGAGTTCGGCCTGCCGGGCGCTGTTTACGAGATCGGCCCAATCCTCGGGGGTGCAGCCGTTGCGGCCCAGACCGGAGTCAATCTTCAGATGAATGCGTGCTGTTTTTCGCTGCTGCTGCGCGGCCGCAACGATGCGCGGCAACTCCCAGCCGGAGCATCCGAGATCAATGTCCGCGGCGATTGCGGCGTGAAAGTCGCTGTCGGTGGTGTGCAGCCAGGCCAGTACCGGCGCGTGGATGGACACAGCACGAAGTGCGAGGGCTTCCGAAACATGTGCCACGCCGAGCCACTGTGCGCCAGCCTCGAGGGCTGCGCGGGCGACGGGTAGGACCCCGTGACCGTAGGCATCCGCTTTGACGACTGCCATCAGTCGGGCCGGGGCGGCGAGTTGAACGAGCTGGCGAACGTTGTGTCTGATCGCCGCGAGGTCGATTACGGCCGCGCGCTCCGGCAGCCGTTCGGTAGAAGTAGAAAGAGCTGCAGATTTCACACGTTGCAGCTTAGCTCTCGGGCGCGCACGCTGTCGTCGAGCGGCTCAGTGCACCAACGCCAGCAGGACGGCAACGGTGATGAAGAGCACGCCGAAGGTGCGGTTGAGAATCCTCGGACCGCGGACCGTGTTCGTGAAGCGCTGGAACGATCTCGCCGTCACCGCGAAGAACAACCACATCACCACCACGTCGATCAGGACCACGGTGACCGTCAGCACCAGGTACTGGGGGAGCAGCGGCTGCTCCGGCCGAATGAACTGCGGCATGAACGCGAGAAAGAAGACGAGCGCCTTGGGGTTCAGCAAATTGACCCACAGGCCGCGGCGAAACATCGACCAGGCCGGCTCCCTGGTCGGCGCGACGGTCAGCTCCCCCTTCGGGTCGGGTTTCTGCAGAATCAGACGGATGCCCAGAAACACCAGGTAGGCGGCGCCGGCATAGCGGATGACGTTGAAGAGCACGGGTGAGCCGGAGACGAGGACCCCGACGCCGAGTGCCACCACGATGATGTGCACGATCAGCGCCGCCTGCTGGCCGAGGATTCCCCAGATCGAGCGACGAAACCCGCTGGTCAGCGAGTTGTTCATGGTGTTGATCGCGCCGGCGCCCGGGGTGAAGCTGATCAGCACGCCGGCGCCTGCAAGGGCCAGCCAGAGGGAAAGTTGCACACGTTAGCGTAGCGTGGGCGCCATCGTTGCGATGGCACGACATACTCCGGCCTATGTCCTCGCACGTCGCCCAGCGAGGATGCCGCCTTCGGTGGTATTCCCTACTCGCGGCCGAACAGGTTGCCAAGTGCCGAGAGACCGGGGATCTCGAAGTTCGACCCCAGATCGGATACCTGCTCGCCGAGACCGGTCGCGTACTCGCCCGCCCCGTCGGCGGCACCCTGGGTGACTTCCTCGACACCACCGGTGACGCCCTCGAGTCCGCCGGCGAGGCCCTCGAAATCGATGCCCAATCCCGCCGCCTGTTCCAGGAGGGGGCCGGCCACATTGCTGAGCACTGCGCCACCGGCGACGGCGGCGAGTAGCCCGCCAGCACCGAGCCCCAGGGCGGCGACACCCGCTCCGGCAAGCGCGCCGCCGGCTCCTCGGCCGGACGGCCTGGCAAACATTTTCTTCAGCAGACCGGGCTTCTGAGCTTCGCCGCGGGTGGCCGAACGGGCCAGGTCCTCGGGGCTGGTCGATGCCGGGTATTCGTTGGCGGGCAGCTCGGTACGCAGCTGGGCGTCGACCTCGTCGCGTTGCGCCGGTGTGAGCCGAGCGAACGCATCCCGGTGCACCTGCTCAAGCTGCTGGGGCTCTGCGGTCTGCAGCAGGTAGTCGTAGCGGGCGATGGCCGCGCGGTCTTCCGCGCTCACCGCTGACGGCGCGTTCGACCCAGAACGGGGAGCGGCACTCCGCTGCACGTTGTTCGCCGGGGGTCTGCTGTCTCCGGTGACCTTGTCGGCTGCGGTGCGCACCGTATCGCGCCAATCCGTCTTGCCTGACCCGCCTGTAGACGGCTGCCCCTTTTGCTCAAGTGCCTTCGATGCCATGCGCAGAATGCGCCGGAGGTTGCTCATTGGGGGCCTTTCGGTTTGGACGGGCTCCTCTATTGTGCCCAGCGCGCCTGAGCAAAGCCTCCCAGCCATGCCGCTATCCGGTACTGAGCGCCGCGGTGCAGAGCGGGCAGCCAGAGTGACAGGTGAACGCGGCAGCGCATTGCAGGTGCGCGTCGACGCCGTAATACAGCGGATGCATCGGTTGCGTCAGCAGAACTGGCCGTGGCGTCGCGCTCGACGTACCCTGTCAGCCGACAACCGCACCAACCCGGGTACGTTCACCGTGCGTCTCGGTGGAAACAAGAGCTATCCAGACCTGTTCCAGCCGTTCGGCGGTTTTCCCGATGGATCGGAGGTTGTGAACGGCTTCATCACGATGCCGGACCTGCCCGGGATCGGCTTCGAGGGAAAAGCCGACCTGTACGCGGTCATGCGTCAGCTGGGAGAGCCCGCGCTCGCATTGTAGGGAGCCGGTCGGGCGGAAGTTTGCTCGGCGATCCGCGCGGGGACCCGACGACGACCGGCTGGCTCATTCCGAGATCGCTGATGGTCAGGCACGCGCGGTGGGTGGCACCGGGCGCGCGTCAGCGTCAGCGATGCCGTGCTGTCGAAGATCGACGCAGCTGCGACGCGAGTGCGCTTATTCTTACCCACGCCTGCACGACAGACCGTAGCCCTATCGACTTACGTGTCATACACTGTAAGCCATGAAGGCCGTCGTAACGTTGAGCAGCAAGGGGCAGCTAACGCTTCCCGCGGCCGTGCGTAAGGCCCTGCGACTCGAACAGGGTGATCGATTTGAAATCTCGATCGACGAAAAGACCGGCACGATGAATATTGCACCGGTTGCGGGCATCGAAGCGCTCAGCGCGCTAATTTCTAGCTACGCGACCATCATCGAGCCCGTGACAGACGTCGACGCCTATTACCAAAAACATCGGAACGGCGAGCGCGCAAATTGAGCGCATCCTTGGATGCAAATGTCGTTCTCCGATTGCTACTCAACGATGTGCCCGAGCAACATGACGCCGCTGTGGTCCTGCTTCAGACGGGCGGCACGTTTTTCGTATCGGACATCGCCCTCGTCGAGACAGTCTTCGTGTTGGGCCGCGCCTACGGGCTGAATCGAGAGCAGCAGCGAGAAGCTATTCATGGCCTCGTGAATCTGCCGCAGATCCTCGCCAACGCTTCACTGTTTGATCGCGCGCTGACCCTGTATGTCGCCCATTCCAAATTGTCCTTCGAGGACTGCTATCTCGTCACGTCGGCAGAGATGACGTCCAATCAACCGCTGTATACATTTGACCGCAAACTGGCCAGCCAAACGGATGCTCGCCTGCTGGCGACGGGCTAGGAACCACGCGCCGGGCTAGCGTCCCGCTTACGATCGTGGAGCCTTCGATAACCGCAGCAACTCGGGTACCTTCGTCCCATGACCCGACGCCTGAAAGACGCTGGTTATCGCGGAGAGCAGTGGCAGCAGCGCAAGGCGCCGCACATCAAGCCGGTCAATGACTACGTCGACGAGATCAGCACGCCAGACCTCTGGGTTCCCTACGTTGCACCGATCCACGGCGGCATCGACGCTCGTGTGCTCTCCCTGCTTCGCGATCCGGGACCGGCGACGCAGAGAGAGACTGGCAGCGGATTCATCAGCATCGAGAACGACGACCCCACCGCCGAACGGCAGTGCAATCGCTTCGAGTCCGTCGGCCTGAGTGCGTATGACATCTTGCCGTGGAACGCCTACCCCTGGTACGTCAACCGTTCCCCCAAAGCCGCCGAGTTGGAGGCTGGCGTCGACACCATCCTCGAAATGCTCCGCCTGGCCCCCGCCGTCCAGGTCGTGCTGCTCCAAGGTGGGGACGCCCTTCGATCGTGGCGCCGGGTGCTGCGGCGCACGCCAAATTTAGCCAAAGACCTCACGGTCATCCCGACCTACCATCCGGGCCGACAATCGCTTTGGCATAAAGACCCCGCCGAGCGCGTCCGACGCATCGATCATCAAACGGATGCCTACCAGCAAGTCGCCGAGGCGCTCGCCTGACATTCGCGGCCGAGGTTCTGGCGCACCGACTTGTTCGGCCACCGCGGGATCGTACGCCGTCAGCGGCTGTCGACGGCGTCTGACAAGATCTCACGATGACCAACTCTGATCTGAAGAGTATGAGTGTCGGGGCACTCATCGACACCTATTCTGGAATCCTCGACGAACTGCGCAACCGCGGACTCATTCGCACGAGGAACGCCCCGGTCGGTGACCTTGCCGAATATGCGGCCTCGATCGCTTACGAGGGAAGGCTGGAGAAGAACTCTGCGAAGTCGTACGATCTGCTCGCGGGTGACGGTCGCCGGGTGCAGGTTAAGGTGCGAAACGTAGTCCCGAGTACCAGCCCATCGCAGACGTTCTCCGCGATCAGGTCCGACGGTTATGACGTGTGCTTATTCGTCCTTGTCACAGACAACCGGGTCACCCTGGCCAAGGAATGGTTGACTGAAGACGTCAAAATCCATGGAAGGTTCCAAGCACACACGAATTCCGTCACCGTCCGGGTTGGGAAGGTCTTGGTGATCGGCACAGATGTCACGCCGATGTTGCAATCGGCTTGGACAGACATGCGAGGGATAGTCGCGACCGCTGATGTCAAGGGAGTGCTCTGACTGACGGTTTGCTCAGGCCGGGCGTCTCAGAGCTCTGCGTGTCGAAACAGCTTCGCGGGCTTGCCGACAAGGCCCAGCTGATAGTCATCCGTTTCGACCAGCTGGCCCAGCATTTGTCGACGGAAGGTGTCCTTGCCGAGCGGTTCACCTGCAATCGCCGAGTGCAGCCGCAACAGCTCGAGCAGCGTGAACTCCGGGTCGAGCAGATGCTCTGGGTCAGCCGAGGCCCGGTACGAAGCGCGCAGTGTGCTGACTGCCAGCTCGAGAATCAGGTCGTGGTCGAAGGCCAGGTCGCGAACCTCTGACACCTCCCGGTGCGATCGTCTGTCCGAGGCGCGGCCTGGGGCGTGAGGGCCCCCAAATCGACCTTCAGCGGGCAATTCAAGGTCGATTTGCGACCCCTCAGGATGCTGAAGCGGTGACTCACACCACCGCGTGCCGAAACACCTTCGCCGGCTTGCCGACCACGCCCTGCTGTTGGCATCCGTCTCCACCAGCTACCCCATCATGTGGCGGCGGAACGTGTCCTTGCCGAGCGGCTCGCCCGCGATCGCCGAGTGCAGCCGCAGCAGCTCGAGCAGCGTCAACTCCGGCCCGAGCAGCCGCTCAGGGTCGGCGGCCGCGCGATACGAGGCCCGCAGCGTGTCCACCGCCATCCCGATGATCTGCCTGTGGTCGTAGACCAGGTCGTGCACCTCGGCCACGGGCGTCAGGTCGACGTTGGCGACGGATGCCTCCGGCACCACCACAAGATGCGCCACCGACATCACCCAGCCCCGGTTATCCCGGTCGGGGTCATCGAAGACGTGCAACTGGCGCGGTCTGAGTCCTTCGATGTGCGCCTTGTCGCGCAGGGACCGAGCACGGCCTGCTGGTCTAAGACTGCAGCTGCTGCATCAGCTTTTCCCGCATGCGTGCGCTTCTCGACGTAGAGAACTCGACGAAATCCTCGAATTCAAGTGAGAGGCCTTGGAAATCATTCTCCCTCTCGTAGGTGGCGCGCAACTCATCGCTAGGGAAGGCGTTGCCGGCCCAAACCTGCGGAAGGGAATCGCGCTTCTCAATGTTCGCTACGCCGCCGAGAAGCTGCAGATTAGGGAGGAGGTCGAAGCGGCTTTTGTACTCTTCGATTTGGTCTGATAAGAGATCGAGTGCGCGCAGGCGCTTGTCGGTGAACCGCGATTTCGGAAAAATGTGATCCTGATGAAACTCCTTCGAGAAATCCAGTCCCGGGTACATCAGTGAGAGGACTCCAAATGCACGTGGTGAGCCGTACTTAGTCGCGAGGAGATCGTCAATGTCCGTGTCTTCGAAGGTGAGGCTCTTGCCCATGGCAGCCATTTCCCTCTCGATGCCGTCCGCGGGGAAGCCGGTGGTTTCAGAAGAGTCGATCGCTTGCCGAATCCGCATCAGGAGCGTGTCGAGTCCGGAACCCCAAATGCCCTGTTTCAGCATGGATCGTGCAAGCCAACGGCGAACGATCAGGCGGTCTGGTGCCGAAGCGGATGATTCGAGGTAGGTCTTGCCGAGCGAATTGCGGGCCAGATAGTAGGCGAGAGCAATGATCACGCTGTCTGCGGAAATTGTACGCCCGGTGTATCCAAACTGCCTCAGCAGGGTAGCCGCGTTGACAAGCGCCTGCTCGGTCTTGTCCCACCCGTCCTCGACGACGGCCATATTCTTCTGGGTGAAATTCGATACACGAAACTGCACATTCAACCCGGCCACCATCAGCGCTGTTTTGAGAACCGCGTCCTTTGAAAATGCGAAGTCTCGGGTACCGCCCTGGTTAATGTCTTGAACGAGATCACGCACTTCTTCCCTGGCATCTCGCGTTCGCCACTGGTTCGTCGCCATGGAGAGCAGCAGATCAGAGTAAGACAATGTTGTGCCGCCACTGTTGACGCGCACAAAGATATCCAGAACCTTGTCCGCGCTCTGGCTCGACTCAAGGTACCAATTGATTGGCTTGATGACTCGGAGGCTGTCGTAAAGACGGTACAGGCGGTTGAAAGGGCCAGAGCCACTGAGCGACCGACGTTCGAGCTCCTCCATGATCGCCGGGCCGCTGTCGGCAAGCGCCAGCACGTCGTGCACCAAATACCATTTGGCCACGCCGTCCAAGTCTGCCTTGGTTTCCTGGTCCGTGAGGAAACGGAGATCAAACTCGAATCCAAGCTCTTCGTGGTCCGGGCTGTCGGCCAGGTTCAGATACACGCGCTTCTTGGGGAATGAATCTGGGTTTGTCCACCAGGCACCCTTGCGTTTCTCGGAGTGTGACCCGTACATGGCGATATTGAGCGCCGTCAATCGCTGCTGGCCGTCAAGCACTGCGATGATCCCATTTGAAGTCGGGACGGCCGCCTTGGTCGCAAACGGAGCCTTCTGCTCATGGAAGTTCGTGATGAAATCGTAAAATACGTATTCGTTCGCCGACTCTTGTTTGACTTCCCAGAGAAGGAACGAGCCAATCGGATAACCCCGCATCAGGCTGTCCATAAGTGCCAATACTTGGTGCTGTTTCCAAACGAACTCTCGCTGGATCGCCGGCAAAAGGTATTGTTTCTGGTGGATTCGCCGCAGGACGTCTTCGACAGTCACCGGGGTTTGAAATGACACTGACGATCTCCTTTTTGGCGATGTTTGGTGGGCCTCATGAATCGAGCACGGCACCACGGCTGGAAGGGCCGCAGGTAGATCTAGTCCTAATCGGTCCGGATAGGCAGTTGCGCGGCGATTCGGCCCACGGCGCCCTTGACGTCATGCTGAGAAAACAGGTCGTTTACCTCGTTCTCGAACCGAGAGTCATTGATCGCGTTTGGCCAGTCAATGTACTTCTGCGCGAAACGAAGCAGGTTACAGCGCCGGATCGTCTCGGTCCCTTTCTTCGTTTTTGGCACGTAAACATAGTTGACTCTTAGAATGTGGTCCTTGAAATTGTCAAAGTGTGGATGAACTAGCTTGAAGGCGGCTGAAATCACCGGGTAACGTACCAGGCGCGCATTAACAAGCATCTGAAACGTTCCCTTTTCCCGATTGCAATCTGGACACGAGACCGCAAGGTTGTCCGGACGGAACATGAATTGCGGATGACTCAGGCGGGGCACGATGTGCTCAATGTCCCACATACGGTGGTTGTTCGTCGGCAGATGGTGGTCGCAATAACAGCATCGATTCGATTGTTCCAGGATGTAGTGGGTTTTGATGTGCGACTTGACTTCGTTTGTCGAGGGATCAGCCCAGAAGCTCGCCTGCTGGTGCGCACGTGGGAGACCATCGAATGCGTTGACTACGGTCGCGAGAGTCGCTGAAAATTCGACAGGTGTTTCAATCATTCGTCAAGGTAATTTCGCTAGCGGCCGAGACGAGATTCTCGATTAGTTCCTTAACGGGGCTTCCCTCGTCCAGGCTAGGAGCGACATCAGCAAGAGAGCTAACGATGGTCTGATAGCGCTCGCCGGTAACGTCTCCGTCTGCCGCAAGACGAAGCGCCTCCACCATTTGCTGTTTCAAATACAAGTTGTTCTTGCCCGGCACCTTGAACGCCGCCAGAAGCAGGAAATCCGAAGACTGGCCCGCATAGGGCTCGGAATCTTCCGCCGTGCGTCTTTGGCTTTCCAAGGAAACCACATTTGATCGCGTTGGCGAGATGTCGGAAAGGATCAGGGGTGAGTGCGTCGCTATGACGAAATGACAGCCGCGATATTTTGCGAAAGTCTTGGTGAGAAGTTCAATGTACTGAGCTTGCCACTCTGGATGAAGGCTCACCTCGGGCTCGTCAATAACCACCAAGCTGTCGTCTTCCATTACTGAGGCGAGTCCGAGAAATGTCGTCACCAGTGCGAGTTCACCCGAGCTCGCTGCCTGTAGGTCGAATCGATGACCCGTGCTCCGTTGAGTGAGCTCAACATGCTCGATCGAAACCATTTCCGCGCGTCTCAGCAGTTGCAGGTCTCGAAAGAATTCCGCATTGGCGATACCTGGCTCACGAAAATCGACGACGAGACTAAGGTCGCGATTGCTGCCTGTCCGCGCGCGCGTCTCCTGAGCGGTTTTGAAAACGCGCTCCAGCAGTTCCGGTTCGTCCTGGACCATTCGGTGGAGCGCAGTCGGTCGCAGCCCCTCTCGCGCGTCTACTGAGGCCTTCAGCTCTGCGAGCGAATGCGTTTGGCGCATTGCACGAAAAGACCACCGGTAGCGAACCTCGAGACGAGGGAGGTATCCCAGGAACTCAAAGACGTCTGCAACACGACTGCGACGGTCGGGTGTTGATCCTGACGCTTCGATGAGGCTATCGAGAGCGCGGAAGACAGCGCCTGCCGCTGATGCTCTGCCACGAGGGTCTCGAAGGCCTAGGTAGCGATAGACACGATTCGCCTGGGATGCATTAGGCCCGGTCAATTTGAACTTGTCGAAGGGAGTTGTCGCCACCGCGATCACTCTGCGGGGAAGACGTCCGTCGGCAAGCTCGCCGTCATTGCCATTTATTGTTGCGGATCCGGTCTTCCTGCTGTCGTCAGCGTGCCACGAGAAGCGATCGCCACCAATCTGGTACTCGAGACTAGTCGGGCGTGTTGCGAAGGCGCCTCGCCTGCTTCTCCCGGTGTCCAACTCGTCAAACAACTCGACGATGCCGGCCAGAAGGCGGCTTTTGCCAATGCCGTTCCGGCCGATGACCACGGACACCCAAGGCTGATCGCCTCGCCACAAATCCTGATCGGAGGCGAATTCCACGTGCATCGGGGTGCCGTCTCGCGGGTCTTCGATAGTTGCGCTCAGAAGTCGAAAACCGTTCATCTCGTATTCATTCCCCCTCTTGAGACTGATTCTATGGTGCCCGCTTCATCACATTCGGCCCTAGCTGATTGTTTTGTTGTCCCCTGGCCGTGAAAGCGCCAGCGCTGATTGTGACCGATTGGCCTGGCGAGCCGATCTTCAGTTCTGTGTTGAGGCCCAAGTTGCGGGCGGGAATTAGAGGAATGTTCTGTGGCGCATGACCTCGCGGGTTCATGGCGCAATCTTCTCGGCGGCCAAGGCGTACGGACCAGTAGTGGGTCTTCGCAGCTGAGTACAGGACGAGGGGAGAGTGTCCAATCTGGCGGATTTGAGGACGATATGCCGCTGGCCGTCTTGCGATGGCCGCTAGCAGGGTGGCGACGGTTGCATTCTTGCATACGTGAACGCCGTTGGGGAATCAACATATTTCCCCAGAAGATGTTTCACATCCTGACCACGCCCGCAGCGAACCTGCGGTCCGGCCACGGGCTGGACTCGATTGGATATGTATTTACAGGCCAGCGGGCCGAATTTGTTGCGTGATGCGCCGGTGCGGCCGAGACTCGATGGCTTCTCGTCTGGGCGGGCGCCCACCGCCGGTTGAGATGCGGAATAGCCCTAGTGTAGTGAGTACGCGGCCGATGTTACGGGGTGGCCGCGCGAACATCCAATGCTGCTGTTGCATTTCGTACTAGGGGACTCAATGACGAAAGACACTTTGGATATCACGCCTGATCCAAAGGTGCTGATCGCGCTCACGCATACGCCCTTGAAACCTTTGGACGCTCTGTGCGAGCTCATAGACAACGGCATCGACTCCTTCAGAGCCGCACGGCTCGCCGGAGATCCCGTCCGACATCCCCTGCTCGAAGTCACGGTCCCCGGTGAGGCTCAAGTCCGAAAGGGTGAGGGCCTCGTCCGCATCGTGGACAATGGGGCCGGGCTTGACAGGGAGGGGCTTGGCAATACCCTGCGGGCTGGTTTCAGCGGTAAGAACAGATTCGACACCCTTGGGCTATTCGGTCTCGGCTTCAATATCGCCACCGGAAAACTGGGACGACGAACGACCGTGATCACGGCCAGAGCTCAGGACGATTTCGCCCTTAGAGCCGTGATAGATCTCCCCGAAGTAGTCAAGAACCGCGCCTTCGGTGTTCCCGTTGAGACAATGAAGAAGCCGTTGAACTTCGACCACGGCACGATCGTCGAGGTGGACTCCTGGTGGCCAGAAGGAGACCCAAATTCTGGATTCATAGTCCAGCTTGCCCATATTGCTAAAGCGCCCCTGCGCAGTCAGATCGGTCGTAGATACGCGACACTCCTCCGCAGCGGGGATGAGAACCGCGTGCGTGTCATGGTGAATGGCGAGTACGTGGAGGGCTACGAGCACTGTGTCTGGGGTGACAACCGATTCGTCGAGAGGCAAGGCTGGGGTTCCATTCCTGCTCGGATAACCCTCGATTCCGTGATCTTCGCCCAGAAGCGCTGCGTTCAAGACGGGACCGCCCTAGATTCTGGGTCCGACACATGTCTCGAATGCGGTGATTCCGAATTTCGAACTGTAGAGGAACGGATACGCGGTTGGGTGGGTATTCAGCGTTTCGATGACAACAACAAGTTTGGTGTCGATCTTGTCCGCAACGGCAGAGCCATCCGCGTCGCGGAAAAGGACGCATTTTTTAACCATCTGAATGATCTTGGTGAAGCAGTGAAGGAGTATCCGACAGATCAGCAGACCGGCCGAATCATCGGAGAGATACATCTGGACCACATCCCGGTCGACTTCCAAAAACAGGACTTCCAGCGCAGCAGTGAGGAATGGCAGCGTGCCGTGTCTCACATTCGAGGTGAGTCCTTGCTGCCGAGCACTTGGCCTGCTGGTCAGCGAAATGAATCGCCCATTTCCAAACTTTTTCAGGGCTATCGCAAGGTCAGAAACTACGGCCGTTTGGACATGTACATGGGAAGGTACGACGAAGCTGCTGGAAAAGCGGTCAGAATCAACCGAGACGTGGAGGCGGAATTATTCGATCGCTTTCAGAAACGGGAGGTCGGCTTCTTTGACGACACGAAGTGGTGGGAATACGTAGAAACGGCAACCCTCGCGCCGCGACTAGCCATGGAGGAATGCGCGATATGCGGATTTCAAAACCGTCCGGGTGATGAGGTCTGCGGCGACTGCGAACGGATCCTTCACGGCAAAGCTTGCCTCTCTTGCGATGTTGAGCTCTCGCGGTCCGCCACTGCGTGCTCTAGTTGCGGTGCGTCCCAAGTGCCAGAAGTCCAGGAGCCTTGGACGTGCGAAAGCTGTCGCGAAATCAATGGTGTCGACGATGAATGTTGTCGTCTCTGCACAGCGCTTCGGGGGGCAGAAAACCCTATTTCCGTGGAGGTGCTCAGACGAGATGGTGAGCTCATAAGTGAGCTATCGGTCCAAAATCGTTCATTCATGACGGCAGATCTCAGAAGCACTGAGCCCATTGATGTGAACGTTTTTCGCGTTGGTCCACTCCGGCCAACATACAATGGTGCTCTCGTGCCGACTGTGACCACCAGGGCATCCGGGAAGATTGATATCTTCCTGGACATTGCGCATTCGAATTTCACACAGTTGGGTGTGAGACCGGAGATCGCCGTGTCTGTCGAGATTGCGCAGTATTTGTACACTCTACGACCCGACCTTGCCGGTAAGCCTGCCCATTCCGTGGAGAATATCGCCTCCATGATCTTGACAGAGGTTTGGGGAGAGCAGCTTGCCGCGGGACCTGAGAAGGTAGGCGAGGCGATCAAGAGTCTCTTCCGTCGTATCTCAGAGCGACTCGAGGGCAATGGCGACGCCGCAGATTTCTACGGCGAATTGGATCAATTCGAACAGCGTGATTTAGCAGACCGATTGATTAGCGCCGGTCTGTTGGACCAGCTGTCCGAGTTGCGATTGAACGGGGGCTATCTCGCCTATTGCGGTTCAGGAGTCCTGGCAAAATTTTTCGGCAAGTACCCTGAAGGTTGGTTTGGTGCGGTTTGGAACGAGCGCCTTGCTGATCCTGAAAACGTCGGCGTTCACGCAGCTGAGAATTCTCGTCAGCAGCTCATCGGGATTTACTCGCGCTGTCTTGATGATTGTGCCGCCTACGTTCGTTTTTCATATGTAGACCCGCTGATCGTCACGCGGGCTGGTGCTTCTCGCGAGTATCTAGAGCTGCGCTTGATGTGACCCGGTTCTTGAGTGACCTGAGCATTAGTGCCACCTCGTGGCAGGCCTTCGAAAGACTTGTGTCGAGACTTCTGATCGTTGAAGGGCTCAAACAGGTTTCCGTCGTAGGGGGGTCCGGTGACGGCGGAGCAGACGTCCTGGGCGTCAAGGGCGACAAAAGATGGCTTTTCCAGGTAAAGCGTTGGGCCACCCCTGTCGGGGCCGAAGTCGTGGACCGTACGATTGCCGCCACGAAATCCTATGGGGCCGACGTTCCCGTAATCGTCAGCAAGTCGGGATTCACGGCCGACTTGCTCAAGCATCGTGCGAGCATGGCTGCCGAGGGGATCAATATTCAGCTCTGGGATCGGGACGCTCTCGCTAGGAGAGCGGACCGGCTGGACCCCGAACCGCTCGTGCTACGCGATTTGGATCGATTCAGACCTCGGGAGTACCAATCGAACGCTGTCGACAGAATCGTCAACGCATGGGTCAATGATGCATCAGGGTCGGCGCTTGTCGTTCTCGCCACTGGATTAGGGAAGACGTTCGTCGCAGCAGAGTCAGTAAGGCGTATGGCGGCCAACCGAGCCGACCTTAGGGTACTGGTGCTAGCCCACACCAATGATTTGTTGTACCAGCTCGAACGATCGTTTTGGCCCTTCCTTCGCGCAGAGCAGTCGACTGCCATAGTCAATGGCATTGAGAGGCCCGCGTGGGCAGATTTGCCCCATTTCGACTTTGTGTTCGCGTCTCGTGACACGATGTCGAACGCTGCCACGGCGGGGATTGACTTTCCCTCTTTCGACGTCGTTGTGGTTGATGAGTGCCACCACCTTGGTGCGGAGACTTACGAGCAGGTTCTCAACGAACTCGGCGTAGGAGCGGCGGGGGGCCCTTTCCTTCTCGGGTTGACGGCAACTCCTTGGAGACCGGGTGGGGGCGATCTTGATCACCGTTTCGATGCGCCAGTAGTGAGCATCGATCTCGTTCAAGGGCTAAAGCAGTCATTCCTCGCCAATGTCGACTACCGGATTTACACCGACAATGTGGACTGGGAATCACTTCGTCAATTGAAGGGTGACCGCTTCAGCCCCAGGGCGATAAACCGAACGCTCTTTATCGACCAATGGGATGACGCAGTTGTCGACAGAACCCAGGAGGCATGGGCGGAGCTAGCGGGCGTGGGTAAGGGGATAGTGTTCTGTGGAACTGTCGAGCACGCGGAGCGGGTAGCAGCCCGCATCAACGCCCTCGGATTTACCAGTGCGAAGCCCATCTACTCGCGTTCTTCAACGGGGGAAGCGATGGGACCTGTGGAGCGAAATCGGCTGTTGTGGGATTTTTCGTCCGGACGCATTGGCATCCTCTGCGCAGTCGACGTTCTAAACGAGGGAATTGATGTTCCCGACGTCAACCTTGTCGTCTTCCAGCGGGTGACTCATAGCCGACGCATATTTGTGCAGCAGCTCGGCAGGGGACTTCGACTTGCTCCGGGGAAGCAACGCGTAATCGTCTTAGATTTCGTTTCGGATGTTCGCCGCTTTGCGGCCGGCCTTGAGCTTCAGAGGGCTTTGGACCACGACGGGCCGAGGCCCGGCAGCCCGGTTCGGGTCAATCTCCCTTCTCGAGTCATCTTTCTTCGGGCTAACGACGAGGATGAGAACGGAGCAAGCTTCTTGAGGGAATGGTTAGGTGACTTGAAGGATATCGAGGACGCCGGCGAGGACGTCAGCGTCATGAGGTATCCGCCCGTAGAGTCACTTCCAACCGGAAAGGGAGAACGCTATGCAAGCTAGCGCTGCGGAGAGCTGGGCTCGAATGCGGATGCTTGCTCTCGATTCAGTAGGGACTCTCCAAGAGCTGCTTGCTGATGGTGAGACGGATGACCGTCGCCTTGTTCTGGGCTACCTGGAAGCCAAACACCAGCTTGCGAGGGCCTTCGAAGTTTTCGCCATTGAAAAATACGCTGATCCATCGACAATGATTGCCGTCAAAGAGCTCCTCGAGAACGCCATGCGCGAGACCTTCACTGCGCTGCCGAAAAAGTATCTGCGCGTAAAAGGATTCGGCAAACCCCATGAGGCGATCCTGGCGTACTTTGTTCAACGAGTTCGTCTTGACGTCAGTGCAGACGAACTCCGCATGTTGACTGGTGATGCAGTCCATACGGAAAGAAGGATGCGGGATCTGCGCGATCTCGGCTTTATGCTGGAGTCACGGGAAGAGGCCGGGCAACAGGTCTATGTGCTGCGCGATGAAATACCAAACGTCGCTTCAGGGGCGGCCATTCTGGTCGGCCGTAACCTACGAAATGACAAGTCGCTCACTCCTAATCAACGGGATGGGTTGCTTGAGGACGCTGGCCTGCGGGTCAGGGCTATTGATGTCGAATGAATAGGTTTGCCTCCACCCAATCGCCCATGGACGATAAACCTCTGTCACCGAAGCCTTAGCCGGCGATCTTCAGTTTGGAAAGAGAAACGACCGTCCGACGTGCGGGCCGCTTGGCCGTTCGGCCCTCTAGGACAGCCTTAATGGAATCACCGATACTTTTGGCGACGGGCGGCGGGAAGGCATTTCCAATCTGTCTGTACGTCGAGGTCTTCAACCCGGCGAACTTCCAGTTCTCGTCAAATCCTTGAATGCGCGAAACCATCTCATTTGTGAGTTTCGGCACGAAATCGGCAGCCATATCAGATGTCGGCGCAGCGTTCGCGATACCCTTGCCGTCGACTCCAAGCGCAAGCCATCCCGCCTTTGCGCGCGTGGGACCCAGGTCTGGACCCCCGTGCTTCTTCGAGCCGCCAACAATCGTCGGGCCAACGCTGTTGGCGCCTTCCGCCCAGCGGTGTGCGCCCTGCCAACCGTTAGCGGACATCAGCGGTAGCAGGGTTTCTCCCACTGTGGGTGGTGTCCCGACCGGCTCTGGCCAGAGGAATTCTCCTGCCAAACGATTTTTGAAGGCAACGAGAATGAAACGTGGGCGGAGCTGGGGCACGCCGTAGGCGCTTGAAAACAACAACTGCCAATCTGCGGAGTAGCCCATGCTGCTCAGCTCGTCCAGGACCGACTCGCGGTAGGACGCGAACTTTGCGGAAGCCAGCCCCTTCACGTTCTCCAGCATGACAGCGGCGGGCTGCGCCTCCCGGACAAGACGTAGCGCCTCAGGGAATAGATCTCGCTCGTCATCGGCGCCAAGCTGTTTGCCGGCCACGCTGAACGGGGGGCAGGGAACCCCGCCCGCAACTAGGTCAATGCCCTTGAACTGCTTGCCACTGATTTCCCTCACATCCGCCTGCCGAACGTCCCACTCGGGCCGGTTGAGTCGGAGAGTGGCGGCGGCGTCTCGATCTATCTCGACAGCCAGCGAATGTTCGAAGCCGGCCATTTCTAACCCCGAAGATTGCCCGCCTGCGCCTGCGCATATTTCAAGCACACTGAACTTAGAGTCGGACATTCAGGTTCCAATCGGGTCAAGGTGAGGGACGAAGACAACATGATTCCAGGACCCTCTGACACCCTATCTGCACATCGAATTGGAGACGCGCAGGCGCGAGGTCGAACGTGGCGCACGTCCACTGCAGCAGCCGGGGCGGCAGAACAACTGGCCGCCACGATTTCGAATGGGCAGCGTTCGGATTTTCCAGCGAATGGCATCGAGAGCGTATATTTGAATAATGGTCATTTCTTCCTGGGTGACGGATGCGGGGACCCGGAAATCAATGCAGGGGAATAGGTCCCGAGACACGTCACCAGAGGTGGAAATTCGAAAGGCCTTGCACGCTATGGGTCTGCGCCTTAGAGTCCAGTACCGTCCGATTCCAGGGCTTCGGCATGCTGCGGATTTGGCCTTCACTCGTTACAAATTGCTCGTCTACATGGGTGGTTGTTTTTGGCACAAGTGTCCCGTGCATTACCGGGAGCCCAAATCCAATGCTGAGTAGTGGAGGTCAAAAATTGACCGCAAGGCTGAACGAGATCGTGAGATGGACCGTGTCCTTCGGGGCGCGGGGTGGACTGTTGTGCGTTTCTGGACGCACGAACCAACACGTACGGTCTGTGCTGGCGTGGTCGAAGTCCTCGAGGACCTGACACCGCTTTCTCGCCCGAAGTCGGTCCATGCCGCAGAGAGAGCCGCCTTGCCGGACTGACCGTCGGACCATTGCCCCTCGTGCACAGGCAACGCGTCAAGAAACACGCCATCCATAGGGGCATGCTGCGGGAGTGCGAATACGACCCGCCTTGGGGCACGATTTTGACTTCATCACTCTAGGCTGAAAGACATGTGACTTAGTCGGATCTCGATGGGGAGAAGGGGGTGCCCTTGCTGGAACTGGGAGACTACTTGGACCTGACATTCGCGAGCGCGGCTGCGCAGTGGCGGGGGCTATTGACGCGGGAGTACGCCCCAGTGGGCCTGAAGCAGGAAGATTTCACCCCGGTGGAGACACTGCTTTGCTTTGGCCTGGGGCTCGTTGGCAACCGATCGAAGTCCGGAAAGATCAATATCCCCGTGTCCTCACCGGATGCCAAAAGGCTAGGTGCACTGTTCAAACGAACACCCGGTAGCCTTGCGCCTAAGCTCGCAAATCTCGACGGTCGACGCGCACATCGGGCGAAACATGAACAGCAACTCTGGATCAGGCTTACCGAGGATCGATTCCGGTTCGAAATGCTCTATGCGCTCATTCTTGACGCGGGTCGTTCGATCGGACTTGATGAAGAAAAGCTACCGGACTTCCTTGGAGTCCAAGATAATCGACTCCAGATCGTCTTCGAAGCGTACTCCGTGAGCGATGACGACCTCCTCGCCTCGCTTGAGGGTGACTTTGCCACGCTCGCCGGTCGCGACGACATCATCGACATTCGCGACACGGAACGGGCGCTGCTGGGGACTGCTCGAGTTGGCCAGCAGCAGTTCGCGCGGAAGGTGCTCACGAACTCGGATTTCGCATGCGTCTTCTGCGGACTGAGTACTCGCTCGGCAGGCCTCCCCTCGTCCCGCCTGCTCATTGCTTCGCATATCAAACCGTGGAGCAAGAGCGGGGGAGGGGAGCGGGTCGATCCGCGCAACGGGCTTGCCGCTTGCCCCACGCACGATGCCGCATTCGAGGCGTATCTCATTTCGGTTGATGCCGACGGCAGAATTGTGCGGTCCGCCGCACTCGACCGAGCGATCGCAAGTGAGAGGTCATGGCGGCATAACTTCGGCGACAACGGTCTCGCTCCGAGGCTGATGATGCCGTCTACTGGGACTATGCCCTCAGCGCATTACACGGACTGGCACTACTCGCAGCTCATGGTCGAGTTCTTGAATTGATCTGAGCTTGTTGCTCACGAAATCGCTAGGGAACGATTCCACCAGCACCGCGTTACCTCTGACATGAAGTCGATTGTGTACAGCCAGACCGGTGATCCGTCCGTGCTCCAGCTCGTCGATCGGCCGATGGCCGAACCCGGATCCGGCGAGGTGCGGGTGCGGATCGTGGTCAGCGGCGTGAACCCCACCGACTGGAAGTCGCGCCGCGGCTCGGCACCGGGCCAGGAGCCGGCGTTCGCCGACGTCGTGCCCGGCCAG
>NZ_PJJS01000045.1 GCF_002929845.1 Cryobacterium sp. M96
GGGGCTGGGGCTGGGGCTCGGGCTGGGGCTGGGGCTGGGGCTGGGGCTCGGGCCCAGACCCGGGCCCAGCTCACCCGAGCACAGACGCGAAGGCGGCATTTGGGATACTCGGAGAATGGTCGACGTCACCCTCACCCTTCCCGCCGGCGCTGTGCTCCTTCGGCGCGCCCTGTCCCAGGATCTGTCTGCAATCGTGGGGCTTCTCGCCGACGACTCCATCAGCGCTTCCCGAGGCGACGCCGACCGGCCGGAAGATCGCGTCGCCTACGAACGGGCATTCGCCGCAATCGACGCAGATCCGGCCCAACAGTTGCTGGTCGCGACGTCGCTTTTGGGCGAGGTGCTGGCCACCATGCAGCTCACCGTCATCCCTGGGCTCGCCCGTGTCGGGTCCACCCGGTTGCAGATCGAGGCCGTCCGGGTTCGCTCGGATCAGAGGAGCCGCGGGCTCGGCGGAGCCATGATTCGGTGGGCCGTGCAGAATGCCCCGGCCTTCGGGGCTCAACTCATCCAGCTCACGTCGGACGCAGCGCGCGTCGACGCGCACCGGTTCTATGAACGGCTGGGCTTCACCGCGTCCCACGTGGGCTTCAAACACGCCGTGCCGACGGTCTCCTGACGGCAGCACCCCCGCGGGGCAGGATCAGGCAAGCAGGCCGAGGAGCCGTCCGGCGAACCCTGCGCACGCGATCGTCGCGGTGAAGAACACGGCCACCCAGACCACGCCCGGGATGTGGGTCAGACGGGCCAGCTGGTCGGCGTCGGAGGCGGTACCGCGGCTCCGCGACCGGGACCGCTGGAGCTCGACCACGGTGCGCACAGCCCCGAGCAGCAGAAACGCCGTGATCAGCAGGGCGAAGACGCTCTGCACCGGAGGAGTGCCGAACCAGGTGATGCCGAAGACCAGTCCAGCGGTAACGAGGACGGACCACAGTCCGAACCAGTTGCGGATCTGCACGAGCAGCAGTGCCAGGGCCGCCAGCGACAGCCACAACAGGCCGATGTCGTAGCCGAGGCTGAGCATCCGTGCCGCGCCGAGCCCCAGCAGGGCAGGGGCGGTATAGCCGGCCAGCAGGGTCAGCACCATGCCGGGTCCGCGCGGGCGTCCGCTGCTGACGGTCAACCCCGAGGTGTCGGAATGCAGACGGATACCGCCGAGCCGGCGACCGCTCACCGTCGCGACCACCGCATGGCCGCCCTCGTGCGCGATCGTGATGACGTGGCGGGTGACCCGCCACGCGGCCGGCACCAGCACGAGCACGGCAGCGGCCGCGATGGTCAGCCAGGCCGTGATCGCGGGCAGAGGCTCGTTTCGGGCGGAGAGTTGCCCCCAGAGATCGACAAGCCCGTCCATGGATTTCAGCCTAGATTACCTTGGGCGGGAGCTTTATACTGATCGCAAAAGCTGGATACGAGTGAAAGGACGGTCCCCATGAGTGCTTCGGACAAGATGAAGAACTCGGCCGAGGAAGCCGTGGGCAAGGCAAAGGAGGCCGCCGGCAAATTGACCGACAACGAGCGGCTGGAAGCCGAGGGCAAGGCTGAACAGGCCAGGGCAAACCTCAAGCAGGCCGGAGAGAACGTCAAGGACGCCGTCACTGATTGAGTCGAATCCGCATCTCCACACCATCAGGGCACGTCAATCAAAAGAAAGGACGGCGAGCAGGATGAACGTACTCCTCGTCATTGTTGCCATCATCGCCATCGCGCTTCTGTTCACCGGAGGGTTCGTCGAGTCGCTCAACTTCCTCATCTGGGTCGGCATCGTGCTCGTCGTGATCGCGCTGATCGTCTGGCTTGCCCGGACGATCTCCGGGAAGCGGGCCTGACCGGGCCGCGCAGGTGGTCTCCAACCCGTACCGAGAAAAAGAAAAAGCCCCGACTTTCGGGGCTTTTTCTTGGCTGTGGGCGATACCGGACTCGAACCGATGACCTCTTCCGTGTGAAGGAAGCGCGCTACCAACTGCGCCAATCGCCCCTGTGGCCTCGTACTGTAGCCACAAGTCTCGATACTAACCCAGACCGGGTGGAAGGCGCACATCGTGGGGGCCTCAACACGCCGGAACGACTCGGTTTGAATATGAACAGGACTATCGGCTAGAGTCTTCCAAGCGCGCAGAAATGCGGGCAGTTGCGGATGTGGCGCAGTGGTAGCGCATCACCTTGCCAAGGTGAGGGTCGCGAGTTCGAATCTCGTCATCCGCTCGAATGGGATCGGCCGCGAGGCCGGTTTCTTTCGGTACGAATCCCAAGTGGTGGGTTGGCCGAGAGGCGAGGCAACGGCCTGCAAAGCCGTGTACACGGGTTCGAATCCCGTATCCACCTCCAATCCCGGAAGTCGCAATGCAGGAATGATTTTCAGGAAATGGGCGATTGGCGCAGCGGTAGCGCGCTTCCCTGACACGGAAGAGGTCACTGGTTCGATCCCAGTATCGCCCACAGAGTTGGGAAACAGATAACCCCCGGTAAAGCGGGGGTTGTCTTGCCCGCACAGCACCGGAAATCCAGGTGCAGTCGGGCCTTCCTCGGGCTCGCCGCGATGAATCGCCGGGGAGGGTGCGGCGGGTTCGGCCGGAATCGGCTAGAGTCTTTCAAGTCAGCGGAAACGTTGATAAGTGCGGATGTGGCGCAGTGGTAGCGCATCACCTTGCCAAGGTGAGGGTCGCGAGTTCGAATCTCGTCATCCGCTCGAATGGAATCGGCCGCAAAGCCGGTTCTTTTTGGTACGAATCGTATGTGGTGGGTTGGCCGAGAGGCGAGGCAGCGGCCTGCAAAGCCGTGTACACGGGTTCGAATCCCGTATCCACCTCCACTTCTGGAATGTCTTTTCAGAGAATGGGCGATTGGCGCAGCGGTAGCGCGCTTCCCTGACACGGAAGAGGTCACTGGTTCGATCCCAGTATCGCCCACAGGCAAACCCCCGGTAAATCGGGGGTTTTTCTTTGCCCAAAATGGCCGTGCCCGTCGTGGTCGAGGCGCGCCGCTAAAGTTATTGGGGTTCGAACAATACTGAAGGAGTAATACACGTGGCTGACGGCTTTGAGCTATTCACCGACCGGTCCGTTGTCGCAATGCGCGTCAACGGCGAGCTCAAGGATCTCGCCACGACGGTGACTCCGACGGATGTCGTCGAACCGGTGACCATCGGCTCGCCCGACGGCCTCAGCATCCTGCGCCACTCGGCCGCGCACGTGCTCGCACAGGCCGTGCAGACCGTGAACCCGGCGGCGCGCCTGGGCATCGGCCCGCCCGTCACCGATGGTTTCTACTACGACTTCGACGTTGAAGAGGCATTCACCCCCGAGGACATCAAGTCGCTCGAGAAGGCCATGGACCGCATCATCCGCCAGGGCCAGCGGTTCGTGCGCCGCGTCGTCACCGACGACCAGGCCCGGGACGAACTCGCCGCCGAGCCGTACAAGCTCGAACTGATCGGGCTCAAGGGCGGGGCCGCCGAGACCGTCGACAACGAGTCGGTCGAGGTCGGCGGCGCCGAACTCACCATTTACGACAACGTGGACCCGAAGACGGGGGAGACGCTCTGGAAAGACCTCTGCCGCGGTCCCCACCTGCCGAACACGCGCATGATCGGCAACGGCTACTCCCTGACCCGTCTGGCCGCCGCCTACTGGCGCGGGTCCGAGAAGAACCCGCAGCTGCAGCGCATCTACGGCACCGCCTGGGCCACCAAGGACGAACTGCGGGCCTACCAAGCCCGCCAGGAGGAGGCCGCCAAGCGCGACCATCGCAAGCTCGGCGCCGAACTCGACCTCTTCAGCTTCCCCGAGGAGATCGGCTCCGGCCTGCCCGTCTTCCATCCCAGGGGCGGCATCATCCGTCAGGAGATGGAGAACTACTCCCGCAAGCGCCACACCGAGGCCGGCTACGACTTCGTCTACACGCCGCACATCACCAAGTCGAACCTGTTCGAGACGTCCGGTCACCTCGACTGGTACGCCGATGGCATGTTCCCGCCGATGAAACTCGACGCGGAGTACGACGCCGACGGCCACATGACCCGTCAGGGCGTCGACTACTACCTCAAGCCGATGAACTGCCCGTTCCACAACCTGATCTTCCGCTCCAGCGGCCGCAGCTACCGCGACCTGCCCATGCGCCTGTTCGAATTCGGCTCGGTCTACCGCTACGAGAAGTCCGGCGTCGTGCACGGCCTCACCCGCGTGCGCGGCATGACCCAGGACGACGCGCACATCTACACGACCCGCGAAGGCATGAAAGAGGAGCTCACCAGCACCCTCAACTTCGTGCTCAAGCTGCTCGCCGACTACGGCCTCGAGGACTACTACCTCGAGCTCTCCACGAAGGACCCGAAGAAGTTCGTCGGCACCGACGAGGCCTGGGCGGAAGCGACCGACACCTTGCGCGAAGTCGCCGAAGCATCCGGTCTCGAACTCGTGGCCGACCCGGGCGGCGCCGCCTTCTACGGCCCGAAGATCTCCGTGCAGGCCCGCGACGCGATCGGCCGCACCTGGCAGATGTCCACCATCCAGCTGGACTTCAACCTGCCGGAACGGTTCGACCTCGAGTACACCGCCTCCGACGGCTCCCGCCAGCGCCCGGTGATGATCCACCGGGCCCTGTTCGGTTCGATCGAACGCTTCTTCGCCGTGCTCACCGAGCACTACGCCGGGGCGTTCCCGGTGTGGCTGTCCCCGGTGCAGGTCGTCGGCATCCCCGTGTCCGAGCAATACGGTCCATACCTCGACGAAATCATCGGCCGGCTCGAGACGGCAGGCGTGCGCGCCCAGGTCGACCACTCCGACGACCGCATGCAGAAGAAGATCCGCAACCACACCAAGGCGAAGGTGCCCTTCCAGCTGATCGTCGGCGAGGATGACCGCTCCAATCGCTCGGTGAGCTTCCGGTTCCGCGACGGCACCCAGGAGAACGGCGTACCGGCCGACGAGGCCATCCGTCGCATCATCGCCGCGATCCATGCGCGCGCGCAGGTCACGACCCAGGGCCAGGTCTGAGATGGACACGCACAGCGACGAGTTCGAGGGGCTCGAGCAGTCGTCCGAGTTCGCCGCGGTTCCGGATGCCTTCCAACGGCTATGGACCCCGCACCGCCTGGTCTACATCCAGGACGGCCAGCAGCCGCACCCGGATGACTGCCCCTTCTGCCTGGCCCCGAGCATGACCGACGAGAAGGCACTGATTGTGGCCCGCGGCACGCACGCCTACGTGTTGCTAAACCTGTTCCCGTATAACAGCGGGCATCTGCTGGTCTGTCCGTACCGGCACGTCGCGACTTACGATGAGGCCAGTCCGGAGGAGGTCGCCGAGATCGGCAGTCTCACCCAGGTGGCCATGCGTGTGCTCAAGGCGGTGTCGCACTGCGACGGCTTCAACATCGGCATGAACCAAGGCCGTATTGCCGGCGCGGGCATTGCCGAGCACCTACACCAGCACATCGTTCCCCGCTGGGCGCTCGACTCGAACTTCTTCCCGATCATCGCCGGAACGAAGGCGATTCCCCGTCTTCTGGGCGATGTGCGGCGCGAAGTCGCCGAGGGCTGGCCCCAGGATGGCAACTAGCCGTATATACCCCTCCACCGGCACCCGCCGGGCGGAATCGACACCACCCAAGGAATAGAATCAAAGCTATGACTGAAACCACTTCCGCCTTTGGTTCGAGCCGCGTCAAGCGTGGTCTCGCCGACATGATGAAGGGCGGCGTCATCATGGACGTCGTCAACGCCGAGCAGGCTCGCATCGCCGAGGACGCCGGTGCTGTCGCCGTCATGGCCCTTGAGCGCGTTCCCGCCGACATCCGTTCCCAGGGTGGCGTTGCCCGCATGAGCGACCCCGACCTGATCGACAGCATCATCGCCGAGGTATCCATCCCGGTGATGGCCAAGGCGCGCATCGGCCACTTCGTCGAAGCTCAAATCCTTCAGGCCCTGAACGTCGATTACATCGACGAGTCCGAGGTGCTGAGCCCGGCTGACTACGTCAACCACATCGACAAGTGGAACTTCACGGTCCCGTTCGTCTGTGGCGCGACCAACCTGGGTGAGGCGCTTCGCCGCATCAACGAGGGCGCGGCCATGATCAGGTCCAAGGGCGAAGCCGGCACCGGCGACGTCTCGGAGGCCATGAAGCACATCCGCACCATCAAGGGTGAGGTCGCCCGCTTGTCGGCTCTGACCAAGGACGAACTGTACGTCGCCGCGAAGGAACTGCAGGCGCCGTACGAACTCGTCGCCGAGATCGCCGCCACCGGCAAGCTCCCCGTCGTGCTCTTCGTCGCGGGTGGCGTGGCCACCCCCGCCGACGCGGCCCTGATGATGCAGATGGGTGCGGACGGTGTATTCGTCGGCTCCGGCATCTTCAAGTCGGGCAACCCGCAGGCCCGCGCCAACGCCATCGTCAAGGCCGTCACCTTCTACGACGACCCCAGCGTCATCGCATCCGTCTCGCGCGGACTCGGCGAGGCCATGGTCGGCATCAACGTGTCCGATCTGGCTGCGCCGCACCGCCTCTCAGAGCGCGGCTGGTAGATACCCGTTCGTGAGCGTTGGAGTTCTCGCCCTGCAGGGTGACTTTCGTGAGCACGCCGAGGTACTGCGGTCCCTCGGCGCCGAAGTCGAACTCATCCGCCGCCCAGAGGAACTGGACCGCATCAGCGGGCTCGTGATCCCCGGCGGCGAATCCAGCGTCATGGACAAACTGGCCCGCGCGTTCGGCGTGGCGGGACCGCTGGCCGAGGCCGTGCGGGCCGGCCTTCCCGTCTACGGCACCTGCGCGGGCCTGATCATGCTCGCCGACACCGTCATCGACGGGATCGAAGGGCAGCAGAGCATCGGCGGCTTCGACATCGCCGTGCGTCGCAACGCCTTCGGTTCGCAGACGCTCTCTTTCGAGACCGACCTCGACGTGCCGGTGCTCGGTGAGCCGCCGGTGCACGCCATTTTCATCCGCGCCCCCGTGGTGGAGTCCGTCGGGACCCGGGCCCGCGCGATCGCCACGCTCTCGGACGGGCGCTGCGTCGCGGTCGAGCAGGACAACCTGCTCGGAACCTCATTCCACCCCGAGATCACCGGGGAGCACCGGTTCCACGACTATTTCCTGCAGAAGGTGGCCGCCGCCGGCTTCCGCTACTAGGCTCCGGTCATGGCCGGCTGGGTGGCGCTCCTGCGCGGAATCAACGTCAACGGGATCACGATCACGATGGCGGACCTGCGGGCCGTGTTCCGCGGGCTCGGCTACACGGATGTCCGCACGGTTCTGGCCAGCGGTAACGTGCTCTTCACGGCGGGCGAAACGGATGCCGCGGCCCTCAAGGCCACAATCGAACGCGCTCTCTCCGACAACTTCGGTTATCAGGCGTGGATCGTGCTGCTCGGCGTTGACGCACTCGACAGGGTGGCGCGGGCGTTCCCATTCGATGCGGAGCGGGACGGATGGCATCCGTATGTCGTGTTCGGATCGGCGCGGACCGCGCTCGACGAACTGCTCGAGGCGGCTGGGGAACCGGACCCGGAAACGGAGCAGGTTCGGCCCGGAACCGGCGTGCTCTACTGGCAGGTGCGCCGAAGCATCGGCATCAACAGTCCGTTCAGCAAGCTGAGCGGCAAGGCCCGCTACCGGTCGACCACCACCACCCGCAACCTCCGCACCCTGAACAAACTGATCGCCGCGGCCCCGGGCGCGTGAAGCCCGGCCCATCAGGCATCGCGGGTTAGAATGAGGCGCACCCCACGGTGCAGCGACCAATGGCACCAGTAGTGCAGCGACCAGCACGGCGGCGGCACCCCCGCGCCAATCGACAGCCACGTCACGACAGCCAAAGACAACGGGAGACTCATGTCCGGACATTCCAAGTGGGCGACAACAAAGCACCAGAAGGCGGTCACCGACTCGCGTCGGGCCAAGGCCTTCGCCAAGTTGATCAAGAACATCGAAGTCGCGGCCCGCATGGGTGGCGCCGACCTGTCGGGCAACCCGACCCTGGTCGACGCGATCCAGAAAGCCAAGAAGACCTCTGTTCCCAACGACAACATTGACCGTGCCGTCAAGCGCGGCGCCGGCCTGTCCGGCGAAGTAGTCGACTACACCACCATCATGTATGAGGGCTACGCCGCGCACGGCGTCGCCGTCATGATCGAGTGTTTGACCGACAACAAGAACCGCGCGGCCGCCGAGGTGCGCACCACCATGTCCAGAAACGGCGGCAACATGGCCGACCCCGGCAGCGTCGCGTACAACTTCCACCGCAAGGGCATCGTCGTCGTGCCGAAGAGCAACGGCCTCAGCGAAGATGACGTGCTCCTCGCCGTGCTCGACGCGGGCGCCGAAGAGGTCGTCGACGACGGCGAGAAGTTCGAGGTTTTCAGCGAAGCGCACGATCTCGTCGCGACCCGGACCGCCCTGCAGACCGCCGGGATCGACTACGACTCCGCCGACATCGCGTTCGTGCCCCAGCTCAAGGTAGAGGTCGACGCCGAGACCGCCCGCAAGGTGTTCCGGCTGATCGACGCCCTCGAAGAGCTCGACGACGTGCAGAACATCTACAGTAACTACGACGTGTCGCCCGAGGTCATCGCGGAGCTTCAGGCCGAAGCCGAGTAGCGCGCTGTGTCGGTCCGGGTTCTGGGCATCGATCCCGGGCTGACCCGCTGCGGCGTCGGAATCGTAGACGTCGCCGCCAACCGATCCGCGTCCCTGGTCGACGTGACCGTGCTGCGCAGCTCGCCGGACTTGCCGCTCGAGCAGAGGCTCCTGCTGATCAGCCGGGGCCTGGAAGACCTGCTCGACCGGCACAAGCCGGCGGTCGTCGCCATCGAGAGGGTGTTCGCTCAGGACAATGTCAGCACCGTGATGGGCACCGCCCAGCTGAGCGGCGTCGCGCTGCTCCTGGCCGCTCAGCGTGGGCTGACGGTCACCCTGCACACCCCGAGCGAGGTCAAGGCAGCCATCACCGGCTACGGGTCCGCCGACAAAGCCCAGGTCGGCGCCATGGTGGCGCGGGTGCTGGGCCTGGCCGAGGTGCCCAAGCCCGCGGATGCCGCGGACGCGCTGGCCATCGCGATCTGCCATGCCTGGCGCACCGGGGCGGCCGGCGGCACCCTGCCCACCAGCGCCGACGTGGTCCCCGGCACCCTGACCCCGGCCCAGAAGGCGTGGCGCGCCGCCGAGCGCAGCGCAGTGTCGCCGGTGCCCCGTAGTCTGAAGCGGTGATTGCTTCCGTTCGTGGCCTTGTCCTGTCTGCCGTGGGTTCCACGGCCGTGATCGAGGTCGGGGGAGTCGGTCTGGCCGTACAGGTCACCCCGGCCACTGCGCTCTCCCTGCGCGTCGGCACGGAGGCCCGGCTTTCGACCACCCTTATCGTGCGCGAGGACTCGCTCACCCTCTTCGGATTCCCGTCCGCCGACGAACTCGAGGTCTTCGAGCTTTTGGTCGGCGTCACCGGGGTCGGCCCGAAATCGGCCCTCGGCGTACTCGCGGTGCTCAGCCCCGTCCAGATCGCGCAGGCCGTCTCGGCAGAAGACGACGGCGCTTTCCGCAAGGTCAGCGGCATCGGCCCGAAAACGGCCAAACTGATCGTGCTCTCCCTGGCCGGCAAGGTGTTCGTGACCGTCACGGCCGCGGCATCCGCCCGCCCGGAGCCCACCAGCGCGTCGGCGAACGTGCAGGCCGCCCTGATCGGGCTCGGCTGGTCGGAGAAGGTGGCCGCCGAGGCCGTCGACGAGACCCTCGCGGAGACCGTCGAACCCGGGCAGGTCGGCGTCGCAGCGCTCCTTCGCCTCGTACTCGTCAGGCTCGGCCCGGCCCAGCAGGCATCGGAGCGTCGCCCGTGACCGGCGCACAGGGTCTGGCCGGAGATCCCGGCGTGGAGCTCACCAAGCCGGAACTCGGGGGCGACGCCGAACTCGCCTTCGAGGGTGCCCTCCGTCCGCGCAGCCTCGGCGAGTTCGTCGGCCAGCAGAAGGTTCGCGGGCAGCTGCAGCTGCTCCTGACCGCCGCTACCATGCAGAGCCGCACTCCCGACCACATCCTTCTGGCCGGCCCGCCCGGACTCGGCAAGACCACTTTGGCCATGATCATCGCCTACGAGGGCAACCGCCCGCTGCGGATGTCCAGCGGCCCGGCCATCCAGCACGCCGGTGATCTGGCGGCGGTACTCTCCTCGCTGGTGCCCGGCGAGGTGCTGTTCATCGACGAGATCCACCGCATGGCCCGCTCCGCCGAGGAGATGCTCTATCTGGCGATGGAGGACTTCCGCATCGACATCATGGTCGGCAAAGGCGCCGGCGCCACCTCGGTTCCCCTCGACCTGGCACCGTTCACCCTGGTTGGCGCCACGACCCGGTCCGGACTGCTGCCCAACCCACTGCGCGACCGGTTCGGCTTCACCGCCCACCTCGAGTTCTACACCGACGACGAACTCGAGCAGGTGCTCGGCCGGGCAGCCAAACTGCTCGACCTGTCGATCGACACGGCCGCCACCGCCGAGATCGCCGGTCGGTGCCGCGGCACGCCCAGAATCGCCAACCGCCTGCTCCGGCGGGTGCGGGACTACGCGCTGGTGCACGGTGGAGACGCCGATGTGGCCGCGGTGCACGCGGCTCTCGAGCTGTACGACGTCGACGCCATCGGGCTCGACCGGCTCGACCGGGAGGTGATGCGCATCATCCTGACCCGTTTTGGGGGAGGGCCGGTGGGTCTGAACACGCTCGCGGTGTCCGTGGGGGAGGAGTCCGAGACCATCGAGGCCGTCGTGGAGCCGTTCCTGGTGCGGATCGGCTTCCTGATGCGCACCCCGCGCGGCCGGGTGGCGACCGCGGAAGCGTGGCGGCATTTCGGCCTGACGGCGCCTCTGGTGGGCGGGCCGCCAATCCCTCTTATGCTGGATGACCTATAATTCGAGTTGGTTCGCTTCGAACCACTCGTGCTGGTTCCCCCGAGCCAGACGCACAGACTTCGGCCCTCGCGCCGCAACCGGAAGGTCCCACAGTTTTATGGATCCGTTGACTCTCGTCATGCTCGCCGTTCTCGCGGCGCTCGTGTTCTTCATGTTCCGCAACAGCCGCAAACGCCAGAAGGACCTCGCTGCCCTGCAGGCCCAGATGGTCGTCGGCGCCGAGGTCATGACCAACTTCGGCATGTACGGAACCATTCTCGCGATTGACGAGGAGGCGAACAAGGTTGCCCTCGAGATCGCTCCGGGAACCGTCGTGCAGCTGCACCGTCAGACCATCGCCCGCGTGGTGGAACCGATCGTGGCCGAGCCCGAAGATGAGGGCGTCGCCGAGCTGAACCAGGGCAGCGCCACCGTTATGGGCGAACCTGACTTCGGTCAGCGCGTCGCCGACACCGACGAAGAGCCTAAAAAGGGCGACGCCTAACCAATCCCTCTCCATGCCCGCGCCTCGGCGCGGGCATGAGCATGAGCATAGAAAGCTGAGTTCTCTGGTGGCAAAGTCGTCTCCGGCCAAGAAGGCCTGGCGTTCCCTCACGTGGCTGGGTGTGATCATCGTCGGCCTGATTGCGCTCAACACGGCCGGCGTGCTCACCGGCGGCGGATCCTGGACGCCCAAGCTGGCCCTGGACCTCGAGGGCGGCACGCAGATCATCCTCGCGCCGAAGCTCGAGTCCGGGCAGTCCGTCTCCTCGGAGCAGCTCAACGAGGCCGTGAAGATCATTCGGCAGCGCATCGACTCGGCAGGCGTCTCCGAGGCGGAGATCAACACCCAGGGCGGCCAGAACATCGTCGTGTCCATTCCCGGCGTGCCGGACGACGCGACGATCAACCGAATCGAGTCCTCAGCCAAGCTCGAGTTCCGCCCGGTGCTCGTGGCCGGTGCCCCGTCCGCGGCCAGCGTCGGTGAAAACGTTGTCGGAGAGGACGGGGTCGCGACCCCGGTACCGACCCCCACGGTCGACCCGAGTCTGGAAAGCACCCCGACCGCGGTGCCCACCGACGGGAGCGACCTGAACTGGATCACCCCCGCGCTCCAGGCCCAGTACGAGGCCTTCGATTGCAGCAAGATCGATACCACCAATGTGGCACCGGCGGCGGAGCCGCTTGTCACCTGTGAGGCCGACGGCTCCATCAAGTACATCCTCGGCCCGGTCGAAGTCAGCGGCGAGAACGTCTCCGACGCGACCAACGGCCAGCAGACCACGCAGAGCGGCGCCACGACCGGTGAATGGGTCGTCAACATCACCTTCGACGGAACCGGAACCAAGGCCTTCGCCGACGTCAGCACCCGGCTGAATGCGCTCACCGCAGCGCAGAACCAGTTCGCGATCGTGCTCGACGGCAACGTCATCTCGGCCCCGCGCACCCTGGCGGCCATCACCGACGGCAACGCGCAGATCAGCGGTGACTTCGACCAGGACTCGTCGAAGGCCCTCGCCGACCAGCTCAAGTTCGGCGCCCTGCCGATCAGCTTCACGGTGCAGAGCCAGGACACCATCTCGGCGACCCTGGGCTCGAGCCAGCTCACCGGCGGCCTGATCGCAGGCCTGATCGGACTCGTACTGGTCGTGCTCTACTCGCTGATCCAGTATCGCCTGCTCGGCCTCGTCACCGTGGCGTCGCTCACGGTCGCCGCGATCATCACCTACCTGCTGATCACGATCCTGTCCTGGCGCGAGGGCTACCGGCTGTCGTTGGCCGGCGTCGCGGGTCTGATCGTCGCGATCGGCATCACCGCCGACTCCTTCATCGTCTACTTCGAGCGGGTGCGTGATGAGCTGCGGGACGGACGAGGGCTCGAATCCTCCGTCGAGGCCGGCTGGAAGCGCGCCCTGCGCACCATCCTCGCCTCCGACGCGGTCAACATCTTGGCCGCCGGCGTCCTGTTCATCGTCGCCGTCGGCAACGTCAAGGGCTTCGCCCTCACCCTGGGGCTGACCACCCTCGTCGACGTGCTCGTGGTCATGCTCTTCACCCACCCGATGCTCCAGCTGCTGGCGCGCACGAAGTTCTTCAGCGACGGACACAAGTTCAGCGGCCTCGACCCGCGGGCCCTGGGCGCGACCTACCGCGGGCGGGCGAAATTCCGTCCCTCGGATGACCTCCCTTCCGCCAAACTGTCCTCGGCCAGCCGTGAGGCAGCCAAGCGCCAGACCATCGCCGAGCGCAAGGCGTCAGAACTCGTCGGTTCCAGTGCGGATCGAACGACCGACGGGAAGGATTCCTAATGGCTAGCTTTTCCCAGTTCGGCAACGACCTGCACACCGGCAAGCGCTCGTTCGACATCGTCGGGCGGCGCAAGACCTGGTACCTGGTCGCGGTCGTGGCACTCTTCGTGGCCATCGTCGTTCCCCAGCTGCGTGGCGGCTTCGTCTTCGGCATCGAGTTCACGGGAGGCTCCGAGTTCAAGATCTCCCAGGTCGCCGACCAGGACCAGCGAGCTGCCGCCGATGCCGTGACCGAGGTCGTCCCGTTGGCGACGCCCAGGGTGTCGAGCGTCAGCACCACCGGCATCCGCGTGCAGACCGACCAGCTCACCAGCGACGAGACTCGGGAGATTCGCGCCGCGCTGGCGGATGCCTACGCCGTGCCGATCGAGCAGGTCACCGCGTCCTTCATCGGTCCGGTCTGGGGCCAGGACATCACCGGCCAGGCCGTGCGCGGACTCCTCATCTTCCTCGTGCTCGCCGCCATCGGCATGGCACTGTACTTCCGCACCTGGAAGATGTCGGTCGCGGCCATGACCGCGCTGATGCACGACCTCGTCATCACCGCCGGGATCTACGGCATCACCGGTTTCGAAATCACCCCGGCCGCCGTGATCGGATTTCTCACGATCCTCGGCTACTCGCTCTACGACACGGTCGTGGTCTTCGACAAGATCCGCGAGAACACCTCGGAGGCGGGCGCCGAGACGCGCACGTTGGCCGAATCCGTGAACCTGGCCGTCAACCAGACCCTGGTGCGCTCGATCAACACCTCCGTCGTCGCGGTGCTGCCGGTCGCCTCGATCCTCTTCATCGGAACGCTCGTGCTCGGGGCAGGAACCCTTCGGGACATCTCGTTGGCACTTCTGATCGGCATCGTCGCCGGCGCCTACTCGACGATCTTCATCGCGTCGCCGCTGTACGCTCAAATCCGCTCCGCGGAGCCGGCCGTGCGCCGGGCCGACCAGAAGGTTCTCGCCCAGCGGGCGAAGGCCGGCCCCGCGCTGAAGGTGGCCGCCGAAGTCAGCACCTAGTCGGCCCCGATCACCGCCGGAGGAGGCCCGCACCCGAGCCGGAAGTGGTACCCGATCCGGCTCGGGAGCAGTAATAATTGATCAAGCGGATGGAGGTGGCCAGATGACCGAACTGACGACTCCTCCTGCCTACCCGGCTCCGCTCCCGCCGGCATCCTTGCGGCGCCTCGTGCCTCGGATCTTTTCCCGGGCCCAGCCGGTCGGCGCGGTCGACACGCTGCTGAAGACCGTGCGGATGCACCATCCCAAGGTGGACCTCTCGATCATCGAGCGGGCCTACGTCACCGCGGAGCAGGCGCATGAGGGCCAGTTTCGCCGCAGCGGAGAGCCGTACGTCACACATCCGGTCGCGGTCGCGCAGATCCTGGCGGATCTGGGCATCGGCCCCAAGACCGTCTCGGCGGCACTGCTGCACGACACCGTGGAGGACACCGAGTACACTCTCGACCAGCTGCGGCACGATTTCGGCGACGAGATCACCATGCTGGTCGACGGCGTCACCAAGCTGGACAAGGTCAAGTACGGCGACAGCACCCAGGCCGAGACCGTGCGCAAGATGATCGTGGCGATGTCTAAGGACATTCGTGTGCTGATCATCAAGCTCGCCGACCGGCTGCACAACGCGCGCACCTGGGGATTCGTGCCTGCCGAGTCCGCGGTTCGGAAGGCGACCGAGACGCTGGAGATTTACGCGCCGCTCGCGCATCGCCTGGGCATCCAGGCCATCAAGTGGGAGCTCGAAGACCTCTCGTTCGCGGTGCTGTACCCCAAGCTCTACGCCGAGATCGACAGTCTTGTCAAGCAGCGCACTCCGCAGCGCGAAGAGTTCGTGCAGCACGTCATCGACTCGATCGTCGACGACCTGAAGGCCGCCCGCATCCGGGGCAAGGTCGCCGGCCGGCCCAAGCAGTACTATTCGATCTACCAGAAGATGGTCGTGCGCGGGCGCGAGTTCGACGACATCTACGACCTGGTCGGCATTCGAGTTCTCGTCAACTCGGTGCGGGACTGCTACGCGGTTCTCGGCGCAATCCACGCCCGGTGGACGCCGCTTCCCGGCCGGTTCAAGGACTACATCGCCACCCCCAAATTCAACCTGTACCAGTCGCTGCACACCACGGTTCTCGGCCCGAGCGGGCGCGCCGTGGAGATCCAGATCCGCACCCAGGAAATGCACCAGCGCGCCGAATTCGGCGTGGCCTCGCACTGGAAGTACAAGGAGCAGACCACCGGCAAGAGTTCCGGTCCGGGCCCGCAGAGCGACACCGACATGGCTTGGCTCGCCCACATCTCCGACTGGCAGGCCGAAACGGCCGACCCGGGAGAGTTCCTCGACTCGCTGCGCTACGAGATCGGCGCCAAAGAGGTCTACGTCTTCACCCCCAAGGGCCGGGTGATCGGTCTGCCGGCCGACGCCACCCCGGTCGACTTCGCCTACGCCGTGCACACCGAGGTCGGCCATCGCACCATGGGCGCCAAGGTCAACGGGCGCCTCGTCCCGCTGGAGAGCCCTCTCGTCACCGGTGACGTCGTCGAGGTGTTCACGTCGAAGAATCCCGACTCCGGGCCGAGCAAGGACTGGCTGAACTTCGTCAAGAGCCCCAGGGCTCGCAACAAGATCCGCCAGTGGTTCACCAAGGAGCGCCGCGACGAGGCGATCGAGCAGGGCCGCGACGCCATCGCACGCGCTATGCGCAAGCAGAACCTGCCGCTGCAGAAACTGATGAACCAGGACTCCTTCGCCGAGGTTGCCGCGGTGATGAAGTATGAAGACGTCTCTGCGCTGTACGCCGCCGTCGGCGAGGGGCATGTGTCGACGCAGTCGGTGCTGGAGAAGGTGGTTGCCACCCTGCAGAGCGTCGAGGAGAGCGACGCCACGGACCTGCCGTTCGCGCCCCACGGCCGCACCCAGACGCTCCGCAACAGCGACTCGGGCATCCTCGTGCGCGGCGCCCCCGACATCCTGGTGAAGCTCGCCCGGTGCTGCACTCCCGTGCCGGGCGACAAAGTCGTGGGGTTTATCACGCGCGGCGCTGGGGTATCGGTGCACCAGGCATCCTGTCGCAACGTGCAGTCCCTGCTCAAGGAACCCGAGCGCATGATCGACGTCGATTGGGCGCCCACTTCCAAGAGCCTGTTCCTGGTGCAGATCCAGATCGAGGCTCTCGACCGCTCCGGGCTGCTCTCCGACGTCACCCGGGTGCTGTCGGAGCATCACGTCAACATCCTGTCGGCGACGGTGCACACCTCCTCCGACCGACTCGCGATCAGCCGGTTCGTCTTCGAGATGGGCGACACCACGCACCTCGATCGCGTGCTCAATGCGGTGCGCCGTATCGACGCCGTTTATGACGTCTATCGCGTCAACGAGGGCTGAGCGGCCATTCAGCTCGCATTGGCCTCCCGGTAGAGACATCAGGTGGGGCGCGGATGCTCGTCGAGGTACCGTTGCACCTCCCGCAGTCGGGTGAGGGCCGGAGCCTTGAACGGCAGGTTGGGTGCCGCGCATAGGCGACTCGCCGGGTCGGTGCTGGTGCAGCCGGCCAGGCGCAGCAGGGCGGCGATCAGGGCAACCCGGTCACCGTCGGTGGGCTCGTCGTGCCAGCGGACGAGGTCGACGGCGGTGCGCAGGGGCAGCGTGACCCGGAGGCCGGAGATCGCCTGAAGCTGGTCGGACGGGCAGCTCACCTCGCGGATCTGCATTCGGGGTGACGGGACCAGTTTCATTCGGGCGGAACTCTGCACGCAGAAGTGGTGGCGGCGAGGTTCCGGCGCCAGACCGTAGATCCAGGCAGCGGTCATCCGCTCGGCGATGGCCCTTGGGGACGCAAGCAGCAACCCGACGGCTCGGGCGCGTCGCACCCGGTCATCGACCTCGTCGACCGGGCACCAAAAGTCGCCCAGGGTGAAGAGTTCCCCGTCGAGACGGGCGCCGCACAGCTCCGCAAGCGGCAGGTCCTGGGCAGAGAGCACCACGGGAAGGCGTGAGTTCATCGATTGTGGGTTCATCGACTCAGCGTGCGCCGGGTGTGTTCTCCCGCCCACAAAAAGCGGGGATCTGTGGACAGATCCCCGCTGGTCGTGCTGTGGACGGCCGGGCTATTGGCCGATGGCCTTCAGCCACGCCTTGCGGGTCTCGAGAGCCTCGGTGGCTTCCGTGATCGCCGCGGCATCCCCGCCGGCCTGCGCCGCGGCCAGTTCGGCCTCGAGCTTGACGATGGCATCGTTCAGCTGGCCGGCCAGACCCTCGGCGCGAGCCTTGGTCTCCGGGTTGTTGCGCTTCCAGTGGTCGTCGTCGAGCTTGCGCACGGCTGCCTCAACCTTGCGCATGCGGTCCTCGATGGACTTGACCGAGTCGCGCGGAACCTTGCCGATGGCGTCCCACCGGCGCTGGATGGAGCTCAGCGCGCTGCGCGCCTTGGCGCGGTCCGTCTCGGCCAGCAGAAGTTCGGCTTCGGTGAGCAGCTCGACCTTAAGAGTCAGGTTTCCCGCGAACTCCTCGTCGTCGTGCGCGTCGATTTCGGACTTGACCGAGTAAAGCACGTCGCCGGCTGCCTTGAACCTGGCCCACATGGCGTCGTCCTGCTTCTTGCCGCTGCGACCCGCGAGCTTCCACTCGTCGAGCAGATTGCGATAGCCCGGGATGCCATCGGCGCCCTTGGGGGCGAGGGCCTCGGCCTGTTCGATCAGGTGCTGCTTGCGGTTGCGAACGTCCTTGTGGGCGCTGTCCAACTCGGCGAAGAATGCCTTGCGGTTCTGCTCGATCGTGGTGCGGGCCGCGCGGAACCGCTTCCAGAGGTCATTGGCCTCGCCCTTGGGAATGCGCGGAGCATCGTGCTGGTGGGCCTGCCATTTCGCGAACAGGGCTTCCAGAGCAGCGCTGGTCTGCTTCCACTGCGTCTTAGCCGGGTCTTCGGCGGCGAGAGCCTCGGCCTCGGCGACGATCGCGGCACGCTCGGCGACGGCGGCGGTCGCTGCAGCCTTCGCTTCGGCGCCCTGCTGCTCGGTGAGCTCGGTCACCGCGCCGCCGAGGGCACCCAGGCGGGTGGCCAGGGCTGCCAGGTTGCCGACCGCGTTGGCGTTCGCCACAGCCTCGGTCAGATGTTTGACGGACTTCGCGATATCTGCGGCAGGTGCGCCACCCTTGGCGCGCTGTTCGAGAAGCGTGACCTGGCCGTTGAGCTCAACGTATTTCCGTTCGAAGTAGGCAAGCGCCTCTTCCGGCGTCGCGTCGGGATACTGTCCCACGGCGCGCTCGCCTGTCGCTTCGCGCACGTAAACCGTGCCGGTTTCGTCTACGCGACCCCATGGTTGCTGATCTGTCGTAGTCAAGAGCCTCACCTTATCGATGTCGTTGTGTGCTCACAAGTGAGCCAATACCCGGTCAAGCCTATTGCAAGCCCGCGCGCTGTTCGTCTGTTCTACTGAACTGATACCTGAGTGATGCTGGTCGGCACCTGAGGGGTGCCGTCCGAAGAGCCGTCGGCGACGCCGGCAGCCGTGATCTGCGCTTTGATTTCGTCCAGTCCATCGGTCACCCGGCCGAGCACCGTGTAGCCGCCGACCGCGTCGGCGGGGATGGTCGTGTCGTCGTAGACGATGAAGAACTGGCTGCCCATACTGTAGGCGTTGCCGCCCTGGCGGGCCATGGCCAGTGTGCCGGCTGGGTACATATCGTCGGCCGGGGCGTTTTCAATCGGTCCATAACTGTAGCCGGGGCCACCCGATCCCGTTCCGGTCGGGTCCCCGCACTGCAGCACGAAGAAACCGCCGTCGGTGAGCCGGTGGCAGGTCACGTCCTGGTAGAAGCCGGTGGTGATCAGGTTGATGGTCGAGGACACCGCCTGAGGGGCGAGGGCTCCATCGAGCTCGATCTCGAGCGGAATGCCGTTGAGGGCCAGCGTGCCGGTCCAGGTGCGGTCTTCCGCCAGGGTGCTGGGCGGCACCTCGCCGCTGTTCGCGCTGTCGGACGGTGCGGCCGACGCGGAGGGGGAAGCGGTGTCGGCCACGGAGGGTGCCGGGCTGCCGGGGCCTCCGGTGAAGAACAGCACCTGGGCGCCAACGGCCAGCGCCACGACCACGGCCACGCTGACGCCGGCGATGAGGTTGTCCCGCCGGCGCCGCTTCACTTGGTGCGCATTCACCGAACGCCGGGCCTGAAAGGCGCGTACACGCACGCGCGCCTCGCGGGCTTCACGTTCTTGCTTCTTGTTCGGTACCACGTCGTAGCCTCCAGGCGGCCTCCATCGGAAGGCCCGATCGAACGGGGACGGCTCCAGCGTCTGGCGCCCGAACCATGTTGAACTCTACGCAACCCGGAGAGGGCAAACAAACATCCGCTCCGGGCAGCACCGGTTCAGGATCGGCCCGGTCACCGGCACAAACTACGCTGGACCCATGGTGGATTCACAACCGGGACTGCGCAGCGGGGCCACACCCCTCGCCGTACGGATGCGCCCGACGAGCCTCGAGGAGGTCGCCGGTCAGAAGCATCTGCTCACACCGGGCTCCCCGCTGGTCAGCCTGGCCAGTGACAAGACAGGGGAGCAGGGCGCGATCTCCGTCATCCTGTGGGGCCCGCCCGGCACCGGCAAGACCACCCTGGCCCAGGCCATCGCGCGCAGCTCGGGCCGCCGGTTCGTCGAGCTGTCCGCCGTGTCGGCCGGAGTGCGGGACGTGCGCCAGGTAATGGAAGAGGCGCGCACCAGCCGGGACCTCTACGGACTCTCCACCGTGCTCTTCCTGGACGAGATCCACCGGTTCAGCAAGGCGCAGCAGGACGCTCTCCTGCCCGGGGTGGAGAACGGGGTCATCATCCTCGTGGCCGCCACCACCGAGAACCCGTCCTTCTCCGTCATCTCGCCGCTGCTGTCCCGCTCCCTACTGCTCACCCTCGAAACGCTCAGCGACGACGACCTCGCTGTCGTTGTCGACCGGGCCGTGGTCGACCCGCGCGGCCTGGCCGACCGGTTCGTGCTCGACCCCGAAGCCAGGGCCGCGATCATCCGGCTCGCGTCCGGTGACGCCCGACGGGCGCTGACCGCCCTGGAAGCTGGGTCGGTGGCGGCGGCGTCCTCCGTCGACGCCGAGTCCGACGCGAAGCCGGTCATCACCACCGAGGTGGTCGCCCTCGCTGTCGACCGTGCGCTTCTGCGCTACGATCGCAACGGCGACGAGCACTACGACGTCATCAGCGCCTTCATCAAATCGGTACGCGGCTCGGATGTCGACGCGTCCCTCCACTATCTCGCGCGCATGATCGAGGCCGGCGAAGATCCCCGGTTCATCTGCCGCCGCATCATCGTGCTGGCCTCCGAAGACATCGGCATGGCCGACCCCCAGGCGCTGGTGATCGCCATCGCCGCCGCCGACGCCGTGCAATACATCGGCATGCCCGAGGGCCGCATCCCGCTCGCCCAGGCCGTCGTGCACCTGGCCACCGCACCCAAGTCCAACGCGGCCTACATGGCCCTGGATGCGGCGATCGCCGACGTGCGGAACGGCAAGACCGGCCGGGTGCCCAAACCGTTGCGGGATGCGCACTACCCAGGCGCCAAACGCCTCGGCCACGGCAAGGGCTACAAGTATCCCCACGACGACGCCCTCGGCGTGCTGGCCCAGCAGTACCCGCCGGACGAGCTCGCCGAGGTGCGCTATTACGAGCCCACCGAGCATGGCCACGAGCGCGAGGTCTCGGCCCGCCTCGCCAAGTTGCGCAAGATCATCCGTGCCCGCTGAGCGGAACGGCCGAACAACCCGATGTGCTAACCTGAACGCTGCCTACAAATGGAATCGGCATGCGGCTGCGTCCGATTCCGGATTTGATGGTCTCGCCCTGTAGCCGGGCGTCCCGTGGCACCACCCCTCTGAACTCCCATGACGTTGAGCCGTGCTGTCTCATCGCGCGGCCGCCGCCCTGGTTTCCCCTTGTTTGCAGTTCCATCGAAAGGACACCGTGTCTACCAAGTCACGTACCCGCAGTAAGACCCGCCTCTCGCGGGCCCTGGGCATCGCCCTGACCCCGAAGGCCGCGCGCTATCTGGAGAAGCGTCCGTACGCCCCGGGCGAGCACGGTCGCACCAAGCGCAAGACCGACTCCGACTACGCTGTCCGCCTCCGCGAAAAGCAGCGCTTACGCGCTCAGTACGGCATCCGCGAAGCCCAGCTCAAGATCGCGTTCGAGGAAGCTCGCCGCGCCCAGGGACTGACCGGTGAGAACCTCGTCGAGATCCTCGAGACCCGTCTCGACGCTCTTCTCGTTCGCTCCGCGATCGCCCGCACCACCGCCCAGGCCCGTCAGATGATCGTGCACCGTCACATCCTGATCGACGGCCAGCTGGTCGACCGTCCCTCCTTCCGCGTGAAGCCGGGACAGCTCATCCACGTCAAGCCCAAGAGCGAGGCCATGGAGCCGTTCCAGGTCGCAGCCGCCGGCGGTCACGTCGACGTTCTGCCCAAGCTCCCCGCCTACCTCGAGGTCGAGATCGACAAGCTGCAGGCCCGCCTCGTGCGCCGCCCGAAGCGCATCGAAATCCCCGTGACCTGTGAAGTCCAGCTCGTCGTCGAGTACTACGCGGCCCGCTAGGCTCCTTTTCACCCGCACCGCCGTCAGGCGCTGCAACTGAACTACGCTGGAGAGCGGATCACCCTGGGGTGGTCCGCTCTTTGCGTACGCGCACCAAGCTCGTGAATGTCGAATCTGGAATGGATGGTTGGTCAATGTCTGGTGGAGATATTGTCGGGCTCGTGTTCGCCGCTGCCTTCCTGATGTTGGTCGGGTTCCTGGCCCTGCCCCTGGTCAAGCTCGGCCGCGTCTTCGACGAGACGACCGTGGCCATCCGCGACCTGACCCACACCGTCACCCCACTGCTCGAGGAATCCACCAAGACCATTCAGGAGACCAACGCGCAGTTGGCCCGGGTGGACACCATCACCTCGAACGTGGCGGATGTCACGGGCAACGTCTCCGCCCTGGTCGCCCTCGTCGCGGCGACCGTCGGCGGCCCGCTGGTCAAACTGGCCGGCTTCTCCGCGGGGGTTCGCGCGGCGCTGGGGGCTGCCCGCCCGGGCGGCACCCGCCGCCGCCGCCACAGGTAGTCGGGTACTCTGGAACGGAGCCGGCCCGTCAGGGATTCGCCGGTCAGACGGTCGTTCCAGACGTTCAACCGCCGTGAACCGACCTTTTCACCACTTTTCAGGGTCTCCACACATATTCAGGGAGCATTGCTATGAAGAATTTCATCTGGTTTGTCGTCGGTGTCACCACGGGGCTGCTCATCGCCCGCGAAGCCGGCAAGACGCGTCAGGGGAAGCAATTCTTCGCCGATCTGGACACCAAGGCGCGCGAATTCGGTGAGGCCATCTCGGACGGCTACCGCAAGCGTGAGGCCGAGCTGCGGGATGCCATCGGCGACATCGAGTCGGAGACCGAAATCACGATCGAAAAACTTGCCAAGTAAGTACTCGCCAAGTACGTGCTCGCCAGGTAGGTATCATCCATATCTTTTCCACTACAACGAACTACGGAACTAATGCAGACTGCTGAAATTCGCGGGCGCTGGCTCGACTTCTTCGCCGATCGCGGTCACACCGTCGTCCCCTCCGCTTCGCTTGTCAGCGACGACCCCACACTCCTGTTCACGGTGGCCGGGATGGTTCCGTTCGTACCGTATTTGACCGGTCTCGTGCCGCCCCCCTACCCGCGAGCGACGAGTGTTCAGAAATGCATCCGCACCAACGACATCGAAGAGGTCGGCAAGACCCCGCGTCACGGCACCTTCTTCCAGATGAACGGCAACTTCTCGTTCGGCGACTACTTCAAGGAACAGGCGATCGGTTACGCCTGGGAGCTACTCACCAGCTCGGATGCCGACGGCGGCTACGGCTTCGCCGAGAAGGACCTCTGGGTCACCGTCTACGAGGACGACGACGAGGCCTTTCGGTACTGGCGCGCCCTCGGCCTGCCCGAGCACCGCATCCAGCGTCTCGGCATGGACTCCAACTACTGGTCGACCGGTCAGCCCGGGCCCGCCGGACCCTGCTCCGAGATCTTCTTCGACCGCGGCCCGGCCTACGGCATCGACGGCGGCCCGGCCACCGACGACGACCGGTACGTCGAAATCTGGAACCTCGTCTTCATGCAGTACCTCCGCGGCGAGGGCACCAGCAAGAACGACTTTGTCATCCTCGGCGACCTGCCGAAGAAGAACATCGACACCGGCATGGGGCTCGAACGTGTCGCCTTCCTCAAACAGGGCGTTCAGAACATGTACGAGATCGACCAGGTGCGCCCGGTCCTCGACCGGGCCGCGGAACTGTCCGGTCGCCGCTACGGGGCCGTCCACGACGACGACGTGCGGATGCGCATCGTCGCCGACCATGTGCGGTCGTCCCTGATGCTGATGAGCGACGGAGTGATGCCGTCCAACGAGGGCCGCGGGTACATCCTGCGCCGCCTGATGCGCCGCAGCGTGCGCGCCATGCGCCTCCTCGGCGTCGACGCCGCGACCTTTCCCGAATTGTTTCCGGCCTCGCGCGACGCCATGGCCGGCGCGTACCCCGAGATCAAGGCGGACTACGCCCGCATCAGCCAGGCTGCGTATGCCGAAGAGGAGACCTTCCTGCGCACCCTCGCCAGTGGCAGCGCCGTGCTCGACCTCGCCGTCGCGAAGACCAAGAAGGCCGACAAGGTCGTTCTGCCGGGCGACACCGCGTTCCTCCTGCATGACACCTACGGCTTCCCGATCGAGATCACCCTCGAGATGGCCGAGGAGGCCGGGCTCAGCGTCAACCGCGAGGCCTTCGACACGCTGATGGCCAAGCAGCGCGCGATGGCCAAGGCCGACGCCAAGGCCAAGAAGACGCATCTCGCCGACCTGTCGGTCTACAGCGCATTCCGCGCGGCGGGGGAGACCGTCTTCACGGGCTACGACGCCCTGCAGACCGAATCCAGCGTGCTTGGGATCATCGTCAACGGTCTCTCTGTCGACCGCGCCGTCTCCGGTGACATCGCCGAGGTGATCCTCGCCGAGACGGCCCTGTACGCGGAGTCCGGCGGCCAGGAGGCCGATGCCGGTTTGATCGTGGGCACCGGCTACGAGCTCGAGGTGCTCGACGTGCAGAAGCCCGTCAAGGGCCTGATCAGTCACAAGGTTCAGGTGCGGACCGGCGAAGTCGGCGTCGGGGACTCCGCCACCAGCGTCGTCGACCCCGACTGGCGCCGCGGTGCCCGACAGGCGCACTCCGGCACGCACGTGCTGCATGCCGCCCTCCGCCAGGTGCTCGGCCCGAACGCCCACCAGTCCGGCTCGTACAACAAGGCCGGCTTCTTCCGCCTCGACTTCTCCTGGAACCAGGCACTGTCCCCGGCGACCCGAAGCGAGATCGAAGAGATCTCCAACAACGCCATCCGGGACAACCTGCCCGTGCTCACCCGGGAGCTGCCCCTGGCCGAGGCGAAGGCGCTCGGCGCGATGGCCCTGTTCAGCGAGAAGTACGGCGACCGAGTGCGCGTCGTCGATATCGGCGGCCCCTGGTCTCGCGAACTCTGCGCGGGAACCCACGTCGCCTCCAGCGCCGAGATCGGCATGATCAACCTTGTCAGCGAGGGTTCTGTCGGTTCCACGAACCGCCGGGTGGAGTCGTTGGTCGGCCTCGAGGCCTTCCGCGACCTGGCCGCCGAGCGCGCCCTCGTCTCCCAGCTGACCTCACACCTGAAGACGCCGCGGGAGCAGTTGCCAGAGCGCATCAACGAGCTCGTGCAGAGCCTCAAGGCCGCCGAGAAGAAGATCGCCGCGTTCGAGGCGCGGGCCCTCTCCGACAGGGTGCCGGCCCTCGTCGCCTCGGCAAAGCTGGCCGGTTCCGTCAATGTCGTGGCCGAGCAGGTCGGCACGCTGGGCTCCGCTGACGACCTGCGGATGCTGGTCACGGCCACCCGTACGCAGCTCGGCAGCACGCCGGCGGTCGTAGCCCTCGCGGCCGTGGTCGCCGACAAGCCCGTCGTCATCGTGGCCACCAACCCCGCGGCCCGGGAGGCCGGCCAGCGTGCGGGAGCCCTGGCGAAGCAGGTCGCCGGCATCCTCGGCGGCGGCGGCGGCGGCAAGGACGACCTCGCCCAGGGCGGCGGCACCGACGCAGCAGCCATCCCGAACGCCCTCGCGGCCGTTCGATCCGCCGTAGCAGGCTGAACCATGCGTCACGGTGTGCGGGTGGGAGTCGACGTCGGGAAAGCCCGGATCGGCCTGGCCCGCAGCGACGCGCACGGCCTGCTGGCGATCCCGGTCGAGACCGTGGGCCGCGACCACTCCGGCAGCCTGGACGTGGCCCGGATCGTGGCCGTGGTGGCCGAGCTCGACGCCGTTGAGGTGGTGGTCGGGCTGCCGCTCGCGCTCTCCGGCAACCGCACGGCGTCGACCAACGATGCGGTGGGGTTCGCCGAGCTGCTGGCCCGGTCCCTGGCCGTTCCGGTTCGCCTGGTCGATGAGCGCCTTTCCACCGTCGCGGCGCAGTCGGTCCTGCGCTCCGCGGGGCGGAAGGCCAAAACCCAAAAACCCGTGATCGACCAAGTCGCCGCGGTAATCATCCTCCAGCATGCCCTCGACACCGAACGCACCCTGGGCACACCCGCCGGCACCGCCGTCGATCTCGTGCGCGACCAGTTTCCAGCCGGGTCCCCGCCAGCTGCCGCACCGAATGAAGGGCAGCCTCAACGATGACACCGCCTCCCGCCGACAGCACCGGAGCCCCGGCCGAGCCGGGCGACCCGACAAGCCCCATCGACCCGGCGGATCCTCTCAGTTCGCGTCGGGCCATCCGTGAGTCACGGGGCGAAGGCACCCGGTCCAGTCGTCGCGCCCTGCTGGACTCCGCTCCGGTGCCGCAGAAGAGGGGCCGCCGGGGCGCCTGGGGCTGCCTGATCGTCTTCCTGATCCTGGCCGGACTCGCCGGTGCCGCCGCCCTCCTGCTCCAGGAGCCGATCGGTACCGTGATCGGCATGGTGCAGGGCCCGGCGGACTACGACGGCGCCGGAGGCGACGAGGTCATCGTGATGATCCACGACGGTGAAACCGGTCAGGACGTCGCGAACTCCCTCCTCGCCCAGGACGTGGTGAAGAGCTACGACGCGTTCTACGAGGTGCTCCGCGCGGAGAGCCCGGCACCCGTCTTCCAGCCCGGCGCCTATCGTTTGGCCGGCAAGATGAGCGGCCGTGCCGCCCTCGACGCCCTGCTCGACCCGGACAACAAGCTCGAACAGACCGTGGTGATACCCGAGGGAACCACGACTGCCTCGGTGCTCCAGCTGATCAGCGAGGGCACCAGCATTCCCTTGGTCGATCTCGAGGCCACGGCCGCCGACGTCGAGCCCTACGGCCTGCCGGGCGAGGCAACCACCCTCGAGGGGTTCCTGTTCCCGGCCACCTACACGTTCCCCCCGGAGACCACGGCGCCCGAGGCCATCCGCACGCTCGTCGACCGACAGTTCGAGGCTCTCGACGCTGCCGGGGTCGCGCCCGAGAACCGCTGGAAGACCATCGTTGTCGCGGCCCTGATCCAACGCGAAGCGGGGCTCACGGAGGATTTCTACAAGGTTTCGCGCGTGTTCCTGAACCGGCTCGACCCGGCAAAGTGGCAGAGCGGGCTCCTGCAGTCCGACGCTACCGTGGCCTACGGGACCGGGGCGACCGACCGGGTGAAGACAACGGATGCCGAACGCGCCGACGCCGCCAACGCCTACAACACCTATGTGCACCCCGGGCTTCCCGTGGGGCCGATCTCGAACCCCGGCGACATCGCGATCGACGCCGCCGTGAACCCCGCCGACGGCACCTGGCTGTACTTCGTGTCCTGGAACCTCGACACGGGGGAGACGATCTTCTCCACCACGATCGCGGAGCACGACGCCGCCGTGAACAAATGGCTGGCCTGGATGGACGAGCACCCCGAATATGGTTGAGCCCGAAGCATCCGTGCCGGCCCCCGCCCGTGACTCTGCCCGCGTGCGTCGTCTCGCGGTGCTGGGCTCGCCCGTCGAGCATTCCCTCTCCCCGGCACTGCACCGGGCCGCGTACCAGGCGCTCGGCCTGGACTGGCGCTACGACGCCGTGCGGGTGCCGGCGGGCGGACTGCCGGACTTCCTCGCGTCCCGGGGCGCAGACTGGCGCGGCCTCTCCCTCACGATGCCCCTCAAGCACGAGGTCCAGGCGCAGCTCGACGGCATCGACCGGGTCGCCGCTCAGACCGGCTCCGTCAACACGGTGCTGTTCGGTGAAGCCGACGGCAGGCGAACGTTGCAGGGTTTCAACACGGACGTCACCGGCCTGGTGCGTGCCCTTGCCGAAGCCGGAGTGCGCCGCGCGGTGCACGTGTGCCTGCTCGGCGCCGGCGCCACCGCGGCATCCGCCCTGGTCGCCGCGGCTGAGCTGGGCGCGGAGCTGGTCGACGTGCTCGTGCGTACCCCGGCGAAGGCGGCCGATCTGGTCGAACTGGGGCAGAGCCTCGGGGTCGTGGTACGGGTATACCCGCTCACCGACCTGCCCGACCCTGCCCGCGTCAGCGAGCTGGTGATCAGCACCCTGCCCGGGGGCAGCGACCCGGGCGCCGAGTTTCCCGCCGGGCTGCGCCGGCAGGCGCTCCTGTTCGACGTCAGCTATTCCCCCTGGCCCAGCGCCCTCGCCCGGTCCTGGTCGTCGGTGGGCGGCACCGCGGTGTCCGGAGAGGGGATGCTGCTGCACCAGGCCCTGATCCAGGTGCGCATCTTCGTCTCCGGCAACCCGTTCGAGCCGCTCCCGAATGAGGACGTGGTGCTGCACGCCATGCGCGGCGCCCTGACCGGGAAGGCTGTGACAGGATAGTGGTCATGCTTCGTTGGCTCACCGCCGGAGAGTCCCACGGCCCCGAACTCATCGCCATTGTCGAGGGTTTGCCCGCTGGAATCCCGGTTACTCTAGATGCGATCCGCCTCGACTTAGCACGCCGCAAACTCGGCTACGGCCGAGGCGCGCGCCAGAAGTTCGAGCAGGACGAACTGAACATCTCGGGCGGCGTGCGCCACGGCCTCACCATGGGCGGACCGGTTGCCCTGCGGATCGGTAACACTGAATGGCCCAAGTGGGCCGAGGTGATGAGTCCCGCACCGGTGGAGACCACGTCCGCGCGCGGACGCGGCGCCCCCCTGACCCGTCCCCGGCCCGGCCACGCCGATCTGGTCGGCATGCAGAAGTACGGCTTCGGCGAGGCCCGCCCGGTACTGGAGCGCGCCAGCGCCCGGGAGACCGCGGCACGCGTCGCGCTCGGCGCCGTCGCCCGGTCGTTCCTGGCCGAGCTCGGCATCACCCTGGTCAGCCACACCCTGTCGATCGGGCCGGTTCGCGTGCCCGTCGACGCCCCGCTACCGCTACCCGGCGACGTCGACGCCCTCGACGCCGACCCGCTGCGCTGCTTCGACGCCGTCACCTCCGCCCGGATGGTGGCCGAGGTCGACCTGGCCCACAAGGAGGGCGACACCCTCGGCGGGGTCGTCGAGGTGCTGGCCTACAACCTTCCTCCCGGACTCGGTTCGTTCGTGCACTGGGATCGCCGCCTCGATTCGCAGCTGGCGGCCGCGCTGATGGGCATCCAGGCCATCAAGGGGGTCGAGGTCGGGGACGGTTTCCTGACCACCACCCGGCGCGGCTCGGAGGCGCACGACGAGCTTGTGCAGGCCGACGGTCGCATCCAGCGGGTCAGCGACCGGGCCGGCGGCACCGAAGGCGGCATGAGCACCGGAACCGTGTTGCGCGTGCGCGCCGGCATGAAGCCCATCTCCACGATCCCGCGCGCCCTCCGCACGGTTGACGTGGCCACGAGCGAGGCTGCCCCCGCGCACCACCAGCGGTCGGATGTCTGTGCCGTGCCGGCCGCCGGCGTGGTCGCGGAAGCCATGGTCGCTCTGGTGCTGGCCAACTCGGTCCTGGAGAAGTTCGGTGGTGACTCCATCGTGGAGACGCGCCGCAACCTGGAGTCCTACCTGGCCGGAATGCCGGCGAATCTCCAGACGGGCGCGTCCAGCGACGCTTCCCTTTAGAGGCGCCGGAGAATCACAATGGCCGCGCCGACGCATCCGATCCTGCCCCTCGTCTTCATCGGTCCCATGGCCGCCGGCAAGACCAAGATCGGCCGGAAAGTGGCGAAGTCCCTCGATGTGCCGTTCATCGACACCGACCACCGGATCGTCGCCCTGCACGGGCCGATCACGGACCTCTTCGGGCAGCACGGTGAAGAGCACTTCCGGGTGCTCGAACGCCAGGCCGTGGTGCAGGCCCTCACCGAGCAGGCCGTGGTTTCGCTCGGCGGGGGAGCCGTGCTCGACGAGGAGACTCAGGCCGACCTTGCTGAGTGCTCCGTGGTGTACCTGAGCGTGTCCGCTCGAGCCGTCGGGGCCCGGATCGGCGGGGCGAAACGGCCGCTGCTCACGGGCGGAATCGCCGATTGGAAGCGCATCTACGCCCTCCGGCGCCCGATCTATGAGGCGCTGGCCGGCATCCGTTTCGACACCTCGCACCGTCCCCTGGGCGCCATCGCTGATGACGTCGTGAAATGGACCAAGAAAAGATCATGACCGGAGCACCTGTGCCTGATTCCACCGAGCCCGCCACCACCGTTATCACGGTTGCCGGCGCCGACAGCTACCCCGTTCTGATCGGTCGCGGCCTCGTCGACGACGTCGTCGAACAGCTCGGCCCGAAGGTGGCGAAGGTGCTCATCGTGCACACCTCACACCTGGGCGCCCGCGCCGTCGCCCTGCGCGAGAGCCTGCTCGGCAGATTCGAGGTGCTGATCGCCGAGGTGCCCGACGCCGAGGCTGCCAAGCGCGTCGAGGTGGCCGCGTTCTGCTGGCAGGTCATGGGTCAGGCCGACTTCAGTCGTACGGATGCCGTGATCGGCTTCGGCGGCGGCGCCGTCACCGACCTGGCCGGCTTCGTCGCCGCGACCTGGCTCCGTGGCGTGCGCCTGGTGCAGATCCCGACCAGCGTGCTCGGCATGGTCGACGCCGCCGTCGGCGGCAAGAACGGCATCAACACCGCCGAGGGCAAGAACCTTGTCGGCACCTTCTACGCGCCCGCCGCCGTCATCTGCGATTTGGACGTGCTCGACGACCTGCCGCGTAACGAGATCCTGGCCGGCTTCGCCGAGATCGTGAAGGCCGGGTTCATCCAGCTGCCCGAGATCCTGGACATCGTCGAAGCGGATGTCACGGCCGTCACCGACCCGCACACCCCGCAGTTCCGGCGCGTGCTCGAACTCGCGATCGGGATGAAGGCCCGGGTCGTGGGGGAAGACTTCAGGGAGTCCGGCCTGCGTGAGATTCTGAACTACGGGCACACCCTCGGCCACGCCGTCGAGCACGCCGAACGCTATGGCTGGCGGCACGGGGCGGCCGTTGCCGTCGGCATGATGTTCGCGGCGGAGGTCGCCCGGCTGAGCGGCCGGCTCTCGGACGAGGCCGTCGACCGGCACCGTCGCATCCTCGAATCGCTCACCCTGCCCACCACCTATCCGGTCGGCCGCTGGAGCACCCTGCTCGCCACCATGCAGCGCGACAAGAAGACCCGCAGCGGCATGCTGCGATTCATCGTGCTCGACGACATCGGGAAGCCGACCGTGCTCGAAGGACCGGACTCGTCGTTGTTGTTCGCCGCCTACCAGGAGATCGGCTCCTAACCATTCGCGCCGCATCCGTGGGCCCAGACTGATTCCCAGACCGGCGCAGCCGGTCGCCGCTGACCGAAGCTGTTCGGAGGCTTCAGGACGAGTCCGTGGATCGTCCGTGCGGCCGGCGAGAGCGGAGGCGGAGACTTCGCGGACCTGACGGCGGCCCAGGAGGCGGCAGTCACGGAACGGTTCGTCGGTCCGGGCGTGCGCAAGCTGGTGCAGGAGTCCTGGCAACGGTCGCTCGCCCTCAGCCTTGATTCGCTGAGGCTCGTCCACTAACACGAACTCAGCTCCGACGAGCTGCGCGACCGGCATCCGCTGGCCGCCGTGCTCCCGGTCGTGCACAACCTGCTCATCCGGCACGCCTTTCACTCCGGCCTGATCGTGGCCATCGGTGACGAGTTCGGTCGCCCGCTCTGGATCGACGGTGACCGAACCGTGCGGAGTAAGGCGGAGGGGATGCTGTTCGTCGAGGGGTCGGACTGGTCCGAGCGCCGGGTCGGCACGAGCGCGCCGGGCACGGCCCTGGCCCTCGATCACGGAATCCAGATTCAGCGGGCCGAGTATTTCAACCAGTTGGCGCATCCGTGGAGTTGCACGGCCGTGCGCATCCCCGACCCGCATTCCGGCTCCATCCTCGGCGTCATCGACATCACGGGCGGCGACGAGGCGGTGGCCCCGCAGACTCTCCCGCTCGTGGCGGCGGCCGTCGCGGCCCTGGAAGCGGAACTGCGCATCCAACGACCGGCCCTCGCTGCTGCTCACCGACCAAACCAACGCGGTCGACAACCTGCGTGCCGAGATGGTGCGGCTACGCGGGGTGCTGTAGCAGACCAGCCCCCGTGGCGGCATCGCCTCCCGGCCCTACCGGCTCGAGACATCCGTCGAACTGGACGCCCAGCGCGTGCTGGCATCCCTGGAGCCCGGCACGCACCGGGTGGCGTTGGGGGCCTACCGGGGGCCCGTGCTACCGAGCTCGACCGCGCCGGGAATCGTCCAGATCCGCGCCGGGATCTCTGCGCGGCTGCGGCAGGCCATGCTCAGCGACGCGTCCGCCGAACTCCTGCTGGAGTACGCCCGCACCGACGAGGCGACCTACGACGCTGAGGTCTGGCGCGCGTGCCTCGAACTGCTGCCGGCGCGGTCGCCGAAGCGGGCATCCGTGGTCGCCCGATTGAACCGGATCGCGGACGAGTTGCGCCGCGACGGCTCCGCGGCCCCGCCCGCAATATCCCGCAACGCTGAAGCAACGTTCTCCTTCCTCGGATCAAGGTCCAGGTCCGCGTCCCGCGGTTCCACACCGACGACGTCGTCGACGAGGAGACATCATGACCGTCTATTCCAACCCCGGAACACCGGGCGCCCTCGTCACCTTCAAGCCCCGCTACGAGAACTGGATCGGCGGCGAGTGGGTCAAGCCCGTCAGGGGCCAGTACTTCGAAGACATCTCACCCGTCAACGGGAAGCCGTTCGCCGAGGTGGCCCGCGGCACCGCGGAGGATATCGAACTGGCCCTGGACGCCGCGCATAGTGCAGCGCCGGTGTGGGGCAAGACCTCGTCGACCGAGCGCGCGGCCGTGCTCAACAAGATCGCCGACATCATCGGTGCGAACCTCGACCTGCTCTCGGTCGACGAGACCTGGGAGAACGGCAAGCCGGTGCGCGAGACGTTGAACGCGGACATCCCGCTCTGTTCCGACGACTTCCGCTATTTCGCTGCCTCCATCCGCGCCTAGGATGGCGACCACGCCGAGCTGGGCGGCGACATGGTCTCCGACCAGTTCCACGAGCCGCTCGGCGTCGTCGGGCAGATCATCCCGTGGGACTTCCCACTCCTGATGGCCGTCTGGAAGCTGGCCCCGGCCCTGGCCGCCGGCAACGCGATCGTGCTGAAGCCGGCCGATCAGACCCCGGTGTCGATCCTCGTGCTGATCGAACTGATCGGCGATGTGCTGCCGACGGGAGGGCTCAACGTCGTCAACGGTTTCGGCATCGAGGCCGGCAAGCCGCTCGCGTCGTCCAACCGTATCCGCAAGATCGCGTTCATGGGACAGACCTCGACCGGGCGTCGGATCATGCAGTACGCGAGCTCCAATATCATCCCGTCGACCATGAAGCTCGGCAGAAAGAGCCCCAACATCTTCTTCGGCGACGTCGCCCAGGAGAAGGATGCGTTCTACGACAAGGCCCTGGAAGGGTTCGTGCTCTTCGCGTTCAACCAGGGCGAGGTGTGCACCGCGCCCAGCCGGGCGGTGCTGCAGAAGCCGATCTACGATGACTCCCTGAGCGACGCCGTCGAGTTCACTCTCCTCCACCGCTCCCTCCCGAGCCCGGCCCTGTGGACGGGGACCGCGACGGATGTCCGCGCGTCCAGTCTGGGTGGCATGACAACCCCTCTGCGCGTCGAAGACGCTGCCCCAGTGACCACGACCGAGCAGGCGCGAGACCGGGTGGCCGACCTCGTCGGCCACGCGATTAGCCGCCAGCTCTGGTTCATGCTGCTCGACGCCTGCGGGCGGCAGATTCCCCTGCTGATTCCCGTCGACGACATCCCGCTCCGTCCGAAACCCGGCGGTGCCGCCGTCATGGCCGCGGCGGTCGGTCGGCTCCTGTCCGAGCACGGCCCGTGCGGCAGCGTCATCCTCACCCTCGAGCGACCGGGCACCGCGGCGCTAACCGCGCCCGACCAGGCCTGGGCCCGGGAACTCGCCGAATCCTTCGGCAAAGTGGTGCGCATCACGGGCATGTTCGTCGCCCACGACGAGGGCGTCTGCGAACTCCCGGCCACCGTCGTGGATGCAGTGGCAGACTGACAGGATGATGATCAGCGGTGAGCGATTGGAAAGTGTCAACGTCTGTGTTGCCGGCCGGGTGGGCGCGGGGCCGGGCGATGCCTGAACGCACCCTGATCCTGTTGCGGCACGCCAAGTCGGACTGGGCGGGCGGCCAGGCCGACGTCGACCGGCCGCTGGCAAAACGTGGGGTACGGCAGGCGCCGCTCACCGGAGCGTGGCTGTCCCACAGCGGCTACCGCATCGATCTCGCGGTCGTGTCACCGGCGGAGCGCGCGCGGGCCACCTGGGACCTCGTGGCGGCCGAGTTCGAGAGCACTCCGCCGATCCGTGTCGAACATGCGGTGTATGCCACCTCGGCCGGCGAACTGCAGAGCATTGTTCGGGCGCTGCCGGGCACCATGCACACCGTCGTCCTGGTGGGCCACAATCCCGGCCTCGAGGATCTGGCCACCGCTCTCGCCGGCACGACCGTGTCCCTGCCGACCTCGGCTTTCGCCGTGATCGGCTGGGAGGGTCCCTGGTCGTCCGCCGGAGAGTCCCCGGCGGCCCTCCTGGCCCAGGGCCGGCCGCCCAGGGTGAACGCGCCTCCTCGCTAGCGGCGCAGGGCTGCCTGAACGCGCCGAGAAAGAGGACGACCGCGGCGGCAACCGATCCCGTGGTCAGGCCGCGGGGCACGCCACGACGTTCCAGGGCGTTGCGGAGCGTCGGGAAGCGCTGGGGAGCGCGCCAACGGATGCCGGTGCTCTCGCGCCGGGAGGCACTCGAGGGTGCCAGCGCTGGCATCTGCTTTTGACTCGTCGTCTCGTCGTATCCGGCTTGTGCGACGCTGGCCAGAGGGCGCTTTTTCGCCGACGTAGTCCCACGCAGCGCGGCCGAATGGAACGAACGAATTCGACGGAGATTTTGCGCAATCTGGCACGGTTTGGCCGGTTTGGGACGCGTGGGGCCAAAATCTCCGTCGAATTCGCCCGAGACTGGGGGTCTGGTATTGGGGCAAGGGCAAGGGCGGGGGCGGGGGCGGGAACGGGAACGGCGGGGGCGGTGTCGGGGCGGCGGGTCAGCCGCCGAGCCAGGACCAGTGGCTGAGCGGCCAGTTGATCACGAACGCCCGGCCGACCACATGGGAGACGGGCACGAATCCGTTGCCGGGTGTGTCTGTGTGCAGCCGGCTGTCCGCCGAGTTGTAACGGTTGTCGCCCTCGACCCAGAGACCGCCGGCCGGCACGGTCACGGAAAAGTCGTACTCCGACGTTCGGATGGCCCCGGGCGGCAGCTTGAGGTAGGGCTCGGTGATCGGCTCGCCGTTGACGGTGGTGCTGCCCGCCGCGTCGCAACAGGCCACATCGTCGCCGGGGAGGCCGATGACGCGTTTCACGAGGTGGTCATCGGAATCCGGAACCCGGAGGCCGACCTCAGCGGCGAGCCACTGGATGCCGTCGACAACGGTGTTCCCTGCCTCGATCGGGGCCGGAGCGACCGGACCGAGCCATCCGCCGGGATCCCTGAAAACGACGATGTCGCCGCGATCGAGGTCGACGACGTCGGGGACGAGCTCGTTCACGATAATGCGGTCGTCGATCTGCAGGGTGTCCTGCATCGATCCGGTCGGGATGTAGAACGTGCGGATCAGGAAGGCCTCGGTCAGAAACGAGACGACCAGGGCGCTGGCCAGGATGACGAGGAGGTTTCGGAGGACGCGACGCCTCCGTGGTGTGCGGGCGTTGGCGCTACCCGACGCAGATCCTCGCCAGGCGGCGCGGGGCCGACGACCCGCGCTTTCGTGGTCTGTCAATTTCTCCCCTGACGTGACGCGTGGTGGGCCAATTCGACCGATGCAGGGCGACTGCAAGGCCAGGGTGAGCAGAACGCGGTTGCACCCCTGTCGCCACGGGGATGACGGTTAGGAGACAGGCGCTGGCCTCAGTGCGTGCGGCGGCTGCGTGGGCTGACGTTGGAGCGCAGAGAGTCAACCATTTTCCGGGTCTCGTCCTCCGTGCAATAGGTTTCCGGCGACGGGATGCTCTGCCCGTTGTCCGCGGAGAAACAGAATCGGTAGCGGCCCGACTGGTCCCGATAGATGGTGAATCTTCCGGCCATGTCGCACCCTTGTTCTTGGCCTGGCGCCGACCAAACGACCGGCTTCGATACCCTACCGCCCTGGATCAGCGCCGGATAGAGGCGCCGCGACGCGCGCCAGTGTGATGTCGGCCGGCACGGGTCGTGCACAGATTCGGCGGCATATGATTGATCACGACCGACGACCCGATGGGACCCCTTTCCGCATGACTGCGCGCGTACCATTCTTCGTTCGCAATCGGGTGGACGGCACCGACGGGGCTCTCGCCGGCCGGGCCGACGGCACGGGCATTCGTGACACGGTCACGCTGTACTACTCCCTGACCAAACCCGGCGTTCTCTACGGCAACGCGTTGACAGCCGCGGCGGGCTTTCTACTCGCGGCCCGGGGCCAGGTGGATCTTTTCCTGTTCGCGGCTCTCTGCCTGGGCACCACGCTCGTGATTGCTTCGGCCACCGTGCTCAACAACGTACTCGACCGCGACATCGACACGGTGATGGAACGCACGAAGAAGCGGGCCACGGTCACCGGCCGCATCGGCGTGCGGAACGCGGTCACCTTCTCAAGCCTGCTGTTCGTTTTCGGCATGGCGACGCTCATCGCCTGGACGAACTGGCTCGTCGTCGCCGTCGGCCTGGGCGGCTTCCTCGTCTATGTCGTGCTCTACGGCATGCTGTCCAAGCGCATGTCGATCCACGGCACCCTGGTCGGCAGCGTCTCGGGCGCAGCGCCCATTCTGGCCGGCTACGTCGCCGTCACCGGCGCCATCGACATCGCAGCCGTGCTCGCCTTCCTGGCCGTGTTCCTCTGGCAGATGCCCGAGTTCTACTCCATCGCCATCTACCGCCACGACGAATACGCCCGTGCCGGTGTGCCCGTCATTTCCGTGGTGCGGGGCGTCCCGAACACCACAGTTCAGATCCTCGTCTACACGGTCGGATTCGTTGTCTCCACCCTCCTCTTGTCGGTATTCGGCTACGTGGGCTACGTCTATACGGCGGTCATGGGCGTGCTCGGCGCTTACTGGATCTGGCTGGGTGTCATCGGCCTGCGCGCCGCCGATCCCGCCGCCTGGGCCAGGCGGATGTTCCGCTACTCGCTGGTGATGATCCTGGTGTACTGCGTGATGATCTCGGTCGGGCCGATCCTGCCCTGATCCTGCCCTGGCCTTCGGCGCCCGCGTACTCCCTTAGGCTGTGGGAATGAGTACAGTTCTCGTTCTGAACGGCCCGAACCTGGGGCGGCTCGGCAGTCGCGAACCCGACGTTTACGGGTCGGCCGATCTCGATCAGCTGCGCGCGATGCTGACGCGGGCCGCCCCGGCGGGGACGACGGTCGACGTGCGCCAGACGGATGACGAGGCCGAGCTCATCCACTGGCTGTACGAGGCCGTCGACGAGCGCATCCCCGTCATCCTGAACCCGGCGGCGTTCACGCACTACAGCTACGCGCTGCGGGATGCCGCCGCTCTCGTGACGAAGGCCGGCGTCACCCTGGTCGAGGTGCACCTGTCCAACCCGCACGCCCGGGAAACGTTCCGCCACACGAGCGTCGTCAGCGCCGTGGCCACCGGGGTGATCGCCGGGTTCGGCTTCGATTCCTACCGTCTGGCCCTGGACTTCATCGCGAGGTCGGTGCCGGCGACCGCCTGACCGGCCGGGTCTCGCGCCTTTGGTGCGCGGGCTGCGGGCAACTACACTCGATGATGGCCGAATCGGCCGCGCACGTTTCTAATTGAACCCAGTGAACGGAACACATTTTCATGGCATCAACCGCCGATATCCGGAATGGCGTCGTGCTTAACATCGATGGCCAGCTGTGGGCAGTCACCGATTTCCAGCACGTCAAGCCGGGCAAGGGCGGCGCCTTCGTCCGCACCAAGCTGAAGAACGTCGTGACAGGCAAGACCGTCGACCGCACCTTCAACGCCGGCGCGAAGATCGAGACCGAGAACGTCGACCGCCAGGACTTCCAGTACCTGTACGCGGACGGCGACTCCTACGTCTTCATGGACGTGTCCGATTTCGATCAGCTGCACGTTCCGGCCGTCGTTGTGGGCGACGCCGTCAACTTCATGCTCGAGAACCAGAACGTGACGATCGCCCTGCACAACGGCAACCCCCTCTACGTCGAGCTGCCGGCCTCCGTCGTTCTCGAAATCACCTACACCGAGCCGGGCCTTCAGGGCGACCGCTCAACCGGCGGCACCAAGCCCGCCACCGTCGAAACAGGCTTCCAGATCCAGGTTCCCCTGTTCCTCGAGCAGGGCACCCGAGTCAAGGTCGACACCCGCACCGGGGACTACCTGGGCCGCGTCAACTAGTGAGCGCTCGGACCAAGGCGCGCAAGCGTGCGATCGACATCCTGTATGCCGCAGACGTGCGGCAGAGCACCATCCCGGAGTCGCTCGCCCTCGAGGCGCAGCGCGCCGCGAGCGAGCCGGCCCGGATGGCCTCCTGGCTCTACGCCCGGGACATCATCGACGGCGTCGTGGATCACCGCGAGGAGATCGACGAACTCATCGAGACGTACTCGCAGGGCTGGACGCTGGCTCGCATGCCCGTCCTCGACCGCGCCATCCTGCGCATCGGCATCTGGGAGATCCTCTTCAACGACGCCGTCCCGCACGCTGTCGCCATCGACGAGGCGGTCGAGGCCGCCAAAATCCTGTCGACGGATGACTCGGCCGGATTCGTGAACGGACTCCTCGGGCGCATCGCCCAAACCGCACCATCCGCGTAATCCGTTCTTCCAGGGGGGAACGCATGACCAACACCGAGCCCGCACCGCCCCGCGCCCCGGAGCCGTATTCGCCGGCCTACGGACAGTCGCCCTTCCCGGCGGCGCCGAAGACGAACACACTGGCGATCATCTCCCTGGTGTCGGCGTTCTTCGTGTCCCTGGCGGCCGTGATCACCGGGCACCTCGCCCTGGGGCAGATCAGGCGCACCCATGAGGGCGGCCGAGGTCTGGCGATCACCGGGCTCGTTCTCGGCTACGTGGGCATCGCCGCCACCACCCTGGCGCTTGTGATCGCCCTCGTCGTCACCGCGACCGTGATTCCGCTCATCGCGGCGGCCGTGAACGGAGCCGTGGGCGACCAGCCGTGGAGTTCGTCCACGAGCGAGCCGCAGGCGGATGAGGCGAACGGGGATGCGTCGCAGGGAGCCCTGCCCACCGGCAGCGTCGGTGCGGCCCACTTCGACGACGGCTACCTGTCGGTCGGCACCGGCGCCGCGCTCGTCGACGTCTACTTCGACCCGATGTGCCCGTACTGCCGGCAGTTCGAGGAGACGAACGGCGGCGAGCTGGCTGCCCTCGCCTCTGACGGGACCATCACCCTGCGGCTGCACTCGCTCACTTTCCTCGACCGGGTCTCGCAGGGAACGGCCTACTCGACCAGGGCATCCGCCGCGCTTACCTGCCAGGCCACCCTCAACCCGGAGAACCTGCTCGCCTACCAGGCGGCCCTGTTTGCGAACCAGCCCGCCGAGAACACCGCGGGGCTCGGCGATCCGGAGCTTGCGGCCCTCGTCGACAACCCCGTCGACATCGACGACTGCCTCGCGGCCGGCGAGTACCAGGCCTGGTCCCGGGCCAACACCGAGCAAGCCCTGAACGGCGTGATTGCGGATGCCGAGATCACCCGGATCCGGGGCACGCCGACCGTGCTCGTCAACGGCAGGGTCTACGACGGCGGACTGACCGACCCGGCGGAATTCCTGGACTTCCTCAGCAGCAACTCGGTCGGCTGAGCTCAGCCGCGAAGGTCTCAGGTGGAGACCGTGATGCCGGCAACGGTGACGGCGATGAAGGATGGCCAGGCCGGGCGCATAGGGGTGGTGCCCTGCAGCTGCAGGATGACGTCGAGGTCCGTGAATGCCCAACGCTGGCTGCTGACGGCCGGGGCGCTCACCTCGGACGCGGACGGGGATGGGCCCGGGGACCTCTCGATGTTCTTCTCGCTGCCATGGGGCGACATGGCGTCGTCCTCCCTCGCCTGGGGCCGGCAACCAATCAAGGTCGGCAGCCACTTCGGCGCCCCTGGGGGCGGTTAGGCCCAGCACGAGGGAGCCCGCGTCGGGTGCTAGTGTAAAACCCGGAAATGACATCCTTTAACAGCCGTCCGGTGAGGCGGGGAAGGAGGTCGGGTTGATGGCACGCACCGTGTTGAACCAGGCTGATATCGCTCGAGCGTTGACTCGGATCTCCCACGAGATCCTGGAGTCCAATCGAGGCGCCGAGAACCTTGTGATCCTCGGCATCCCCACTCGCGGGGTTGTTCTGGCCCGGCGCATCGCCGAGACCATCGCGCGCATTGAGCCCACGGCGACGGATGTCCGGGTCGGCTCCCTCGACGTCACCATGTACCGCGATGACCTCGGCCACACCCGCACCCGCACGCCGACCCGCACCCTGGTGCCCGGCAGCGTCGACGGCGTCACGGTGGTGCTCGTCGACGATGTGCTCTACTCGGGCCGCACCATCCGCGCCGCCCTCGACGCACTCGGCGACCACGGGCGGCCGACCGTCGTGCGCCTGGCCGTGCTCGTGGACCGCGGCCACCGCGAACTGCCGATCCGGGCCGACTTCGTGGGCAAGAACCTGCCCAGCTCCACCGCGGAACGCATCAACCTGCACTTGCTCGAGGTCGACGGCGACGAGTTCGTCAGCATCGACGGCGGACCCCTCGAAGGCGCTGACGAGGGGGTCGGGTGATGAGGCACCTCCTCTCGACCAAGGGCATGAGTCGCGACGAGGCGATCCTGCTGCTCGACATCGCCGAGGACATGGCTGATGTCGCCAACCGCGAGGTGAAGAAGCTGCCCACCCTGCGCGGCAAGACCGTGGTCAACCTGTTCTTCGAGGATTCGACGCGGACCCGGATCTCCTTCGAGGCCGCCGCGAAACGGCTGAGCGCGGACGTGATCAACTTCAGCGCCAAGGGCTCGAGCGTGTCGAAGGGCGAAAGCCTCAAGGACACCGCTCAAACCCTCGCCGCGATGGGTGCCGACGGGGTCGTCATCCGCCATCCGGCCTCCGGGGCACCCCACGTGCTGGCCGAAAGCGGCTGGATCGACGCCGGCATCATCAACGCGGGCGACGGCACCCATGAGCATCCGACCCAGGCGCTGCTGGACGCGTTCACCATCCGTCGTCGGCTGCACCAGGGTGCCGCGCGCGGTCGGGACCTGGACGGCGTCACGGTCACCATCGTCGGTGACATCCTGCACTCCCGGGTGGCCCGCTCGAACCTCTGGCTGCTCACCACGCTCGGCGCGCACGTGAGCCTGATCGCTCCGCCCACCCTGCTGCCGATGGACATGAGCGGTTGGCCGGCCGAGTCGGGCTTCGACCTGGACGCGGCCATCGACGCCGGGCCCGACGTGGTGATGATGCTGCGCATCCAGCAGGAACGCATGGACGCCGCTTTCTTCCCGAACAGCCGCGAGTACTCGCGCCGCTGGGGCCTGGACGATGAGCGCTTCGGCCGTCTGGCCCCGACTACCATTGTGATGCACCCCGGCCCCATGAATCGCGGCTTGGAAATATCTTCAGCGGCGGCCGATTCGGCCGGCTCAACCGTGCGCGAACAGGTCGCAAACGGGGTTTCAGTGCGGATGGCGGCACTGTACCTGCTGTTGTCCGGCGATCGGGAGGATTCATAGATGTCCAGCGACAGCGCGGCCAGCACGCCGTACCTGATTCGAGGTGCGACACTCGCGGACGGCACCCGCACTGACCTTGTCCTCGCCGACGGCAAGATTGTGGAGATCGGTTCCGGGCTTTCTGGTGCCGGCGCAACCGTCGTCGACGCGGCCGGCCTGATCGCTCTGCCCGGCCTGGTCGACCTGCACACGCACCTGCGCGAACCGGGCTTCGAACAGAGTGAAACCATCCTGACCGGCAGTCAGGCCGCGGCCGTGGGCGGCTTCACCAGCGTGTTTGCGATGGCCAACACCTCGCCCGTGCAGGACACCGCCGGCGTCGTCGACCAGGTTCTCGCCCTCGGTGAGCGCGCCGGCTATGTCACCGTGCAGCCGATCGGCGCCGTCACCGTCGGGCTTGCGGGGGAGCGCCTGGCCGAACTGGGCGCCATGGCCACCAGTCGTGCCCGGGTTCGGGTCTTCTCCGACGACGGCTTCTGCGTCTCCGACCCGCTGTTGATGCGCCGGGCCCTCGAGTACGTGAAGGCGTTCGACGGCGTTGTCGCCCAGCACTCCCAGGAACCGCGCCTGACCGAGAAGGCGCAGATGAACGAGGGGGCACTCTCAAGCGAACTCGGGATGGTCGGCTGGCCCGCGGTCGCCGAGGAGTCGATCATCGCCCGCGATGTGCTGCTCGCCGAGCACGTCGGGTCGCGTCTGCACGTGTGCCACGTGTCGACGGCCGGCTCGGTCGACGTCATCCGCTGGGCCAAGGCCCGCGGCATCCAGGTGACCGCCGAGGCCACCCCGCACCACCTGCTGCTCACCGAGGACTTGGTCGTCGGCTACGACGCCCGGTTCAAAGTCAACCCGCCGCTCCGCCGCCGCGAAGACGTCGAAGCCCTGCGCGCCGGCCTCGCCGACGGCACCATCGACATCGTCGCCACCGACCACGCCCCGCACCCGGTCGAGGCGAAGGACTGCGAGTGGGACGCCGCGGCGAACGGCATGGTCGGCCTCGAATCCGCCCTCTCCGTGGTGCACGCGGCCGTCGTCAACACCGGGCTGCTCGACTGGACGGACATCGCTCGCGTGCTTTCCAGCAGCCCCGCCCGGATCGGCCGGCTCGCCGGCCAGGGCCAGGGTCTGCTCGTCGGGGCTCCCGCCGAGCTCACCCTCTACGATCCCGCCGCGAGCCGCGCCTTCGAGCGCGGCAACCTGGCCGGCAGGAGCGCCAACTCGCCCTACCTGGCGATGACCCTGCCGGGTCGGGTGCTGGCCACATTCCACCGGGGCTACGCCACGGTTCTGGACGGTGCGCTGCGGCCCGTCGACGAGATCGCGGCACTCGAGGAGCGAACCCATGGCTAGGACCATCGCCACCGTCATCACCGTCGCCGTGCTGCTCGGCCTGCTCGGCCTCATGCTGCGCAGCTGGCGGGGCCGCAGCCGCCGGGACGCCGCCCTGCCGGCCGGCTACCCGCTGCCCGTCGACGCGGCACTAGAGCTGGCCTCCGCCGCCGTGTTCTACGTCGCCACGACCTTCCGCGCCCAGCCGCTCGAACGCCTGAACATCCCTGGCCTGGGTTTCCGGGCCCGGGCCCGCCTGACCGTGACCGACGCGGGTCTGATCCTGGCCCTGGCCGGCGAGGAGGCGGTGTTCATCCCTGCCTCGGCCATCGCCGTGCTGGAAGACGCCACCGTGGCAATCGACCGCGCCGTCGAGACCGACGGCCTGCTGCTGCTCGGCTGGCGGCTGCCCGGCGCCGACAGACAGATCGTCGACAGCTATTTCCGAATCCTTGACCCATCCGACCGCGTCAGCGTGAACGACGCCATTCGAACCATTGCGGCCGACGCCCGGCGCCCGGCCGCGCGCGATGAAAGCGAGGCGTAGCGTGAGCAACGCAACGACCCCCGACCGACCGACTCCTGCCGTGCTCGTACTCGAGGACGGCCGCCGCTACGAAGGCCGTTCCTACGGCAGCGTGGGGCAGACCCTCGGCGAGATCGTCTTCGCCACCGGCATGACCGGCTACCAGGAGACCCTCACCGACCCGTCCTACGCCGGGCAGATCGTGCTGATGACGGCGCCGCACATCGGCAACACGGGTGCCAACGACGAGGACATGGAATCCCGCCGCATCTGGGTCTCCGGCTTCGTCGTGCGCGAGCCTGCCCGCATGGCCTCCAACTTCCGGTCCACCCGCAGCCTCGATGACGACCTGACGGGCGGGGGAGTGGTCGGGATCAGCGGTGTCGACACGCGTGCGATCACCCGTCACATCCGCTCGTCCGGGGCCATGAAGAGCGGGATCTTCTCCGGCGACCGTTTCGGCCTCTCCGATGGCGAGCAGCTCGAGCTGGTGCGTGCCGGCGCCGGCATGCGTGGCCGCAACCTGTCCGATGAGGTCTCCACGGTCGAACCGTTCTCGGTGCCCGCGCAGGGCGAGCGCATCGGCTCGGTCGCCGTGCTCGACCTCGGGGTCAAGACCTCCACCCTGGGCCACCTCGCCGCGCGCGGCTTCGAGGTGCTGGTGCTGCCCCAGTCGGTCACCGCCGAGCACGTGCTGTCCCTCACCCCGTCGGCCCTGTTCTTCTCCAACGGCCCCGGCGACCCGGCAGCCTCCGACCTACACGTGAACCTCCTACAGGAGGTGCTGCGAGCCGGTGTGCCCTACTTCGGGATTTGCTTCGGCAACCAGCTGCTCGGCCGCGCCCTCGGCTTCCGCACCTACAAGCTGCCCTTCGGGCACCGGGGAATCAACCAGCCCGTGCTCGACAAGACCACCGGCCGGGTGGAAATCACCTCGCAGAACCACGGGTTCGCCGTGGACATGCCCATCGAGGGAGTGCATGAGTCCCGCACCGGCTTCGGCCGGGTGGAGGTGAGCCACTACAGCCTCAACGACCAGGTGGTCGAGGGCATCCGCTGCCTCGATATCCCCGCTTTCTCGGTGCAGTACCACCCGGAGTCGGCGGCCGGCCCACACGACGCCGAGTACCTTTTCGATCGGTTCAGGGATGTGGTGGTCGCGCATCGTGCGGCCACCGGAGCAGGAGACGCCAAGTAATGCCCAAGCGCGACGACATCAACAGCGTTCTCGTCATCGGATCGGGTCCGATCGTGATCGGCCAGGCCTGCGAGTTCGACTATTCCGGAACTCAGGCCTGCCGGGTGCTGCGGGCCGAGGGGGTCAGGGTCATCCTGGTCAACTCCAACCCGGCCACGATCATGACCGACCCCGACTTCGCCGACGCCACCTACATCGAGCCGATCACCCCGGAGATCCTCGAGACGATCATCGCCAAGGAACGCCCCGACGCGATTCTGCCGACCCTCGGCGGGCAGACAGCGCTGAACGCCGCCATCCAGCTTCACGAGCGCGGCATCCTGGCCAGGTACGACGTCGAACTCATCGGTGCCTCCTTCGACGCCATCCAGAAGGGTGAGGACCGCCAGATCTTCAAGCAACTGGTGCTGGACACGGGCGCCGGCGTCGCCCGGTCCTACATCGCCCACACGGTCGAGGAGGCCGTCGGCTTCGCCGAGGACCTCGGCTACCCGCTCGTCGTGCGCCCCTCCTTCACCATGGGCGGCCTCGGCTCCGGCTTCGCCTACACCGAGCCGGAACTGCGCCGCATCGTCGGCGACGGGCTGCACCAGAGCCCCACCAGCGAGGTCCTGCTCGAGGAATCCATCCTCGGCTGGAAGGAATTCGAGCTCGAGATGATGCGCGACACGGCCGACAACACGGTCGTCGTGTGCTCGATCGAGAACGTCGACCCGGTCGGCGTACACACCGGCGACTCGATCACCGTCGCCCCGGCGCTGACCCTGACCGACCGTGAGTACCAGAAGTTGCGCGACATCAGCATCGACATCATCCGCGCCGTGGGAGTGGACACCGGCGGCTGCAACATCCAGTTCGCGATCAACCCGGCCGACGGTCGCATCATCGTGATCGAGATGAACCCGCGCGTGTCCCGCTCCTCCGCCCTGGCGAGCAAGGCGACGGGCTTCCCGATCGCCAAAATCGCCGCGAAGCTCGCGCTCGGCTACCGGCTCGACGAGATCCCGAACGACATCACCGGTGTCACCCCGGCCAGCTTCGAACCCACCCTCGACTACGTCGTGGTCAAGGTGCCCCGGTTCGCGTTCGAGAAGTTTCCCGCCGCCGACCAGCGCCTGACCACCACCATGAAGTCCGTGGGCGAGGCGATGGCCATCGGCCGCAGTTACGCCTCCGCGCTGCAGAAGGCGCTCCGCTCGCTCGAGAAGCGCGGTTCGTCGTTCCACTGGGGAGCCGAGACCCGCACGGTCGACGAGTTGCTCACGGTCGCCGAAGTACCCACCGACGGCCGGATCGTCACCGTGCAGCAGGCGCTCCGCAAGGGTGCCACCACCGAGCAGGTTTTCGACGCCACCAAGATCGACCCGTGGTTCATCGACCAGATCGTGCTGATCAACGAGATCGCGGACGAGATCGCCGCCGCCGAGCGCCTCGACACAGACATCCTCCGCACCGCCAAAGACCACGGCTTCTCCGACGCCCAGATCGGCGAGCTTCGCGGCTTCGGCGAAGCGGATGTGCGCACGGTGCGCCACATCCTCGGCGTGCGCCCGGTCTTCAAGACCGTCGACACGTGCGCGGGGGAGTTCCCCGCACTCACGCCGTACCACTACTCCAGCTACGACCAGGAGACCGAGGTCGTGCCCAGTGACCGCAAAAAGGTCGTCATCATCGGCTCCGGCCCGAACCGCATCGGCCAGGGCGTCGAGTTCGACTACTCCTGCGTGCACGCCTCGTTTGCCCTCTCCGAGGCTGGCTACGAGACCATCATGATCAACTGCAACCCGGAGACGGTCTCGACCGACTACGACACCTCCGACCGGCTCTACTTCGAGCCGCTCACCCTCGAGGACGTGCTCGAGGTCATTCACGCAGAAAGCCAGAGCGGCGAGCTCGTCGGCGTGGTCGTGCAGCTGGGAGGCCAGACCGCGCTCGGCCTCGCCAAGGGCCTCGAGGCCGAGGGCATCCCGATACTCGGCACCACCCCGGAGGCCATCGACCTGGCGGAGGAGCGCGGACTTTTCTCCGGCATCCTCGACCAGGCCGGCCTGCTCGCCCCCCGCAACGGCGTCGCCACCGACTACGCCGGCGCTGTGGTCGTTGCCGAGGAGATCGGCTATCCCGTGCTCGTGCGCCCGAGCTACGTGCTCGGCGGCCGCGGCATGGAGATCGTCTACGACTCCGCAGCGTTGGCCGACTACTTCAACCGGATGGCCGGACAGGGCATCATCGGCCCGTCGCATCCGCTGCTCGTGGACCGGTTTCTCGACGACGCCATCGAGATCGACGTGGACGCCATCTACGACGGCACCGAGCTCTACATCGGCGGCGTGATGGAGCATATCGAAGAGGCCGGGATCCACTCCGGCGACTCAAGCTGCACCCTGCCTCCGGTCACCCTCGGCCGTGCGGAGATCGACCGCGTGCGCGAGGCGACGCTGGGCATCGCCCGCGGCATCGGCGTGCGCGGCCTGCTCAACGTGCAGTTCGCGATCGGCGCCGGCGTGCTCTACGTGCTCGAAGCGAACCCGCGCGCCTCGCGTACGGTGCCGTTCGTGGCCAAGGCCCTTGGCATCACCTTGGCCAAGGCCGCCGCGCTGATCATGGTCGGCAAGACCATCGCCGAACTCAAGGCCGAGGGCAAGCTACCTCTGATCGACGGCTCGCGGGTGCCGATGGATGCTCCGGTCGCCGTGAAGGAAGCCGTGCTGCCGTTCAACCGGTTCCGCACGCCCGAGGGTCTCGTCGTGGACTCCGTGCTCGGCCCGGAGATGCGCTCAACCGGTGAGGTCATGGGCATCGACCGCGACTTCCCGCGGGCCTTCGCCAAGAGCCAGCTCGCCGCCTACGGCGGAATCCCGCTCACCGGCACCGTGTTCGTGTCGGTCTCCGACCGGGACAAGCGCGCGATCATCCTGCCCATGCTGCGCCTCCAGCAGCTCGGCTACTCGATCACCGCCACGGAGGGGACCGCCGAAGTTCTGCAACGCAACGGCATCCGCGCCGCCATCGTCACCAAGTTCAGTGAGAAGGCCGACGAGGCGGACGTGTCGATCGTGGAACTGATCCGCCGCGAAGAGGTGCAGATCGTCATCAACACCCCCGGCGGTCGCACCGCCCGAGCCGACGGCTACGAGATCCGCGCGGCCGCGGTCGCCGCGGACCTGCCGCTGTTCACCACCATCGCCGAGTTGAGCGCCGCAGTGGCCTCGATCGACGCGATTCGCGGCGGCTTCGAGGTGACCTCGCTGCAGGACTACGCCCTCACCCGGACGGCGGCCCTGTGAGCCGCGCGCACGAACAGGACGGGTCGACCGCAGCGGTCGGCCCGGCCGCACCGGCCGCCTTCGGCGACCGGCTGGGTGATGTCTTCTCGGTCCGGGGACAAGTCTGCGTCGGCATCGACCCGCACACCTGGCTCCTGACCGACTGGGGTCTGCCGGACACGGCCGCCGGGGCGGAGTCTTTCGGCCGCCAGGTCGTGGCCGCCGCTGCCGGCCAGGTCGGCCTGGTGAAGCCCCAGGTGGCCTTCTACGAGCGTTTCGGCTCCGCCGGGTACCTCGCCCTGGAACGGGTGCTGGCGGATGCCCGCGCCGCCGGACTGCTCACGATCGCGGACGTCAAGCGCGGCGACCTCGGTACCAGCGTGGAGGCGTACGGCCAGGCCTGGCTGAGCGAGGAGTCCCCCCTGGAGGTCGACGCCATCACCGTGAACGCGTATATGGGCGTCGGGTCGCTGGAACCGGTGTTCCGCCTTGCAGCCCAGACCGGCAAGGGGATCTTTGTGCTGGCCGCCACCTCGAACCCCGAGGCGGCGGCGCTTCAGCGGGCCGTGATCGCCGAGGGGAATCAGACCGGCCAAAGCGTCGCCCAATCCGTCTTCGGCGCTGTGACCGAGCGGAATGCCCGGTCCGGGGCTTCCTCTCTCGGCTCGGTCGGGGTGGTGCTCGGCGCCACACTGGACCTGGCCACGTTCGGACTGGACCTCTCCGTGGCGCCCGCCCGCGGTCTCACCCCCATCCTCGCTCCCGGCTTCGGCCACCAGGGCGCGCAGGTCGCCGATCTGAAGAACTTGTACGGGGGGTACGCGGAAGGCGTTATCGTGAGTGAATCGCGCAGCGTTCTAGAGGTCGGCCCCGACCGAATCAAACAAGCGATTGCGCGCCGAGTAGTTGAAGCAGGAGCTGCCCGTGGCTGAGAATCGCCCCACCCCACCCGACGTCGATCGGGTTGCCGCCTCGCGCGCCGCCGTGGCGGCTCGCCGCGCACGCGCCGCAGTTAAAAGCCAGATTGCGCGGGGAAAACGTAGCGCGCTCGACGTGTTGTCCGCCGCGACCGAGAGCCCGGACGGCGTCGAAGGGCGCCTGCGGGTGACCGAGTTCCTGATCAGCATTCCGGCGATCGGCGTCACCAAGATGCACCGAATCATGGGGCGGCTCGAGATCTCGCCGTCGAAGCGATTGGGGGGGCTGGGCAAGCACCAACGCGATCGGTTGCGAGATTTTCTCACCACGCGCACCGTCGCGAGGCGCGGCGATTCCTCCGCGAAGCTTGTCGTGCTGGCCGGTCCCACCGCGGTCGGCAAGGGAACCGTCGCGGCGCACATCCGTCAGCATCACCCGGGCGTGCACCTGTCGGTGTCGGCCACGACCCGGGCACCTCGCCCAGGCGAGACCGCGGGCGTGAGCTACTTCTTCGTCGACGACGCCGAATTCGACCGGATGGTCGCGGCCGGCGACCTGCTCGAGTGGGCGACCGTGCACAACGCGCACCGCTACGGCACCCCGCGGGGTCCAGTCACGGAGGCCTTGAACGAGGGTCACAGCGTGCTCCTCGAGATCGACATCCAAGGAGCCCGGGCCGTTCGCCGGGCCATGCCGGAGGCCAGACTGGTCTTCCTGCTTCCGCCGAGCTGGGACGAACTGGTGCGCCGGCTGATCGGCCGGGACACCGAGGCGCCCGCCGAACAGGCCCGCCGGCTCGAGACGGCCAAACTCGAATTGGCCGCCCAGGGGGAGTTCGATTATCGGGTCGTAAACCACGACGTGGGCGAAGCGGCGCGCGAGGTCGTAGACTTGATGAATCTGCGTACGGCGCCGTTGCTGCCGTAGCGCCCGTTTTCCGTGATTCTGCGCGTCCCGCAGCACAAACCGCTCTGAAGGAGTGACACCAATGGCTACCAAGCTCACTGGCATCATTGACCCGCCCATCGACGACCTGCTCACCAAGGCCGATTCCAAGTACGCCCTCGTGGTCTTCGCCTCCAAGCGCGCGCGTCAGATCAACGACTACTATGCGGACCTGCACGAAGGCAGCCTGTTCGACAATGTCGGCCCGCTCGTCGACTCGACCGTCGACGACAAGCCGCTGTCCGTCGCCCTCCGCGAGATCAACGAAGACAAGCTCACCTCCCGCCCCATCGCCGAGTAACGCACCCACAAGCGCGCAGGATGTCGTCAGGTCGCACGATCGTCGTCGGGATAACCGGCGGCATTGCTGCCTACAAGGCCGTGAACGTCGTGCGCGCTTTCGTGTTGCGGGGGGACTGCGTGCACGTCGTGGCGACGCCGGCGGCGCTGCGATTCGTCGGCAAGCCCACCCTCGAGGCTATCTCCCGCAACCCCGTGCACACGGATCTCTATGAGGGCGTCGCCGAGGTGCGGCACGTGGCCATCGGCCAATCCGCCGACCTGATCGTCGTGGCCCCGGCCACCGCGAACACCATCGCGAAGCTCGCCACCGGCCTCGCCGACGACCTGCTCGGCAACACCATCCTGGCCAGCACCGCCCCGCTCGTGATCGCCCCGGCGATGCACACGGAGATGTGGAACAACGCGGCCACGGTCGCCAATGTGGCCACCCTCCGCGCCCGCGGCGTCATCGTCGTCGGGCCTGGGGTCGGCCAGCTCACCGGCGCCGACGCCGGAGCCGGCCGGATGGAAGAGCCCGACACCATCGTCGCCGCGGCCCTCGCCGCCCTTGCCTTGGCCGACCGCACCGATGGGCCAGGGGCCGACCTGGTCGGCAAGCACGTCGTGATCACCGCTGGCGGCACTCGCGAGCCCCTCGACCCCGTGCGCTTCCTCGGCAACCGTTCCAGCGGTAAGCAGGGGGTCGCCCTGGCGCAGGCCGCCCTGGCTCGGGGTGCGTCCGTGACCCTGATCGCCGCGAATCTCGAGGTTGCCGCACCAACAGCGGTGGAACTGCGGCTCGTGGGCACCGCGCTCGAGCTCGAGGCGGCCGTCACGGATGCCGCCGCCGGGGCCGACGCCGTGATCATGGCGGCCGCGGTCGCCGACTACCGGCCGGTGCAGGTGAGCGCCGGCAAGATCAAGAAAGACGAGACCGGCGACACCCTGCTGCTCGAACTGACCCGCAATCCCGATATCCTCGCCGGGCTCGCCCGGACGAAGCGCACGGGCCAGGTACTGATCGGGTTCGCCGCGGAGACGGAGCCGGATCCGGTTCGCCTGCTTGTACTCGGTCGCGAGAAAATGGCGCGCAAGGGCTGCGACTTCCTGGTGGTCAACCGCGTGGGCTGGGCGGAGGGTTTCGCCTCGGACCGTAACGCGATCACGGTGCTCGATCACGACGGAGATATAGTGTGTGAGGTCTCCGGAACCAAAATGTCGGTGGCCGGGCGCATCCTTGACCTGATCGGCTGAGACCGCTCGGGCATCCGGTCACCTGGGTTGCCGTCGCCGGCAAGGGCAGGGTCTCCGGCGCTTCCCGACCGGCACGACCGGGTGCCCGGTCGGCTCGGCCCGGTCTCAGCGGAGAATTTTTCACGTTCATTTCTTCTACACGTTGTTCTGCAACAGAGACGGGCAAGATGCGCGATCTACGCCTTTTCACTTCGGAGTCGGTAACCGAAGGTCACCCCGACAAGATCTGCGACCAGATCTCCGACAGCATTCTGGATGCGCTCCTGACGGAAGACCCGCACAGCCGGGTCGCCGTCGAGACCCTCGTCACCACCGGGCTCGTACACGTCGCCGGCGAGGTCAGCACCGAGGCCTACGTCGAGATCCCCTCAATCGTGCGCAAGTGCATCACCGATATCGGCTACGACTCTTCGGACGTCTGGTTCGACGGCCGCTCCTGCGGCGTGGAGATCTCCATCGGCGGCCAGTCGCCCGACATCGCGCAGGGCGTGGACAACGCCTTCGAGCGTCGGGAAGAGTCCAGTGTCGAGGACTTCGACCGCCAGGGGGCCGGCGACCAGGGCATCATGTTCGGATACGCCACCCGGGAGACCCCCCAGCTGATGCCGATCCCGATCTGGATCGCACACCGCCTCGCCGAACGCCTCGCCGAGGTGCGCAAGTCCGGCGAACTCGACTACCTTCGGCCCGACGGCAAGACCCAGGTCACCATCGGCTACGACGGCATCACGCCGCGCTCGGTCGAGACCGTCGTGCTGTCGACCCAGCACTCGCCGAAGGTGTCCAACGAGCAGCTGCGTGCGGAGGTCGAGGAACTTGTCATCCGCCCGGTGCTCGACCGCGTGGAACTGGACTCGTCTGAACTGAATACGCTGATCAACCCGACCGGGCGGTTCGAGATCGGCGGCCCTCAGGGCGACGCCGGCCTCACCGGGCGCAAGATCATCATCGACACCTACGGCGGTTCCAGCCGGCACGGCGGGGGTGCGTTCAGCGGCAAGGACCCGTCGAAGGTCGACCGCTCCGCAGCGTACGCGATGCGCTGGGTGGCCAAGAACGCCGTGGCCGCCGGGCTGGCTGACCGTCTCGAGATTCAGGTGGCCTACGCCATCGGCAAGGCCTCGCCCGTCGGGCTTTACGTGGAGACCTTCGGCACCGGGGTGATGGCCGACCGGGACATCACCGCGGCGATCCGCGCGGTCTTCGACCTGCGCCCGGCCGCGATCATCCATTCCCTTGACCTGCTGCGCCCGATCTACGCGCAGACCGCCGTCTACGGCCACTTCGGCCGCGAGCTTCCCGACTTCACCTGGGAGCGCCTCGACCGGGTCGACGAGCTGAGAAGCGCTGCCGGACTGTGACCGGGCAGGCGCGGCGCCGATGACCCGCTCCGGCCTCGTGGCCCGGGTGCTCATCGACTCGCCGCTGCCGCAGCTCGACCACCTGTTCGATTACAGCATTCCCGATGAGCTCGCCGGCATCGCCCGGCCCGGCGTGCGCGTGCGGGTGCCGCTGCGCTCGGCCGGTCGCGTCGCCGACGGATACCTGATCGAGGTGCTGGGTGCGGCCGAGGGGCGCGGTGCGGTCGGACCGGCCGCAGGCCCGGAGGCGCTGCCGGGTCTCGAGGCTGGCACCGAATTCCGGGGCGCGCTCAGCCCGCTCGAGAGCGTGGTCTCCGCCGCCCAGGTGCTCACCCCCGAGGTCTGGGAGCTCGCCCGTCGGGTCGCCGACCGGGCCTCGGGGAACGCGAGCGACATCATCCGTCTCGCCGTGCCCCCGCGCCAGGTCCGGGTGGAGAAGGCCTGGCTGGCGGCGCGAACAGCGGATGCTTCCGCCCCGGCCGACGGGACGGCCGGTGTTGCCACCGTGGCCGAGCCTGGCGATGTGGCCGACCCCGCCACCCCCGCCGGACCGGCCTGTGCCGATTACCCGGCCGGCACCCTCGACACGGCCGTCGCCACGGGGGCGCGCCTCTGCGTGGCCGCGGTGCCCGAGCTGCAACGGCTGCCGGACGGGCAGACCATCGGGAAGTGGGCGATCACCCTGGCCGAGCTCGCGGTGGCCGGCCTGGCCGCCGGGCGGAGCGCCATCCTCATCGTGCCGGACTACCGCGACCAAGACCAGCTTCAGGCCGCCCTCGACCTGCTGGCCCCGGCCGACTCGGTCAGCCGCGTCGATGCACGCCAGCCCAACCCGGAACGCTATCGGGCCTTCCTGGCCGCCCTTGCCCCGGAACCCCGGATCGTGCTCGGCAATCGGTCGGCCGTCTACGCGCCGGCCCACGACCTCGGTCTGATCGCGCTCTTCGACGACGGCGACCCGCTGCACGGCGAACCGCTCAGCCCCTACGCGCACTCCCGCGACGCCGCGCTCGTGCGCCAGGGCCAGTCCGGCTGCGCCCTCGTCTTCCTCGGCCATACCCGCACCGTCGAGGTGCAGCGCCTGGTCGAGCTGGGCTGGCTCACTGCGGTGCACCCCGCGCAGAACCGGCATCCGCGGATCATCCCTACCGACTTCCAGTCCGAGCCCGACCAGCAGGCCCGCGCCGCGCGCATCCCGACGGCCGCGTGGCGGGCCGCCAAGGAGGCGCTGGCCCAGGGCCCCGTGCTGGTGCAGGTGGCCAGCCCCGGCTACGCCCCGATGCTCGCCTGCCAGAGTTGCAAGAAGGCCGCCCGCTGCACCACCTGTCAGGGGCCGCTCGCTTTGGCCTCCAAGGACTCCACCCCGTCGTGTCGCTGGTGCGGGGCGCTGGCCGCCAACTGGAGCTGCACGCACTGCGAGGGGCGCGCCCTGCGGGTCGTCACCCTCGGCACCGGGCGAACCGCCGAAGAACTCGGCCGGGCGTTCCCCGGCGCGCGCATTATCGTCGCCGACGGCGACCATCCGCTGCAGCACCTCGGCGACGCCCCGGCCCTGGTGATCGCCACCCGCGGCGCGGAGCCCATCCCGACGGGTGGATACCGAGCCATCCTGCTGCTCGACGGCGAACGGATGCTCGCCCGGGAATCCCTGCGGGTCGGGGAGGACTGCCTGCGCTGGTGGTCCAACGCCGCATCCCTGGCGGCCCCGGGTGCCGCTGTGGTCCTGGTCGGCGTGGGCGGGCTCGTCGCCCGGGCGCTGAACTCCTGGCAGCCCGAGATGCTCGCCGCGTCGGAACTGGCCGATCGCCGCCAACTGCGATTCCCGCCCGCGGTGCGTGCTGCATCCGTCACCGGCACCGACGCCGACGTCGCCCTGGCCCTGGCAGAGCTGGCCGGGATGGACGGCGTCGATGTACTCGGCCCGGTCACCACGGAGGACCCCCTGGTGCGTGCGATCGTGCGGCTGCCCTACGCCAGCGGTGACGCCGTGGCCCGTGCGCTCAAGGCCGCGGTCGTGCGCAATGCCGCCCGCCGCCGGCGCCCGAAGGGGGCGGCCTTCCGCCCCGCGCCTACACTCAAAGTACGATTCGACGACCCGGAGCTGCTCTAAATGAAACTCGTCTTCGCCGGCACGCCGCAGGCGGCCGTGCCCAGCCTGGGCGCCCTGGCTCAGTCCCACCACGACCTCGCGGCCGTGATCACCCGGGCGGATGCCCCGTTCGGCCGCAAACGCGTGCTCACCCCCTCGCCGCTCGCGCGAGCCGCCGTCGAGAACGGGCTGCACGTGATCAAGGCCAATCGCCTCGACGAGGCCGCGACCGTGGAGATCGCCGCACTGCGACCCGACCTCGGCGTCATCGTCGCCTACGGCGGGCTCGTGCGTGAACCGCTCCTGTCGGTGCCCCGGCTCGGCTGGATCAACCTGCACTTCTCCCTGCTCCCGCGCTGGCGCGGTGCCGCTCCCGTGCAGCGCGCACTCATGGCCGGCGACGAGCAGACTGGTGCCGCCGTATTCCAGCTGGTTCCGGAACTCGACGCGGGCGCCGTGTTCGCGCAACTGACGCGGGCGATCGTCGAGGACGACACCGCGGGCAGCCTGTTGCGGGCGCTCAGCGACAGCGGCGCGCGTCTGCTGCTGCAGGTGATCGACGCCCTCGAAGCCGGCGGCGTCCAGGCGACCCCGCAGTCCGGTCCGGTCACCCTGGCCCCCAAGCTGACTCTTGCGGATGCCCGTATCGACTGGTCCGAACCGGCCGTCTCGGTGCGCAACCGGGTGCGCGGGGTCACCCCGGAGCCGGGCGCGTTCACGGTGCTCGGCGACGCCCGCCTCAAACTCCAGGGCGTTGCCCTGACCCAGGGATCCGAGCCGCAACCGGCCGGCCTGATCCGTGAGATCGACAAGAAAGTGCTGATTGGAACGGGGACCGAGCCGCTCGAGCTGGTCACCGTGCAACCGGCCGGAAAGACACAGATGAAGGCAATCGACTGGTGGCGCGGAGTGAATTGGACGGAGGTTGTCGCCTCATGAGCGACGACCGTCGCCAGGGGCGAAAGAACGACGTCCGTGCTCAGGGCGGCCGCGGCCTGGAGCGCCCGCAGACCGACTTCGTGCAGCCGGCCCGGCGGGTGGCCTACGAGGTCATCGCCGCCGTGCGGGAATCAGACGCCTACGCGAACCTGCTGCTGCCCAGCCGCATCAAGCGGGCGGCGCTCAGCACCGCGGATGCCGCATTGGCCACCGAGCTGACCTACGGCACCCTGCGTATGCAGGGCTTCTACGACCGGGTGATCGCCGACGCGGCCGGTCGGCCCGTCACCGTGATCGACCCGGCCATCCTGGACGTGCTACGTCTCGGTGCGCACCAGTTGCTCGCCACCCGGGTGGCCACCCACGCCGCCGTGAACGAGTCCGTCGAACTCGCCCGTCAGGTGGGCTCCCGCGCCACCACCGGTTTCACCAACGGGGTGCTGCGCACCATCTCCCGCTCCAGCGCCGACGAGTGGCGCGAACGCGTGCTCACCGAAGCCACCAGTGATGATGACCGCCTTGCCGCGGAGCACTCACACCCGATCTGGGTGGTGCGGGCGTTCCGGCAGTCGCTGCGCCTCGAGGGCCGAGAGACCGAGCTCGAGGAGCTGCTGTCGGCCGACAATGCCGCGCCCAAGGTGAACATGGTCATTCTGCCCGGCCTCAGCAACACCGAAGACACCGACGGTCTCGGCGTTGCCAACGACTTCTCGCCCATCGGTTTTGTGCTGGCCGGCGGCGACCCCGTGCACCTGATGCAGGACAGCGGCGGACGCCTTCGAGTGCAGGACGAGGGATCCCAGTTGGCGGCCCTCACGCTCAGTCGGGCCCGCCCGGTGGCGCCGGGAGAGCGTTGGCTCGACCTGTGCGCGGGCCCCGGCGGCAAGGCCTCCCTGCTTGCCTCCGAGGCGCTGGCCGGCGGGGCCAGCCTCGTCGCCAACGAGCTCGTCCCGGCCCGGGCCGCCCTCGTGCGTAAGGCGCTGGCCGCCGTGCCCGGAGAGGTGCCTGTCTGGGAGGAGGACGGCACCCGGTTCGGAGACGATCATCCGAAGGAGTTCGACCGGATCCTGCTGGATGCTCCCTGCACCGGGCTCGGCGCGCTACGTCGGCGCCCGGAGGCCCGCTGGCGCAAGCAGCCCAAGGACGTCGCCGAGCTCTCCGATCTGCAGTCCGGGCTGATCCACGCGGCCCTTGGCGCGCTCAAGCCGGGCGGGGTGCTGGCCTACGTCACCTGCTCACCGCACATCGCGGAGACCCGCGGGATCGTGGCTACCGCGCTCAAGAGATGGGAGGGCCGTGTGCGCACTCTCGACACGGCATCCGTGCTGCAGGGGCTGAGCAGCTCCGAGCTCGACCTGCCCGGCGACGGGGGCAGCGTGCAACTGTGGCCGCATCGGCACGGCACTGACGCTATGTTCATCACCCTGCTCGAGCGCATGGAGTAGCCCGCGCACCCGGACCCCGCGCACCCGGGCCCGGCACATTCGGGCCCGGCGCACCCGGACCCGGCGCATTCGGGCCCCGGCCTCGACCCAATCTGACGGAGATTCTGGCTCCCCTGGTTCTTCCGTGAGCATGGCCCGGCCGAGCCCTCGCGTGTGGCTAAGGCAGGACATCCGTCCCGCGCGTTCACCGGTGCCGCGAATCAGTGAGGCACCGGGGTAGATATCCAACCCGGCCGGCGGGATCTCCTGAGTTGACCACGACACTCGCGAATGCGCAGCGGTTCTTGCGCGGGCGGGGCGAGTGCCCGTCCCGCCCGACGGCAACCGGTGGATGCGTCGTTCCTGCGGCTGCGGCTCTGCCTCGGCCAGCCGGCATGCGGGCGGGCGGACGTCGCCCCGGCCGCGCCCGCGCGTCGCGTGGACAACTCAGGACATCCGTCGTCCGGGCTGCCCAGCCGCCGCGGACCAGTACGGGACCAGTTCGGATGCCGGTGTAGCCGGACGGACCTCCTGCGTTAGCCACAACCCGCGCCGAATCTGCTGCAGGGCTTGTGAGGTCCAGGCACTCGCATCCTTTTCCGTCGCAGCCCCAACGAATTCGACGGAGATTCTGGTTGAAAACTACTTTTTTGAAAGGTTCTCGGCCCATTTCGGCAAAATCTCCGTCGAATTCGTTCGGGACGGGATCGCTCCAGGGCCTTGGACTCGACCGGCAGGGGACTTTCGAGCCGCCGGGGCTCGCCGCAGTAGGGTGAAGGCATGGTCACCCGGATTAACCCCAGCATTCTCGCCGCCGACTTCGCCAATCTCGAACGGGACCTGGGGCGCATCCGCACCGCCGACCTGGTGCACGTCGACATCATGGACAACCATTTTGTACCGAATCTGACGTTCGGACCGCCCGTCGTCGACCGCCTCGCCCAGGTCTCCCCGCTGCCCTTCGACCTGCACCTGATGATCGAGAACCCGGAGCGTTGGGCGCTCGGCTACGCCGAAGCCGGCGCGTTCTCGGTCACCTTCCACGCGGAGGCCACGACCAACCCGGTCGGCCTGGCCCGCAAGCTGCGCTCGATCGGCGCCCGGGCCGGCATCGCCCTCAAGCCCGGCACGGCCATCGAGCCCTACCTCGAGCTTCTGCCCGAATTCGACCAGGTGCTCGTGATGACCGTCGAACCCGGCTTCGGGGGGCAGAGCTTCATGCCCTCCACCATGCGCAAGCTCCGCACCCTGTCGGAGGCCGTGAAGAAGTCCGGCCTGGACGTCTGGCTGCAGGTCGACGGCGGCATCACCGAGGACACCATCGTCATCGCCGCCGAGGCCGGGGCGAACACGTTCGTCGTCGGCTCCAGCGTGTTCAACGCCGCGGACCCGGCGAAGCAGATCGCCCTGTTGCGCGCCGCCGCGACCGAACACCAGCACGCGCACTAGTACCCTAGTCAGGTGAAGACTTTTGACGACCTGTTCGCTGAACTGAGCGACAAGGCACGGACCCGCCCCGACGGTTCGGGGACCGTGCGCGAACTCGACGCCGGCGTACATGCCATCGGCAAGAAGATCGTCGAAGAAGCCGCCGAGGTCTGGATGGCCGCCGAGTTCCAGAGCGACGACGAAACCGCCGCCGAGATGAGCCAGCTGCTGTACCACGTACAGGTGATGATGCTGGCGAAGGGGCTGACCCCCGCCGACCTGTACCGCCATCTGTGACGCGTCATCAGAGAGACTCCACCCGGTTGACCCCGTGAGACCTGTTCGCCAGAACCTGAAGACGCAGAGAGTGCCCAAATGCTGAGAATTGCCGTGCCCAACAAGGGCTCGTTGTCCGAAACCGCCGCGCAGATGCTGTTCGAGGCCGGCTACACCGGCCGCCGCGACCCGCGCGACCTCGTCGTCGCCGACCCCCGCAACGACGTGGAGTTCTTCTACTTGCGTCCCCGCGACATCGCCACCTATGTGGGCTCCGGAGCCCTCGACGTGGGAATCACCGGGCGCGACCTGCTGCTCGACTCGGGCTCCACCGCCCAGGAGATCGCCAGCCTCGACTTCGGCGACTCCACCTTCCGCTTCGCCGGCCCCGCAGGCCGCTTCACCGACCTGGCCGACCTGTCCGGCCATCGCGTCGCCACCAGCTACCCCGGACTGGTCGAGGCCTTCCTCGCCGAGCACGACGTCAGCGTGACACTGGTCACCCTCGACGGCGCGGTCGAGTCAGCCGTTCAGCTCGGCGTGGCGGATGCCGTCGCCGACGTCGTCTCCACCGGCTCCACGCTGCGCAAAGCCGGCCTCGAGATCTTCGGCCCGGTCATCCTGCAGTCCACGGCCGTGCTGATCAGCTCCGAGAACGACAAGCCCGGCATCGCGACCCTCCTGCGCCGCTTGCAGGGCGTGCTCGTGGCCCGCCAGTACGTGCTGATGGACTACGACATCCCGCAGACGCTCCTCGACGACGCCTGCCTGCTGGCGCCCGGCATCGAGTCGCCCACCGTATCGTCCCTGCACGACCCGGAATGGGTTGCCGTGCGTGTGATGATCTCGCGCCTGAACACGAACCATGTCATGGACGCCCTCTACGAGCTCGGGGCGCGCGCCATCCTGATCAGCTCCATTCACAACGCCCGCTTGTAACGGGCTGACCGGCGGTACCCAGATGCGGCGACACACAATGGAGGCACAATCGTGAGTCTTTCGGTGCGGGTCATACCCTGCCTCGACGTGGCCGACGGCCGCGTGGTCAAGGGCGTGAACTTCCAGAATCTGCGAGACGCGGGCGATCCGGTCGAACTCGCCCGCCGGTACTACGAGCAGGGAGCCGACGAACTCACCTTCCTCGATGTGACCGCCACGGTGGACAACCGTGCCACCACCTATGACGTCGTGCGCGCCACCGCAGAGCAGGTCTTCATCCCGCTTACGGTAGGCGGCGGCATCCGCACGGTCGAGGACGTGTCCCGGCTGCAGGCCAGTGGTGCCGACAAGGTCGGAGTCAACAGCGCCGCCATCAAGCGGCCCGCCCTGATCGGCGAGATCGCCGACCGGTTCGGCTCCCAGGTACTCGTGCTCTCGCTTGATGTGAAGCGTAGCGGGCGCACCGAGTCCGGCTTCGTCGTCACCACCCACGGTGGCCGCACCGAAACCGACCTGGACGCTCTCGCCTGGGCGCAGACGGCCGTCGGGCTGGGGGTCGGCGAGCTGCTCGTCAACTCCATCGACGCCGACGGCACGAAGGCGGGCTTCGACGTCGAACTCATCACGCTGATGCGCGCCCTGAGCACCGTTCCGGTGATCGCCTCCGGCGGCGCCGGCCGGGTCGAGGATTTTCCCCCGGCCATCGCGGCGGGGGCGGATGCCGTGCTCGCGGCATCCGTGTTCCACAGCGGCCAGCTGACCGTCGGCGACATCAAGGCGGAGCTCCGGCACGCCGGAATGCCCGTGCGCTGATGATGCTGTGCCTTACCCGACCCGAAACGGCTCCGTAAATGACCGATGTACTCTCCACCCTCGACGACGCCCTGGCCAGGGCCGTCTTCAACTCCGACGGCCTGCTGCCGGCGGTGATCCAGCAGTGGGACACCGGTGAGGTGCTCATGCTCGGCTGGATGAACCGGGAAGCGCTGCGCCGCACGCTCACCGAGGGGCGCGTGACGTTTTGGTCGCGCAGTCGCCAGGAATTCTGGCGCAAGGGCGACATCTCCGGCCACGGCCAGTATGTGAAGTCCGCCGCGCTCGACTGTGACGCGGACACCCTCCTGGTGCAGGCGGACCAGGTCGCAGCAGCCTGCCACACCGGCTCCCGCACCTGTTTCGACGGGCGCGGCATCGAGGTCGTGACCGGCGCCCGCCCCGCGGCACCCGACGTGGCAGCAGACCGGGCAACCACCCAAAAACCGAAGGACTGACCATGGCACCGAACAGCTCCGGCCCAGCCCCGACGACCACCGCCGGGCAGTTCGCGCTCCAGATCGACGACCACCGGGTGTTCCCCGTGGTGCGCGAACTCTTCGCCGACGGCGAAACCCCGGTGGGCATCTACCGCAAGCTCGCTGCCGGCCAGCCCGGTAGCTTTCTGCTCGAGTCCGCCGAGCAGGGCGGCATTTGGTCGCGGTTCTCGTTCGTGGGCGTGTCCTCGTTCGGCGTGCTCACCCAGCAGGGCGACGAGGCCCGCTGGCTCGACTATGGCCTCTCGGCTGAGCGCGCCCTCGGCGACGCCACCGGCCTCGGCCCGCTGGCGGCTCTCGCGGCCCTCCACGAACGCTGGGAAACCCCGCGGATGCCCGGCCACCCACCCCTGACCGGCGGCCTCGTCGGATTCATCGGCTGGGAGGCGATCCGCCAGATCGAGCGCCTGCCGAATCGCCCGCCGGCGGACTACGACGTGCCGGGCCAGGCCTTCAGCTTCGTGGCCGACCTCGTCGTGATCGACCACAAATTCGGCACCGTGCAGCTCATTGCCAACGTTCTCAACGACGGCCACGACGAACCGGATGCCCTCTGGGCGGCCGCCCAGGACCGGCTCGACGCCCTGCAGGCTCGCCTGGCCGAGCCCTCCGAGACCTGGCTCGCAGAGGTCGACCTCGCCACGCCCGCCTCCCCGACGAACCGCACCCGACGTGAGGACTTCCTCGCCGCTGTCGACGTCGCCAAGGAGCACATCGTCGACGGTGACGTGTTCCAGGTGGTCGTCTCCCAGCGGTTCGACCAGGAGTGCACGGCGGACCCCATCGACGTCTACCGGGTGCTGCGCAGCCTCAACCCGTCGCCCTACATGTACCTGCTGAGCCTGGAATCGCCGGAGAAGGAGACTTACTGGATCGTGGGCTCCTCCCCGGAGGCCTTGGTGAAGGTGCAGAACGACCGCGTGTTCACGCATCCGATCGCGGGCTCGAAGCCGCGCGGCACGACCCCGGAGGCCGACGCCGACTTCGAAGCCGAGCTCGCGGGCGACGCCAAGGAACGCGCCGAGCATCTGATGCTCGTGGACCTGGCCCGCAACGACCTGCTCAAGGTGTGTGCACCCGGCTCGGTCGAGGTGACCGAGTTCATGCGCATCGAGCGGTTCAGCCACATCATGCACCTCGTCTCCTCGGTGGAGGGGAACCTGCTGCCGGGCCGGTCCGCGATCGACGTCTTCCGCGCCACGTTCCCGGCCGGCACTCTCTCCGGGGCCCCGAAACCGCGCGCCCTCGAGATCATCGACGCGCTCGAGCCCGCGCAGCGCGGCGTGTACGGGGGGGTGGTCGGCTACTTCGGGTTCGCCGGGGACGCGGACCTGGCCATAGCCATTCGGACCGCAACGATCATGAATGGCGTCGCCCGCGTGCAGGCCGGCGGCGGCCTCGTCGCGGACTCCGACCCGGCGTCGGAATACCAGGAGTCGCAGAACAAGGCCGCGGCGCCCCTTCGCGCAGTCGCGGTCGCGAACGCCATGAAGCGGGTGCGCTAGGTGGCATCCGCACGGCGCCTCAAGCTCGGGCACATCCTCGTGGTGCTGGCGGCCAGCGGTCTGGCCCTGCTGGCCTGGACCCAGGTCTGGGTGAACGTCATCGTGGAGCAGTCCGGCTCGGCTGTGCACAGCCTCGAGGTGTCCGGCTCCACGGCCGCCCCCGGGGTGACAGCCCTTGCCCTCGCCGGACTGGCCCTCGCCGGCGCCCTGAGTATCGCCGGTCCCGTCATCCGGGTGGTCCTCGGCCTGCTTCAGGTTCTGCTCGGCTTCTCCGTGTGCCTTTCGGCTATTTTGGCCGTGACCGATCCGGCGGCGGCCAGTGCCGGCGCGGTCACCGATGCCACCGGAATCTCCGGCGCAGACTCGGTCGTCGACACCGTCGCCTCGGCGGCCGTGACCCCGTGGCCGTTCATCGCGCTGCTCGCCGGCGTGGTCATGGGCGGCGCCGGGGTCGGGGTGCTCGTCACGTCCCGGCGTTGGCCCGGACCGACGTCCCGCTACCAGGCCGTGCGATTCGAAGCGGCCGAGTCGGCCGAGTCGACGGATGCCGACGGTCCCGACGCCGCGGACGTTTCCGCACCCGAACGTGACGCCATCGACGACTGGGACGGGCTGAGCCGCGGCGAAGACCCCACCACCCCGCAGTGAATCGAGACCTGATTCCCGGTTTCACCTGGTGCGCTGGGGAGGCCGGGGAACCGTGGGGCCGCTAGACTTGACTTGTCCGTCAGCGCACAAGAGGAGAATCATGAGCTTTGAATCGGTAGACCCAGGTGAAGGCCATTCGATCGCGGCCTGGACCGCCGTCACCATCATGCTTCTCGCCGTCGCGATCGGCACCGTTGCCTTCTTTCTGGTGATCCCTTGGCTCGTCTGGGCATCCGTCGGACTGCTGGTGGTTGGCCTGCTGGTCGGCCGGATCCTCGCCAAAATCGGTTACGGCGTGGCCGATACGGCTCACCTGGGCCACTAGTCGAGTGCTGTCTGATCTTCTAGCCGGGGCCGTCGCCGACGCTGAACTTCGTCGGGCCGCCCGTCCGTTCGCCATCGTCGAGGCAACCGCTCTCGACCAAACTCCCGCGATCGATGCCCTGGCGGTGCTCGCACCCACCGATCAGGTCAAGATCATCGCGGAGGTCAAGCGCGCCAGCCCGTCCCGGGGCACCCTGGCCGAGATTTCGGACCCTGCCGCCCTCGCCGTCTCCTACGAGTTCGGCGGCGCCAGCGCGATCAGCGTGCTCACCGAAGGTCGCAAGTTCCTCGGCTCCCTGTCAGACCTCGAGCAAGTGCGATCCGCCGTGCGCATCCCGGTGCTGCGTAAAGACTTCATCGGCTTGCCGTACCAGGTCTTCGAGGCCAGGGCGGCAGGTGCCGACATGGTTCTGCTCATCGTCGCCGCACTCGACCAGACCACCCTGGTCTCCCTGCACGACCTCGTGCGCCAGCTCGGCATGACCGCGCTGGTCGAGACCCATAGCGCCGAGGAGGTCGACCGTGCCCTGGCCATTGGCGCAAGCCTCGTCGGGGTGAACGCCCGCGACCTGTCCACGTTCCAACTCGATCAGGACCTGTTCGGCAGGCTCGCGGACCGGATCCCCTCGGGCGTCGTCCGCGTCGCCGAATCGGCCGTCAAGACCGCCGCCGACGTGGCGCACTACCGCGCCGCCGGCGCCGACATCGTGCTCGTCGGCGAGGCCCTCGTCACAAACGATCCCATCCGAACCCTCTCCGAATTCCTGGCGGTTTAAATGTCAACGTCCCTCAGAACAGAAGCAGGCCCGTACTTCGGCGACTTCGGCGGGAGGTTCGTGCCGGAGTCCCTCGTGGCTGCCCTCGACGAGCTGACCGACGAGTACGCTCTGGCACGGCAGGACCCGGCCTTCGCGGCCGAATTGATGGAATTGCACCGGAGCTACACCGGGCGCCCGTCCATCATCACCGAGGTGCCCCGGTTCGCCGCGCACGCCGGCGGTGCCCGCATCATCCTCAAGCGGGAAGACCTCAACCACACCGGCTCGCACAAAATCAACAATGTGCTCGGCCAGGCTCTTCTCACCAAGCGCATCGGCAAGTCCCGCGTCATCGCCGAGACGGGCGCCGGGCAGCACGGCGTGGCGGCCGCGACGGCCGCCGCCCTGTTCGGGCTCGACTGCGTCGTCTACATGGGCGAGGTCGACACGGAGCGCCAGGCCCTGAATGTGGCCCGGATGCGACTGCTCGGCGCCGAGGTCGTGCCGGTCAAGACCGGGTCCCGCACCCTGAAAGACGCCATCAACGACGCCATGCGTGACTGGGTCACCAACGTTGAGACCACCAACTACATCTTCGGTACCGTCGCCGGGCCGCATCCGTTTCCGGCCATGGTGCGCGACTTCCAGAAGATCATCGGCGAGGAGGCCCGCCAACAGGTGCTGGACCTCACCGGCCGCCTCCCCGACGCGGTCACCGCCTGCGTCGGCGGTGGTTCGAACGCCATGGGTATCTTCCACGCGTTCCTCGACGACCCGGAGGTGGCCCTGGTCGGCTACGAGGCCGGCGGTGACGGCGCGGAGACCCTGCGCCATGCGGCGACGATCACCAAGGGGCGCCCCGGCATCCTGCACGGCGCCCGCAGCTTCCTGCTGCAGGACGAAGACGGTCAGACCGTGGAGTCGCACTCCATCTCTGCGGGTCTGGACTACCCGGGGGTGGGCCCGGAACATGCGTGGCTCGCCAGTATCGGCCGGGCCACCTACCTGCCGGTCACCGATGACGAGGCGATGAGCGCCCTCCGGCTGCTCAGCCGCACGGAGGGCATCATCCCCGCCATCGAGTCGGCGCACGCCCTCGCCGGCACCTTGGACCTCGGCAAGCAGCTCGGACCTGACGCCACCATCCTGGTAAACCTCAGCGGACGCGGCGACAAGGACATGGAAACCGCGGGTCGGTACTTCGACCTGCTCGACAAGGGCGCGGAACAGTCATGAGCACGGAAACAGGTACGGGTTCCACGACCGGAACGACGAGCACGGTCGAGGCGACAATCGCCCGTCGCCGCTCCGAGGGCGGCGGTGCTCTGATCGGCTACCTGCCCGTCGGGTTTCCCACCCTGACCGAGAGCATCGACGCGGCCGTGGCACTCGCGCAGAACGGTGTCGACGTCATCGAGCTGGGCCTGCCGTACACCGATCCCGTCATGGACGGCCCAGTGATCCAGGCGGCCACCCAGCAGGCTCTGGCCAACGGCTTTCGGCTGCGGCACGGGATCGAGGCCGTCGCGGCGATCACCGCCCAGGTGAACGTGCCCGTTCTGGTCATGACCTACTGGAACCCGATCATGCAGTACGGCGTGGACCGGTTCGCCGACGACCTGCTCGCGGCGGGAGGCGCCGGGCTGATCACGCCCGACCTCATCCCCGACGACGCGGCCGCCTGGGTGGGAGCCAGCACGCGAACCGGACTCGACCGTGTCTTCCTCGCCGCCCCGTCGTCGTCCGACGCCCGGCTGCGTCAGGCAGTGGACGCCAGCCGCGGCTTCGTCTACGCGGCCTCCACCATGGGAATCACCGGCGCCCGTGGCGACGTGGACTCCGCCGCGCGGGTGCTCGTCGACCGCCTCCGCGCCGTCGGGTCCACCAGCGCGTGCGTCGGACTCGGCATCTCCACCCCGGAGCAGGTGCGGGAGATCCTCGCCTACGCCGATGGCGCCATCGTCGGTTCCGCCCTGGTCAAGGCACTGTCCGACGGGGGAGTGCCGGCCCTGGCCGTCCTCACCCGTGACCTCGCGGCCAGTGCCCGGGATCTGCGCCCCGCCGTCTGATCCCCGCCATCGAAGCACCCAAAAGCTAAGGTAAGTTGACCGAGGCGGTCACGGGGCCTCCCCGGCGCCACGATGAAAGGTAGTCCCCAGGTGTCTTTTCTTCTGAGCATCCCGAGCCCGAGCCCCGAATGGAGCTCGTTCACCCTCGGCCCGTTCACCATCCACGCCTACGCCCTCTGCATTCTGGCAGGGATCATCGCCGCCACCGTCATGACGAGCCGCCGACTGTCTGCGCGCGGCGGAGAGCCGGGCGTGGTGCTGGACATCATCCTGTGGGCCGTTCCGCTCGGCATCGTCGGCGCGCGCTTCTACCATGTGTTCACGCACCCCTCCGACTACTTCTTCGAGGGTGCCAACCCTCTCGAGGTGTTCGCCATTTGGAACGGCGGCAACGCCATCTTCGGAGCGCTCCTGGGCGGGGCCGTCGGCGCTTACATCGGCTGCCGCATCTCGGGCATCCGGTTCTGGGCCTTCGCGGACGCCCTGGCACCGGGGATGCTCGTGGCGCAGGCCATGGGCCGTCTCGGCAACTGGTTCAACGAGGAGCTCTTCGGTCTGCCGACCGACCTGCCCTGGGGCCTCGAGGTGTCCGCGGCGAACCCGGCCCTCCCGATCGGGCTTCCCCCCGAAACGTTGTTTCACCCAACCTTCCTCTACGAGATGGTCTGGAACGTGGTCGGCGTCGTCCTGATCCTCGCGATCGAACGCAAGGTCGCGCTCCGCTGGGGCAAGGCCTTCGGCGTCTACCTGATTTGGTATGGCCTCGGCCGCAGCTTCTTCGAATCGATCCGGGTCGACCCGAGCGAGATGTTCTTCGGCCTCCGCACCAATGTGTGGGCCGCTTTCGCCGCCATCCTGCTGGGAATCATCCTGATCGTCGTGCAGAGCAAGCGCCACACGGGCCTGCCCGCGAGCGTGTACATTCCCGGCCGCGAGTGGAAGGGGCCCGACGCTGAGGTAGAATCTGATGAGTTTGATTCGGACCCCAAGGATCACGGTGATGAGGCCGTCGGTCCCGCCGGATCAGGCGACGTTGCAGCCACAAGCACCAGCAACTCGCGCCTCTAGGCTCAAGGTTGACTCCAACCTGTTCCACGGCTTGTGACCCGGTATGACGGGCCGCCGCGCACATGTCTACCTGAGCGGGCCAGCGTCGTCCCCACTCGCCAGTTACTTTTGTGAGGACGGTCCAATGCCGCAAACACCCCTCTTCTCGCGCTTCAGCGCAGTGCCGAAGCCGCAGGGCTTGTACAACCCGGCCGATGAGCGCGATGCCTGCGGCCTCGCCATGGTTGCCACGCTTCGGGGCACCGCCGGGCACGACATCATCACCCTCGCCCTCGACGCGCTGCGCAACCTCGAGCACCGCGGTGCGGTCGGATCGGATGCCGGCACCGGAGACGGCGCGGGCATCATCACTCAGGTTCCCGACGAGTTCCTGCGGTCGGTCACCGATTTCGCCTTGCCCGCGGCGGGCCGCTACGCCGTCGGCAATGTGTTCCTGCCGATCGATCCCACCAAGCGCAGCGGCATCAAGCGTCAGATCAACCGGATCGCCCTCGAAGAGGGACTGGTGATCCTCGGCTGGCGCGAAGTTCCCGTGCGCCCCGACGAGGTCGGCACCCTGGCGCGCGCGGCCATGCCGGCCATCCAGCAACTGTTCGTGCAGAGCGCCCGCACGACCGAGGCCGGCGACACGCTCGGCGACATCGCGCTGGACCGCCAGGCAGTCAGGCTGCGGAAGCGTGCCGAACGCGAGCTGGAGATCTACTTCGCCTCACTGTCCTGTCGCACCGTGGTCTACAAGGGTATGGTCACGACGCTTCAGCTGGAGCCGTTCTACCCGGACCTGTCCGATCCGCGCTTCGTCTCCAAGCTCGCCCTCGTGCACTCCCGCTACTCCACCAACACGTTCCCGTCCTGGCCGCTCGCGCAGCCGTTCCGCATGATCGCGCACAACGGCGAGATCAACACGGTTCAGGGCAACCGCAACTGGATGCAGGCGCGCCAGTCGCAGCTCGAATCCGACCTGCTCGGCGACCTGGCGCCGCTGCTCCCGATCGTCACCCCCGGCGGCAGCGATTCGGCCTCGTTCGATGAGGTCGTTGAGCTGCTCAGCCTGTCGGGGCGTTCGCTCCCGCACGCCGTCATGATGATGGTGCCGGAGGCCTGGGAGAACCAGACCGACCTCGACGCCGAACGCCGTGCGTTCTACGAGTACCATTCCATGCTGATGGAGCCGTGGGACGGCCCGGCCGCGATCGTGTTCACCGACGGATCCCTCGTCGGCGCCACCCTCGACCGCAACGGGCTGCGCCCCGGCCGCTACCTCATCACCGACGACGGCCTCGTCGTGCTCGCCAGCGAGATCGGGGTGCTCGACATCGACCCCAACCGGGTGGTGCGCAAGGGCCGCCTGCGTCCCGGCAAGATGTTTCTGGTCGACACGGTCGCCGGACGCCTGATCGAAGACGACGAGATCAAGGCCGACCTCGCGGCCAGCGAGCCGTGGGGAACCTGGCTGGACGCCGGGCGCATCAACCTCAAGGATCTGCCCGAGCGGGAGCACATCGTGCACCCGCCGGCATCCGTCGTGCGCCGCCAGCGCACCTTCGGCTACACCGAGGAGGAGGTGCGCATCCTGCTCGCGCCGATGGCTCGCCTCGGCGGGGAACCGCTCGGCGCGATGGGCTCCGACACCCCCATCGCCGTGCTCAGCGACCGACCCCGGCTGCTCTTCGATTACTTCACGCAGCAGTTCGCTCAGGTGACCAACCCGCCGCTCGACTCGATCCGCGAGGAAGTTGTCACTTCCCTCAAGCTCGGGCTCGGTCCGGAACGCAACCTCCTCTCGGTCGGCCCCGAGCACGCCCGGCAGGTCGTGCTCGATTTCCCCGTGATCGACAACGACGAGTTGGCGAAGATCCAGCACATCGACACCGCGCCGGGCAGCCGCACCACCAGGACCATTCGCGGGCTCTACCGGTTCGAAGACGGGCCGGACGCCTTGGAGGCCCGCATCAAGGAGATGTGCGCCGAGGCCGACGCCGCCATCGACGACGGCGCGATGTTCCTCGTCCTGTCCGACCGGGATTCCAACAAGGATCTGGCCCCGATCCCGTCGCTGCTGATGATTGCCGCGGTTCACCACCACCTGATCCGCACCGAGAACCGCATGAAGGTCGGCATCGTGGTCGAGGCCGGCGATGTGCGCGAGGTGCACCACGTCGCCCTCCTGATCGGCTACGGCGCATCCGCCGTGAACCCGTACCTTGCGATGGAAACGTGCGAGGATTTGGTGCGCAGTGGCTACATCACGACCGGCACGCCCGAACAGGCCGTGCGCAACGTGATCAAGGCCCTCGGCAAGGGCGTGCTCAAGATCATGTCCAAGATGGGGATCTCGACCGTCTCCTCCTACGCCGGCGCGCAGACCTTCGAGGCCGTGGGACTGAGCCAGGAATTCATCGACCAGTACTTCACCGGCACCACGAGCAAGCTCGGCGGCATCGGCATCGAGGTGGTCGCGGCCGAGAATGAGGCCCGGCACCGGGCCGCCTACCCCGAGGATGCCGCGGTCACCGCGCACGAACGCCTCGCGACCGGAGGTGAGTACCAGTGGCGCCGCGACGGGTCTCCGCACCTGTTCAACCCGGACACCATTTTCCGGCTCCAGCATTCCACCCGCACGCGCAGCTACGACATCTTCCGCGAGTACACGAAACTAGTCGACGACCAGGCGACGAGCCTGATGACGCTGCGCGGCATGTTCACCTTCACCACCGGCAAGCGCCACCCCGTGCCGCTGGACGAGGTGGAACCGATCTCCTCGATCGTGAAGCGCTTCGCGACGGGGGCGATGAGCTACGGATCGATCTCCGCCGAGGCGCACGAGACCCTCGCCATCGCAATGAACCGCCTCGGGGGCAAGTCCAACACCGGTGAGGGTGGAGAAGACCTTGACCGCCTGCTCGACCCGGAGCGACGCAGCGCCGTCAAGCAGGTGGCATCCGGCCGGTTCGGTGTGACCAGCATGTACTTGTCCCACGCCGACGACATCCAGATCAAGCTGGCGCAGGGAGCCAAGCCCGGCGAGGGCGGCCAGCTGCCGCCCACGAAGGTCTACCCGTGGATCGCCCGCACCCGGCACGCGACCGCCGGCGTCGGCCTGATCTCGCCGCCCCCGCACCACGATATCTACTCGATCGAAGACCTCAAACAGTTGATCTTCGACCTGAAGCGGGCGAATCCGACCGCACGCATCCACACCAAGCTCGTCAGCCAGTCCGGTATCGGCGCGGTCGCCGCCGGAGTGGCCAAGGCCCTGTCCGACGTCATTCTCATCTCCGGTCACGACGGCGGAACCGGCGCGAGCCCGCTCAACTCCCTCAAGCACGCGGGGACCCCCTGGGAACTCGGCCTGGCCGAAACGCAGCAGACCCTGATGCTCAACGGGATGCGCGACCGGGTCGTGCTGCAGGTCGACGGCCAGTTGAAGACCGGCCGTGACGTCATCATCGGAGCGTTGCTCGGCGCCGAGGAGTTCGGCTTCGCTACCGCCCCGCTGATCGTGGAGGGCTGCGTCATGATGCGCGTCTGCCACCTGGACACCTGCCCCGTCGGGGTGGCCACCCAGAATCCCGAGCTGCGCAAACGTTTCACTGGCAAGGCCGAGCACGTGATCAACTTCTTCGAGTTCATCGCTCAGGAGGTGCGCGAGTACCTCGCCGAGCTCGGATTCCGCAGCCTCGACGAGGCCATCGGCCACCGGGAGGTGCTCGACGTCAACGGGGCGCTTACGCACTGGAAGGCCTCCGGACTCGACCTGTCGCCCATCCTCGTCGGTCCGGACTTCTCCGCGGGGGAGCCCCGGCAGTCCGGTCGCCCTCAGGAGCACGAACTTGAGCTCCACTTCGACAACGAACTGATCCGGCAGAGCGCCAGTGTGCTTGAACATGGTGGGCAGGTCTCGATCTCCCTGCCCATCCGAAACACCGAGCGGGCCGTGGGCACCATGCTCGGCCACGAGGTCACCGTGCGCCACGGCGAGAACGGGCTGCCGTCCGGTTCCATCGACGTCACCCTCACCGGCAGCGCCGGACAGTCCTTCGGCGCGTTCCTGCCGAGCGGCATCATCCTGCGGCTCGAGGGTGACTCCAACGACTACGTCGGCAAGGGTCTCTCCGGTGGCCAGATCACCGTGCGACCCGACCGGGGCAGCCTGTTCCCGGCCGAGCAGAACGTGATCGCCGGTAACGTCATCGGCTACGGCGCGACCCAGGGCAGCATGTTCATCCGCGGCATCGTGGGCGAACGCTTCCTGGTGCGCAACTCCGGGGCCACCGCCGTCGTCGAGGGCGTCGGAGATCACGCCCTCGAATACATGACCGGGGGACTGGCGGTCATCCTGGGCGAAACGGGGCGCAACCTGGGTGCCGGTATGTCTGGCGGAACCGCCTACGTCTACGGTCTTCGTACCGAGGATGTCAACCGGCAGGCCCTCGACTCCGGCGAACTCACACTTCTGCCGCTCGGCGGCGCGGACCGCGAGATCGTGCGCGACTTGCTCGGACAGCATCATGACCAGACCGAGTCCGCCCTGGCGGCCCGGCTGCTGGCCGATTTCGAGACCACCATGTCCACATTCGTCAAGGTGCTACCGCGCGACTACGCGGCCGTCCTGGCAACCAGGCAGATCGCCGTCGACGAGGGCCTCGACCCCGATGGCGTCGTCGTTTGGAACCGCATTCTGGAGGCAACCAATGGCTGATCCGAAAGGATTCCTCAAGACCACGGACCGGGAGCTGCCGGCCCGCCGTCCCGTATCCGTTCGTCTGATGGACTGGAAAGAGGTCTACGAGCAGGGCGACGCGACGCAACTGAAACGCCAGGCCGGCCGCTGTATGGACTGCGGTGTGCCGTTCTGTCAGCAGGGCTGCCCGCTCGGCAACATCATTCCGGAATGGAACGACCTCACCTGGCGGGACGAGGGTCGACAGGCCATCGAACGTCTCCATGTCACCAACAACTTCCCGGAGTTCACCGGGCGTCTCTGCCCGGCACCCTGTGAGTCGGCCTGCGTTCTCGGAATCAGTCAGCCGCCGGTCACGATCAAGCAGGTTGAGGTCTCCATCATCGACCAGGCCTTCGCCAACGGATGGGTGCAGCCCCAGCCGCCCGGACGCCTCACCGGCAAGACAATCGCGGTCGTCGGCTCTGGCCCGGCCGGCCTCGCGGCCGCGCAGCAGCTCACGCGGGCCGGTCACACGGTGGCGGTCTTCGAGCGCGACGACCGGATCGGCGGGCTTTTACGTTACGGCATCCCGGACTTCAAGATGGAGAAGAAGCACCTCGAGACCCGACTCGGCCAGATGACGGCCGAGGGCACCCGCTTCCGAGCAGGCGTCACCATCGGGGTCGACATCACCTGGGATGACCTCCGGGCCCGCTATGACGCTGTGGTGGTCGCCACGGGGGCCCTGGTACCCCGCGACCTGCCGATCCCCGGGCGCGACCTGCCCGGAGTGCACTTCGCCATGGAATACCTCGTGCAGCAGAACAAGGTCGGCGCCGGCGACACTGTTGACCAGCAGATCACCGCCGAGGGCAAGCACGTGGTCGTACTCGGCGGCGGCGACACCGGCGCCGACTGCATCGGTACCGCGCACCGCCAGGCCGCGGCATCCGTCACGAATCTCGCCATCGGCCGCCAACCGGGCATGGAACGGGCGGAACACCAGCCGTGGCCGCTGTCACCGACGCTGTTCGAGGTGTCGAGCGCCCACGAAGAGGGCGGCAACCGCGAGTACCTGGTGTCGACGGTGGAGTTCCTGGCCAACGAAGCGGGCGAGGTGCGCGCCATCCGCGTGGCCGAGACCGAATTCCGGGGCGGACGCCGGGTGCCCAAGGCCGGAACGGAGCGCGAGATCCCTGCGGATCTGGTTCTCCTGGCCATGGGCTTCACCGGTCCTGAATCACGCGAGCTGACCGACCAGCTGCACGTGCCGGTCGATGGGCGGAGTAATGTCGAGCGTGACGTTAATTACCAGACCAGCCATGAAGGCGTGTTCGTTGCTGGTGATGCCGGCCGTGGCCAGTCGCTCATCGTCTGGGCGATCGCCGAAGGTCGGGCTGCTGCGGCAGCCGTCGACAAATTCCTCGAAGGCGAGACGCAACTGCCTGCACCGGTCAAACCGTCCGATCATGCCTTCGCAATCTGATTGGTCACTGATCCAGTGATTCGATTCCAAGAGATCCACCACCCCGTGGTCTCCCAACCATCAACAGAGAATATGCGCCGAAACAGCGCGGAAACCGGAGTTCTTTCAGAATGAGACGCGCCAAAATTGTCGCCACGCTCGGGCCGGCAGCAGCCAGCTACGATCAAATTCGTGCCCTTATCGATGCCGGTGTCGACGTCTGCCGGATGAACCTGAGCCACGGGGACTACCAGGTCCACGAGGGTGTTTATGCGAATGTACGCAAAGCAGCGAACGACTCCGGTCGTGCCGTCGCCGTCATGGTCGACCTGCAGGGACCGAAGATCCGTCTCGGAAAATTCGAAGGCGGCCCTTACGAACTTGCCCTCGGAGACATTTTTAAGATCACCACAGAAGAAATCCTGGGTACCAAGGAACTCTCCGGCACCACGTACAAGGGCCTGCCCCAGGACGTCAGGCCCGGCGACTTCCTGCTGATCGACGACGGCAAGGTCAAGGTCGAGGTGGTGGCCACGAACGACACCGTCGTGACGACCAAGGTGATCGTTGCCGGCCCCGTGTCGAACAACAAGGGCATCAACCTGCCCGGTGTCGCCGTCAACGTGCCGGCCCTGTCCGAAAAGGACGAGGCCGACCTGCGCTGGGGTCTCCGCCTCGGCACGGACCTGATCGCGCTGTCGTTCGTTCGGGACGCCGCCGACATCACCCGCGTGCACGAGATCATGGCCGAAGAAGGACGCCGCGTTCCCGTGATCGCGAAGATCGAGAAGCCGCAGGCCGTGGAGAACCTCGAGGGCATCGTCGACGCGTTCGACGCCATCATGGTGGCCCGTGGCGACCTGGGCGTGGAGCTGCCGCTCGAGGCCGTTCCGATCGTGCAGAAGCAGGCGGTCGAGCTCGCTCGTCGCATGGCCAAGCCGGTCATCGTGGCGACGCAGATGCTCGAGTCCATGATCCACAGCCCGGTGCCGACCCGCGCGGAGACGTCTGACGTCGCCAACGCCGTGCTCGACGGCGCGGATGCGGTCATGCTCAGTGGCGAGACCAGCGTCGGCGAGTACCCCGTCGTCACGGTCCAGACGATGGCGCGGATTGTCGCGTCGACCGAGGACCACGGCCTGGAGCGTATCGTTCCGCTGACGAACAAGCCGCGTACCCAGGGCGGTGCGATTACCCTCGCCGCCATCGAGGTCGCCGAGTTCGTCGAAGCGAAGTTCCTGTGCATCTTCACGGAGTCCGGTGACTCGGCCCGACGGATGTCCCGGCTGCGGTCGAAGATCCCCATGCTGGCTTTCACCCCGGAGCCCGGTATCCGTCGTCGACTGGCCCTCACCTGGGGCATCCAGACCTACCTGGTCGACCGGGTCACCCACACGGATGCCATGTTCGGACAGGTGGATGACATCCTGCTGGGCCAGGGTCTGGCACAGCTCGGTGACAAGGTCGTCGTCATCAGCGGTTCCCCTCCCGGCATCGCGGGTTCCACGAACGACATCCGTGTGCACCGCGTCGGCGATGCCCACAATGAAGTTCACCCGGCGTACGCGAAGAAGTAGCGCCGCGACGGAGAAAGCCCCGCCGCCCGGCTTCGGGTGGCGGGGCTTTCTCGTGCTGTCAAATCTGCGCGGCGCAGCCGAGCGCCGTGATTCTGTGACCCACCGCCCCCGGGCGACACCCTGTTCCCCTTCAGTGTCGCCCATGAGGCTGTGCGCGTGAACACTCCGAACCGGAGCGTGACTGGACGGTCCGTGGCGTGCGCGGGTCCCCCGACCCGGTAACGTGGGCATGTCCAACCTCATTTCAGGCTAGCACCTGTTGGACATGTCTAATGTCACGGTCCGGCGCCACGGGACAGCGGCGCACAGGGGGGAGCAGGACGTGAACTACGAAGCACGCACCGAGCGGGCGCGCGAACTGGTGGCCACCCTCACCCTCCCGCGTCCGCTGACCGCCGCGACGCTGCACCGGTACATGGAAGGTCTGCGCGGCAAGGCGATCCTGATTCGTGCGGCGAGTCCGCGGCTCGTAGAATCCGGAGTCTGCGGGCTGTGGATCGAGGTCGCCGGGGAGAATTTCGAGCGCATCCACCATGCGCCGACGGACTCCGCCGTGCACCGCCAGCAGTTCATCAACCATGAGTTCGGCCACATGATCCTGCGGCATGAGAAGCAGCTGATGCCGGCCGAGCGGGTCGCGCTGCTCGCACCCCTCATCCCGCTCGACTCGATCGCATACGCGCTGTCCCGCAGCAACTTCACCGACGAGCAGGAAGCCCTGGCCGAGGCGATCGGCGACCGGCTGGCCCTGATCATGTTCGGAGACAGCGCCGAAACGGCCAACGGCCCCCGAACCGGTTTCGGCCGGGTGCTGTAGTGCAGATCATCCTGCTATCGGTGTCGGCGTTGATCTGGATCGCCACAATATTGTGCGTGCCGTCACTCCTTCGCGGTCGTCGTCGCCGTCTCTTCTGGGTCCTCGTTGCTTTCGGGACGACAATGACCCTGCAGCCTTACGTCGTGTACAACGCCGTCGACGGACTACTGGGTGGGGACAACGTCGCCTACTTCAGCTTTCATGCAACGGCGATCGTTACCATTGGTCTCCTGGACGGCATCGTGCAGGAGGCCGTGTCCGTGGGCGGTCTCACGCGGCGTAGGAATCAGGTGACCGCACTCGTCACCGGCGCAATTGTCACCGCCCAAGCTGTCCTATTCTTCGGCGGAGACTGGCGTTTTCGAGACCAGATCCACGAGGCTTTTCCGAATCGTTGGGATTTCGCCGCCTACTCGTCCACCACGTGGATTGCGATGGCCCTCTTCTCCGTGTCGGTAGGTGCGGCATGCGCGTCCGATCTACGCCTTCAGCATCGGTTGATCACTCGGGCGTCTCTCGCTCTCGTTGTGCTCGGTTGCCTCGGGGTTCTGGTCTACACGATCGTCAGCTTCGCGAGCGTGACCGCAGCCCTTCTCAGTCCGGACTTCTCCTTTGACGGGTGGCCCTACACCGCTTACCACATCGCCCTCGCCACCGCTCCCGTCTGCCTCGGCCTGGGTCTGGGTCTGACTGCCATGGAAGTGGGTATCCAGGCCCTGGCGAAGACCAGCCGCAACCGGGTGCTGCTGTGGCAGATCACTCCGTTGTGGGAGCGCCTGCTGGCCGGATCTCCGGAGCTCAGCATCGAGCGCGACCTCTCGCGCGTCGGGCTGCTCCTCGTGCGGGCTCCCGGCGCTCACCTGTACCGGCGTTACGTCGAGGTGCGGGATAGCCTGCTCCTCAACCCAGACCAGAGCCTGACGGTGTCCGAACGGACACTGATCAACGCCGCCGAGAACCACGTGCGGGCCATCCCCGCCGCAGCTTCGATCGTCACCACCCTTGCCCGCCCCGCGACACCCCGACAGGACCACACATCGTGATTGACCCGCGAGCAGCCGACGACGGGCCCAGCATCCCCGGCGAACCGATCAGTCCGCAGCGGGAACTGGCACGCAAGCTCAACCTCCTGCTTGACGTGGTCGTCGCCGAGGGCAACACGCCGCACACCTACAAGCAGATCGCCGCGGGACTGCAGGCGCGGGGCCTGTCGCTCTCCCGAGCCCGGTGGGCCTACATGATCACCGGGGACGGGCCTCTCGTGACAGACGTCGACCTGCTCACGGGCATCGGCGAGTTCTTCCGTATCCCGCCGGAGTACCTGCTGGGCTCTGACTGCGACCTCCCCGACCGCGTCGATTCCCAGCTCGCGTTCGTGAAAAGCCTGCGTGCCCAGCGCGTGGTCAACTTCGCGGCACGCACGCTCGGGGATGTGTCCCCGGAGACGCTGCGGTCGATCACCGCGCTCCTGGAAGAGGACATGCAGCGCGGCGATGCCGCGCGACCCGCTGAGGGCTGACGGGCTGACGGGCTGACGGGCTGACGGGCTGGCCGATGCGCCGACTGGCGCTGAGGCCCCGGCAGAGCCGAAACGGCCCGACTCGGCGGAAATTTCTGCCTGGGGTGTTGGTACCGGTGGTGGGACTCGAACCCACACGTCCTTGCGAACAAAGCATTTTGAGTGCTCCGCGTCTGCCATTCCGCCACACCGGCTCACAACACCTGCTCCAGAATACCGTAGGCTTTCCCCCGTGACCGACCAAGACTCCACCCCAGTACCTCCTCGCCGCGTTGTCGTTGCCGAGGATGAGTCCCTCATCCGCCTCGACATCGTCGAAATCCTCCGCGACGCCGGATTCGAGGTGGTCGGTGAAGCCGGCGACGGAGAAACCGCTGTCGCCCTGGCCACCGAGCTGCGGCCCGACCTGGTCATCATGGACGTGAAGATGCCGCACCTCGACGGAATTTCCGCGGCCGAGCGCATCACCAAGGCGCACATCGCCCCCGTCGTGCTGCTGACCGCGTTCAGCCAGAAAGAACTCGTCGAGCGCGCCACGGAAGCGGGCGCGCTGGCCTACGTGGTCAAGCCGTTCACCCCGAACGACCTGCTGCCCGCCATCGAGATCGCGCTGTCGCGCTACAGCCAGATCATCACCCTCGAGGCCGAGGTGGCCGACCTCGTCGAGCGCTTCGAGACCCGCAAGCTCGTCGACCGGGCCAAGGGCCTGCTGAACGAGAAGATGGGGCTCACCGAGCCCGAGGCCTTCCGGTGGATCCAGAAGGCGTCCATGGACCGCCGGCTCACCATGCACGACGTCGCCCAGGCGATTATCGAGCAGCTCAGCGCCAAGAAGTAACCTTCGGCAGCCGGGCAGATCACCCTTCGAGGTTGATGCCTGGCCGTTTTTCAAGCCTCGGGTCTTGCGCCTCGGGCCGGTTCGTCAGTTCCTTGATCAGATTGGTGATCCGGATCGTCGAGCAGCGCCGGCCCTGATCATCCGTGACCGCGATCTCGTGCGTCGTGAGCGTACGGCCCAGGTGCACCGGCGTGCAGACACCCGTGACGAAGCCCGACGTCGCCGACCGGGTATGCGTGGCATTGATCTCGATCCCCACCGCCAGGCGGCCGGGACCGGCGTGCAGATTGGCGGCCATCGAGCCCAGCGACTCGCCCAGCACGACATAGGCGCCACCGTGCAGGAGCATCGCCGGTTGCGTGTTGCCCTCGACGGGCATCCGTGCCACCGCGCGCTCGATGGTGAACTCGACGAACTCGATGCCCATCTTTTCGGCCAGGGAGCCGGCTCCCCGCTGCTGGACCCACTCGAGGGCGTCCGTGGTCTGCTGGATCATAGTCACCTTCGGTCGCTGCACCTGCCCGCGCCGGATGACGCTTGTAGGCTATCTCTGTGTCAGATTCCGAAAAGCCTACCCTGATGATCATCGACGGCCATTCCCTGGCCTACCGGGCGTTCCACGCCCTCCCCGTGGACAGTTTCCAGACCCACGACGGGCAGCACACCAACGCCATCCACGGGTTCCTGTCCATGCTGCTCAGTCTGCTGCGCAACGAGAAGCCCACGCACATCGCCGTGGCGTTCGACATCTCGCGGTTCTCCTTTCGAACGCGCGAATACGCCGATTACAAGGGCACGCGGGCCAGCACGCCAAGCGAGTTCATCGGGCAGGTGCCGCTGCTGCAGGAGGCCCTGGCTGCGATGAACATCACGACGCTGACCAAGGAAGACTTCGAGGCCGACGACATCCTCGCAACACTGTCCGTGCGCGGCAACCAGGAAGGCTTCCATGTCCTGGTGGTCTCGGGGGACCGGGACACGATCCAACTCGTCAACGAAAACGTCACCCTGCTCTACCCGGCCAGCCAGGGCGTCTCGGCGCTCACCCGCTACGACCCGGCCCGGGTGCGCGAGAAGTACGGCATCGAGCCGGCACAATACCCGGATGTCGCGGCCCTGGTCGGCGAGACCAGCGACAACCTGATCGGGATCTCCAAGGTGGGGGAGAAGACCGCCGTGAAGTGGCTCGGCCTCTACGGCAGCCTCGACGGCATCCTGGAACACGCCGAGGAGATCAAGGGCGTCGTCGGCAACAACCTGCGCGAGCAGAAAGAGAACGCGATCCGCAACCGGCGACTCAACCACCTCGTCACCGACCTCGACCTCCCGGTGGAGCTCCCCGACCTCGTGCGGCGCCCCATCGACGAACCGGCCGTGCGCGCTGTGTTCGGTCGGCTCGAGTTTCGCACCCTGCTTGACCGCGTGATCAAGCTTGAGGGCGCCGGCGCGACCGGAGGCGTCGCCGTGGTCGTGCCGGAGGAAGTGCTGGTCGCCGCGCCTCAGGCCCCCGCCGCCCAGGACCTGCTCGACGAGGAGCTGGCCGCGTGGATCGCCCGGGCCACGGTCGCCTCCCCGCAGGGCCTCGCTCTCTCCGTCGAGGTACACGAGGGCAAGGCCATTGGCTTCGGAGTGTCCGGACCGACCGAGTCGGTAAACCTGCCCTGGCAGCCCGGACGCACGGACTACCTCGCATTCGAGGCCTGGTTGGCCAGCGACTCGCCCAAGATCATGCACGACGCCAAGAGCCAGATCAAGGCGCTCCGCCGCAGCAACCTGGACTTTTCGGGGCTGGTGTTCGACAGCCTGATCGCGGGCTGGCTACTGCGCCCCGGGGTGCCGGACAAAACCCTCGCCACCCTCGTCTTGCGATACCTGGGCGAAACCCTGCCGGTGACCGACCCCAACCAGCTGATCCCGGCCGAGAACGAGGCCGGGGGCGTGCCGGTGGAGTCCTGGTACACGTTCCGGGTGGCCGCGGCCATCGACGCGCTGCTCGACGACGGGTCCCGCGAGGTGCTCACCACCATCGAGATGCCCACCCTGCTGGCACTCTCCGACATGGAACTGGCCGGCGTGGCCGTCTCCCATGACCAGTTGTCGGCACTGTCCGGCCAGCTGGGCGAGCGCGCCGCCGGGTTGGCCGCCGGCGCCTACGCCGAGATCGGCCGCGAGGTGAACCTCGGTTCACCCAAGCAGTTGCAGGAGGTGCTGTTCGACCAGCTCGGCATGCCCAAGACCCGGGCGAACAAGACCGGGTTCTCGACGGATGCCGGGGCTCTGGCCGACCTGCAGGCCAGCAACCCGCATCCGTTCCTTGACATGCTGTTGCAGCACCGCGACGCCACCAAGCTGCGCCAGATCGTGGAGACCCTGGACAAGGCCATCGACAAGACGGGACGTATCCACACCACGTACGTGCAGATCGGCACGGCCACCGGTCGGATCTCCTCCACCGACCCCAACCTGCAGAACATCCCGGTGCGCACCGAGGAGGGCCGCCGCATCCGGGCCGCATTCCACGCGGCCAACGGGGCCGACTGCCTGCTCACCGCCGACTACTCGCAGATCGAGATGCGCATCATGGCGCACCTTTCCGGCGACGCGGGACTGATCGAGGCCTTCAACGCCGGCGAAGACCTGCACCGGTTCGTCGGCGCAAGCGTGTTCGGCGTGGCGCCGGAAGACGTCACGAACGAGATGCGCTCCAAGGTCAAGGCCATGTCCTACGGCCTGGCCTACGGATTGAGCGCCTTCGGGCTGTCCCGGCAGCTGCGCATCGAGACGAAGGAGGCCAAGCAGCTCATCACAGACTACTTCGCCCGGTTCGGCGCGGTGCGCGACTACCTGCGCAATGTCGTCGAGCAGGCCAAAATAGATGGTTACACGGCCACCATATTCGGCCGCCGCCGCCCGTTCCCCGAGCTGCACAGCGCCAACCGGGTCGTACGCGAGAACGCGGAGCGCGCGGCCCTCAACGCGCCGATCCAGGGGTCGGCCGCCGACATCATGAAGATCGCGATGAACGGGATCGCCGTGGACCTGATCGACGGCAATTTGGAGTCGCGCATGCTGCTTCAGGTACACGACGAACTGATCTTTGAGGTTGCCCCGGGGGAGTGGGATGCGCTCCGCCAGGTCGTGACGCACCGGATGGAGACCGCAGCGGACCTGTTGGTGCCGCTCGACGTGCAGGTCGGCCGCGGCGACAACTGGGATGCCGCCGCCCACTAGGCAGCGACTACCAGCCGCCCGAATGCGAGGTCCGGCGCTCCGCCCGCGGTCGAGCGCGTGTTCTAGGCTCGGGTCATGACAACCGACAAGCAGCGCACCCCCACGCCGATCGACCGGATCGCCGAGGACTGGGTGGACACCCTCGTCGATATCGACCCGACCGTGGGCACGTACATCGGCCGCACCGAGGTTGACGGCCGCTTCGGCGACTACTCCCCGGACGGGCTGGACCGCAGGGTCGACGCGGCCCGATCCTTCATCACCCGCCTCGACGCGGCCACGGCCGTCGACGACGTCGACGTCGTCACCCGCACCGACCTGCGCAGCTCGCTCGCCCTCGACGTCGAGAGCGCCGAAGCCGGATTGCCGCTGCGCGACCTGAACGTGATCGCGTCGCCGGCCCAGGGCATCCGGGAGGTCTTCGACCTGATGCCCACCGCCACCGTCGCCGACTGGGACACCGTTTCCGCCCGTCTGCGCGCCCTGCCCGGGGCCATCGACGGCTACATCCAGACCCTGCGTCTCGGCATCGAGCGCGGCAGTATGCCCGCCCGGCGTCAAGTGCAGGAAGTCATCCTGCAGGCCCGGCGCCACGCGGCGAACGACGGCTTCTTCGCCGAGTTCGCCGCCAACGCCGGCCACGACACGGGAGCGCTCCCGGCCTCGCTGGCCAAGGATCTCGACACCCGGGCGCGTGCCGCTGCCGCGGCCTATGGAACGCTGGCGGACTTCCTCGGCACCGAGCTCGAGGGCAGGGCCCCCACCCGCGACGCCATCGGTCGCGACCTCTACCTGCTGCAGTCCCGCCGTTTCCTCGGCGCGACCATAGACCTCGACGAAACCTATGAGTGGGGCGTGGAGGAGCTGGCGCGGATGGTCGCCGAGCAAGAGAGCATCGCCGACCTGATCAAGCCGGGCGCGAGCGTGCCCGAGGCCATTGCGTTCCTCGACACCGAACCCAGCCGCAAGCTGCACGGCACCGACGCCCTGCAGAAATGGATGCAGGAGACCAGCGACCGAGCCGTCGCCGAGCTCTCCGAGACCCAGTTCGACATCCCCGACGAGATCAAACGCCTCGAGTGCCTGATCGCCCCCACCCAGGAAGGCGGCATCTACTACACCGGGCCTACGGACGACTTCTCCCGCCCGGGCCGGATGTGGTGGTCGGTGCCGGTCGGGATCACCGAATTCGACACCTGGCGCGAATTGACCACCGTTTACCACGAGGGCGTGCCCGGCCACCATCTGCAGATCGGCCAGGCCGTCTACAACCGGGCCAAGCTGAACACCTGGCGCCGCCAGCTGGCCGGCACCTCGGGTCACGCCGAGGGCTGGGCGCTCTACGCGGAACGTCTGATGGAGCAGCTGGGCTACCTCGATGACCCGGCCGACCGTCTCGGCATGCTGGACGGGCAGCGGATGCGCGCCGCCCGCGTCGTCCTCGACATCGGCGTGCACCTCGAGAAGCGGCTGCCCGACGGTTCGGGCCCCTGGACCGCCGACTACGCCTTGGAGTTCTTGGGCCGGAACGTGAACATGAACGCGAGCTTTGTCAAGTTCGAGGTGAACCGGTACCTCGGCTGGCCGGGGCAGGCCCCGTCCTACAAGGTCGGCCAGCGCATCTGGGAGCAGCTGCGGGACAGTTACAGGGAGCGCGAGGGTGACGCCTTCTCGATCAAGGAGTTCCACCGCAAGGCCCTCGATCTCGGCGGGGTCGGCCTGGACACCCTCCAGGCGGCGATGCTCGGTTAACGTTCGGGGTCGATCGGCGTAGCTTCCGTGGGGGACGGGCAAGTTGCCGGCCTCTCCCGCAAACAGCTAAGCTTGATTGTCACGCTTGTGACGAACTGTCCACCGCCATGCATGGTGCACGAGCACGAGTTCTTCCCGTGTGTGGCCCGAACTATGTCCATCCTGGAGCAACTACTACATGACAAACGCAACGACCGAACGGGCACCCAAGCAGGTCGCCATCAACGACATTGGATCTGCTGAAGACTTTCTTGCCGCGGTCGAAAAGACTCTGAAATTCTTCAACGACGGAGACCTCATCGAGGGCACCGTGGTGAAGATCGACCGCGACGAGGTCCTCCTCGACGTGGGCTACAAGACCGAGGGCGTCATCCCCTCCCGCGAACTTTCCATCAAGCACGACGTCGACCCCTCTGAGGTCGTCAAGGTCGGCGACCTGGTTGAGGCCCTCGTTCTTCAGAAGGAAGACAAAGAAGGCCGCCTCATCCTGTCCAAGAAGCGTGCTCAGTACGAGCGTGCATGGGGCGACGTTGAGAAGATCAAGGAGTCGGATGGCGTTGTCACCGGTTCGGTCATCGAGGTTGTCAAGGGTGGCCTCATCGTGGACATCGGACTCCGCGGGTTCCTCCCGGCCTCGCTCATCGAGTTGCGCCGTGTTCGCGACCTGACCCCGTACCTGGGCCAGGAGATCGAGGCCAAGATCCTCGAACTCGACAAGAACCGCAACAACGTCGTGCTGTCCCGTCGTGCGCTGCTCGAGCAGACTCAGTCCGAGAGCCGCACCACGTTCCTCAACAACCTTCAGAAGGGACAGGTCCGCAAGGGTGTTGTCTCGTCGATCGTCAACTTCGGTGCGTTCGTCGACCTGGGTGGCGTTGACGGTCTGGTTCACGTCTCCGAGCTCAGCTGGAAGCACATCGAGCACGCCAGCGAGGTCGTCGAGGTTGGCCAGGAAGTCACCGTCGAGATCCTTGAGGTCGACCTCGAGCGCGAGCGCGTGTCGCTCTCCCTCAAGGCCACGCAGGAAGACCCGTGGCAGGTCTTTGCTCGCACCCACGCCATCGGCCAGGTTGCACCGGGTAAGGTCACCAAGCTCGTTCCGTTCGGCGCGTTCGTTCGCGTTGCCGAGGGCATCGAGGGACTCGTTCACATCTCCGAGCTCTCCGGCAAGCACGTCGAGCTCGCCGAGCAGGTCGTGTCGGTCGGCGACGAGGTCTTCGTCAAGGTCATCGACATCGACCTCGAGCGTCGCCGCATCTCGCTGAGCCTCAAGCAGGCCAACGACGGTGTCGACCCCGAGGGCACCGAGTTCGACCCGGCGCTCTACGGAATGCTCACCGAGTACGACGACCAGGGCAACTACAAGTACCCCGAGGGCTTCGACCCGGAGACCAACGAGTGGCGCGAAGGCTTCGAGACCCAGCGCGAGAAGTGGGAGCAGGACTACGCTGCAGCCCAGGCTCGCTGGGAAGCCCACAAGAAGCAGGTTGCCTCCGCGAACGACGAGATCACCGCCGTCAGCGATGTCCCGTCCGCCGCAGGCAACACCTTCTCGAACGAGACGGCCGGCGCCGGCACGCTCGCGGACGACGAGGCCCTCGCAGCACTGCGCGAGAAGCTCTCCAGCTCCAACTAGCACCGAGCTGACTGAAGGCCGCACCCTCCGGGGTGCGGCCTTTTTTCGCTTCGCCGGCGGATGCCGGTTCGTCCATCGAGGGCCGTTAGCATGGCAAGTGTGTACTTGATTGGACTGACCGGCGGGATCGCATCCGGAAAAAGCACCGTCGCGCGGCGGCTAGTGCAGCACGGGGCCGTGCACATCGACGCCGACCAACTCGCGCGGGTCGTGGTCGGGCCCGCCACCCCGGGGCTCGTCAAGATCGCGGATGCTTTCGGTGACGCGGTGCTGCTGCCCGACGGCAGCCTGAACCGGGTGGCGCTCGGCGCGGTCGTGTTCCGCGACCCGGAGGCGTTGGACCGCCTCAACGCGATCGTGCACCCCGAGGTGCGCGCGCGCTCGAACGCACTGATCCGCGAGGCGGAAGATGCCGACCGCAACGCGATCGTCGTGTACGACGTGCCCCTGCTGGTGGAGGCAGGCGTCGACCATCCTTTCGACCTCGTCGTCGTCACCCAGGCCGACGAGCCGACCCGGGTGCGCCGCATGGTGGAGCTGCGGGCGATGGATGTCGGCGAAGCGGAGCGCCGGATCCGCGCCCAGGCCAGTGACGCCGACCGTCACAGGATCGCCGACGTCGTCATCGACACGGGCGGCACTCTTGAGCAGACCCTGGAGCAGGTCGACGTGCTGTGGGACCAGGTGCGGGGTCAGGGTCAGCAGCGCATTGTCAGAGGCGCTCCGTAGACTGACGAGCATGGAACCCACGCGCTCTGTTAATCCGTTCGAGGTGGTGAGCGAGTACACGCCGAGCGGCGACCAGCCCACAGCGATCGCCGAGCTGGCCGGCCGCATCAACGCCGGAGAGACCGACATCGTGCTGCTCGGCGCCACCGGAACGGGCAAATCGGCGACCACGGCCTGGCTGATCGAACAGGTGCAGCGGCCGACCCTGGTGCTCGCCCATAACAAGACCCTCGCCGCGCAGCTCGTGAACGAATTCCGTGAGCTGATGCCCAACAATGCCGTCGAGTATTTCGTGTCGTATTACGACTACTACCAGCCCGAGGCCTATGTGCCCCAGACCGACACCTTTATCGAGAAGGACTCCTCGATCAACGCGGAGGTCGAGCGCCTACGGCACTCCACCACGAACTCCCTGCTCAGCCGGCGCGACGTCATCGTGGTCTCCACGGTTTCCTGCATTTACGGCCTCGGCACGCCCGAAGGCTACCTCGAGGCCATGGTCGCTCTCCAGGTCGGTCAACAGGTCAACCGGGACTGGCTGATCCGCAAGTTCGTTGCCATGCAGTACCAGCGCAACGACATCGACTTCTCTCGCGGCCACTTTCGGGTGCGCGGCGACACCATCGAGATCATCCCGATGTACGAAGAACTCGCCATCCGCATCGAGATGTTCGGCGACGAGATCGAGGCGCTCTACAGCCTGCATCCGCTCACCGGCGACATCGTGAGGAAGCTCGACTCCGTTGCCGTCTTCCCCGGCTCGCACTACGTGGCCAGCACGGACGTGATGGAGCGCGCCATCGGCAGCATTCAGGAGGAGCTCGCCGAACGGCTTGAACAGCTGGAGCGCGAGGGCAAACTGCTCGAGGCCCAGCGCCTGCGCATGCGCACGCAGTTTGACCTGGAGATGATGGAGCAGATCGGTTTCTGCTCCGGCATCGAGAACTATTCCCGGCACATCGACCAGCGGCAACCGGGGGAGGCGCCGCATTGCCTGCTCGACTATTTTCCTGACGACTTCCTGATGGTCATCGACGAGTCCCACGTCACGGTGCCGCAGATCGGCGCCATGTACGAGGGCGACTCCTCGCGCAAGCGCACACTCGTCGATCACGGGTTCCGGCTCCCGAGCGCCCTCGACAACCGACCGCTCAAATTCGGGGAGTTCAAGGGGCGCGTCGGCCAGACCGTCTACCTCTCCGCCACCCCCGGCAAGTACGAGTTGGGCATCGCCGACGGCATCGTTGAACAGATCATCCGTCCCACCGGGCTGATCGACCCGCAGATCATCGTCAAGCCCAGTAAGGGCCAGATCGACGACCTTCTCGAGGAAATCCACAAGCGCGTCGACCGCAACGAACGCGTCTTGGTCACCACGCTCACAAAGAAGATGTCCGAGGAACTCACTGACTTCCTCACCGAGGCCGGCGTGCGGGTGCGGTACCTGCACTCGGATGTCGACACGCTCCGTCGCGTCGAACTCCTCACTGAGCTGCGGGCCGGCGTCTACGACGTCCTCGTGGGCATCAACCTGCTCCGCGAGGGGCTCGACCTGCCCGAGGTGTCGCTTGTCGCCATCCTCGACGCCGACAAGGAGGGCTTCCTCCGTTCGGCGACCTCGCTGATCCAGACCATCGGCCGCGCGGCCCGCAACGTCTCCGGCGAGGTGCATATGTACGCCGACCGGCTCACAGCCTCGATGGAGCGCGCGATCGACGAGACCGACCGCCGCCGCGAGAAGCAGGTGGCCTACAACACCCTTCACGGCATCGATCCCACCCCGCTGCGCAAACGGATCGCTGACATCACTGAGGTTCTCGCTCGGGAAGAGGCGGACACCGCCGAGCTTTTGGCCGGCCGCGACACGCGCCGCAAGGGCGTCGCGGCGACACCGCGCCGGCAGGGACTGGCCGCGAACGGCGCGAACGACCTTGAGTCGATTATCGCCGACCTGAACGGCCAGATGCTCGAGGCGGCGGGGGAGCTCAAGTTCGAGCTCGCGGCCCGGCTCCGCGACGAGGTATCCGAGCTGAAGCGCGAGCTGCGCCAGATGGAGAAGGCCGGCCACATCTGATCGGATGATTGGACTGGCTGGCTAGACTTCGAACATTTGTTCGCTCAGGGCGTGCTGATTCGCAGGGTTGGACGCGTGACGCTGCATAGAATCGAATGGTGTCAATTTCCAAGGTAGAGACCGGATCAAAACTCAACGTTCGTGGCGCCCGTGTGCACAACCTGCACAACGTGGACCTCGAGATTCCGCGCGATTCGCTCGTCGTCTTCACGGGGCTGTCCGGCTCGGGCAAGTCTTCGCTCGCGTTCGACACCATCTTCGCGGAGGGCCAGCGGCGCTACGTCGAATCGCTGTCCGCGTACGCCAGGCAGTTCCTGGGCCAGGTCGACCGACCCGACGTCGACTTCATCGAGGGCCTGAGCCCTGCCGTCTCCATCGACCAGAGATCGACCAACCGCAACCCTCGGTCGACCGTGGGCACCATCACCGAGGTCTACGACTACATGCGGCTGCTCTGGGCGCGCATCGGTGTGCCGCACTGCGCCGTCTGCGGCGAGGTCATCCAGGCACAGACCGTGCAGCAGATCGCCGACCAGCTGATGGGACTCGATGAGGGCGTCCGTTACCAGGTGCTCAGCCCGGTCGTATCCCAAAAAAAGGGCGAGTTCGTCGACCTGTTCAAGGAACTGGCAGCGGGCGGTTATTCCCGCGCCATCGTCGACGGCACCCCGATCCAGCTCAACGAGCCGCCCGTTCTGAAGAAGCAGCTCAAACACGACATCTTCGTGGTCATCGACCGTCTGGTCGCCGGCCCCGACCTGTTGAGCCGGCTCACAGACTCCCTTGAGACGGCGCTCAAGCTGACCGATGGCATCGTGCAGATCAACTACGTCGACCGGGAGGGCGACGAGGCCTGGCAAAGCTACTCGGAGAAGCTCTCCTGTCCCAACAACCACCCCGTGCAGCTCACCGAGATCGAGCCGCGCACATTCTCCTTCAACGCGCCCTTCGGCTCCTGCCCTGAGTGCTCCGGGCTCGGCACGCGCATGTCGGTCGACGCAGACCTGCTTCTCGGCGACCCCGAGCTCAGCATCGCGGACGGCGTCGTGCTGCCCTGGACCACGCAGGGCAAGGGACTGTTCCAGTACTACGAGAAGCTCCTCGACGGGCTCGCCCGAGACCTGGACTTCTCCCTCGACACCCCGTGGGGCGAACTGCCCGCCGAGGTGCAGGACGCCGTTCTGCGCGGCGACAACTTCGAGGTCAAGGTGAAGTGGAAGAACCGCTACGGCCGGGAGATGAGCTACACCTCCGGCTTCGAGGGCGTCGTGCCCTACATTGAACGTCAGTACCTGCAGGCGGAGTCCGACACCCAGCGCGCCCGCTGGGGAGAATACCTGCGCGAAGTCGACTGCCCCGTCTGCTCCGGAACCCGGCTCAAGCCCGAGGTCCTCGCCGTGCTCGTGCACGGGGCCAGCATCGCTGATGTCTGCAACCTCAGTCTCACCGACGCCCGCGATTTCATGAACAAGCTCGAGCTGACCGACCGGGAGGCCGTCATCGCCGCGCAGGTGCTGCGAGAGATCAAGGCGCGCCTGGACTTCCTGATCCGCGTTGGCCTGAACTACCTCAATCTGGCCCGGGCCGCGGCGACCCTGTCCGGCGGCGAGGCGCAGCGCATCCGTCTGGCCACCCAGATCGGGTCCGGCCTGACCGGGGTGCTGTACGTGCTCGACGAACCGAGCATCGGCCTGCACCAGCGCGACAACCGACGGCTGATCGAGACCCTGGTTACCCTGCGCGACCTCGGGAACACCCTGATCGTGGTTGAGCACGACGAAGACACCATCAAGACGGCCGACTGGGTCGTCGACATCGGTCCGGGCGCCGGCGTCAACGGCGGCCATGTCGTGCATTCCGGTTCCTACGCCGACCTGCTCACCAACACGGAGTCGCTGACCGGGGACTACCTTGCCGGCCGCAGATCCATCCCGACCCCGGCCACCAGGCGCGAGATCGACCCGGCGCGCGAAATCTCGGTTATCGGCGCGGAGGCCAACAATCTCAAGAAGGTGTCGGTCAGCTTCCCGCTCGGCACGTTCACGGCCGTGACCGGCGTCAGCGGATCGGGCAAGTCGTCTCTCGTCAACGACATCCTGTACCGGGTACTGGCCAACCGGCTCAACGGCGCCCGCAAACTCCCCGGCCGGCACACTCGCGTCACCGGGCTCGAGCAGCTCGACAAGGTCATCCACGTCGACCAGGCCCCGATCGGGCGCACGCCGCGCTCCAACCCTGCCACCTACACCGGCGTCTTCGACAAGATCCGCACCCTCTTCTCCGAGACGATCGAGGCTAAGGCGCGCGGCTACCTGCCCGGCCGGTTCAGCTTCAACGTCAAGGGCGGCCGCTGCGAAGCCTGCTCCGGCGACGGCACGATCAAAATCGAGATGAACTTCTTGCCCGACGTCTACGTTGCCTGCGAGGTCTGCGGGGGAGCGCGCTACAACCGCGACACCCTCACCGTGCACTACAAGGGCAAAAGCATCGCCGAGGTGCTGGACATGCCGATCAGCGAGGCCGCCGATTTCTTCGAGGCGATCTCGTCCATCCACCGGTTCCTGAACACCCTCGTCGAGGTCGGCCTCGGCTACGTGCGCCTCGGCCAGAGCGCCACGACGCTGTCCGGCGGCGAGGCCCAGCGCGTCAAGCTGGCCACCGAGCTGCAGCGCCGGTCCAATGGCCGCAGCGTGTACGTGCTCGACGAGCCCACGACCGGCCTGCACTTCGAAGACGTGCGCAAACTGCTGCTTGTGCTGAACAGCCTGGTCGACAAGGGCAACACCGTAATCGTGATCGAGCACAACCTCGACGTGATAAAGTCCGCGGACTGGGTGATCGACCTTGGTCCCGAGGGCGGCTCCGGCGGGGGCCGCGTGCTTGCCACCGGAACCCCGGAGCACGTCGCCACCGTGAAGAAGAGCCACACGGGCGTGTTCCTGAAGGAGATCCTGGCGGCACACTGACCGCCTCAGGAACCATCATGTCCGATGCGCTGAGCTACCGCCCCAAGACGGGCGAGATCCCCACGAGTCCCGGGGTGTACCGATTTCGTGACGAAACCGGGCGGGTACTCTATGTCGGCAAGGCCAAGAACCTGCGGGCGCGGCTCGCGAACTACTTCGCCCCGCTGAGCAGCCTGCATGAGCGCACCCGGCGCATGGTCACCACGGCCAGCTCGGTTGAGTGGACGGTCGTCGGCACCGAGGTCGAGGCCCTCCAGCTGGAGTGGACCTGGATCAACGAGTTCGACCCGCCCTTCAACGTGCGGTTCAAGGACGACAAGTCCTACCCGTACCTCGCGGTGACCCTCGCCGACGAGGCGCCGCGGGCTCTCGTCACCCGCACCACCGGCATCCGCGGCGCCCGGTATTTCGGACCGTACCCGAAGGTCTGGGCCGTGCACGAGACAATCGAGCTGATGCTCAAAGCCTTCCCCATCCGTACCTGCAACAACGCCAACTACAAACGGGCCATTCAGTCCGGCAAGCCCTGCTTCGGCGGGCAGATCGGGCGGTGCTTCGGCCCCTGCTCCGGCCTGGTCTCCATCGAGGAGCACCGGGTGATCGTAAATGAGTTCGTCAGCTTCATGGGCAGCCAGGATCGCAAGCTGATCAACCAGCTGACCGCGGAGATGAAGGATGCCGCGGTGGGCCAGAACTACGAGGTCGCCGCCAAACGGCGCGACCAGGTGCGGGCGCTGAACGCCGTTCTGGAGAAGAGCGCCGTCGTGCTCCGCGATAGCGTCGACATCGACCTGTTCGCCATCGACCAGGATGAACTCGCCGCGGCGGTGCAGTTGTTCATCGTGCGGGGCGGCCGCATCCGCGGTGTGCGCGGCTGGATGGTCGACAAAGAACTGGACCTCACGACGAGCGACCTGATCGACTCGATCATGCTGACGGCCTACGGCTCCGGAGCCGTGCCTCCGCGGGAGATCGTTGTGCCGGAGTTGCCCGACGACGCCGCGGCGCTGGAAACCTGGCTGGCCGGCGTCGGCAAACGCAAGGTCCGGCTTGTCGCTGCCCAGCGGGGCGAGAAGGCCGCCCTGCTCGCCACGGCGACCCAGAACGCCAAGCATGCCTTGATGCTCTACAAGACCCGGCGGAGCTCCGACTTCGTCGCCCGGTCCAAGGCCCTCGAAGACATCCAGGAGGCGTTGGAGATGCCCTCCGCGCCGCTCAGGATGGAATGCTACGACGTCTCGCACCTGAGCGGCACCAACATCGTCGCCTCCATGGTGGTGTTCGAAGACGGGTTGCCGCGAACCGACGAGTACCGCCGGTTCAGTATTCCCGAGTCCACGGATGACACGGACTCCATCTACCGCACGCTTACCCGCCGCCTGGCGTACCTGATCCCCGACGAGGAAGCGGCGCCGGAGAGCGAGGCCGATGCCACGGTGACGCGCAAGAAGTTCCGGTACCAGCCGAACCTGCTCATCGTCGACGGCGGCCAGCCTCAGGTGGCCGCGGCGGCGCGGGCGCTGCGCGAATCCGGCGTCACCGGTATCCAGCTGTGCGGAATCGCGAAGCGGCTCGAGGAAATCTGGTTGCCGGACTCCGACTACCCGGTGATCCTGCCGCGCAACAGTGACGCCCTGTTCCTGATCCAGCGCATCCGCGACGAGGCGCACCGGTTCGCGATCATGCACCAGCGCTCGAGAAGGAAGCGGGACATCACGTCGGTGCTGAACGAGGTCCCCGGTCTCGGCCCGGCCAGAGTCAAGGTGCTCCTGCAGCATTTCGGCTCCGTCACCCGGCTCAAGGAGGCGCCGGCGGAGGCGATTGCCGACGTTCGCGGCATCGGTCCGGTGCTGGCCGAGGCGATTCATCGCCACTTGCGCGCCTGAACGGTCCGGCTGATCGGTAGGCTGGACACTTAGGTTCCACCCGATCGAAGGCGCAGTCCAGAATGACAACGGAGAACGACAGGCAGGAAATGCTTATCGTGACGGGGATGTCCGGCGCAGGCCGCTCCACCGTGGCCAACGCGCTGGAAGACCTGGGCTGGTATGTCGTCGACAACCTTCCGCCGCAGATGCTGCGCCCGCTGGCCGAACTCGTCGGCCGGGCCGGCACCAGCCTGCCGAAGATCGCTGCCGTGGTCGATATCCGCGGCCGAGACTTCTTCACCGATTTCCAGGAGATCCTGCACTCGCTGCGCAAGACGTCCCAGGTACGGGTCATTTTCCTCGAAGCCCGCGACGACGTGCTCGTGCGACGGTTCGAATCCGTGCGACGACCGCATCCGCTGCAGGGCGACGGCACGATCCTTGACGGCATCGCGGCCGAGCGCGTCAAGCTCAGCGCCGTGCGCGAGTCCTGCGACCTCGTCATCGACACCTCCGATCTCAACATCCACCAGCTGGCCACGTCGATCTCGGACCGCTTCGCCGCCGAGGACGCCGCCGGGGTGCACGTCACGCTGATGAGTTTCGGCTTCAAGTACGGCCTTCCCACCGACGTCGACATGGTCGCCGATGTGCGTTTCCTTCCCAACCCGTTCTGGGTTCCCGAACTTCGCAGCCACAACGGCCAAGACTCCGAGGTGCGGGATTTTGTTCTCGCCCAGACCGGGGCGCGGGAGTTCATCTCGCACTACGCGGCGGCCCTGGAACCGGTCCTCGCGGGGTACCAGCGGGAGAACAAACGCCACGCGACCATCGCGGTCGGGTGCACGGGCGGCAAGCACCGCTCGGTCGCCATGGCCGCGGAAATCGCGGCCCTGGTCAAGGACTTCCCCGGTGTCGCGGTCAGCGTCAAGAACCGCGACCTCGGACGGGAATAACCCGGTCACGGGCGACTGCATCCAGCAGACGCCCACTCCGGCCAGAACGACTACAACTCGGCCCCACATCAGGCCAGGACGACAGAATGGACAAGCGATTGGCACTCACCGCCGACGTCAAAGACGAGCTTGCTCGCGTCGAAATTTCAAAGACCACGGTGCGTGCAGCGGAACTGGCCACCATTCTCCGCTTCTCCGGCGGACTGCACATGATTTCCGGCCGGATCGCCATCGAGTCAGAGCTCGACACCCCTCTCCTCGCCAGGAGGGTGCGCAAAGATCTCGCCGAGCTCTACGGCGTGCGCAGCGACGTGACCGTGATCCCCGCCGCCGGCCTGAGGCGCGCCAGCCACTACCTGGTGCGAGTGCTTGACGGCGGCGAAACCCTCGCGCGCCAGACCGGGCTGCTCGACGCGAGACGGCGCCCGATTCGCGGTCTGCCGAACCGGCTCACCACGGGCTCGAAGGAAGAGATCGCCGCTGTCTGGCGTGGAGCCTTCCTCGCCCACGGCTCGTTGACCGACCCGGGTCGTTCGGCGGCGCTGGAGGTCACCTGCCCCGGGAACGAATCTGCCATGGCCCTCGTGGGAGCCGCCGGCCGCCTCGGAGTCGTCGCCAAGGCGCGTGAGGTACGGGGCGTGCACCGGGTCGTCATCCGCGACGGCGACGCCATCGGCGCCATGCTCGTGCAGATGGGGGCGCAGGAGACCGTGCTCAACTGGGAGGCCCTCCGCCAGCGTCGGGAAGTGCGCGCGACTGCGAACCGACTGGTCAACTTCGACGACGCGAACCTGCGCCGCTCCGCTCAGGCCGCGGTGGCCGCGTGCGCGCGCGTGCAGCGCGCCATGGAAATCCTTGACGAGGAGATCCCGGAGCACCTCCGGTATGCGGGCGAGCTGCGCCTCTCCTTCCGCGACTCCAGCCTCGACGAGCTCGGTCACCACGCGGACCCGCCCATGACGAAGGATGCCGTCGCCGGCCGCATCCGTCGCCTGCTGGCCATGGCCGACAAGAAGGCCGCCGACCTGGGCATCCCGGGCACGGACGCGAACCTCCCGGCCGACCTCGATGACGTCTGACCTGCCCGGCGTTCAGCGTTCATCCACGTTCGTCACAGCCACAGCGCATCCTGAGTAGACTGGAATGGTTGCTCACGAACGGGTGGCGGAGCGTTTCGCGCCGACAACTACAGAGGAGATGCACCTTGGCTGAATACACACTTCCGGCTCTGGCCTACGACTACTCGGCTCTTGCGCCGAGTATCAGCGGCACCATCATGGAACTCCATCACGGAAAGCACCACCAGGCCTACGTCACCGGGGCCAACACAGCCCTGGCCCAGCTGGCCGAGGCTCGCGACAGCGGCAACCTCACCTTTGTGAACAAGCTCGAGAAGGACCTCGCGTTCAACCTGGGCGGCCACGTCAACCACTCGATCTTCTGGACTAACCTGTCGCCCGATGGCGGAGACAAGCCCACTGGTGACCTGGCTAGCGCAATCGAGGACAACTTCGGTTCCTTCGACAAGTTCCAGGCCCACTTCGCGGCCGTGGCCCTTGGCGTTCAGGGCTCCGGCTGGGCGGTTCTCGCCTGGGACTCGATCGGCCAGCGCCTGATCATTCAGCAGTTCTTCGACCAGCAGGCCAACTTTGCGGCCGGCACGATTCCGGTGCTGATGCTCGACGTCTGGGAGCACGCGTACTACCTCGACTACCGCAACGTTCGTGCGGACTATGTGAAGGCGTTCTGGAACATCGTCAACTGGGCCAACGTACAGGAACGCTTCACCATCGCACGCGAAAAGACCACCGGACTGCTGCTCCTTTCCTGAGAGGAGGGGCCCCCACGGGGGCCCGCAGCCCGTCCGATTCACCCACCACAACGCGCCTCGGCGCACAAGAATAGGAGACATTCGTGTCTGTAAAGATTGGTATTAACGGATTTGGCCGCATTGGCCGTAATTATCTTCGCGCCGTCCTGGCCCAGGGCAGCGACATCGAGATCGTCGCCGTGAACGACCTCACCGAGGCGAAGACGCTGGCTCACCTTCTTAAATATGACTCCATCACCGGTCGCCTTCCCGCCACCGTCGAGGTCGATGGAGACACCATCCTCGTCAACGGCAAGCCGATTAAGGTTCTTGCCGAGCGCGACCCCGCCAACCTGCCCTGGGCAGCCCTGGGCGTCGACATTGTGATCGAATCCACCGGACGCTTCACCAAGGCTGAGGATGCGCGCAAGCACATCACCGCCGGTGCCAAGAAGGTCATCGTTTCCGCTCCTGCCTCCGGCGAGGCGGCAACCATCGTCATGGGCGTCAATGAGGCAGACTACGACCCGGCCAAGTTCGACATCATCTCCAACGCGTCGTGCACCACGAACTGCCTCGCGCCCCTCGCGAAGGTGTTCAACGACAACTTCGGCATCAAGCACGGCCTGATGACCACGATCCACGCGTACACGGCCGACCAGAACCTGCAGGACGGCCCGCACTCTGACCTGCGTCGTGCCCGCGCGGCCGCTCTGAACATCATTCCGACCACGACCGGTGCCGCCAAGGCCCTCGGCCTGGTTCTGCCGGAGCTCAAGGGCAAGCTTGACGGCTTCGCGCTGCGCGTTCCGGTTCCCACCGGCTCCATCACCGACCTCACCGTCGTTGCCGAGCGTCCCGTCACCGTCGAGGCCATCAAGGCCGCGTACAAGGCTGCCGCCGAGGGTCCCCTCAAGGGCATCCTCATGTACACGGAAGACGAGATCGTCTCCAGTGACATCGTCACCGACCCGCACTCCTCGATCTTCGATGCCGGCCTGCTTCGCGTCATCGGCGACCAGGTCAAACTGTCCGCATGGTACGACAACGAATGGGGCTACTCCAACCGCATGGTTGACCTCACTGCGCTCGTCGCCAAGAGCCTCTAACGGAGTCCGCAGTGACGCTGCGTACTATTGATTCACTGGGGCAGCTCGGCGGAAAGCGCGTCATCGTCCGTTGTGACCTGAATGTGCCGTTGCAAGACGGTCAGATCACCGACGATGGGCGTGTCCGGGCATCCTTGCCCACCATCAAGGCCCTCATCGAGCAGGGCGCGCGAGTTGTGATCGTGTCGCACCTCGGTCGACCGAAGGGCGCACCGGAAGCCAAGTACAGCCTAGCTCCCGTTGCCGACCGTCTCGGCGAGCTCCTGGGCGCGGACGTGGCATTCGCCACGGACACGGTCGGGGCGTCGGCTCAGGCTGCCGTTGCCGCCCTCACCGACGGTGACGTGGTTGTTCTCGAGAACCTCCGCTTCAACGCGGGGGAGACTGCCAAGGACGACGCCGAGCGCGGCGCCTTCACCACGGAGCTTTCCGCTCTGGGCGATGTGCTCGTCTCGGATGGCTTTGGCGTCGTGCACCGCAAGCAGGCCAGTGTGTACGACCTCGCCGGGATCCTTCCCAGCGCGGCCGGCCTCCTGATCGCCGCTGAGCTCGAAGTCCTGGACCGCCTCACCGAGAAGCCCGAAGCGCCGTACGCGGTCGTTCTGGGCGGCTCGAAGGTGTCCGACAAGCTCGGCGTCATCGGGCACCTGCTGCCCCGCGTCAACTCGCTGCTCATCGGCGGCGGCATGGCATACACGTTCCTCGCCGCTCAGGGCCACAAGGTGGGCGCAAGCCTGCTGGAGGCCGACCAGATCGAAACCGTTCGCGGTTACCTTCAGGAAGCGGAGCGCCTGGGCGTGCGGATCGTGCTGCCGACGGATATCGTCGTTGCCTCCAAGTTTGGGGCAGACGCCGAAGTGGCGGTCACCCCGGCCGACGCGATCGAGAGCACCACGTTCGGTGCCTCCGGTCTCGGTCTGGACATCGGACCGGAGACCGGTGCGGCGTTCGCCGACATCATCCGGTCGTCGAAGACGGTCTTCTGGAACGGCCCGATGGGCGTGTTCGAGTTGGCGCCGTTCGCGGAGGGCACCCGTGCGGTGGCCGGCGCGCTGACCGAGGTCGACGGCCTGAGTGTCGTCGGTGGTGGAGATTCGGCCGCGGCCGTGCGCATCCTCGGTTTCACCGATGACCAGTTCGGTCACATTTCTACCGGCGGCGGCGCGAGCCTCGAGTTCCTCGAGGGTAAGCGCCTGCCAGGACTGGAGGTCCTCGGATGGCAGTAAACGAACACCCACGACGCACTCCGCTGATTGCCGGAAACTGGAAGATGAACCTGGACCACCTCCAGGCCATCGCGTTCGTCCAGAAGCTCGCCTGGAATCTCAAGGATGCGAAGCACGATGTCGCAGCGGTCGAGGTCGCGGTGTTCCCACCGTTTACCGACCTCCGCTCCGTGCAGACGCTCGTCTCCGCTGACAAGCTCCCGATCGTCTTCGGCGGCCAGGACCTGTCGGCCCAGGATTCGGGCGCGTACACCGGTGAAATCTCCGGCGCGTTCCTCGCGCAGCTCGAGTGTAAGTATGTGTTGATCGGTCACTCCGAGCGCCGCACACTGCACGCCGAGACTGACGAGATCGTCTCGGCGAAGGTCACGGCAGCGCTCAAGCACAACCTGGTTCCGATCATCTGCGTCGGCGAGTCTGCCGCGGACCTGGAACTGCACGGCCCGAGCGCCGTACCGGTCGCCCAGCTGCGCGCGGCCTTGGCCGGCGTGACCAACGCGGCCGACTTCGTCGTCGCCTACGAGCCCGTCTGGGCGATCGGTTCCGGCAAGGCGGCAACGCCGGAGCAGGCCGAGCAGGTGGCGGCGCAACTGCGTCTCGTGCTCACGGAGACGCTGGGCCAGGATGTGGCCGACAAGACCCGTATCCTGTACGGCGGTTCCGTGAAGGGTTCGAATATCGCGGGCTTCATGCGCGAGCCGAACGTGGACGGCGCCCTGGTGGGCGGCGCCAGCCTGGATATCGACGAATTCTCGAGCATCGTCCGGTTCCAGCAGCACGTCGGTCTGTAACAAGACAACTGCACCACATCTGCTGTCTCAACTCGGCAGCAGGCCTCGAAGCAGCCCATCGGCCCCCAACAGGGGGTCGGTGGGCTGGTTCGTGAGTCAGGCTATGATTATCACTGATCTTGATGGGTTTTTTGGGCCCATCGCACTGTGAAAGGTTTTTGCGTGGAGATTCTCCAGGTTGTGCTGCAGGTGTTGCTCGGAATTACGAGTCTCCTGTTGACCATGCTCATTTTGCTTCACAAGGGGCGTGGTGGCGGTCTGTCCGACATGTTTGGCGGAGGTGTCACTTCCAACCTCGGTGCGTCCGGTGTGGCGGAACGCAACCTCAACCGCATCACCGTCATCCTGGGGTTGCTCTGGATTACCTGCATCGTAATCCTGGGACTCCTCACCAAGTTCGACACGGGGCTTTAGCCTCCCGTTTCACAGTTTCGACGAGCTCTAGCTCAACCGGTCAATCGGCTACAACGCCCTTTTCAAGCGGAGGAACATAATGGCATCTGGTGGCAGCGCAATCAGAGGATCCCGGGTCGGTGCCGGCCCCATGGGCGAGCAGGACCGCGGTTTTCACGCGGACCGCATCAAGGTGTCCTACTGGGACGCCCTCGGCAACGAGACCGTGCGTTACTTCGCGGCAAACCTCCCCGATGAGGAGATTCCGGTGACCATCGACTGCCCGTCGTCGGGGCTCCCGGCCGGGCGGGACAAAGAGAACCCGCCGTCGGTGGTCAAGCTTGAACCGTACAAGACGCACCTTGCCTACGTGAAGGAACGCCGCACCGAGGAAGAGGCAGAATCGCTCCTCGAAGAAGCGTTGGAGCAGTTGCGCGTGCGCCGGGGCAAGCTGTCCGCGACGAACTGACGTTTGGACGCGCACGCCTGTCGTTCACTGAGAAAGGCCCCGACTCCGGTCGGGGCCTTTCTCGGTGTGCGGGTCTGCCCGAGCGGGTGACTGTTCTAGAACGTCGACGCGGTGAGGTTCTCGGGGACCTCCGCAGCGGCCTCCCGGTCGACGAAGAAGTTCGTGTACCGGCGGCCCTTGATGCCCGCCACGGGCACTTCGTCGCGGCTGGCGCCGGCTAGGGCGAGACCGAGCGCCGATGCCTTGTCCGGCCCGGCCAGCACCATCCACACGCACCGTGAGGAGTTCAGGGCCGGTCGGCTGAGGCTGAGCCGCTCCGCCGGGGGCTTGGGAGAGTTGCGCACGGCGAGCACGCTCTTGCTATGTTCGCGGATGCCGGCCTGGTGCGGGAATAGGGAGGCGACGTGGCCGTCCGGCCCGACGCCGAGGAAGGTGATGTCGAAGCGCGGCAGGTCGGTTCCCTCGATCGAGGCGGACTCGAGCAACGCGGCGTAGCTCTCGACTGCGGTGTCGAGGTCGACTCCTTCGTCCGAGGCGGCGAAGGGGTGGATGTTCGCCTCCGGGATCTGGATGTGGTCGAGTAGGGCGGTGCGAGCCTGGCGCTCGTTGCGGTCGGGGTGCTCCTTGGGCACCCAGCGCTCGTCACCCCACCAGAACGTGACCAGGGCCCAGTCGATGGTGTCGCGGGCCGCGGAGGCGTTGACAGCTTCCAAGACCTCGATCGCGACGCTGCCGCCGGCCAGGACCACGTTGACTTCTCCCTGTTCGTGCAGGAGGTCCACGGTCGTTGTGATGAATCGGGCCGCCACCGAGGCGGCCAGGGCCGCGCGATCGGTGTGCACAAGTACGCGTCGTTCGTTGGTCACGGTCGTCCTTCGTTGTGTTCTGCGACCACATCGTCAAGGTGCGGTAGGCCGCGCGTGATGACCTCACCATACAGCTCATCGGGGTCGAGGCGGCGCAGCTCGTCGCTGAGGCAGTCCCGCAGGCTCCGCCGCTTGAGGGTGAGGTCCTGAACGGGCTGGCCGGGCTGGGTGAGTCTGGCGATGTCGGGCACTTCTCGTTCGAGCGAGATGAGCCCGGCGGAGCGCGTCAGGTGCACACTCCGGATGCCGTGGGACAGCGGCCCCGTAGTGAACTCGTAGTCCACCGAGACCTGCAGCTGCAGAGCGAGCCAGGCGGCGAGAAGTGTCGTGGACGGCGAGTCCGCGGCACCGGTCACCTGCACGGCGGTCACAGGCAGGTAGGGCGGCTGGTCGAGGACCGCCGCCAGCTGGGCGCGCCAGAGGGTGAGGCGGGTCCAGGCGAAGTCCGTGTCGCCGGGACGGTATGAACCGCAGAGGTGATGAAGCGCGGCCTGCGGGTCGGGCTGCGCGGAAGCATCCGTGATGCGCCGGTGGGCGATGCGCCCGAGGGGCGAATCCGCTGGCACAGTGGGCGCCACACCGGGCCACCAGGCCACGACGGGGGCGTCGGGCAGGAGCAGACCGGTGACCAGGCTTTCCGGGTCGCTGGCGGCCTCACCGTAGGCGCGCAGCACGATGACCTCGCTGGCGCCCGCGTCCCCGCCGACACGGATTTCCGCGTCGACGCGGGGGGCGAGTGGGGAGGCCGTGTCATCCTGGTCCATCGTCGACAGCACGATCACGCGCATAGGGTGTTCCCTGGACGCGTCGTTCGCGGCCTCGATGGCCTCCTCCTCGCGGCCCATGGTGGACGCGATGATGAGCGTAAGCACGCGGCCGAGGGCCACCGCGCCGCCTTCTTCGCGGATGCGCACCAGGGCCTTGGAGATCTTGGAGGTGGTCGTGTTGGGCAGATCGACGATCATGGGCGTCTCCAATGTCGGCCGTCGCGGGACAGCAGTTCGTCGGCCGAGACCGGACCCCAGGTTCCCGGCCGGTATTGCTCGGGCTGGCCCTGCTTCGCCCAGAACTCCTCGATCGGGTCGAGGATCTTCCACGACAGCTCGACCTCCTCGTGCCGGGGAAAGAGCGGCGGGTCGCCCAGGAGCACGTCGAGGATGAGCCGCTCATAGGCCTCGGGGCTGGCCTCGGTGAAGGCGTGGCCGTAGCCGAAGTCCATCGTCACGTCGCGCACCTGCATGCCGGCACCGGGCACCTTGGAACCGAAACGGATGGTGACGCCTTCGTCGGGCTGCACCCGGATGACCAGGGCGTTCTCGCCCAACGGTGCGGAGTTTCCCTTGCCGAAGAGGTGCTGGGGGGCTCGTTTGAACACCACGGCGATCTCGGTGACCCGGCGGCCCAGACGCTTGCCCGCACGCAGGTAGAAGGGCACCCCTGACCACCGGCGGTTCTCAATGGTCAGCCGCAGCGCGGCATACGTTTCGGTGGGGGATTCGGGGTCCATCCCGTCCTCGTCCAGAAACCCCACGACCTTCTCGCCGCCCTGCCAACCGCCGGCATACTGGCCGCGGGCCGTGCCACGGGCGAGGTCGTCGGGAAGCCGGACGGAGGCGAGAACCTTCTCTTTCTCCGTGCGCAGGTCGGCAGCGTCGAAGGAGATTGGTTCCTCCATGGCGGTTAGCGCTAGAAGCTGCAGCAGGTGGTTCTGGATGACGTCCCGGGCTGCGCCGATGCCGTCGTAGTAGCCGGCCCGACCGCCCACGCCGATGTCCTCGGCCATGGTGATCTGCACGTGGTCGACGTAGTTGGCGTTCCAGATCGGTTCGTACAACTGGTTCGCGAAGCGGAGGGCCAGAATGTTTTGCACCGTCTCCTTGCCCAGGTAATGGTCGATGCGGAAGACCGAGTCGGGCGGGAAGACCGACTCGACCACGGCGTTGAGTTCGCGCGCGGTCTGCAGGTCACTGCCGAACGGCTTCTCGATCACGACCCGCCGCCACTGCCCGTCCGTCTGATCGGCCAGGCCCGAGCGGCGCAGCTGCTCCGTGACCTGCGGGAATGCCTTCGGCGGGATCGACAGGTAGAACGCATGGTTGCCCATCGTCCCGCGCTCCCGATCGAGTTGCGCGATGGTGTCCTTGAGCAGTTGGAACGACGCGGCGTCGTCGAACGACCCCGGCACGAAACGGATGCCCTCGGCCAGCTGAGTCCAGACGTCCTCGTTGAACTCGGTGCGCGCGTACTCCTTGACCGAGTCGTGCACGACTTTCATGAAGTCCTCGTTGGTCCAGTCGCGGCGTGCGAATCCGACGAGCGCGAAACCCGGCGGAAGCAGGCCGCGGTTGGCGAGGTCATAGACGGCCGGCATGAGTTTCTTCCGCGACAGGTCACCGGTGACGCCGAAGATCACCAAGCTGCTGGGCCCGGCGATGCGATTCAGACGGTAGTCGTTTGGTGAACGCAGTGGATTGAACTCCGGGGTGATTTCCACCGGGGACATGCAGCTCCTTCGAGGTGTGGCGTTCGAGCATGTTGTTCGGCGCCGGCCCGCGGGCCGGCGCCGAACGGGTTAGCGCAGTGCGTCGAACAGGGTGGCGATGTTCATGGCCGGGTCGGTCAGCGTCAGCGTCAGTACGGGGCGACCGTGGTCCGCCAGCACGCTGGCGTCACCGCTGGCTTGGGCCAGGATTAGTTCCCCGAACGTGAAGGGGCGCTCCGGGATGTCGAGGTCGACGTCCGGGGTGGTGAGGATCTGCAGGAACACTCCGGTGGCCGGTCCGCCCTTGTGCAGCTGGCCGGTGGAGTGCAGGAACCGCGGTCCCCAGCCGAACGTGACCGGGCGCTTGGCCAGTGCGGCCAGCAGATCACGGATTTCGGCGAGCTGGGGCAGTTCCAGCCGGTTGACGTAGGCCTGCACGGAGATGTAGCCGTCCGTGCCCAGCTCCTCGATCAGGGCATCGATAGCGGAGGGCAGGTCGCTGGCGGCGCCGATCACGTGCGCGGTGCCGCGGATCTCGATTCCGTCCGTGATGAACGCGGCGGGGACCGGTTCGGGACGGGCGTCGAGGAGACCGCGGGTCGCGTTTTTGGCGGCCTCGACATCCGGCTGGTCGAACGGGTTGATGCCCAGCAAGCGGCCGGCGACGGCGGTGGCATACTCCCAGACGAGGAACTGCGCGCCGAGGGTGCCGCTGATCCGGATCTCGTCGTGTCCGCCGTTATCGGAGAACACGTCGCGGCCGGCGTCGGAGACCAGGCGAACAACCTGCAGGTCAGGCAGGTCCAGGGTCAGCTCGGGGGCATCCAGGTCGAGCACGACGGGAAGGATGCCGATGCCCTGTTTGCCGGTGGATTCGGCGATCAGCTGTTCGGCCCAGTCGGCGAAACCGACGATGTGGGTGCCATCCTCGACGATTGCGAGCTTGTCGCGGCGCGGGGTGGTCGCGGCGATGGCCGCACCCAGGATGAGCCCCGGGTTCTCGGCGGTGTCCACGGCAAGGGAAAGCGAAACGGCCTCGGCCTCGTCGAGCAGCTCGGCGATGTCCACGCCGGCAAGGCCGGACGGAACGAGTCCGAACGCAGTCAACACCGAGAAACGTCCACCGACCGTGGGGTCCGCGTTGAAGACGCGGTAGCCCACGGAACGGGCATCCGCGTCGAGGGGGGAGCCAGGGTCGGTCACGATGATGATGCGCTCGACCGGGTCAATGCCGGCCTCGCGGAAGGCGCGCTCGAAGACACGGCGCTGACTGTCGGTCTCGACCGTGGAGCCGGACTTCGACGACACCACGAGCGCGGTGGCGGCCAGGTTCTCGCCGAGGGCCGCGAGGACCTGACCGGGGTCGGTGGAGTCGAGCACGGTGAGGTTCACGCCGGCGGTGCGGGTGATGACCTCGGGGGCCAACGACGAGCCACCCATGCCGGTGAGGGCGATACGGGTGACTCCGCCGGCCCGCAGGGAGTCGCGCAGGGCAAGGATCTCCGCGACCAGCGGACGGGAATCCGTAACGGACTCGGTCCAGCCGAGTCGCTTCGCGGCTTCGGCTTCGGCTTCGGGGCCCCAGAGGGCCGGGTCAAGGGCGGTGATCCCGGATGCGACGAGGTCGGCCACCAGGGTCGGGACGGTGGTGCGAACGGCCTCGGCCGCCGCGCCGCTCACGGAGATGTGGAAGCTCACAGTGCGGCCCCGTTCTTGGTCGTCGTGGCGGTCTCGAGGGCAGCGGTCACGGTCTCGAGGAGTTCATTCCACGAGACGATGAACTTGGCCACGCCTTCGGCCTCGAGTACCTGGGTGACGTCGTTGTACGAGACACCCTCGTTCGCGAGTGCGTCGAGAACCAGGTTGGCTTCGTCGTACGCGCCGGTGATGGAGTTCGCGGGGATGACGCCGTGGTCGAGTGTGGCCTCGAGGGTCTTCTCCGGCATGGTGTTGACGACCTCGGGCGCGACCAGGTTGGTCACATACAGGGTGTCGGGGAGGCTGGGGTCCTTGACGCCGGTGGAGGCCCAGAGGGGGCGTTGCTTGTTGGCTCCGGCGCTGATCAGGCCGAGGGCGCGTTCGGTGGAGAAGGCTTCCTCGTAGACCTGATAGGCGAGCTGGGCGTTCGCGACGCCGGCCTTGCTCTTGAGCGCAAGCGCGGCTGTCGTCCCGATGACCTCAAGGCGGGTGTTGATCTCGGTGTCGACCCGCGAGACGAAGAACGACGCAACGGAGTGGATCACGCTGAGGTCGAGGCCGGCCGCCTTGGCCTTCTCCAGGCCGGACAGGTACGCGTTGATGACCTGGCGGTGACGTTCGAGGCTGAAGATCAGGGTGACGTTGACGCTGATGCCGAGGGCGATCGTCGCGGTGATCGCCTCGAGACCTTCCACCGTTGCGGGGATCTTAATCATGGCGTTGGGTCGATTGACCTTCGCCCACAGTTCCTGGGCCTGCGTGACCGTGCCGGCCGCGTCGTGGGCCAGCCCGGGCTCGACCTCGATCGACACGCGCCCGTCGACGCCGCGGGTGCGATCGTAAACCGGGCGGAAGATATCGCTGGCCGCGGTCACATCGTCGGTGGTGATCTCGAACACGGCGTCGTGCACACTGGTGCCGGCGGCGGCAAGAGCGGCCACCTGCTCCGCGTACGCCTCGCCCTTGCTGAGGGCGCCGGCGAAGATCGTCGGGTTGGTGGTCACGCCGACGATGTTCTTCGTGTCGATCAGGTTCGCCAGGCCGCCGGAAGCGATGCGTTCCCGGGACAGGTCGTCCAGCCAAATGCTGACGCCGGCCAATGACAGCTCGGCTAGGGGAGTGTTCTCAGTCATATTTCGTATCTCCTTGGAATGCAGGGTATTCAGGTGTGTGGTGTCGCGGCGCAGCGGGTTCAGTTCGCGGCGAGAGATTCCTTGGCGGCGGCGACGACGGCATCCGTCGTGATGCCGAATTCACGGAACAGGGTCTTGTAATCGGCCGACGCACCGAAGTGCTCGATCGAGACGCTGCGGCCACGGTCGCCGACGTACTTGTCCCAGGTCAACGCTATGCCCGCCTCGACGGATACTCGGGCGGTGATCGATGCGGGCAGGACAGCCTCGCGGTACTCGGCGCTCTGCTCCCGGAACCATTCGAGGCTGGGGGCCGACACGACGCGCGCGCTGATGCCTTCGGCCTGGAGCTGCTCGCGGGCCGCCAGGGCCAGCTGCACCTCGGAGCCGGTGCCGATCAGGATCACATCAGGTGTGCCGCCCGCAGCCTCAGCGAGCACGTAGGCGCCCCGGGCCACGTTTCGGGCGGATGCGAGCACGTCGCCGGTGGCGTCGCCCTCGCCGCGCTCGAACACGGGAATGTTCTGGCGGGTCAGCACGATGCCGGCCGGTCCCTGGCGGCGCTCGAGGATCGTCTTCCACGCCCAGGACACCTCGTTGGCGTCGCCGGGGCGCACCACATCGAGTCCGGGGATGGCGCGCAGGGTCGCGAGCTGCTCGATCGGCTGGTGGGTGGGGCCGTCCTCGCCGAGGGCGACGGAGTCGTGGGTCCAGACGAAGATCGAGGGGGCCTGCATCAGCGCGGCCAGGCGGATGGCCGGTCGCATGTAGTCGCTGAAGATCAGGAAGGTGCCGCCGAAGGGGCGGGTGTTCCCATGCAGCACGATGCCGTTCAGGATGGCGGCCATGGCGTGTTCGCGAATGCCGAAGTGCAGCACGCGGCCGTAGGGGTTGCCGGTCCATTCATTGGTGGAGTGCTCGCTCGGAATGAAGGAGGCAGCACCGCCGATGGTGGTGTTGTTCGATTCTGCGAGGTCGGCGGAGCCACCCCACAGCTCGGGGATGACCGTGCCGAGCGCGGTGAGGACCTTGCCGGACGCGGCACGGGTCGATACCTCCGTGCCGGCGGGGAAGACGGGCAGGGCCGCCTCAACGCCGTCGGGCAGGTCGCCGGAGAGCACCCGATCGAGTAGGTTCTTGCGCTCAGGGTTGGCGGTCGCCCAGGCCTCGAACTCGACGTTCCAGGCGGAGTGGGCGACGGCCCCGCGGTCCACGGCCTGTCGGGTGTGCGCGATGACCTCGTCGGCGACCTCGAAGGCCTGCGCGGGGTCGAAACCGAGGACCGTTTTGACGGCGGCCAGCTCCTCGGCGCCGAGCGCCGAGCCGTGGATCTTGCCCGTGTTCTGCTTCTTCGGGCTGGGCCAGCCGATGATGGTCTTCAGGATGATCAGCGACGGCTTGTCGGTGACTGCCTGGGCCGCCTCGATCGCGTCGTGGAGTGCGGCGATGTCCTCGACGTAGGCGCCGGTCTGCTTCCAGTCGACTGTCTGCACGTGCCAGTCGTAGGCCGAATAGCGGGCCGCGACATCCTCGGTGAAGGCGATGTTGGTGTCGTCCTCGATGGAGATCTGGTTGCTGTCGTAGATCGCGATCAGGTTGCCGAGCTGCTGGTGGCCGGCGAGGGAGGAGGCCTCGCTCGTGATGCCTTCCTGCAGGTCGCCGTCGCCGGCGATCACGTACACGAAGTGATCGAACGGGCTCGTGCCGACCGACGCCTCCGGGTCGAACAGTCCGCGCTCGAAGCGGGAGGCGTAGGCGAAGCCGACGGCGGAGGCCAGACCCTGGCCCAGAGGACCGGTCGTGATCTCGACCCCGTCGGTGTGGCCGTACTCCGGGTGCCCGGGCGTCTTGGAACCCCAGGTGCGCAGAGCCTTCAGATCTTCGAGCTCGAGTCCGTAGCCACCGAGGTACAACTGCACGTACTGGGTGAGCGAGCTGTGGCCGACCGAGAGAATGAAACGGTCCCGACCGATCCACTCGTTGTCGGACGGGTCACGCCGCATCACCTTCTGGAACAGGAGGTAGGCCGCGGGAGCGAGGCTCATGGCGGTACCGGGATGCCCGTTCCCGACCTTCTCCACGGCATCGGCCGCGAGGAGGCGCGCGGTGTCGACCGCCTTGCTGTCAATTGAATCCCACTGCAGTGCTGCCACTTGGTATTGACCCTTCTGAAGACAGGGGAGAAGGTTGCTGAGAACCCGCACCCGCTATTGTGCGCGCCCGAGGACATCAGCGTCATCACGGTGTCGCAGCAGATGCCCGGTTCCGGTGGATCAGCATGCATGCACCGAGATTGGCGAGCACCCCCAGTATAGGCAACGCCGGTTCGGACCCGTGATGTGTCGTCTCGTGACGCACCCCGGGCGGCCCGTCGACGGTTTCGGTTCCGACAGTTCGCCTAGAATCACAGTCACTGTCACCAGCGTTGGAGGAGCTTTGCCCGGAGCCGCCGAAACCCACATCCTGAGCGCCCCACGCACGCTCCGGCGCACGGCAAGGGCCTACCTCTCGCTGACCAAGCCGCGGGTCGTGGAACTGCTCCTGGTGGTTACCGCTCCCACGATGATCCTGGCCGAACAGGGCATCCCGAGCCTGTGGCTGGTCGTGGCAACTCTGATCGGCGGTTCGCTTAGCGCCGGCTCTGCCGGGGCGTTCAACTGCTACATCGACCGGGACATCGACCGGCTGATGAAGCGTACCCAGAATCGCCCGCTCGTCACGGGGGAACTCACCGACCGGCAGGCCCTGGTGTTCGCCTGGCTGGTCGGTCTGGCATCGATTCTCTGGCTGCTGGCCTTCACGAACTGGCTCGCCGCGGCCCTGTCGCTGGGCGCCATCCTGCTCTACGTCGTCTTCTACACGATGGTTCTGAAACGCCGCACGGCCCAGAACATCGTCTGGGGCGGCATCGCGGGCTGCATGCCCGTGCTCATCGGCTGGGCCGCCGTGACCGGCGACCTGTCATGGCCGCCCTTCGTCCTGTTCCTGATCATCTTCCTGTGGACGCCGCCGCACTACTGGCCGCTTTCCATGAAATACCGTGACGACTATCAGGCCGCCGGGGTGCCGATGCTCGCCGTCGTGCGCGGCCGCAGCCAGGTGGGCCTACAGGTCATCCTGTACGCCTGGGCGACCGTCGCCTGCTCGCTCCTGCTCGTACCGATCGCGGACATGGGCCTGCTGTACCTTTTTGTGGCCCTGGTGACCGGCGCCTGGTTCATCTCCGAGACGCACCGGCTCTACGGCCTGGCGATCCGTCACGTGGAGGTGTCGCCGATGCGCCTCTTCCACGGTTCGATCGCCTATCTCACAATGTTGTTCCTGGCCGTCGGAGTTGATCCGCTGCTCCCGTTCTAGCCCGCAGCTCCCGTTCGACACCGGGCACGGCGTTCGGGCCGTGATGATCACAACTAAACGACGAGGACTTACGTCGCTACCGGCGACCGACCAAGTCGGGGGTGGTCGCTCTGGGGGACACCCGCACGTCCACCGGTGTGCTGAGGTTCAGGACGAGCGCGGTCAGGATGGCCACGAGCACGCAGGAGAGCACCATGTGGATGCCGACCAACCCGGCAGGGAGCCCCGTGTTGGACTGGATCAGGCCGACGCCGACCTGCATGGCCTCGACGAGCAGAAGGAGAAGGGCCCAGCCCTGCGTCGGCAGAGCGCGCGAGAAGGCCACGACGAGGAGAACCACGGTGAGGGCAACGGTGACGTAGGCCGGCCAGCTGTGCACGTGCTGCAGGATTTCGGGGTCAAGGCCCGTGCGGGGAGCATCCGCGTCCCCGGCGTGCGGGCCCGAGCCGGTGGTGAGAATGCCGACGAGGATCGTGACGAACACGACCGCGCTCGTGGCATACGCCAGCGTCCGATACCAGACCGGAACCGCGAGGGTGCGCCGCACCCGGCCGGTGTAGACCCGGTGCACGAAGACGGTGCACAGCAGGACCAGGATCACGGAGATCACGAAGTGGATGCCGACCACATAGGGGTTCAGCTGGGCAAGAACGCTGATGCCGCCGATAACGGCCTGCGCGGGGATGCCCAACCCCGCGAGCAGGACGACCCAGAACAGGTCGGGGCGTTCCTTGCGGAGGCGCACCACGGCGAGGAAGGCCGCGATCGCGACCAGGCCGAGGGCAACTCCGAGCAGGCGATTGCCGAATTCGATGTAGCCGTGGATGCCCATCTCGGGCGTGTTGACCACTGAGTCCGCGGTGCACTTGGGCCAGGTGGGGCAACCGAGGCCCGAGCTGGTCAGGCGCACCAGGCCTCCCGTCCCGACCAGCAGAATCTGGGCGGCGAGGTAGATCCACGCGATCACACGCACACGCCTGTCAATCCTGGTCGGCAACCACGCCGTAATTCGATTCACCGGTTCTGCTCCCTCTTCGATGACCACATGTGAAAACGCCGGATCGCACTGCTGAACCCGTCGCCAGCCTGTAGAATTAGGTGTTTCATGGGCGGGACCGTTGCGGTAGCCACAACCGCGGCGCGCGTCGTCCTTAAACATCTTAGGTACGCAACGTAGCCGCCCACACAACCGATCCCTGACTGGGTCTCCGCTGGAGGCCATTCTGGGAACGACCGGACTAATATCCGGGTTGCCGGGGTGGCAGAAGAGGTAAATATGTCTGACGTCCTTCTTGACCGCCCCGAACTTGCG
>NZ_PJJS01000040.1 GCF_002929845.1 Cryobacterium sp. M96
TAGGACACCGCCGGACTCAACGTAGCAACACACACAATGGCCACCCCAACGGGTGGCCATTGTGCGTTAACCACCACCACCGCCCCGCCCGGTGGCCACCAACAGCGACGCCCCCGCCCCATCCACCCCGCGGCGCACATCCGGCAGCGGTCGTGGCCAACTCAGGAGATCCAGCCGGGCCGTGCCGGGCATCCGCACCAATGCCGCACTAACCCGCGGCGGCCGTCTACTGCGGGCAACAGATGTCCTGAGTTAGCCACACACACACGGGCTCTGGTGCGAGGGCGCACACCTGCACCGACGACAGAGGGCCACCCGCGCGAGGGGGCCTGCCGTCGCTAAGCGAGGGTGAGTAGGCCCGTTCCGGGTGCAGTCATGCGGGGTGCGGGACCGGCGGCTGCTAGTTGATGGGGAGGAGGTTGCCGGCGGGGACGGGCTCGCCGTTGAGGACGTCGAGGGTCCAGCCTGCCTGGTCATGGACGACCACGTTGAGGGAGGCGTTCCTGATCGTGTCGACGGGCTTCTCGAGCGCCTGCATCAGCGTCAGTCGGATCAGTGTTCCGTGGCTGACGACGATGATACGGGCACCCGGGTGGTTGCGGGCCAGCAGCTGCAGGGCCTCGACTCCGCGGTCGGCGACACTGGCCTCGGTTTCGGCGCCGTGGAAGCCGCCGATTCCGGTGGGGCCGCCGGGGACGCGGAGCGCGTCCAGCTCGGGGCCTGCGCCCAGTCCCTCGGCGGGACCGTAGTTGCGCTCGACGATCCCTGGGATGCGACCGGTGACGGTCAGGCCGAGGCCCCGGGCGATGAGATCGGCCGTCTCGGCTGCGCGGCTGAGTGGTGAGGAGACGACGAAGTCCCACTCCTGTGCGGCCAGGTGGCCGACGGCATCCGCTGCCTGGCCACGCCCGGTGTCATTGAGCGGGATGTCGGAGTGGCCCTGGATACGCAGAGCGGCATTCCAGTCGGTCTGGCCGTGGCGGATCAGGGCAAAGGTAGTTGTGGAACTCACCGTTCTATTCTGCCTCGGGCTGAGGTCGGGAGATGAATCGGGTCTCGACCGGGTCGAACATCGGGCGGATCGACTTTTGGAGCAGAGCGCGGTGGCTCAGGTGACCGGGGACGACGCGAAAAGCACGTGCTTGCTCGCCACCAGGTCTGCTGCGTCGTAGATGCGGGTGAGGTCGAGGCCCGCGGCCCGGGCGCCGCGCTCTTCGGGCTCACTCTGCGGGGCCATCCGCCCGAGCATCACGCCGCCGAGGGCGCGCACGGCGCAGGCCGCGATGACGCCTTCCGGGGTACCGCCGATTCCCATCGAGAGGTCGATCGCGGCATCCGTCGATGCGGCGGCGATGGCCGTGGAGACGTCACCCTCGGCCGTGCGGAGCACGCGTGCTCCGGCGCACCCGAGTTCGCGGATGAGTTCGACGTGGCGCGGTTTGTCGAGCACAGCGACGGTGAGCGCGGTCTCGGGGATGCCGCTGGCGAGCGAGAACGCACGGAGGTTGCGGGTGGCGGAGGCGTGCAGGTCGAGCACGCCGTGACCGGCTGGGCCTGAGATGAGCTTCTCCATGTAGAAAACACCGGCGGGATCGAACATCGTGCCTCGGGGGGAGATGGCGATCACGCACACCGCCCCGGGCAGGTTCCGGGCGACGAGGGTCGTGCCGTCGAGCGGGTCGACTGCGATGTCGCAGTCCGGTCCGTTCCCCGTGCCGAGCTGCTCCCCGTTGGCAAGCATGGGGGCCTGGTCCTTCTCGCCCTCGCCTATCACCACGGTTCCGCGAAAAGGCGCGGTCAGGAGAACGGCACGCATGGCGGCGACGGCCGCCTGGTCGGCGTTGATCTTGTCGCCGCGACCCACCCAGGGCAGTGTGGCGCGTGCCGCCGCCTCGGTCGACGCGCGCACGGCGGCGACCAGCCCGGCCGGCCAGCCCTCGGCTCCGATCACGGTGGATTCGGGCAGGGGAGCGAACGGGCGGTGCTGCGGCATGGGCTACCTCTTGCTGGGACGGCGGTCTCGTGACCGGCAGCTGAAAGCCTACTCGCGTGCCCGGGGCGGGCACTCGTGCGGGCGACAGCGCGGGCGACAGCGCGGGCGACTCAGCGCGGGCGACTCAGCGGGCGGGTACCGGTGCGTGGGCTAAGCGAGCAGCTCACGAATGTCGGCGGCCGTCAGGGCGGTCCCGCGCGCGGCGCCATCCGTCATCACGCTCTCGAAGAGGCGGGCCTTCGTGGCCTTGAGGGCCATCACCTTTTCCTCGATCGTGTCCCGGGAGACCAGGCGGTAGACGAAGACGTTCTTCGTCTGGCCGATCCGGTGCATGCGGTCCACGGCCTGCGCCTCGGTGGCCGGGTTCCACCACGGGTCGAGCAGGATGGCGTAGTCGGCCTCGGTCAGGTTCAGGCCGAACCCGCCGGCCTTGAGGCTGATCAGGAAGACCGAATTGTCGCCGGCCTTGAAGCTCTCGATCACCTGCGCCCGGTTGCGGGTCTTGCCGTCGAGGTAGGAATAGCTGATGCCCGCGGCGTCGAGGCGTGCGCGGGCCTTGCCCAGGTACTTTGTGAACTGGCTGAAAATGAGGGTGCGATGCCCGCCGGCGACGACGTCCTCCAGCAGTTCGAGGAGCACGTCGAGCTTGGTCGACGGGATGTCGTCGTACTTCGTGTCGTAGAGGCTGGCATCGAGGCTGAGTTGGCGCAGCATGGTGAGCGAGCGGAAGATCTCGAAACGGTTGGAGTTCATGTCGTCGATCAGGCCGAGCACCTTCTGCCGTTCCCGCTGCAGGTGGGTGTCGTAGACCGCGCGGTGCTTCGGGTGCAGCGTGAGCTCAAGCACCTGCTCCTGCTTGGTGGGCAGGTCGCCGGCCACCTGCTCCTTCGTGCGGCGCAGCATGAACGGGCGGATGCGGCGGCGCAGCTGGTCGAGCCGGTCGCCGTCGGCATCCTTCTCGATCGGTTTCTGGTAGTAGTCGCCGAAGCGGCCGGGGCTGGGGAACAGTCCCGGTGCCGTGATTGAGAGCAGCGACCAGAACTCCATCAGGTTGTTCTCCAGCGGCGTGCCCGTGATCGCGAGCTTGAACGGGGTGGCCAGGCGGCGGGCGCACTGGTGGGCGCGGGACTTGCGGTTCTTGACGAACTGGGCTTCGTCGAGCAGCAGCCCGGACCAGGCCAGGGCCTCGTAGTCGCCGAAGTCCAGCCGGAATAGCGTGTACGAGGTGACGACGACGTCCGCGCCGGCGTGCAGCGAGGCCAGAGTGCTGCTGCGCTTGCCGGCGGTCTCGGTGATCGCGGCCACCCGCAGGCCGGGCGCGAATCGGGCGCACTCGGCCGCCCAGTTGGAGACCACGCTGGTGGGTGCCACGACCAGGAACGGCGCGCTCTGCCCCGGCTGCTCCCGCACGCGTTCCATCAGGGCGATGGCCTGCAGGGTCTTGCCGAGGCCCATGTCGTCGGCGAGGATGCCTCCCAGTTGATGGTCGTAGAGAAAGCTCACCCACTCGAAACCGGCCTGCTGATAGCCGCGCAGGGTGGCGTCGACCCCGGCCGGCAGCGGCTGTTCCGGAATCTGGGCGACGTCGGTGAGCCCGGACACGGTGTCGCGCCACGCGGCCGCCTGGCCGGCGACGACCCCGAGGGACTGCAGCTCCTCCCAGAGGTCGGCCTGGAACGGGCTGATCCCCAGGGACTCGGCGCCGGCGTCCTGCAGCCCTCGGGCCTCCTCGATCAGCCGGCGGAGCGTGTGCAGTTCGGGGCGGTCTAGATTGAACCAGGTGCCGCTGGGCAGGATCATCAGCTGCTGACCGACCGCCAGGGCCCGGAACAGGCTGTCGAACGGGATCTCCTCGCCGTCGATGCTGACGGCCACCTGCAGGTCGAACCAGTCCCGGTCATCCGGGCGTTCGGTGGTGCCCACGGTGATCACCGGCGCCTCGTCGGCCTGGCGGTAGTCGGGGGCATCGCCGGCGACCAGCACGGTGACATGGTCTGCGGCCGCCAGGGTCGGCACCACGGAGTCGAGGAAGCCGAGCATGGCGGTGCCGGCCAGGGTGGCGCGCTCGATCAGTACCGGCAGGCCGCTCTGCTGCCCTACCAGGGCCGGCACGGAGGTGAGGAGCGCCTGCACGTCGTGCAGGATCTGTCCCTCCCGGGTGCCGTCGCGAAACCTGTCATCGTCCGGCACCGGGCGGAGTGGCTGGTGGTATTCCGGGTAGTGCCACACCCAGTGCAGGGTGATGCGGGCATCCATCTGGTGCGTGACGGTCAGGGCCAGCACGGGCTGCGGGGTCTCGGGCAGGGCGAACGACTCGTCCCGGCTGGTCACGGTGACCCGGTGCCGAAGGAACGGGTAGAACTCGGCCAGGAAGTCGGCCTCGTCCGCGCCCGGCACCGCGATGGTGTCGGAGGCCGCCATGGACCGCAGCTCCCGGCTGATCTCGCCCGACAGCGGGGCGAGGGTGATCTGCGGGGAATCGCTGCCGGACTGGCCCGCCCAGGTGTAGACGCCGTGGGCGGGGTTGCCGATGAACCCGAACGTGCCGCGCGCCTGCGGCTCGTCGCCCAGCAGCAGGACGGGGCGCAGCGTGAGGCCGTCGGACACACGACGGATGTCCAGCTCGAGGCACGCAGGAACGGGCGAGACGAGCACGGGATCCTGCTGCGCCGTGGCGGAGACCAGGGGGAGCCCGGCGTTCGCCGCGTCGTCGAGCAGGTCCCAGAGCGCTCGGTCGGGGAAAGCGTCGACCGGAATCCACTGGGTGGAGGTGGCGTAGTACGGGCGGGCCGCGAACTGCAGCGCGTAGAGCGCCGAGAGCACCCGCAGCTGGCCGCGGTCGAGCGACCCGTCGGTGGTCAGGTTCTCCCAGGTGACGCTGCCCCGGATCCACTTGCCCTGCTTGCCCATCATCACGGGCCGCGCCGCCAGCCGGCGCAGCCCCGGCTGACTGGCGAAACGCCCGTGCTCGGGAGCGAGAAGTTGGAACTGGAGGGCGAGGCGGGTGTCTGCGGACGGCGCGGAATCCGGTCGCGTCAGAGGAGCCAGCGTACTTCGCCACGCTGCCCGTGCGGAGAACCCGGCGGTGCCGACGGCCGACCCGGGCTCGCGGCCCAGGGCGGTGGCGGGGGCACCCGGCACTCCGCCGAGGCTGCGGCCCACGGCGCCGCCCTGGCTCGCGATCAGCAGCGCGGCGACATGCTTGCAGTTGCGCTTCATCGGGCAGGTGCAGACGCCGGATGCCCGCACCGCGGCGCCGGCGGAATCAAGGGTGAACGAGACGGTCACCGAATAGGGCGTCGGGTGAGAACCGCGCACCATGCCGAAGAGCTGGGTGTTCGAGCCGAACCAGGTCTCGGCATCAACGTGGCCGTTGCGGGCGTAGCGTTCGCCGCGTGAGAACGCCTGGCTGCCCACAAGGAGCGCGATGTCGTGGGAGCTGAACGTGTGGGCCATGGCGGGAACCATTCTTCCATGCCCCAGCCCGGCTGTGCCCGGCCGTGCCCGGCCGGGCGCATCAGGGGGCTACTCGACGTGCCCGTGTTCCTTCGAGGACCCCTTCGTCAACGTCTTTCCCTGGAAGAAGGCCGGGTTGACGCTGCGCTGGATCAGCATCAGCACGAGGCCGCCGATGAACAGCACCATCGCGAGGATGAACACGAGCCCGACCCCGCCGATGTTCGATCCGCTGCCGTAGTCGGGGTTCATGCTGTCGTAGAGAGTGGTTGCGAAGATGACCAGCAGGATGACCCCGCCGATCAGCGGCGCCAGGAGTTTGAGCAGGATGGCCCGGGGCCCGTTCAGCGAGTCGCGGAAATACCAGACGCAGGCAAACGCGGTGACCCCGTAGTAGAAGCAGATCATCATGCCCAGGGTCAGGATCGTGTCGGTGAGCACATCGGTGCTGAGCACGCGCATGATCGCGTAGAAGCCCCAGGCCACGATTCCTGCCATTACGGTGGCGAAGGCCGGGGACTTGTAGCGCGGGCTGATTGAGGCGAACCGCTTCGGGAACGCTTTGTAGTGGCCCATCGATAGCATGGTGCGTGCCGGCCCGACGAAGGTCGACTGCAGCGACGCGGCCGAGCTGGACAACACGGCCAGCGACATCAGGATGGCGAAGGGACCCATCACCGGTCCGGCGAGGGCGGCGAACACGTTGCCCTGGATCTCCTCATTGCCGAGTCCGAATTCGCCGGCGCCGATGCCGGAGAACATCAGGGCGGCGACCGCCACGAGGATGTAGAGCGCGAAGATGATGCCCACGGTCAACGTCGCCGCACGCCCGGGGGTTGTCTTCGGGTTCTTGGTCTCCTCGTTCATGGTCAGGGTGACGTCCCAGCCCCAGAAGATGAAGATCGAGAGCGAGACCCCGGCCGCGAAGGCCGAGAACGAAGGGGCGAGGAACGGGTTGAACCAGTCGGCGCTGAACGCAAGGGCATCGAAGGCGGTGCCTTCTACGACCTGCAGCAGGGCGGCGACGCTGAACCAGACCAGCACGATCAGCTGGAAGGCCACGAGCACGTACTGCACGGCCTTCGTGGTCTCCATGCCGCGGTACGAGACATAACAGGCCGCCACCATGAACACCAGACAGGTGAGCACGTTGATCACAACATTGTTCGTCAGGTCGGCGAGGCTCGGGTTGCCGAGAAGCTGGGCGAGCATCAGATAGAAGAAGTCGACGGCGACTCCGGCGAGGTTGGAGAGCACGACCACCGTCGCGACGATCAGACCCCAGCCGCCCATCCAGCCGAGCCACGGCCCGAAGGCGCGGGTGGCCCACGTGAAGGAGGTGCCGGCATCCGGCATGGCGTTGTTGAGCTCGCGGTAGCCGAGCGCCACCAGCAGCATGGGGATGAACCCGACCAGGAAGATGCCCGGCATCTGGGTGCCGACGGCCGCGACCGTCGGGCCGAGGGAGGCCGTCAGGGTGTACGCCGGCGCGATGCACGAGATGCCGATGACCGTGGCGCCGAGAAGCCCGATGGAGCCAGCGCTGAGGCCCTTCTCGGAAAGGCCGCCGGTGAGGGTGGAGGTGCCGGGCGTGGAGCCCGAGGAGGGATGTTGGCTAGTCATGGACTGTCCTTAGGGTCAGTGCGGCTTACGGGCGTCAGTGCCGGTGGGGACCACGATGAGGGGAACGGGGAGCGCGTGCAGCATGCGGTGCGCGGTGATGCCGAGGAAAATCGTGGTGGGCTGAGCCAGCCGGCTGGAGCCGACGAAGGCGATTTCGGACGGCTGCCAGTCGAGGGCCTCGACGGCGGCCTCGACGGTGTGCCCGGACGCGACCTCGGTGGTGATGGTGCCGCGCGCCTTCGACCGACTCTGGAAGTACTCCAGGACGCCGTCGAGGTGGGCCTGGCTCTCGCTCTCGTCGACCGGGTGCCGACGACCGGCGTCGACCTCCACGAGCGTGACGAAACGCAGGTCGACCGTGAGGTCCGCCGAGAAGGCCACCAGTGAGTCGAGCAGCGTCTTCCAGCCCGGCCGGGTGCCGATGGCGCAGGTGATCCGGGTCAGCTGTGCGGGAGCCTTGTAGCCGCGGGGCGCGAGGGCGACGGGCGCCGGCGAGGCGTGCAGGAGCGCGTTGGCCACGCTGCCGATCGTGAATCGGTTCATCAGGCCGCGGCGTGAGGCCCCGACGACGATGCGGTCCGAGTCGAACGCGCGAGCGGCCTGGAGCAGCCCTTCCGTGGTGGAGTCGGCGTAGAAGAGATGCGTTGTGGCGACCACGTCATCGGGAACCAGGGCCTTGCCCTGTTCCAGCCATTCGAGGGCCTGCTCCTCGAGCAGAGCCTGGTAGTCGGGGGAGGTGGAAGCACCGACCCGGGCCGGGACGGTGGATGAATGATGCGGAAGCACGAGGCACAGACGCAGCTCGGAGCGGGTCAGGCGCGCCAGCGCGACACCCAGCTCGACGGTGTCATTGCCCCGTTCGGTCGCTTCGTATGCGATGACGTAGTTGGCTACTCGGGTCACGCTGGTTTCTCCCTCGGTTCGCGACGGGTGTCGCACTCAGTGGTCATAGTGCTGTGGATTATGGGCGGGCTGGTCATGTTCATGGTCATGCTCGGCGTGCTCGCCCGGCGCACAGTGCGCCGGGCTGCGTTCCACGTCGAGCGACGGATTGCGGTCGAAGAAGCCGACCGGCTTGAGCCAGAACGACACGGTGTCGACCGGCATGATCGGCCACTCTTCCGGTCGGGTGATGTGGTGGATACCGAAGACGTACCAGAGCACGATATCGGCGTTCCGCACCGGCCGGCGAGCCTGGATCCACTCGGGCAGGCCGTGGTCGACCGCGCTCTGGTTGACGAACTCGCCGCACGGCCAGCGTTCGGACTCGTCGTTCGGGGTGACCCAGACCGTGTGCCCGATCACCTGGGCGCGTTGGAGGGCAGGCGCCGCCTGGTCGAAGAAGGACGGGATGGCTCCGCCGGGCACCAGCTTGTAGGACACGGGGGTGCCGAGGCCGTTGAGCGAGTTCTCGTTCACGACCTTCCAGGCCCGTTGGGTGTCCCAGTTGTAGTCGTCGAACCCCTCGGTCTCGATCGGGGTGTTCAGCTGGGTGATCGCGAGGCCGAGCGGGTTTGCGGCGCTGATCGGCTCGGCCTGCGTCTCGGTGCGGAACACCGTGTTCTCGCGGCCGTCGACGTCGAGGTCCATCCGGGCCACGATGAAGTGCTGGTGGAACGGCGCGTAGGTGCGCGTGTCGACCAGGGTTCCGTTGGGGTGCGGCTGGCCCTCGTCGAGGTGCGTCACCACCATGATCCCGGTGGCGCGCACCTCGCATTCCATGTTGCCGTCCTGGTAGAAGCGCCAATAGACGAGGTACTCGTAGTTCGCTACCGTGACGTGGAAGGACACGACGAGCCGGCGCATCCGGCGCACCTCGGCACTGCCGTTGTGGTCGACGTGCTTCCAGAGCACCGCGTTGTCTTCCTCGTGGATGCAGAACGCGTTCGGGATGCTGTACGGCTCGCCCTTGCTGTTGTGCAGCACGGCATCGAGGTAGCGGATTTCGCCGAGGCAGTCGCAGCCGAGCTCGAGCGAGGTGGTCATGAAGCCGAGGCCCCACTCGCCGATGTCGAAGGCGGTGCGACGGAAATGGTCGACGCTGGGGTCGCGGTAGGGCACGACCATCTCCGCGAACGACAACCGGTTGGCGATGGGCCGCACCCGGCCGCCGTCCCGGTAGCCCACGGTATGCAGGGTCATGCCCTCGCGGTAGTTGAAGCCCACCCGGAGCGACCAGTTCTGCCACTCGATCAGGTTGCCGTCGAGCGTGAAGCTCGGGCCGTCGGGCTGCCCGATGTCGAGCGGGGTGAGCGGCGGGCGCGGGCTTCGATCCCGGATGCGCCGGGGCACCAGGTGCGGCACGTATTCGCCCATTCCCGCCGGCGGTTCGACCGTGAACGAGTCCTCCACCTGGAGCAGTTCCATGGTGTTGACGTCGAGCACGAAGTGCAGGCCGCTGACCGGTCCCGCATAGGGGTTGGCGTCGGTGGACGCCCGGACCCAGACGTCTGACCAGCCCAGGCGGCGGCCGCGATACCGGTCGGGGATTACCGCGTCGCCGTAGGTCCAGGTGTCGATGAAGACCAGGTCGAGGTCGGTGATGCCCCGGCGGGCGAGAGTGGCGATCACATCGGGGTGGGCGCGAAGGGCGGCGTCGGCTTCCTCCCACTCGTCGACGGTGAAGTTCGCCTGCATCCCCGGCACCGTTTCCCACTCGAGCAGGGCGTCGGTCGTGAGCGAGACGACGCCCACCCAGGTGGTGTTCTCGGCGCGGTGGAGCACTACCAGCCGTGCGCGTCGGTCGGGAACCGCGCTGGTAGCTGTGAACTCGGCGACGGCGCTCCGGGGCGGCTCGACCAGCTCGATCGAGGTGAACCGCCACCCGTCGGCGACGCCGCGCTCGCGGGCGAGGATGGCGACGGCGGAGGTGAACTCAGCGGCGGAGAGCGGGTCGAGCGGGTGGAAAGTCATCGAGGGGCCTCTGTTCTCGTTGGCGGTGGTCGAGCCTGGCGGTGGTCGAGCCTGTCGAGACCCGTGTTTATTCCAGCGCGCTCATCACGTGCTTGATCCGGGTGTAGTCCTCGACGCCGTACATCGACAGGTCTTTGCCGTATCCGGACTGCTTGAAACCGCCGTGTGGCATCTCGGCGGTCAGCAGGAGATGGGTGTTGATCCACACCGCGCCGAAGTCGAGGTCGCGGGAGACCCGCATGGCCGTAGCGTGGTCGAGGGTCCACACGCTGGAGGCGAGCGCGTAGTTGACATCGTTCGCGAGCGTGACCGCGTGCTCCTCCGACGTGAAGGGCTGCACCGTGATCACCGGGCCGAACGTTTCCTCCTGCACGATCGCATCCGTTTGGCGCACCTGAGTGACGACTGTGGGCTCGAAAAAGAAGCCCTCGGTGCCGACCTGGTGTCCGCCGGTGGCAATGACAGCGTGGTCGGGCAGGGCCGCGACCTTGCGCGAGACGTCGCCGAAATGGTTGACGTTGTTGAGCGGCCCGAAGTAGTTGTCGGCGTCGTCGGCCGACCCGGTAGTGCGGCTGCGGGCCTCGGCGACGAGTGCGTCGACGAACTCGTCATGGATGGACTCGTGCACGAGCACTCGCGTGATGGCCGTGCAGTCCTGCCCGGCGTTATAGAAGGAGAAGTCGGCGATGGCGGCGGCGGTCACGCTGACGTCGACGCCGGCGAAGACCAGGGCCGGCGCCTTGCCGCCGAGCTCGAGATGGGCCCGCTTGAGCGTCTTCGCGGCGCCGGCGGCGACGGCCATACCGGCCCGCACGCTGCCAGTGATCGAGACCAGGCCGGGTACCGGATGCTCGACGATCGCGGCCCCGGTGCCGCCGTTGCCGAGCACGATGTTCATCACGCCGTCGGGGAGGATGCCCTGGCTGATCCGGGCGAGTTCGAGGGTCGACTCCGGGGTGGTGTCGCTGGGCTTGAGCACGAGGGTGTTGCCGGCCGCCAGCGCGGGGCCGATCTTCCAGATGGCCATCAGGAAGGGGAAGTTCCACGGGGTGACCTGCCCGACCACGCCGATCGGTTCGCGGCGTACCCAGGAGGTCATGCCGGGCAGATATTCACCGGCGGACTTGCCCTCGAGCAGTCGGGCGGCACCGGCGAAGAAGCGCAGCTGATCGGCGCCGGCCGCGACCTCGTCAACGGCGATCGTGGCGCGAGGTTGGCCCGTGTTGCGGTGCTGGGCCTCCACGATGGCGTCGCTCTCGGCATCGATCGCGTCGGCGAGGCGCAGCAGCGCGCGCTGCCGCTCGGCGGGAGTGGTGCGGCCCCAGGTGCGGAAGGCGGTCTTCGCGGCGGTCATCGCGTCGTCGACGTCGGCCGCGGTGGAGACCGGGGCCCGGGCAACCCGGCGTCCCGTTGTGGGATCGACGATGTCGAGCAGCTCGGTGCCGGAGGGAGTGACAAAGCGGCCGTTGATGAAGTTTTTAAGGGTGGGGGTGGCCACGGGCCTGATCCTCTGCGCTGAGTGTAGAAACGGGTCTTTTGTTCGGTAAGTATGGCATCCGACAGAGGAATTCGGATACCCGGACGAAAACTGGGTCGTGATGGGGCTGCCGCCGTAGCACCGCCGAGTTGTCTCCGGACCGCTGGCGCGTTTTCTCGATGTCCCCTAAACTTGAGTCCAACAGGCTCAGCTTTTTGCCGACCTGCGACGAGAGCGGCCGGCCCGAGAGAGGATCTTCCGATGCAAGCAGGTCAGCAACCGCCCCAGGATGAAGCGAAGACGGCGTTGGAGCAGTACGGTGTCAACCTCACCGAGATCGCCCGGACCGGCAAGCTTGACCCGGTGATCGGGCGGGACGCGGAGATTCGGCGGGTCAGTCAGGTACTCACCCGCCGCACCAAGAACAACCCGGTGCTGATCGGTGAACCCGGCGTGGGCAAGACCGCCGTTGTGGAGGGACTGGCCCAGCGCATCGTGGCCGGCGATGTGGCCGACTCCCTCAAGGGCAAGCAGCTGGTCTCCCTCGACCTGGCGGCCCTGGTGGCGGGGGCCAAGTATCGCGGCGAGTTCGAGGAGCGGCTCAAGGCCGTGCTCAAGGAAATCAACGACGCGCAGGGGCAGATCATTACCTTCGTCGACGAGCTGCACACCCTGATGGGTGCCGGCGGCGGCGAAGGGTCCGTGGCGGCCTCCAACATGCTCAAGCCCATGCTCGCCCGCGGCGAGTTGCGCCTGATCGGTGCGACCACGCTCAACGAGTACCGCGAATTCATCGAGAAGGATGCCGCCCTCGAGCGCCGGTTCCAACCGGTGCTGGTCGACGAGCCCAGTGCGGAAGACACTGTGGCCATCCTGCGCGGGCTCAAGGAGCGCTACGAGGCCCACCATAAGGTGTCGATCGCGGACTCGGCGCTGGTGGCCGCGGTCTCCCTCTCCAACCGGTACATCACCGCCCGCCAGCTGCCGGACAAGGCCATCGACCTGATCGACGAGGCGGCCAGCCGGCTGCGGATGGAGATCGACTCCGCTCCCGTGGAAATCGACGAACTGCGTCGAAGGGTGCAGAGGCTGGAGTTGGAAGAGCTCGCGCTGAAAAAAGAGAAGGACGACGCCTCTAAGGCTCGCCTGGGGAAGTTGCGTGCTGACCTTGCCGAATACACGGTGGCCCTTGCTGAGCTGCAGGACCGCTGGGACAAGGAGCGTTCCTCGCTCAACCGGATCGGCGATCTGAGGAAGCGCTTGGTGAGCACCCGCAGCCAGGCCGAGGTGGCCGAGCGCGAGGGCAACCTGGAGAAGGCGTCCAGGCTGCTCTACGGCGACATCCCGGTGATCGAACGGGAACTCGCCGAAGCGGAGCAGACCGAGCAGGATGGGCCGCGGATGGTCGGTGACCAGGTCACCGCGGAGGACATCGCCGCCGTGGTCGCGATGTGGACCGGCATCCCGGTAGGGCGGCTGCTGCAGGGCGAGACGGAGAAGCTGCTGAACCTCGAGGGTGAGCTCGGGCACCGCTTGGTCGGGCAGAAGCAGGCCGTGCGCGCGGTCGCCGACGCCGTGCGCCGCAGCCGGGCCGGCATCTCCGACCCGGACCGGCCGACCGGTTCGTTCCTCTTCCTCGGGCCGACCGGCGTGGGCAAGACGGAGCTGGCGAAGGCGCTCGCCGAGTTCCTCTTCGACGACGAAAAGGCGATGGTGCGCATCGACATGAGCGAGTACGGGGAAAAGTTTTCCGTGTCCCGTCTGGTCGGGGCTCCTCCCGGCTATATCGGCTACGAGCAGGGCGGGCAGCTGACCGAGGCCGTGCGCCGCCGCCCGTATTCGGTGATTTTGTTCGACGAGGTGGAGAAGGCGCATCCGGAGGTCTTCGATGTCTTGCTGCAGGTGCTCGACGACGGCCGGCTCACGGATGGCCAGGGCCGCACCGTGGACTTCCGCAACACGATCCTGGTGCTGACCTCGAACCTCGGGTCGGCGTTCCTGATCGACCCGGTGCTCAGCCGGGACGAGAAGGAGGCGGCCGTGCAGGCACTCGTGCGCAAGACGTTCAAGCCCGAGTTCGTCAACCGTCTCGACGACATCGTCGTGTTCGAATCGCTGTCGATGGAGGACCTCGGCCAGATCGTCGGGCTGCTCGTTGACCGGTTGGAAAAGCGGCTGATCGAGCGGCGGCTCGAGCTGGGCGTGACCCCGGATGCCCGCACCTGGCTGGCGGAACGCGGCTATGACCCGATCTACGGTGCGCGCCCGCTGCGGCGGTTGATGCAGACCGAGATCGACGACAGGTTGGCGACCGCGATCCTGTCGGGCGCCGTGCGGGACGGCGAGACGGTACGGGTGGACCTGGCGCCGGACGGGGAATCGCTCAGCGTCGCATCCGCCCCGTTGCTGGTCGTGGACCCGGCCGACCTCGACGACGACGCGCTGCTGTAGTTCTATCCGTCGCCGGATTTCGCGTTTAGCGGAATTCGGCGGGAATACGACGGAACGGGCCCCCTGCCCCGGTGACGGTCAGGGGGGCTGGCATAGGGTCGAAGCATGCGTGCAACAGTGATTTACGGGGAACGGGACATCCGCCTCGAAGAAGTATCCGATCCGATTCTCTCCACCGGCGGTGACGCCATCGTGCGCGTCGTCGCAGCCTGCGTCTGCGGCTCAGATCTCTGGCCCTACCGCGGCATCCATCCCACCGAGGAGCCGAAACGAATCGGCCACGAGTTCGTCGGCATCGTCGAGGAAATCGGCGCCGACGTCAGCCGGGTCAAGGTCGGCGACTTCGTCATCGCGCCGTTCTACGACTGCGATAACACATGCATCAACTGCCAGAACGGCACCAGCACCTCCTGCCTGAACGGCGGCTGGTGGGGCTCGGACGACCAGCTCGGCGGCTTCGCCGACGGCGCCCAGGGCGAGAAAGTGCGCGTGCCGCACGCCGACGGGTCGCTCGTTGCGACGCCGACCCTGCCCACCGACGCCCAGGTTCCCGGTCTCCTGGCCCTCGCCGACGTCATGGGCACCGGCCACCACGCCGCGGTCTCCGCCGGTGTGACCGCGGGCAGCACGGTCGTCGTCGTCGGCGACGGCGCGGTCGGCCTCTGCGCCATCATCGCGGCCAAGCGGCTCGGGGCCTCCCGGATCGTGGCCATGTCGCGTCACCCCGAACGGCAGATCGTGGCCCGCGAGTTCGGCGCGACCGAGATCGTCGAGGAGCGCGGCGAGGCCGGCGTGGCCCGCATCCGTGAGCTGTTCGACGGCATCGGCGCGGACTGCGTGCTCGAGTGCGTCGGCACCAAGGAGTCGATGGAGCAGGCCATCGCGTCGGCCCGTCCCGGCGGAATGGTCGGCTACGTGGGCGTGCCCACCGGCGGACCGATCGAGGTTAGCCCGCTGTTCGGGCGGAACGTGGGCCTGAACGGCGGCGTCGCATCCGTTCGCGGCTACGTCGAAGAGTTGCTGCCGGAGGTGCTCTCGGGTGCCATCAACCCCGGCCGCGTGTTCGACCTGCAGCTGCCGCTGGCCGAGGTTGCCGAGGCCTACGCCGCCATGGACGAGCGCCGCGCCATCAAGGTGATGCTGCTCCCGTAGGCACGGAGATCACACGTGTCGGGAGGGGGATCTCGACGGGCTCGATCACCGCGACGGGCAGGATCACCGCGGCCGGCTTCGGCGCTTCCAGCAGTAGTCGACGGGCCGTGAGGCCGATGACGGCACTGTAGGTGGGGTAGGCGAAGCGCACCCGGGCCAGAGTGGCGACGTCGACGCCGGCGGCCATCGCCGTCGTCACGGATTGGATCACTTCGACCGCGTTCTCCCCGGTGGCATGGGCGCCGAGGATCAGCTCCCGCCGCCGGTCGGCGATCAGCTTGAGGAAGCCAGGTTCCCGGCCGTCGATCACAGCGCGGTCGAGTTCGGCGTAGGGCACTGTCGCGACGACGCAGTGCGGGTCGCGAGCCCTGGCCTCCTCCTCGGTGAAGCCCACGCCCGCGTAGTCGGGGTCGGTGAAACCGCCGGCCGGGAGCAGGTGGTGCGGCGTTCTGCGATTGGCGCCCAGCACCGCGTTCTCGGCCGCGGCCTCGCCCTCGAATTGGGCCGCCTGTACGAGCATGTCCCGGCCGTTCGCGTCGCCGACCGCGAAAATATGGGGCACGACACTCCGGAAGTACTGGTCCACCGGGATGGCGGAACGTTCGATGGTGATGCCAGCCCGGTCGAGCCCGAGGTCGTCGACATCCGCCGGCCAACCGGTGGACATAATGACGGCGTCGAAGGCGGAAGACTGTTCCGTTCCTTTTTCGCGCCAGGACAGGGTGAGGGTTCCGTCGGCGTCCGGCTCGATCGCCGTCACCGCTTCAATGCCCGTGTGCACGGCCACGCCCTGCTCGCGGAACGCCGCCGAGACCGTGGCGGAGATGTCGGAATCCGACGCCATCAGGATGCGCGGTGCCACATCGAGCACGGTCACGTCGGAGCCGAAGGAGCTGAACACCGTGACCAACTGGGCGCCGGTGTTTCCGGCGCCGATCACGGCTACCCGTCGGGGTAGCGACGGCAGCTTCAGAATGTCTTCCGGGACCGTCGCCAAGTGCGCCCCCGGCACGGCGAGTCGCCGAGAATGCCCGCCGACGCAGACCAGGAACGTGGCGGCGGTGAGGATGCGGCCGGTGTCCAGGACCACGGAATGCGGGTCGATGAATCGCGCCCGACCTTCCAGAACCAGTTCGATTCCGGCGGCCGCGAACCTCTCGGCCTCGCTCTTGATCGAGCGCACCTTGTTCACCCGCGACTGCACCCGGTCTCCCATGGTGGCCCAGTCGATGACGGGGTCGTTGACTACGATCCCGTAGGTATCTGCCGCGCGCACCTCGCGCATCAGGCGCGCCGCCTTGGCGAGCACCCTCGTCGGCACGCACCCCGTGTTCACGCAGGTCCCGCCGAGCTGGTCGGCCTCCGCCACGGCGACCCGGGCTCCCAGTTCGGCGGCACGGAGCGCCGCGGCCGTTCCCGCCGGCCCCGCGCCGATGATGACGACATCAAAGTGATTTGGGGTGTGTTCGGTCATCGTGGTCTCCACCGGTGTTCACTGCTGGGGGCAGCCGGGCGCGTTGCCGGGAAAAATAGTCGAATCATGTTTTTACCTGACGGGGCTGTGGAGTTACTGTGTCGGGGCGGGCTCTTGCTGCTGGTCGTTGACTAGTCGTTGACCAGTCGTTGACCAGGAGAAGCTCGACGAGAGGCTTGCGGGTGCGCGGGGCGGACTCGCGTTCGAGCAGCTCAGGGGAGAGCAGGGAGACGTCGCCGAGCACGCCGAGGGCGGTGCCGTCGAAGCCGCCGAGCTGGTGGGTGTGCAGTCCCTCGTGCTGGGCCTGGATCGTCAGATGGGCGACGGCCTGACCCAGGTCGTAGCGGGCCCACGGGTTCTCGCGGGTCACGTCGATCGGCAGGGTGGCGACGTTGACGATCAGCACGGAGGCGGCATCCGCCCCCGCCTTGTTGAAGCCCATCAGCGTCTCATGGATCTTCGCGAAGCTGTCCGAGCCGCGGCGGGCGACGATGAAGCGGGCCGGCTGCATGTTGCTGGCCGAGGGAGCCCAACGGGCGGCTTCGAGCACGGTGGTCAGAGTGGCTTCGTCGACGAGGGCCGTCGGGTAGAAGCCGCGGGGACTCCAGCGCCCGGCGAGCACGGGGAGGAGGAGCGACGCCGTGTGGGCGGCGCGGCTGAGGGTTTTGGTGATGAGGTTCATAGGCCCATCTTTTGCCGGAGTCTGGCTGGGATGGCGGGGCAACGCTGACCCATCCACTCCAACGCGGGCGGCGGCACACTATTCCGCTACCACCTGCCGCTGCGGTATACGCATCGCCGAAGCATCTCACGAGCGGGTAAGCGTCGGAATGCGGCGTCGAAACCGACGCTCTACCCGCTCTCGCGGCTACTCCTTGATCAAGCCGGCTCGCACCTCGCGGCGCAGCACCTTGCCGATCAGCGACCGGGGCAGCTCGTCGACCTCCACGACGGTGCGGGGCACCTTGTAGGCGGAGAGCCGGGTGCGGCAATACGTGCGGATGGCGTCGACGTCGAGGGTGGCCCCCGCCGCCAACACGACCGCGGCGGCGACGTCTTCGCCGCCGTTCGCGCTCGGCAGCCCGACGACGGCGGCGTCGGCGACATCCGGATGCGACAAAAGAGCGGCCTCGACCTCGGAGGGCGCCACATTGAAGCCGCCGGTGATGATGAGTTCTTTGATACGGTCGACGACCGTGACGAAGCCGTCGGAGGAGACGCGGACGATGTCGCCGGTGCGCAGCCAGCCTCCATCGAGAAGGGTCTTGGCGGTCTCGGTCGGCTGGTCCCAGTAGCCGGAAGAGACCTGTGGGCCACGGATGAGTAGCTCACCTTCCTCTTCGATCCCGCGGTTCACGGTCGGGTCGTCCGGGTCCACCACGCGGATCTCGGTGCTCGGGAACGGCACGCCCACCGTGCCGGGGCGCCGGCTCGGGCCCATCGGGTTGCCGACAGCGATCGGCGAGGCCTCGGTCATGCCGTAGCCCTCGACCAACAGCCCGCCGGTGGCGGCCTCCCAGCGTTCCACGATCGACACCGGCAGGCTCATCGCGCCCGAGATGGCGTAACGGATGCTGCGCAGGCTTACATTCTTCGCCGTCGCGGCCTTCACGAGCCGGTCATAGATCGGCGGGACGGCCGGCATGAATGTGGGTGGGGTGCGCCGGGCCGCATCGAGCAGCAGTCCCTCGTCGAACTTGGGAAACAGCACGAGCCGGGCGCCGGTGGCCATCGCGAACGTCAGACAGAGGGTCAGGCCGTAGGCGTGGAACATGGGCAGGACCGCGTAGAAGACCTCCTCGCCAGGGCGCAGCCCCTGCACCCAGGCCTCGCCCTGCAGGGCGTTCGAGCGCAGGTTGAAGTGGCTGAGGATGGCACCCTTCGGGGTGCCGGTGGTGCCGCTGGTGTATTGGAGCGCGGCGGTGTCGGTGACCTTCGGGCGCGGGTGGCCGGGGCGCAGCTTGCGTGAGCCGACGATGCCGGACCAGCTGAAGGCATCCTTGCCCAGCGGGCCCGAGGTCAGGGCGTCTCGCGACTCGCGGGCTTTAGCGATCGGCAGCTTGAGCAGGAGCCGCTTGGCGAGCGGCATCGCTTCCGTCAGGTTCACCGCGATCACGGTGCGCAGGCCCAGGTCGGCGGGGAAATCGGTGACGGTCTGGTAGATCTTGTCCCAAACGATGGCGACGCGGGCGCCGTGGTCTTCAAACTGGTGTCGGAGTTCACGTTCGGTGTAGAGCGGGTTGTGCTCGACGACGATCGCGCCCAGGCGTAGCACGGCGTAGAAAGCCACCACGTGCTGAGGGCAGTTCGGCAGCACAAGGGCCACCCGGTCGCCGGGTTTGACGCCGAGGCGCAGGAGGCCGTTTGCAGCCCGAGAGATCTGCTCGCCGAGCTCGGCGTAGGTGGTGGTGGCGCCGAAGAAGTCGAGGGCCACGCTGGGGCCGAACCGGCGCGCCGAGGTCTCGATCATGTCGGAGAGCGTGTCGGTCGGTTCCTGGATGGTACTCGGAACGCCGGGGGCGTAGGAGCCGAGCCAGGGTTTATTCTCGAAGACGTTCATCGGGCGGCCAGTTCTCTGATCAGGGCCGCGACGAATGCGTCGATGTCGGCCTCCTCGGTGTCGAAGCCGCACATCCAGCGCACCTCGTTGGTCGCGGGGTCCCAATCGTAGAACCGGAAGTGCCCGCGCAGGCGATCGGCCACGCCGGGGGGCAGGATCGCGAAGATCGCGTTGGCCTGAGTGTTCTGGGTGAAGGACAAGCCCTCGATTTCGCCGGCGGCGATACCGGTCTCGAGGGCGTGGCGCATCCGTGTGGCCATGGCGTTGGCGTGGCCGGCGTTTCGCTGCCAGAGGTCGCCGCCGAGCAGCGCGATCAGCTGGGCCGAGATGAAGCGCATCTTCGAGGCCAGCTGCATGTTCAGTTTGCGCAGGTAGAGCAGGCCCGCGGATGCCTCAGGGTTCAGGACCACGACGCACTCGCCGTACATCATGCCGTTCTTGGTGCCGCCGAAGCTGAGCACGTCGACGCCGGCGTCACGGGTGAAGGTGCGGAACGGCAGGCCCAGCGAGGTGGCGGCGTTGGACAGGCGGGCGCCGTCCATGTGCAGCTTCATGCCGTGGGCGTGTGCGTGGTCGGCGATGGCCCGCACCTCGTCGACCGTGTACGCGGTGCCGAGCTCGGTGGTCTGGGTGATCGACACCACGAGCGGTTGAGCGCGGTGTTCGTCGCCCCAGCCCCAGGCCTGCTGGTCGATCAGTGCGGGGGTGAGTTTGCCGTCGGGGGTGTCGACGGTGAGGAGCTTGATGCCGGCCACCTTTTCGGGGGCGCCCGCCTCATCCGTGTTGATATGAGCGGTGGATGCGCAGATCACGGCGCCCCAGCGCGGCAGCATCGACTGCAGGCCGATCACATTGGCGCCGGTGCCGTTGAAGACCGGGAAGGCTTCGACGCCCGCGCCGAAGTGTTCGGTGAAGACCTGCTGCAGCCGGGCAGTGTAGACGTCTTCGCCGTAGGCGATCTGGTGCGCGCCGTTGGCGGCGACGATCGCCTCGAGAATCTCGGGGTGCACCCCGGAGTAGTTGTCGGATGCGAACCCGCGCGAAGAAAGGTCATGGAGTTGAGTCACCCCTCCATCTTCGCGCATCCGTCTGCTCCGCTTCTGTGCGCTCGGTGTGCGAATTCGACGGAGATTTTGCGTTGAAACGGTGATTTCGGGCCGAAACCGGCCCGTGGGAGCAAAATCAACGTCGAATTGGTTCGGGGCAGGGTTCAGGTTCGGGGCCGGGATCGGGCTGGCGGGGCGGCAGGTCAGCCGCGCAGGGCCTGGCGCAACGTAACGCGGGCGCCCATCCGCAGCAGGGAGTTCGAGTAGATGCGGGAGCCCAGCAGGATGACCACGGCCGTCGAGGCGAGCAGGATGGCCAGCGAGAGCAGCGGCTCCCACCAGGCGGCCGTGCCGAGGAAGATGCGCATCGGCATGCCGACCGGGGCCGAGAACGGGATGTAGGACATGACGGCGAGCACGGTGGGGTTGTCGTTGAAAAAGATCACCAGAAAATAGGGAATCATCACGAGGAACAGCACGGGCGAGGTGGCCGAGCCCACGTCTTCCTGGCGGGAGACCATCGACGCGGTCGCGGCGAACAGCGCCGCAAGCATGACGAAGCCGAACGCGAAGAACACGGCGAACCAGACGATCGACGGCCCCACGGTGCCCAGCAACCCGAACTGGCCGGTCGTGGCCATGCCGATCGCCACCAGCAGGCCGATCGCCACGATCTGCCCGAAGGCCATGATGCTGTTGCCCACCACCTTGCCGCCGAGCAGGGCGCGCACCGGGATGGTGGTCATCAGGATCTCGACGACCCGGGTCTGCTTTTCCTCGACGACGCTCTGCGCGATGGTCGAGCCGAACGTGATCGCCGACATGAAGAAGACCAGCCCGAAGCCCAGGGAGACGAGGTAGACGAGGCCACCGCTCTGCCGCGATGTCGGCTCGAGCAGGCTCACCGCGGGGGTGACGCTCAGGGCCGCGAGCACACCCACCGGCGGGGAGTCGAGGGCGATGACGCGCACGCCGAGCAGGGCATCCGCCCGGGTGGACGGAACGACCGCCGCGGAGACGGTGCCGTCCCGCACCAGGGACTCGGCAGCGCCGATGTCATCGGCCTTCACCATCGTGAACGACTCGGTCTGCTCGACGACCTGAGCGGCGGACCCCACGACGGCCACCTTCGGCATGGTCAGGTTCTGACTCGCAATACTGCCGGCGACGACGGAACCGACCGAGATGAGCAGCAGGATGCCGGTTGAGATCAGGAAGGCCTTGCTGCGCAGCCGGGCCATGATCTCGCGGGTCGCGACAAGCCACACACTCCGGGCGAAGCTCGGCGCCGGATACCGGGGGCGAACCTGCGGGCGTCCGATGTGTGGCGTGCCGGCGCGGTCGTTCCAGATGGTGCTCACTGCACGATCTCCTTGAAGATCGTGGCGAGGCTGGGCCGCTGTTGGCTGAACTGTGTCACCGGGGCCCGGGTGAGGGCCTGGCGCAGAACGGACTGGCTGGCGGCATCCGTTTCGGCTTCGAACACGGCGACACCCCCGGAGAGGTCGAGCACGGAGATGCCGGGCACGGTATGGATCCACTCAGCGTCGGCCGCGGTGCGCAATTCGAACCGGGGGCTGCTGTGCTGCTCGCGCAGCCGCTCTCGGGGGCCGTTGGCCCGGATCTCGCCGTCGGCGATGATGACGACGTCGTCGCAGAGGCGCTCGACGATGTCGAGCTGGTGCGAGGAGAACAGCACCGGCGCGCCCTGGGCGGCGAAGCCGGAGAGCACGCTCATGACCACTTCCACCGCGAGCGGGTCAAGGCCGGAGAACGGCTCGTCGAGCACGAGGAACTCCGGGTCGTGCACGAGCGCGGCCGCGATCTGGGCGCGCTGCTGGTTGCCGAGCGAGAGAGACTGCACCAGGTCACCGGCCCGCTCGCCGAGGCCGAGCCGGTCGAGCAACTCGGCGGTGTTGCGGCGGGCGGAAGCCGGGCCCAACCCGTGCAGGCGGGCCAGGTAGACGAGATGCTCGCCCACCTTCATCTTCGGGTAGAGGCCGCGCTCCTCCGGCATGTAGCCGAAGCGGCGGCGGTCGTCGCTGGTCAGCGGAACGCCGTCTTGCAGCACGGTGCCGGAGTCGGCCGACAGCACCCCCAGGATGATCCGCATGGTGGTTGTCTTGCCGGCGCCGTTCGCACCGACGAAGCCGGTCAGGCGTCCGCTCTCGACGCCGAAACTCACGTCGGTCAGCACCTGCCGGGTGCCATAACGCTTGTTTATGGTCCTGATGTCGAGCATGCCCACCCCTCTGTAGCCTGGTTCCACGCTAGCGCGCCGCGGGGTGCCGACGTCGGGTTCAGGGGGCCAAAAGCACGCGAGAAGTGTTGACGGATGCCGCCGACGCGTCCCACAGGCCGACCACCGCGGTCGCAAGTGCGGTTTCCAGCCCGGCGAGGGCACGCACGACGAAGATGACCGCCGCGGCATCCGCGCCTACTTTCGCGAAGCCCTGACCGACCGCGCGGGTCCAGGTTTCGGCGGCGGCCTTCGCGGCGGCGTAGTTCGCGCCGCCCGGGGCCGGCTTGTCGACCGATACCGACGACACGATCGCCAGGCGACCGGCCGGCGAGGCCAGCAGGTCGTCGTTGAACGCGCGGGTGGTGTTGCGCAGCGTGGCGACGACGTGCGCGTGCAGGAAATCCCAGTCCCCGTCGGACTGGCCGGCCAGCCCGCCGCCGCCGCGCCAGCCGCCGACCAGGTGGATCAGGCCGTCGATCGGACCGTGCTCGCCGTGCACGGCGTCGGCCAGGGCCGTGACCTGGGCGAAGTCGCCGAGGTCGCAGACATAGGTTGCGGCACCGGGAACCTCGGCGCGGAAGCCGCGCAGGCGCTCGGCGTTGGTGCCGACCGCGATCACGTGCGCGCCGGCATCCGTCAGCGCGGTGGCCACGGCGCGGCCGGCCGCGCTGGTCGCACCGGCGATGAGCACGGTGCGACCAGCGACGGCCCTGCCTGCGGTGTCAGTCACGCCCGGTGAGCCCGGCCGTCGACTCGATCACGGGCTTCATCTTCTTGTCGAGCGCCTCGAAGAACATCGACAGCGGGAACTCGTCGTCCAGAACAAGGTCGGTGTAGCCCTTCGGTGCGCCAGCAAGCACGTCCAGCGGCAGGCCGCGAGCCCACTGCGACGCCGGGTTCGGCGTGAGCGTCTCCGCGATCATGTCGTAGGCGGCCAGCCAGTGGGCCTTCTTCGGCCGGTCGATCGACGCCCAGTAGAGGTCGTCGATTCGCTTGCCCAGCGCGATGACCACGTCGGGCACGGCTTCCCAGTCGAAGGTGAGCCGGGTGTCGGTCCAGTGCAGCACGTGGTGCTGGTGCATCCACGCGAAGAGCAGCTGCCCGCCCAGCCCGTCGTAGTTCCGCACCCGGGTGCCGCTGATCGAGAATCGGAAGATCCGGTCGAAGATCACGGCGTACTGCACAAGTTTCGCGTGCCGGCGTGCTTCCGGGCTGGCGTTCTCGTCGCGTTCGATCGTGACCGATTCGCGGAACGCGGTCAGGTCGCAGCGCAGTTCCTCCAGGGAGTAGAGGAAGAACGGCATCCGCTGCTTGATCATGAACGGGTCGAATGGAAGGTCGCCGCGCATGTGCGTGCGGTCGTGGATGAGGTCCCACATGACGAAGGTTTCCTCGGTCAGGTGCTGGTCGTCGAGCAGCGCCGCCGCATCGGCAGGCAGTTCGAGACGCGTGATCTCGGCGGCCGCGCGCACGACCCGGCGGAACCGGGCAGCTTCGCGGTCGGCGAAGATCGCACCCCAGGTGAAGGAGGGGATCTGGCGCATGGCGACGGTCTCGGGGAATAAAACGGCCGAGTTGGTGTCGTAGCCGGGCGTGAAATCGAGGAAACGGATCGGCATGAACAGCTCGTTCGTGTACTCCTGCTCGAGCTCGTCGATGAATTCCGGCCAGATCACCTCGATCAGCACGGCCTCGACAAAGCGGTTCGCGCTGCCGTTCTGCGTGTACATCGGGAACACGACCAGGTGACGGATGCCGTCGGCCCGCTGCTGCTGCGGCTGGAACGCCATCAGGGAGTCGAAGAAGTCCGGCACGCCGAAGCCCTCGGTGCTCCAGCGGGTGAAGTCCCGGGTCACGGCCGCGAGGTAGGCGGCGTCGTGCGGGAACAGCGGGGCGAGCTCGTCAATGGCGGCGGCGATCACGCCGACGTGCGCCGCGGCATCCGCGTGGTCGGCGGCGACGGGGATGGAGCCGTCCTGCGCCTGGCTGGCCTGAAGCGAGGTGGCCGCGGACTTGAGCCGGAGCCAGGCCGGGCTTGTGGCCGGGTTGGCGGCGGTGACGGCATCCTCGAGAACCTCGGGCTCACCGACCAGTGCATCGTGCGCAACGTAATTCGACATGGGAACCTCCGTTCTTCGTGAGTGCCGCGGTCGCGGCGGGGTCGTTCGTGGTGGTGCTGGGTGGTGCCGGTGGTGCCATTTGGCGCCACGGTCCAGAGTAGCGGGAGGGTGCGGGCGTTTTCTTGCCATATCTCGCAACGAATCGCCGTGTTCCGACCCTCCGGTCGTCGAAAGCCCCCGTTCCGGTTGAAAGTGTGCGTTGTTCCGGTCATTCTCCGAGAATCGCCCATTGTGCCGAGTGCCGCCCTTCCGGCGGTGATTGTGGGCGCACACGGAGCTTTTGGTCTCTGCGGCGCGAGAGGGCGGTGCACGAGAACCGGCTGCCCGGGTCTCGACAGGCTGGGCCACCGGATGGCTCGACCACCGGATGGCTCGACCGCGGGGGTGGCCTGCGCTATCGTCGAGGCGACCATGCAGCGACCATGCAGCGAGGAGCGCCGCCGATGAACTTTGACGAGGTGATCTCGGCGGTCGTGCGGATCGTCGAGGCGGCCGGTGCAGCCATCATGGTGCTCGGCGGCGCGGCCGCGATGATCGCTGCGGTGCCGACCGCGCTGCGGGCCGACACCCGGCAGCGGGCCTATGAGAAGTTGCGCCGCAATCTGGGCCGGGCCATCCTGCTCGGGCTCGAAGTGCTGATCATCGCCGATATCATCCGCACGATCCTGGTGGATCCGACCCCGCAGAGCGTGCTGGTGCTCGGCGCGATCGTGGTGATCCGGGTGCTGCTCAGCTTCTCGCTTGAGGTGGAGATGGACGGCATCTGGCCCTGGTCCCGCTGGCGCCTCGCCGCGAACAAGGGCGGCACGCCGAACCTCAAGTAGCGCTCGAAACGACACGTTCGAGGGGCGGGCGCCGCCGCGCACCCTTCAAACCTGACGGTTCACCGAACAGCGTCAGGCGCGTCGGGGGCATCGGCAGTCGACTGGGCCGGCGGAGAGACGGCCCGCAACCGCCAGAGCGACGTCACTTCCTTCGACCGGGCGGCGTGCAGGGGATCGGACGCGTCGGCGGCGCGGCCGTGCACGGGTTTGGCGTCCAGGCGGGCGACGACCTCGAGGCCCGCGTCCTCGATCAGGTCGAGGAGTTCGCCGCGGGAGCGCAACCCGAGGTGCTCGGCGATGTCGGAGAGCACGAGCCAGCCCTCCCCGGCCGCCTGGAGGTGGTCGGCCAGCCCGGCCAGGAAGCCCCGCAACATCCGGCTGTCGGGGTCGTAGACGGCGAAGTCGGTGGCGGTGACGGCGGACGCGGGAATCCACGGCGGGTTGCAGACCACGAGGTCGGCGCGGCCGGCGGGGAACAGATCGGCCTTGATGATCTCGACCGCACCGGCCAGCCCGAGCCGCCCGATGTTCGCGCGCGCGCAGGTCAGCGCCCGTGGCTCCTGGTCGGTGCCGACCACGTGACGGATGCCGCGTCGCGCCAGCACCGCAGCGAGCACCCCGGTGCCCGTGCCGATGTCGAACGCGGTGGCGGTCCCGGCGATCGAGCCGGCCTCAGCCGCAGAACCTCCGGCCCAGGCTGCCGGCAGCGGGGCCGTGTTCACCAGGTCGAGGTATTCGCCGCGCACGGGCGAGAACACCCCGTAGTGCGGGTGGATGCGGGCGCCGAGCGCGGGTACGTCGACCCCGGTCGTGCGCCACTCGTGCGCCCCGATGACGCCGAGGAGCTCGCGCAGGGCGGTGACCGAGGCATCCGTCGCCGGGCCGTAGGTCTCGGTGCAGGCCTGGCGCACGTCGGGCGCGCGGCGGAGCGGAACGGTGTAGTCGGCGTCGAGCGGCACGAACACCAGGCCGAGCAGCCGGGAGCGGCGCAGCGCCTCGGAGCGGTAGTGCCGGAAAGCGGCGGCCAGGTCGGTGGTGGGCGCGTGCCGGCCGTGGTCGATGCGGCGGGCGAGGGCGCTGAGCAACTGGCGGGCGCCCAGGAAGTCGCCGCGCCAGAGCATGCCGGTGCCAGCCTTCGCGTGGCGGTAGGCGGCATCCGCGGTCATCGTGTCGTCGGCGATGACGACGCGTTCCGGCGGCGCCCAACCGCTCTCCGAGTGCCAGAGGGCCGACCGAGTCCGCCCGGCCTCCGCCCAGGTGATGCGGGCGGGCCTGGTCGCCGTGTTCGTGCTGGTCATGGGTTCCATCTTTGCGCGGGTGGGGTGGGGTGGGCGTGCCGGGGCCGGCGGGAGAGCACGGGGTGCGGCCCGATCAACGCAGCGCGGGCATGACCTCGCGTTCGAAGAGTTCCAGACCCGAGCGGTCGTAGGCGGCCTCCGGGAAGTAGTGGATGGCGTAACCGAGGCCGCGTGCCTTCATGCCGTTCAGGCGCTCGACGACCTGTTCCGGTGTGCCGACGCACTGCGCCTCGCCGCTGCGGTACTCGGCCATGAATGCCGCCGCGCCCTCCGAACCGAGGTAGGGGGTGACCCGGGCCTCGATGGCGTCGAGACGGTCGGCGACCTCGGCCTCCGTCGCCGCGATCACGGTGTTGTAGTTCGCCGAGCGGGTGATCGCGCCGAAATCGGTGCCTTCCGCCATGCAGTGCGCCTCGAGCAACTCGCTCTTGTGCGAGAAGCCCTCGGGGGAGCCGTCGAAGTTCGTGTAGTTCGCGTACTTCGCCGCGATCTTGAGGGTGACCTTCTCGCCGCCGCCGGCGATCCAGACCGGGATGCCTCCGTCCTGCAGTGGTAGCGGCCGCACGATGGCGCCGTCCACCTGGTAGTGCTGTCCGTCGAGGGTGGCCTTACCGGTGGCCCAGGCCTGGCGCATGATCTGCACGCCCTCGTCGAGGCGTGCGAGGCGCTCGCCGGCGCGCGGGAAGCCATAGCCGTAAGCGCGCCATTCGTGCTCGTACCAGCCGGCGCCGATGCCCATCTCGACGCGTCCGCCGGAGATGATGTCGATGGTCGAGGCGACCTTCGCGAGGTAGGCCGGGTTGCGGTAGCTGATGCAGGTGCACATCTGGCCGAGGCGCACCCGTGTCGTGGTGGCGGCGAACGCGCTCATCAGCGTCCAGGCTTCGTGGGTGGCCTCCTCGCTCGGCACCGGCACGGTGTGGAAGTGGTCGTACACCCAGATCGACTCCCACTCGCCGGCGTCGGCGTGCGCGGCGAGGCCGCTCATGGTCGCCCACTGTTCGACGGGATCGATGTCGACCAGGTCGTGACGCCAGCCCTGAGGTATGAAGAGTCCGAATCGCATGGTTTCGAGCCTACGCGGGGGTAGCGGATGCTGCGTCCTGCGCCCTGCAGTTGCAGCTGGTGCCCGGGACCGGGAAGATCAACACCATGAAGTTCGTTCTGGCCCCCGACTCGTTCAAGGAATCCATGTCGGCCGTCGAGGCCGCCACGGCCCTGGAGCGCGGCATCCGTTCCGTCTTCCCCGGCGCCGAGTGCGTGCGGGTGCCGATGGCCGACGGCGGCGAGGGCACCGTGAACGCGATGGTTGCCGCCTGTGGCGGTGAGATCGTGGAGACCGAGGTTCAGGATGCCCGCGGACGCCCGGTGCTGGCCGCCTACGGCTATGTGGCCGCCGAGCAGCTGGCGATCATCGAGGTTGCGGCGTCGGCCGGCATCCATCTCGTCGCCGCAGCCGACCGGGACGCACGCACCGCCAGCACGTACGGCGTCGGGCAGCTCATCACCGACGCGCTGGACCGCGGTGCGAGCCGGTTCGTGATCGGGCTGGGCGGCTCGGTGACCAACGACGGAGGGGCTGGCATGCTTCACGCCCTCGGCGCTCGTCTGTTCGATTCCGCCGAACGTGACCTGGACTGCGGGGGAGCGGCGCTTGCGCGGCTCTGCCGGATCGACCTGGAAGGATTCGACCCGCGGGCGCGGTCCGCGTCGTTCGAGATCGCGAGCGATGTCGCCAATCCGCTGCTCGGTCCGGGCGGCGCCACCGCCGTCTTCGGCCCGCAGAAAGGCGCCGATCCGCAGGCCGTGCGGGACCTCGAGGAGGCCCTCACGGTCTTCGCGCGGGTGCTGACCGCGGATTCCGGGCGTTCCGTGGCGGAGCTGCCCGGCGCCGGCGCGGCCGGCGGGCTCGGCGCGGCCTTCCTCGCCTGCTTCGACTCCCGCATGCGGCGGGGCGTCGAGGTGGTGATGGAGGCCGCCCTCCTCGAGCGTCGCCTGAGCGGGGCCGACTTCGTTTTCACCGGCGAGGGCAGCATCGACGGGCAGACCCTGCACGGCAAGACCCCGCTCGGCGTGGCCGAGGCTGCCGCGCGCAACGGTGTGCCCGTGATCGCGTTCGCGGGCCGGGTAGGACCCGGGTCCGAGGTGCTCTATGACCAGGGCTTCGCCGCGCTGGTGCCGATCGTTCAGGAGGTCAGCGACCTCCCGCAGGCACTGACGGATGGTCCGGCGAACCTCGAACGGGCCGCCGCCACGGTGTGCCGTATCCTCGCCCTCGGGCTGTCGGCCGGGGCGGCCCGCGGGGCGCAGACAAGCTAAGCGACGGGAGCCGGAACGTCACGGACGGCTCGAGATCACACACCCGAGCTCACAGGCTCGAGATCGTCAGGTACCGCCCTCATTCGCGAGGGTGAGGGCGGCCGCCAGCGCGGTGACGGAGTCGAGGTAGCGGCCGCCGAACGGCACGGGACGCCCCCGGGCGTCGAAACGGTAGACCAACGGCTGTCCGGTGGGCAGGTTCAGGTCGCGGATCTGCCCGTCGGACAGGCCGTCGATCACCGCGCACAGAGCCCGCAGGGAGTTGCCGTGGGCCACCACGAGCACGATCTCGCCGCGGGCGAGAAGCGGGTCGACGCGCTCGGTGAGGAAGGCATCCACTCGGGTGATGACGTCGCTGAGCGCCTCGGTGCGGTTCAGTGCGGCCGCCGGCAGCGCGCGGAACAGGGCGGTGCCGGCGAACTCGTCGTAGAGCAGGTCGCCCATGGCGGGCGGGGCCTCGGCGACCGAGCGGCGCCAGGCCACGAACTGTTCCTCGCCGAACTCGGCGCGCACATCGTCTTTGGAACGGCCGGTCAGCGCGCCGTAATTGCGTTCGTTCAGTCGCCAGTCGGCGTCGCAGCCGACCGGCGGGCGGGCCAGACCGGCGGCGACGATCGCGGCGGTCTGCCGGGCGCGTGTCAGCGTCGAGGTGAACAGGGTGACAGGTGCTGCAGCGGGTGCCGGTGCCGTGGTCATGGCCGGAGAGCCGGTGCCGGTGGTCGGTGGCCGTTCGCCCGGCAGCGCAAGGTTGAGGAGGATGGTGGCCGTGTGGGCCTCGCGGATCCCCTGATCCGACAGCGGCGCATCCAGCACGCCCGTGAACAGCCCGGCGGCGTTCGCGGTGCTCTGGCCGTGCCGCAGCACGATTAACACCCCCGTTTCACGCACGGTGACCAGCCCTGTTCGAGTCTCAGCCGGCGGATGCCTCAGCCGTCGCGGATCTTCCGCCGCTAATTCTCAGGCTACAGCCCCGCAGTGACCACCGCCCGGCGGGGAGTGGCCGGGTTGAGCGGGAGCGACTCTCGCGGAAGGGGGTGGGCTCAGAAGCCGAAATCGCCGCCGCCGAAATCGCCGCCGCCGAAATCGCCGCTGCCGGAGTCGCCGCCGGAACCCGCGTCGCCGCCGGAACCCGCGTCGCCGCCGGAATCGCCGCCGGAGTCGCCGGAACCGGAGTCGGCGCCCGAGGCATCCGCGCCGCCGGAGTCCATGGGCAGGAAAGCGCTCATCAGCGTCGACGCGATGACATAGCCCGCCACGGTGCCGAGCAGGGAGCTGCCGACCATGCTGCCGAAGCTCGGCCCGCCCTGGCCCTGGTTGCCGAAGGCGCGGGTGAGGGTGCCGGGCTGGCGCAGCTCCGCCCGGGTGGCCGCCTGAGCCAGTGTTGCCGGTTCGGCGTTCGCCGGGCGCTCGCTGGCGTTGGCGTTCTCGCTTAGCTGGCGGAACAGCAGGTCGCGTTGCTCATCGTTCAGTTTGCTGAAGGCCTCCGCGTGCACCTGCTCGATCGTCTCGGGCGGTGCCGTGCGCAGTAGGTACTGATAGCGATCGACGGCGATCTCGTCGTCGGTGCGCTGCGGTGCGGCCGCGCGTCGCTGCTGTTCCGGCTGCTGGGGCTCGGTTCCGAAGAGGCGGTCGAAGAATCCCATGGTGTGCTCCTCTGGCTCGGGTCGTCTGGGGCGTTGGTCCCTACGATTCCACCCGTCGCTGGGTAGGCGCTGGAACCGTGCGCTCAGCGCTGCCGCGCGGCCGCCACGATCACGGCGATGCGGCCCGGAACCGAGTCGTCCTGGAGCGCGGTCACGTCGCCGAGCGCACGACCGGCCACGATATCGCCGAGGAGGCGACGCATGATCTTGCCCGAGCGGGTCTTGGGCAGGTCAGGCACAACGAACACCTCCTGCGGCCGGGCGACGACCCCGATGGCCTGCGTGACGTGCGCGCGCAGCAGTGGCTCGAGGGTGCCCCGGGCGGCCAGCCAGACCGCGGGGTCGCCCAGGTTGCCGCGCTCGCCGGAACCGCTGGTGGGGCGCGGTGCCGCGGCCGGGATCACGAAGGCCGCGATGGCCTCGCCTGTTCTCGCATCCGTCACGCCGACGACGCCGGCCTCGCCGACCAGCGGATGTGCGACGAGCGCCGACTCTATCTCGATCGTCGACAAGCGGTGCCCGGACACGTTGATGACGTCGTCGACGCGGCCGAGGAGCCAGATGTCGCCGTCGTCGTCGTATTTCGCGCCGTCGCCGGAGAAGAAGAAGCCCTGCTTCGCGAACCGGGCCCAGTAGGAGTCGCGGTAGCGCTCGGGGTCGCCCCAGACGGTGCGGGCCATGCCTGGCCAGGTGCCCTCGATCACGAGGTAGCCGCCGGAGCCGAACGGCACCGGCCGGCCGTGGTCGTCGACGACGTGGGTCGTCAGGCCCGGCAGGGCGCGCAGGGCCGAACCGGGCTTGAGCGTGCTGACGCCCGGTAGCGGCGCCATCACGGCGGCGCCGGTCTCAGACTGCCACCAGGTGTCCACGATGGGGGCGCTGCCAGCGCCGATGTTCTCGCGGAACCACACCCAGGCCTCCGGGTTGATGGCCTCGCCGACCGACCCGAGCAGACGGATGCTGGACAGGTCGAACTCGCTCGGCAGCCCTTCCGGGAACCACGTCATCAACGTGCGGATGAGTGTTGGCGCCGTGTAATAGGTGGTCACCCCGTAGCGCTCGATGATCTCGAGGTGCCGGCCCGGATGCGGGGTGTTCGGCGTTCCCTCGTAGATCACCGAGGTGGTGCCGTTGGAGAGCGGCCCGTAGTGCACATAGCTGTGAGCGGTAACCCAGGCCAGGTCGGCCGTGCACCAGTGCACGTCGTCGTCCTTGACGTCGAAGACGGCCCAGTGGCTCCAGGAGGTGTGCGTGAGGTACCCGCCGCTGGTGTGCACGAGCCCCTTCGGAGTACCCGTCGTGCCCGAGGTGTAGATGATGAACAGCGGGGTCTCCGCGTCGAAGTACGCGGGTTCGTGCACGGGGGAGGCGAGGTCGACGCTGTCGTGCCACCAGACATCCCGGCCCGGCGTGAAGGGGATGTCGGGGGTCAGGTCGCCGGTGCGGCGCACCACGAGCACGTGCTCGATCGAGTCCACGCCCGCGACGGCCTCGTCGGCCGCGGCCTTGACCGGCACGGCCTGACCCCGGCGGAACTGGCCGTCGGTGGTCACGAGCAGCTTCGCGCCGGTGTCCTCGACCCGGAACCGCAGCGCTTCGGCGGAGAAGCCGCCGAAGACGAGCGAGTGCACGGCGCCGAGGCGCGCGATGGCGAGGGTGATGATGATGGTTTCGAGGATCACCGGCAGGTAGAGCACGACCCGGTCGCCCGGCACGATGCCGAGGTCGGTAAGCGTGTTGGCGGCGCGGTTCACCGCGCGTTCGAGTTCGGCATAGGTGATCGTTCGGCGGTCGCCGGGCTCTCCCTCGAAGTAGAAGGCGACCTTGTCACCCTTGCCGGCGGCCACGTGCCGGTCGACGCAGTTGACGGCCACGTTGAGCTTGCCGCCCGCGAACCACTCGGCGCGGGGAATGGAGAGCACGCCGTCGGCGTCCGCCCTGGCCGGCTGCCAGGTGTGGTCGGTGTGCCACGGCTCGGCCCAGTCGAGGCGGTTGGCCTGCTCGGCCCAGAACGCGATCGGATCGGCGGCGGCCCGGTCCCACCAGGTGGCGTCGACGTTGGCCTGCGCCGCGAAGGCGGCCGGGGCCGGGTAGCGCCGGGTTTCGGTCAGGAGATTACGGATGGTGGCGCTCGCCGGATCGAACGGGGCCGGCATCGGCGTCAGGCCCATTTGCGGTTCGCCCAGCGCTCGAAGAGGCCAACGGCGGCATCCGTCAGCTTGCCGAGGATGGCGAGCAGGATGATGGCGAGCAGGATGCGGTCGATGCGGCCGTTGTTCTGGGAGTCGATCAGCAGGAAGCCCAGCCCCATCGAGGAGGCGATCAGCTCGGCGGCCACGAGGAACAGCCAGGCCTGGGCCAGAGCCAGCCGCAGCCCGGAGACCACGGCGGGGATCACCGCGGGCAGCTGCACGGCCGTGAACAGGCGCGCCCTGCGCAGGCCGAACGCGCGGCCCGCCTCCACGAGCTGACGGTCGACGTGCCGCAGCGCCGCAGACACGGTCGTGTAAACGGGGAAGAAGGCGCCGATGGCGATCAGGGTGAGCTTGGACTCCTCGCCGATCTTCAGCCAGAGGATGAGCAGGGGAACCCAGGCGAGCGACGGCACCGCCCGGATGGCGCCAAGGGTAGGGGCGAACAGTACGTCGGCGGCCCGGGACAGGCCGACTAGGGCGCCCAGGGCGATGCCCAGGGCGGCGCCGACGGCGAAACCGATGAGCACTCGCTGGGTGGAGATCGCCGCGTACTGGCCGAGCAGCCCGCTCGCGAACAGGTCGACGCCGGCCTGCCAGACCATCGCGGGGGAGGGCAGTTGGGCCATCGTGAACACGCCGAGCGCGGTGGTGAGCTGCCAGGCCGCGAGGATCAGGACCGGCAGGACCGCTCCGCCGCCGAGGGCGATCCAGCCGCGCGAGGCGAGCGGCCGGCGCGGGGCACGCGCCGTGCGGGCGGCGGGGGCGGATGCAGCGAATGCGGTGGCGTCGGGCACGGTCCGGGCCGACGTGCGCGGCAGCGTGCGGGGCAGTGTGCGGGGCACAGTCTCGGTCATGGTCGCGTCCTCTCGGTGGGTGGCGCTGGTGGGGCCGGGGTGCTGGGTGCAGGGGGTGCTGGTGGTGCGGGTGTCCGGGGCGGTTGCCCGCCCCGGACGGCGCTACGGTGGTTCCTGATTACTCCGTGACGACCGACGGGTCGGCCTTCGTGGCGAAGCTGTCGTTGACGATCGTGTCGAGGGCGTCGTCGATCTGGCTCTGCGCTGCCACGTCACCGGCGGCGACGAAGGTCGGGCCGATCTTCTTCAGCACCGTGAGCTGGGCCTTGCCGGGCACGTTGTCCACGTCGAGGTTGGAACGCTCGGTGATCACCGTGGTGGCCACGGCGAGGTCGAGGCCCGAGACGCCGGCCAGGATCTCGGCGGTCTGGCTGGGGTTCTCGAGCGCCCAGGCGCGGGCGTGCTCGTAGACGTCGACGACGGTCTGGGCCACATCGGGCTTCTCGGTCAGGAAGCTTTCGGTGGCGTTGAGGAACCCGTAGCTGTTGAAGTCGACGTTGCGGTAGAGCAGCTCCGCGCCGGCAGCCTCGGCACCGGCCATGATCGGGTCGAGTCCGGCCCAGGCGTCGACCGAGCCGTTCTGGAGGGCAGCCCAGCCGTCGGCGTGCTGCAGGTTCTGCACGGTCACGTCGTCGAGGGTGAGTCCGGCCTCCTCCAGAGACTGGAGCAGGAAGAAGTAGGGGTCGGTGCCCTTGGTGGCGGCGATCTGCTTGCCCTTGAGATCGGCGACGTCGGTGATCGCGGAGTCGCCGGGAACGACGAGGGCCGCCCACTCGGGCTGCGAGAAGATGTCGATGACCTGGATCGGCGAGCCGTTCGAGCGGAACAGCAGCGCGGCCGAGCCGGCGGTGGAACCCACGTCGATGGCATTGGCGCGCAGTGCCTCGTTGGCCTTGTTGGAGCCGGCCGACTGTACCCAGTTCACGGCGATGTCCTGGTCGCTGAGGGCATCCTCGAGCCAGCCCTGGTCCTTGATCACCAGGCTGAGCGGGTTGTAGGTGGCGAAGTCGATGTTGAGGGTGCCGCCGGTGGTGACGGTGGTCTTACCCGCTTCGGCGGCCTCGGCCGGCTCGGCGACCGGTTGGTTTTCACCCGCGACGCAGCCGGTGAGCAGCAGGGCGGCGGCGGTTGCGACGGCAAGGAGTGCGATTCGTGTGGTGGAGCGGTGCTGTGTCATCGGGATCTCTCAGTTGATTGGGCAGCGGATGCTGCACCCGGTGTGGGAAAGCGGTGGTGAAAGCAGTGCGGTGGTGAAGTGGTGAGGCAGAAAAGTCAGTAGGGGAAGGCCGGGATGGTAGAGGTCGCGGCGAGCCCGCGTGCCTCGCCGTGGCGGTCGATGCCGAGCCCGGCGAGAAGTCGTCCGCGCAGTTCGGCGAGTTCCGCCGAGCCGCGGTCGCGGGGGCGGGCCCCGGGAACGGTGAGTTCCTGCACGATGGTCGCGCCGGCGCGGGTGTCGTTGTCGGGCCGGCCGAGCAGGATGATCCGGTCGGCCAATTGCAGCGCCTCGTCGACGTCGTGCGTGACCAGGAGGACCGTCGTCGGCGCCTGGGCGTGCACGTCGAGCAGGAGGTCCTGCATCTTCAGGCGGGTGAGCGCGTCGAGGGCGCCGAACGGTTCGTCGAGCAGCAGAACGCCCGGGTTGCGGGCCAACGCCCGGGCGAGGGAGGCACGCTGCGCCATCCCGCCGGAGATGGCCTGGGGGCGGTGGCCGGCGAACGCGGCCAGACCGACCAGCTCGATCAGTTCGGCGACGCGGGCGCGGCCGGCGGCCCGCGGGGTGCCGCGGGGCAGTCCCAGTGCGACGTTCTCGGTGACGTTGCGCCAGGGCAGCAGGCGCGGCTCCTGAAATCCGACCGCGCAGCGCGGGTCGATGCCGGCGACGGGCGAGCCGTCGATTCTCACCTGGCCGATGGTCGGGGAGTCGAGGCCGCCCGCGATGCGGAGCAGAGTGGACTTGCCGCATCCGCTCGTGCCCAGAATCGCCAGCACCTCGCCGGGCCGCACCGTGAGGGAAATGTCGCGGAGCACCGGGGGTAGGGCGGTGGCCCCGCGGGTCGTGGCAGGGGCGAACGTGCGGCCGATCGCCTCGAACTCGACTGTGCAGGCCGAGTTTCCGGTCGTGGTCGTGGCCGTGGATCTGGACGCCGCGCCGCGCACGGACGCCGGATCGGCGAACGCCTCGTGTGGTGCGGCGCGGTGCGGCATGGGCGGCTTTCGGTCGAGGGAGGGGAAGAGTTGCTTGACGTTAGCCGAGGGCAGACGGATGCTGCTGGGCCGGCCGCAACCCGACGTAACACGCGGCGCTTCTTCTTGGGATGATGGGGCCATGACTCGAACCGTTTCCGGAGCCCGTGTGCTCATTACCGGTGCCGCCAGCGGCATGGGCCGCCTCTATGCCGAGCGGGCCGTCGCCGAGGGCGCGAAAGCCGTGATCCTCTGGGACCGGGACGCCGGGGCGCTGACCCGTGCGGCCGGCATCCTCGGCGATCGGGCCGGCGAGGGCACGCTCGTTGTCCCGTATGTCGTGGACATCGCCGACCTCGGCGCGATCGCCCAGACCGCCCAGCGGGTGCGCACGGAGGTCGGCGACCCGGACATCGTGATCAACAACGCCGGCATCGTGCGCGGAGCCTTCTTCTGGGAGCACGACAACGGCGCGGACACGCGGCCGACCATGCAGATCAACGCGCTCGCGCCGATGTACATCGCCCGGGAGTTCCTCCCGGCGATGATGGCCAATCGCGGTCGTGCGTCGCGTATCGTGAACATCGCGTCGGCGGCCGGGATGCTCTCGAACCCTCGGATGAGCGTCTATGCGGCGTCGAAGGCGGCCCTGATCGGGTGGGGCGACTCGCTGCGTCTGGAGCTCAAGCAGCAACGGTTCGGGCACGTGAAGGTCACGACCGTCTGCCCCAGCTACATCTCGACCGGGATGTTCGAGGGTGCCCGCGGTCCGCTGCTGACGCCGGTGATGACGCCGGAATACGTGGTCGAACGGGTCTGGCAGGCGATGCTCGCGGGCAAGCCCATGCTCACCATGCCGTGGACGGTCGTGCTCTCGAAGGTGGTCCGCGGTCTGCTGCCGCTGCCCCTGTGGGACGTCGTCGCGGGTCGGGTCTTCGGTGTCTACGGCTCCATGGACAAATTCACCGGTCGCCCCTAACCCGAGCCCCGGTGGTCGAGCCTGTCGAGACCCGGCGACCCGCCCTCCCGAGGTTCCCCGCCGGTGGTCGAGCCTGTCAAGACCCGGGACGAGAGCCGCGCCCTACAGCCCCACCCGCTTGCTCGGCAGTGCGATCAGTGTCTGCTCCGGATCGTTCTCCACCGGTGGCCGGAGCCAGTGTTGCGTTCCGGTGCGGGTGATCTTCCAGTGCTGGTTGTGCAGCAGTAGGTGGTGCGGGTGGCAGAGCAGCACTCCGTCGGCGAGGTTGGTGTCTCCGCTGACTGTGAGCCAGTCGTTGATGTGGTGGGCTTCGGTCCAGGCCGGTGATCTGTCGCAGTCGACCCACCGGCATCCGCCGTCGCAGAGCACCCGGTCGATGGTTTCCTGCGAGATGGGGACCGGGTTGCCTTCGATCTGCCCGTGAGCGGCGGGTTCGGCGGCACCCGGCTCGGCGGGTTCGGCTGTGAGGGCCTTCTCGGTCACGATCACGCGCCGCCTGGCGGCGTCCGCCGAAGACCCGGCCGGGGTCGGCTTCGCCGGCGATTGTGAGCAGTTGCACGAGGGAGTCCGTGTTGATCTGCTCGGTGCTGCGCGGGTCGTCCTGCTTTTTTTGGGCCCAGGCGGCGCGTTCCGGGTCGACGAAGCGTACTCCGCCGCGGCGGGGGCTGGTGATGGAGTCGAAGGTGGAGAGCACGAACTCGCCGTCTTCGGGGGCGAAGAGCCCGTTCAGGCGCACGTTGCCATTGCTCAGCCGGTAGACCTTCAGGTAGCGGTCGTCGTGGGCCTGCTTCTCGCGGGCGGCGATGCCGGCCTGATCGAGCCGGTCGCGCATCCGGCGGGCCCGTTTGAAGACCTCGTCGGCATTCAGTGACGGTGCCTCGGTGAGGAGCGCCGCGAGGGCCACCCGGAGCTTCTCCGCGGTAACTGCCGCGTCGATCTGGCCGAGCCGGCCCGGATAGCCTCGGCCGCGTCAACCGAGAGCGTGCCGGCGGTGACGCCCCGGGCAACCGGCGCCTGCCAGGGCACCCTCGCGGCGAACGCCGCGACGTCGACAGCGTCGGCGTCGGCGTCGGGCGTCGGGCGTCGGGCGTCGAGAGCGTCGAGAGTGCCTCTTCGACCAGCTTGTCGGCCGCCTCGGTGTCGGCCATCATCGTGCCGACCGCGACGAGCTTGTAGGCGTCGCCCTTGGATGAGCCGGTCCAGTTCTGGATCAGGGCCTCGGGCGAGAGGAACCCCTGCTGCGCGGCCAGCCCCGAGTGGCCAAGTTCCGGGCGGGACCGGCGGGCGATGGTTGCGGCCATCAACGCGGCATAGGTGTCGAGCAGACGGCGCGCGCAGGCGATCCGCTTCTGGCCGGCCAAAGCCTCGGCGTCGGGAAGAGTCGCGAGGTCGGCGCTCGAGGAGCCCAGCAGGGCGACGGCGTCGGCCGCCTGCCTGAGGTCATCCGCGAGNGCCTGAGGTCATCCGCGAGTTCGTCATGTTATGAGGATACTTTAAGGAGCACACGTAGTCGAGTGTCACTCATCTTTTGTGGATAAAAGTTTCGTATCTTTGTTCAGCAGCACGGCTGTTTGGCCGCGCGGCGCCACCGAGTCAGCGCTGAGCCCGCGGCCTGACCGGCAGCAACGCTCGGTGCCGTGGCGCAGGTTGGGGACGACGGCGGATCCTCTCACGTGCGCCCGCTTTACGGAACGCGTGCCGGGAGGTGCAATGTGGCACGGGAACCCTGATGACTGACTCGCCGGGTCTCGACGGGCTTGACCACCGACGGGGCCGCGACTTCGAGGCGCAGACAGGCCCAGGCCCAGGACTGACGCGGGTCGCCCCGCCGACAGGTCCGCTACCGGCAGGTCTGTGACTTTCGGATGGATCCGTCCGAGTTCTAGCCGACCCAGAAGGGTGCCGTCTCTGTAGGTATCTCGCTGAATCTCCATGGTCTCCTCCGCGCCGTACCGGGCATGCTACTTCGCTGCACTGTTCCTCCGGGCTCGTTGACAGCGGCCCTCGCGGGGACCTAGTATGAAATCGTTTCCATGGAAACGATTCCACGACTACATTGATACCCGCACGAACACGAAGAGGTGAGAGATGGTTGCCATCACGATCAAGGATGTCGCCGCCCTGGCCGGCGTCTCCGTGGCCACGGCCTCCCGGGTCCTGTCCGGCAGCCCGGCCACCTCGCCCGCGGCTCGGGCTGGCGTCGCCGCCGCGGCCGCCCAGCTCGACTACCGGCCCAACGCCCAGGCCCGCGCCCTGCGCAGCACCCACACCGAGTCCATCGGCCTGCTGGTGTCGGATGTGCGCAACCCCTTCTTCGCCGACCTCGCCCACACGGTCGAACAGGCCGCCCTGGCTGCCGGCTATGTCACGCTGCTCGGCAACGCGAATGAGCGCAAGGAACAGCAGGACCGGTACCTGGACACCCTGATCTCCAGGCGAGTGGACGGCATCGTCGTGGCACCGCTCGGGGACGGCAGCGGCAGCATCCGTTCGCTGATCGAACGCAAGATCCCGACCGTCTTCGTGGACCGCACCGTGGACGGCCTCGATGTGCCGAGCGTGACCACGGACAGCGAAACCGGCATCCGCCAGGCTGTTGCACACCTGGCCGCGGCCGGCCACACCCGCATCGGCTACATCTCGGGCCCGCAGGCCATTTCGACCGGCCGGGACCGGTTCGCCGCCTTCACTCGCGCGGTGGCCGAGTTCGGCCTCAGCCAGGACCCCGACTTGGTCTACTTCGGCGACTTCCAGGCCGCCAGTGGCTCGGCCGGCGTGCACGCGCTGCTCGAACTGCGCCAGCCGCCCACCGCCCTGCTCGCCGCCGACAGCCCGATGGCCGTGGGCGCGATCGCCATTCTTCACAAGCGCGGGCTGCGTATCGGCCGGGACGTGGCTTTGATCGCGTTCGACGACATCGAGTGGTTCGCCCTGCTCGACCCGGCGCTCAGCGTCATCTCGCACAGTGTCGAGGACATGGGCCGGATCGCCGTGAAGATGCTGCTCGAGGTCATTGGCGGAGGCACCCCCGAGTCGGTGGTGCTGCCCAGCGAACTGATCATCCGGGCGTCGTCCTCGGCGCCCATCTCAGGAGTGCCCGATTCACCCGCAGCCGTTTCACCCGCATCCGGGCCGAGCCCGAGGAAGAACTGACATGAGTCAACAACCACTGGTCACCCTGCAGAACGTGGGCAAGACCTTCGGACCGGTGACGGTCATCAAAGACGTCACCGTCAGCGTCTACGCCGGCAAGGTGCAGGTGCTGCTGGGCGAGAACGGCGCCGGCAAGTCCACCCTGATCAAGATGATGGCGGGGGTGTACCAGCCGGACGCCGGCCACATCGTGGTGGACGGGCAGACAGTCACCCTGCCCACCACCCGCGCGGCCGAGGAACTCGGCATCGCCACGATCCACCAGGAACTGAACCTCGTTCCCACCATGAGCATCGCCGAGAACGTGATGCTGGGGCGGATGCCCACCAAGCACGGCCTGGTCGACCGCAGCGCCCTGCGCAATCGGGCGCGTGCCGCCCTCGCCCTGATCGGCCTCGACGTCGACGTGGACACCCTGGTCGGCGACCTCGGCATCGCCCGGCAGCAGCTGGTCGAGATCGCCAAGGCGCTCAGCATCAACGCCCGCATCCTGATCCTGGACGAGCCCACCGCGGCACTGACCCGCCACGAGACCGAGAGCCTGTTCGCCGTGATGACCGACCTGCGCCGCCGTGGGGTGGGCATGCTGTTCATCAGCCACCACCTTGACGAGATCGCCGAGGTCGGCGACACCGTGACCGTGCTGCGCGACGGCGAGTTCATCGCCGAGGTGCCGGCCTCCACCCCCGAAGACGACCTCGTGAAGCTGATGGTCGGCCGCAACATCGAAGACCATTTCCCGCGGTCGGCCGGCGACGTGAGCCAGGCGACCGAGATCCTCACGGTCGACAAGCTCACCTCGGCCGGCTCGTTCAGCGACATCAGCTTCAGCGTCAAGGCGGGCGAGGTGCTTGGCATCGCCGGGCTGGTCGGCGCGGGGCGCACCGAACTGATCCGCGCGATCGCAGGCGCCGACCGGTACACCTCCGGCACGGTCGCCGTGCGCGGCCGGCAGCTGCCGAACGGCAGCATCCAGGCGGCAATCGCAGCGGGCATCGGGCACGTGCCCGAAGACCGCAAGGGACAGGGGCTGGTGCTCGACGCATCCGTCAACGACAACCTCGGCTACGCCACGCTCGCCGCCACCGCGAAGCTGGGTCTGGTCGACTTCGCCGGCCAACGCAGCCGGGCCGCCGAGGTGGCCATGAAACTGCGCATCCGGATGCACACCATCGACCAGTCGATCGGCGCACTCTCCGGGGGCAACCAGCAAAAAGCCGTGTTCGGCCGCTGGATCATCGCCGCCTCCACGGTGCTGCTCCTCGACGAGCCCACCCGCGGCGTCGATGTGGGCGCCAAGGTCGAGATCTATGAACTGATGAACGCGATCACGGCGGCCGGGGGAGCGATTCTGATGGTCTCCAGTGAACTGCCCGAGATTCTCGGCATGAGCGACCGCATCCTCGTGATGCGCGACGGCCGGATCGCCGGCGAGCTCACCGCCGCCGAGGCCACCCAAGACGCAGTCATGACACTCGCCGCCCGCGATGTCGACGAGAAGTACGAATAGAGATAGGGAAGCCACCATGTCCACCACAACCCTGCCGTTGAAGCGCCGCGGTCTCGACTACAAGAAGTTCCTCGCCAACAACGGCGCCCTCGTCGGCCTCGTCGTTCTCTGCATCGCCCTGTTCATCGCGACTCCCGACTTCCTGACCGCGCAGAACCTGCTCAACATCGGCATCCAGGTGTCCACGGTGGCCGTGCTGGCCTTCGGGATGACCTTCGTCATCGTGGCCGGCGGGATCGACCTCTCGGTGGGTGCCGTGGCGGCCCTGTCGGCCATGTCGTCGGGCTGGATGTTCGCCAGCGCCGGCCTCCCCGGCTGGATCGCCCTCCTGGGTGGTCTGTTCGTCGGAGCCCTGGCCGGCACCATCAACGGTTTGGCCAACGCCTACGGCAAGCTGCCCTCGTTCATCGCCACGCTCGCCATGCTCAGCGTGGCCCGCGGACTGACCCTGGTCATCTCCGACGGCCGTCCGATCTCGACGCCGGCCGAGGTCTCCTTCCTCGGCGGCAACCTGGGCCCGGTGCCGATGCCGATCATCATCCTTGTGCTCGCCGCCCTGGCCGCTTCCTTCCTGCTCAACCGGACTGTCATCGGCCGCTCGATGTACGCGGTCGGCGGCAACGCCGAAGCCGCCCGGCTGTCGGGACTGCCGGTCAAGCGCATCCTGGTCACCGTCTTCGCCCTGGCCGGACTATTCGCCGCACTTGCCGGGCTCCTGCTCGCCGGGCGCCTCGACTCCGCGCAGCCGCAGGCCGCGGCGGGCTACGAACTCGACGCCATCGCGGCCGTCGTGATCGGCGGTGCCTCCCTCGCCGGTGGCCTCGGCAAGATCTCAGGCACTTTCGTGGGTGCCCTCGTGCTCGTCGTCATCCGCAATGGCCTGAACCTGCTCAACGTGACGTCGTTCTGGCAGCAGGTTGTGATCGGACTCGTGATCGCCCTCGCCGTGGGCGTCGACGTGCTCCGCCGCAAGACCCGCAGCAGCTGACCAGGCCGGCGGCCGACATCCGTCACCCCCTCTACCTTTCTCCTCACCCATCAATAACCACAAAGGAATACACAATGAAGTCCTCCTCGTTTCGCAAAATCGCGGCGCTGACCGCCACCGCCGCCCTGATTCTGGTGGGCACTACGGCCTGCGGCCGTGGTGGCGGGTCTGAGGCGTCGGGCACCAAGATCGTGCTGGCCGTCTCCACCCTGAACAACCCGTTCTTCGTGGAACTGCGCGACGGCGCGCAGGCTGCCGCCGACGAGGCCGGCGTGCAGCTGAACATCGTCGACGCCCAGAACGACTCGGCCACGCAGGCCAATCAGCTCGCCACCGCCGCCTCCGGCAGCACCAAGGCCGTCATCGTGAACCCGGTGGACTCCGACGCAGCCTCCTCCGCCGTGAACGACCTCCTCAGCGCGGGTATTCCGGTCATCGGGGTCGACCGCACGGTCAACGGCGCCGACCTGAACTCACTCGTCGCCAGCGACAACGTGGCCGGTGGCCGTCAGGCTGCCGACGCCCTCGCCGAGGCCATGGGCGAAACGGGCAGCGTCATCCACCTGCAGGGTGTCTCCGGCACCTCGGCCAGCCGTGACCGCGGCCAGGGCTTCGAAGAGGGTATGAAGGCCTACCCGAACATCACCGTGGTCGCCAAGCAGACCGCCAACTTCGACCGCGCCGCCGCGCTCGACGTGACCACGAACCTGCTGCAGGCCAACCCCGGCGCGACCGGCCTCTTCGCTGAGAACGATGAAATGGCGCTCGGCGCCATCCAGGCGCTCGGGTCGCGGGCCGGCACCGAGGTCGCGGTCGTCGGCTTCGACGGCACGGCCGACGGACTCGCCGCCATCGAGGCAGGCACCCTGGTTGCCACCATCGCTCAGCAGCCGGCCGAACTCGGCAAGCTCGCCGTTGAACTGGCCATCAAGGCCATCGCCGGCGACACGATCGAGAAGACCGTTCCGGTCGAGGTCGTCTCCGTCACGAAGACGAATGTCGGCGACTTCGCCAAGTGAGTTACTCCGCCAGCACGGTCGTCGTCGTCGGGTCGATCAACGTCGACCAGCTGATCACCATCGAACGCCACCCGCTGCCCGGTGAGACCCTCATCGGAACGTCGATGGAGCTCCTCCCCGGAGGAAAAGGAGCCAACCAGGCCGTCGCGGCCGCCCAGCTGGGCGCCGCGGTGAGTATGGTCGGCCTGGTCGGCCGGGATCCGCAGGCCGAGGTCGCGACTGCGATCCTGACCCGCTCCGGAGTGAACTTGTCGAATGTGCGCGCGGTGGACGGCCCGACCGGCCTGGCACTCGTCACGGTCGCCGCCGACGGCGAAAACACCATCGTGATCATCCCCGGCGCCAACGCACTGCTGGGCGCGGAGGCCGTTGAGGCCAGCGCGACCGTCATCGCGGAGGCCGCCGTGGTGGTGCTTCAGGGTGAGATTCCCGCGGAGGGCATCGTGGCGGCAATGCGGCTGGCCACCGGCCGGGTGGTGCTGAACCTGGCGCCCGTGATCGAACTGGATGCCGCGAGCATCCGTCGGGCCGACCCGCTGGTCGTCAACGAGCACGAGGCTGCCCTCGTGCTCGCGCAGCTCGCCCCGAAAATGGTCATCCCCACCGAGGACGCCGAGCTCGTCGCCCGGCTCCTCGACTGGGGCGTTCCCTCGGTCGTGCTCACCCGCGGTGCGAAGGGCGCGATCTGCGCCGACCGGGACGGTACCCACAGTCTGGCGTCGCCACGGGTCGTTGCCGTGGACAGCTCGGGCGCCGGCGACGCATTCGTCGGCGCCCTCAGCGCGCAGCTCGCGGCCGGGTCGAGCCTGTCCGAGTCCGTGCGCCGGGCCGTGCGCGTGGGTGCCTTCGCAGTGCAGTCGCGCGGCACGCAGACGTCGTATCCCTCCCTGGCCGACGAGCTGCCGCTGGTACGCGCATGAAGCGCCGCGGCATCCTGAACGCCGACCTCTCCGGCGCCCTGGCCCGCCTCGGGCACACGGATGTCGTTCTCCTCGCGGACTGCGGCATGCCGATCCCGGCCGGCGTTCCCGTGATCGACCTGGCGCTTGTGCATGGTGTGCCGCGCTTCGAGCAGGTGCTCGACGCCCTGCTCGAGGAGATGGTGTTCCAGCGCTGCGTGGCCGCGGAGGAGTCGAAAACCGCCCCCGCCGGGGTCTGGCTGGCCGACCGGTTCGACGCGATCGAGTACATCAGCCACGCCGAGTTGAAGGACCTGTCGGCCTCGGCGAAGCTATTCATCCGTTCGGGGGAGGCGACGCCGTTCGCGAACGCGGCGCTGGTCTGCGGCGTCTCGTTCTAGACGTCTCGTTCTAGGCGTCTCGTTCCCGAACGAATTGGTTCACACCGAACCCGGTTGAGCTACGGGTGACGGATGCCCCGGCCGGCCAGCACGGCCCGGTAGCCCTCGCGGTAGGTCGGATAGCTGAACGTGAAACCCGTGCCCAGCAGCAGATGGTTGCGGAGGCGTTTGTCGCCTCCGCGCTGGCTGTCCCGCGGGACGGGCCGAGTGGGCGCGGCAGTCGTTGTGCCGGGAGCGCCGGGTGCCTCAGGCTTAGGGGCCGGCAGTCCAAGCTCCTCGGCAAGGAACGCCAGCACCTCACCGCCGCGCACCGGCGCGCTGTCGACGCCGAGATAGAGGGTCGCCGGTGCTTCCTCCCGCAGCATCAGGTGCACGATCGCGGCCGCGGCATCATCCCGGTGGATGCGGTTCGTGTGGCGGGCCGAGGCCGACGCGGTGGTGCGGCCGCTCCGCACCTGGGTGATCAGGCGCTCCCGGCCGGGGCCGTAGATGCCCGACAGGCGGAAGACGACAGCCGCGGGGATGCGGGCGTGCAGCATCCGTTCGGCCTCGAGCAGAATGGCGTCGGTGCCCGGCCGCGGGTTGGCCGGCGTCTGCTCGTCGACCCAGCTCTCGTCGGACACGTCGTAGACGGCGGTCGACGACACCAGCAGCACGCGGCGGGGCGTGACGCCGGCCTCGTCGAGCGCGTCGAGGAGGTTCTGCAGACCGTCCACGTAGGCCGCCCGGTAGACCGCAGGGCTGGGGTTGCCCGCGGCGATCGCCACGATCACGATCTCGGTGTCGGCCGGCACGACCGGCTTGTGCGCGCTGAGGTCGACGGACTGGCCCTCGATACCGGCGGGGAGAACGGCCGCGTTGCGGCGCAACCCCACCACCCGGTGCCCGAGCGCCGCGAAACGCAGGCCCACCTCCGTGCCGAGGTCCCCGCATCCTGCAATGAGTACCTTCATCTCGCTCCTCTTGTCTGCTTCCAACGCTAGCGGCACTCTCTGAACGCTGACAGTCGACGCAGTAGGCTCGGTGGGTGAGCGAATCATTCCGCAGCATGCTGCGTTCCCTGCCGGATTTTCCCGTCGATCTGCCGATTTTCGACCCGGCGTCGGCGCCACTCGACCCGGCTGTACTGTTCCGGTCGTGGCTTGATGAGGCCCTCGCGGCCGGGGTTTCCCAGCCGCACGCCTTCAGCCTGGCGACCGTCGGCGCCGAGGGCATGCCGTCGTCGCGCATGCTCATCCTCAAGAATCTCGACGCCGAGGGCTGGCACTTCGCCACCTCGCGGGCGTCGCGCAAGGGCCGGGAGCTGACGGAGCATCCGTTGGCCGCGATGAATTTCTTCTGGTCGGCGCTGGGCCGCCAGGTGCGCGTGGTCGGCCCGGTCGCCGAGTTGTCGACGGATGCCTCGGCGGCCGACTGGTCCGAACGGCCCGGCGCCGACGGATCAGAGAACCCCACCTGGCAGCTGTACGCCCTGCGCCCGGTCGAGGTCGAATTCTGGCAGGCCGACCCCGGCCGCCGGCACGTGCGCCACCGCTACCTGATTCCCGCCGAGGGCTGAGCGCGCTCGGGCTGAGGGGGACTACTTCCAGCGGCGGGCGGACCCGGTGAGGAACCGCACATAGCCGACCAGTGACGCGTAGGAACACAGCACCTGGTCGCCGAGCAGATAGGCCAGGTAGCCGAACCGGTTGCGTCGCATTTCCAGACCGAGCGGACCGAAGACCCGGCGGCTCTGGAACATGCGCAGACTTCCGTAGATCACCAGGGTGATCGGAAGCACGGCCAGCGCCCAGATCGAGACCACGGCCGTGTTGCCGAAGACGGCGAACAGCACGAGGCCGGGCACCCAGAACAGCCCGTCCACTTCTGCATGCGGGTGGGCAGGTTGATGCGGGAGTTGCGCACGAGAACCGCGCCGGCCACGGCAACAGTGTCTGCCGGGGCGGATTCAAGCCGGGAGATCAGGTGGCGCGGGGCCTTCCGGTGCAGCAGCGTGTCCGCGTCGACCGTGATCAGATAGGGCGTGGTCACGTGGGTCAGTGCGGAGTTCAGCGCGTTCGACTTGCCGGGGACAGGTTGCCGCACGACCAGCAGGTCCACGTCGGATTCGATGGCGGCGACGTTGGCGAACCGCGCCGTAGCGTCATCGGAGCCGTTGTCGGAGAGGATCACCGTCACCTCGCCGGCGTAATCGCTCCCGCCGATGCAGCGGATCGCCTCCCGGAGACCGTCCTGCTCGTTTCGGGCGGCCACGATGATGGTCAGGGGGGTGACCGGATCGGGGACCCGGAACGGCGGCTGGCGATCCAGCAGGAGCGACAGGCTCAGAAACGCCACCACGAAGCCAGGCAGGAATGCCACCAGGGAGACGATGATCCACGCCGCCGGTTTGCCGGTCAGGCGGGTCAGGTCCTGGATCCACGGCAGCGAGATCCAAACGGATGCGTCGGTCCAGCTGAGCGCGAACAGAACGGACAGCCAGAACTTCACGGCGACGGAGAGGCAGAGCCGGCGCCCGGGCGTCCGGTGGAGGGCAGCGGGCTCAGCGCACGCTGTCGGCGATGCCGGCGGTGCCGGCGCGGTTGGAGCGCGGGCATGTGAGCCCCAGGTGCGGGCTGTGTGACTCACGGCTGCGGCATCTGTCCCCCGGGTTGTTACTACAAACGTACGCCGCGACGGGCCCGCTGAGGAGTTGCCGAAGACACCAGTTCGGAGAGCTAGAAGTCCTCGTAGGTGAAGGCCTCCTCGGCGAGAAGCTGGGTCCAGGGCTCCGGTCGTTGGGAGCGGACTTGTTGCAGCGTGACGGTCGAGTTCGGGGTGATCAGAAGCGTAGTCAAGAACCCGGCGGAATTGATCACATTGATGAATCCTCCACCGCGCTGCACCGCGTCGGCCACGGAGGTTTTCCATGCTGCCAGGTCATCGTCGGTGTCGACAACGTAACGGTCGCCATTCACGGTCAGACGGTACTCGTTCATGGAAATAGACCCTGTCTCTCAGCGGACCCTGAAGCGCCACGTGGTGGTTCAGCAGAGATCGGACGATGCCCTAAGAATTGGCGTCGGAGAGTAATATATAGCGATCAGTTTGAATTTCAAACTATTTTATGTTGGAAGATGATGCACGTCGTCGATAGGGTGGAGGCGGAAATGTGCCGCAGATCCAGCTGAGTACTTTTCGTTGATGTCGGGAGGAAACCATGTTCAAGGAAAGTGGCTCCGTCCAGGTTCTCGAGGGTGTTGCTGCTGCGGTGGTCGTTCTGCTTCGAGCGCTGGACAAGACGCGTGCCGGGATGGCGGCGAAGGATGGCTTCACGGGTTCTGAGATACGGGTTCTTTTTCGAATTTCGGAAGCGGGCCGGGTGACACCGAAGATTTTGGCCGGTTCCACGGATCTCTCGATGGGTGCGGTCAGCGCGATCTCTGACCGGTTGGTCGCCCGGGATGTCGTGCGCCGAGTTGCCAACCCGAATGACCGGCGGAGCCTGTTCCTGGAGCTGACTGCGACGGGCGAGACGCTGATGGATAGCATCTACGGTGATTTTCGTGCACGGATCGGCGAAGCTCAGAGGAAAATGTCGTGTGCTGAACAGGAGCTGCTCGAGGCGCAGCTGCTGAATATCGCTGCGGCGCTCGGCTACGACCTGGAAGAAAGACTTGCTGGAACTCAAATATCGGTCGTGAAGGCTTCTTGAGCCTCCCGTTTCGGACGTGGCGGGGTACGTTCGGAAAATGACTTGGCCACGTTTGAAAAGGAGCAGCAGCGAGAATCGCAGGAGGGATTGCCATGCGTGATCAATTCGCGGTTGCCGAAAAGGCATTGTCCGCTTTGACAGGCAGCGAGTCCCGTCTGTTCGAGCCGTTCCTGGGGGTACTGCCAGTGGATGGCGTGTCAATCTCGACGTTCGGTGACTTTCTCCCTGATGAGACAATCTCGGCGAGCGACGCCCAATCGATGCGGCTGGACGAGCTTCAATTCGATCTGGGCGAGGGTCCGAGTTGGGATGCTCTAGAAACCGGGGCGCCGGTCTTCGAGCCGAACATTCGCGAACGACCGAACCGGGTTTGGCCGGCGTTCTCGGAGGCAATCATCGCCGATGATCTGGGCGCGCTTTTTGCTTTTCCTTTGTCGTTGGGGCCGTTGCGCATCGGGGCGATCGACCTGTACACGAGTCGGCCCAGTCATCTCAGTGATCTGAATATCCAGCACACTGCAGCCCTCGCGACCGTCGTCAGCCGGCTCGTTCTCGCCCGTGCCATCCGGCTGTCCCAGAGCGACATTAAGGGTGAAACCGACACGCGCAAACAATTCTCCCGACGTGAGGTGCATCAGGCCACAGGCATGGTGCTGGCCCAACTGGGGATTTCTGCCCTGGACGCCCGTCTGATCATCCAGGGCCATGCCTTCGCCGTCGGCCGATCTGTGCAGGAGATCGCGGAGGAGATCATCGACCGGCGATTGACTTTTGCGGTGAATGAAAACCAGATCGAAGGGTCTCATGATTGATGAAACGAGAGAAGACCGCCTGATCGAAACGTTCGCGACCCTAGCTGACACCCTGGTTGCCGGTTATGACGTGGTGGAGCTCCTCCAGACACTGGTGGAGAGTTGCGCCGGGCTCTTCGATATTGCGGCGGCAGGTATTCTCTTGGCCGACGAAAACGGAGAGCTCGAAGTTGTCGCTTCCACCAGCGAAGCCAGCAGGCTTGTCGAGGTGATGCAACTGAGCGCTCGGGCGGGCCCGTGTGTCGAGTGTTTCATTACCGGGTCGGTCGTGTCCCTGCCGGACGTGGAGGACAGCCCGCTCGCGTGGCGGCGGTTTCGGGACAGTGCCAGGGAGCAGGGTTTCGCTGCGGTCCATGCGATTCCGTTGCGGCTGCGTGAGACTACCATCGGCGCCCTCAACTTGTTGTCCACTGTTCCCGGCGCCCTGCGTCAACAGGATGTGCGCGCGGCCCAGGCGTTGGCCGATGTGGCCACGATCGGGATTCTGCAGGAACGCACGCTCCGAGAAAGCAACTCGGTGCGGGAGCAATTGACGATTGCGTTGAACTCCCGAGTCCTCATCGAGCAAGCCAAAGGCGTGATCTCGCATTCCCGCGGAGTCTCGATGGAGGACGCATTCGCGTTGCTGAGGAATCACGCTCGCAGTAACCACTTGTTGTTGTCCCAGGTTGCTCAGGGGCTGGTCGACCAGACCCTTGTCATCTAGGCGGGAGACCCCCGCGCCTCTCAGAGCGCCTGAATCCTCCAGGAGCGCGAAATTCCCTGCTTGATTTCTGTGACGAACACCCTCTGAAATACGACTACATATTAAGAGATTCTCGCTGAAGACAGATTCTGTCTCGGCGGGACACGCTCCGATCGCGTCCACTCCATCGATTCTCCTGTGACGCGGCTGAGCGAAGTCGTCCTGACTCTCTGAGGTTCATATCTGTATCAGTAGAGGAGATATCAACATGGCAACATACGACTCATCCGGTTTAAACATGAATCGAAACATCGACGACCACGGCTCCGATGCTGCGGTATCCGCGGGCGATGGGGCGACCAACCGCCACGAGGTCGCCGACCGTGATAAGGCCGTCGGCCGCGACGAGGCCCGCTTCGGCGGGATCAAGTGGGGATCGGCTTTCTTCGGCTGGCTCACCGCCACCGGGACCGCGGTGATCCTCACCGCCCTGTTCGCTGCGGTCGGAGCCGCAGTCGGCCTGGGCGGGGCCGATTCCACAGACCAAGCTGCCGGAACTGCTGCCGAGAACGCCGGCACCATGGCACTGGTCGGAGCGATTGTGCTCGCGGTTGTGGTCTTCGTGTCATATTTCTGCGGCGGCTACGTCGCCGGTCGGATGGCCCGCTTCAACGGAATCAAGCAGGGAATCGCGGTCTGGGTCTGGGCGATCGTGATCGCTGCCGTCGCCGGGATCCTCGGGGTCATTGCCGGCGGTGAACTCAACGTTCTGGGGAACCTGAACAGCTTGCCCAGCATCCCGCTCAATCCGGACGGTCTCACGGCAGGCAGCATCATCACCGCGATCGTCATCGTCCTGATCAGCCTCATCGGCGCAATCGTCGGCGGACTCGCCGGCATGCGGTTCCACCGCCGCGTCGACCGCGAAGCACTCGGCCGCTGACGGCCAGCACCTAACACTCATATCCAACACCTGCACCGGGCGGCTGGGCGGGCGCAGGTCTGCCCACCCGCTACCGCACTCTCGTACCCAAAATTTTATACAGAAATGAGACCGCCATGGCGCGCCTGCTGAAGTACATCCCCGTAATCCTGACCGTGGTCACCAAGTACCTGCGCAGCCCGCAGGGGAAGGCCGCGATGCAGAAGGTTCGCTCGTCGCGCCGCCGGCCGAAGAACGTCGGCAGTACCCGCCCGGGATACTGAAGAAATCCGTCTGCGCCGCGACCACCGGCCCTGCACCTGGCAGACGCCGCTGACGGTGACGAAAACTGGGAAGAAGCTGAGACAGTCGACAGCGGTCGGCACTGGAGCATCGCCGGCACCACCCCGGTAGGACCGGCCGACGGCTACTGAGTCCTTGATGCGAGGGGCCTGACAGCCGTGAGGGATCGTGGATTTGGGTTCGCGGCGGTTGTCCGCGAGGTCTGGCAGTGACTTTCCTCGAACGAATTCGACGGAGATTCTGCCCAAATCGCCCACATAGAGCCTGAAATTGCAGTTTTCCGGCAGATTCTCCGTCGAATTGGTTCAACACCGGACACGACGCTCCGCCTGGGCTCAGCCGCGTCCACTCGGTGCAGTCAGCTCTGACTTTCCGGGAGCGACTCCACCAATCGAATAGGGTCCGCTCACCTACGCCTCGGTCACCTGGCCGTTGTCCACCCGCCAGTGCCGGTCCGTGTGCACGTTGGCCAGCATCCGTCGGTCGTGGGTGACCAGCAGCAGCGTGCCCTCGTAGGACTCGAGGGCCTGCTCGAGCTGCTCGATGGCGGCCAGGTCGAGGTGGTTGGTGGGCTCGTCGAGCACCAGTAGATTGATGCCGTGCGCCTGCAGCAGCGCCAGGCCGGCACGGGTGCGCTCGCCGGGGGAGAGGTCCGCGGCCGGACGGTTGACGTGGTCGGCCTTGAGGCCGAATTTTGCGAGCAGGGTGCGCACCTCGGCCGTGGACAGATCGGGCACGAGTTCCTCGAAGCTGGTGGCGAGGTGCCGGGTGCCATCGAGTTGGGCCCGGGCCTGGTCGATTTCGCCAATGCTGACGCTGGCACCGAGGCTGGCCGTGCCGGCATCCGGAACCTGATGCCCCAACAGCGCGCGCAGCAGCGTGGACTTGCCGGCCCCGTTCGGCCCGGTGATGCCGATGCGCTCACCCGCGTTGACCTGCAGCGACACCGGGCCGAGGGTGAAATCGCCCTGGCGGAGCACCGCGTTGCTCAGCGTGGACACCACCGAACTCGAGCGGGGCGCGGACCCGATCGTAAAGTCGAGCTGCCACTCCTTGCGCGGCTCGTCGACCTCCTCGAGGCGCGCGATGCGGCTCTCCAGCTGCCGCACCTTCTGCGCCTGCTTCTCGCTGGACTCGGCGGATGCCTTGCGTCGGATCTTGTCGTTGTCGGGTGCCTTCTTCATGGCGTTCCGCACGCCCTGGCTTGACCATTCGCGTTGGGTGCGGGCCCGGCCCACGAGGTCGGCCTTCTTCTCGGCAAACTCGTCGTAGTGTTCGCGCTTGTGCCGGCGGGACGTTTCGCGCTCCTCCAGGTAGGAGTCGTAGCCGCCGCCGAAGACCCGGTTTGCCCCCTGGGCGAGGTCGAGTTCGAGCACGCGCGTCACGCAGCGCGCCAGGAACTCACGGTCGTGGCTGACGAGCACGACGCCGCCGCGGAGGCCGGTGACGAAGGACTCCAGGCGTTCCAGGCCGTCGAGGTCGAGGTCGTTGGTGGGTTCGTCGAGCAGAACGATGTCGAAGCGCGACAGCAGAAGGGCGGCCAGTCCGACCCGCGCGGCCTGCCCGCCGGACAGAGACGTCATCAGGGTGTGCTCGGCGAGCTCGGTGCCGAAAGTGAGACCGAGGCCGGTGAGCACCACGGGCATCCGTTCATCGAGATCGGCGGCGCCGCTGGCCAGCCAGCGCTCGAGGGCGGCCGAGTACACGTCGGCCGGGTCGAGGCCGTCGGGTCGCGGGCTCGGTGATGCATCGCCGAGAGTGGATGCCGCGTCGTCCATCTCGAGGGTCGCCTGGGCGCAGCCGGTGCGCCGGGCGATGTAACCGGCCACGGTCTCACCGGGCACACGCTCGTGCTCCTGCGGCAGGCAGCCGACGAAGGCATCGGCCGGGGCGAGGCTGACGGTGCCGGACTGCGGTTCGGACAGGCCCGCAAGCAAGCTCAACAGCGTGGACTTGCCCGATCCGTTCACACCGACGACACCCACGACGTCGCCGGGCGCGACGGTGAGGTCGAGGGAATCAAAGAGTGTGCGGTCCGCGTACCCGCCGGTCAGGCCCTTGGCCACGAGTGTTGCGGTCATTCGTCTATTTTCTCAGACTGGCACTGCGGTTGCGCGCGTCACGGCGTGCTGCGAAAGTCTTCAAGAAGAGCGGCTCGACGGATGCCGACGGATGCAGACGGCGGCTCAGGCTGGTACCGGTTCCGCCTGCCTACGGGTCCGAGCGGGCGCCTGTGCTCGGGCTCCGGACGGAGCCTGAGCCTGACCCGGAACAACAACGGCCTCAGCGGCAGCCGGCACGAAAGCCTGAGCCGAAGTCGCAGCGGGTGCGAGGGTGAGGATTCGTTCCAGGAGCAGCGTCGCGGCGTTTCGCCGGATGGACAGCACGACCCGGGCCTCGTGCGGATTCTGCCCGGCAGGCCCCGCGGTGACAGGCCCCCCGGCCGCCGCCTCCACCTTGGCGAAGTGGGTCTGGCCGTGGCGCGGGCCGGCGCTCATGTCCACGCAGATGCGCAGGGTCGGCGCCCGCTCGGCCTCAAGAGCGCCGGTTGCGAAGGCCGCGGCGATGGAGGTATGCAGGGCGAAACGCCGCGTGCTGAACTGCGTGCCGCACTGCGTCAGGCAGGTGCCGAGCATGGCGGCCAGTGCCTGCTGGGTCAGCCCCGAGGCCGAGGCGAGTGCCCGCCGGTGGGTCTCGTCGAAGGTGTGCGGCGCCGTCGCGTCGAGCGGGACCACGGTCACCGGCCAGCTGGCCGCGAAGACGTCCGCGGCGGCCGTGGGGTCGGCGGCGATGTTGCCCTCGGCGAATTTGCCGACGTTGCCGGGCGCGAAGACGGCGCCGCCCATGATGGTGACGCGACGCACGAGCCGGGGAAGTTCCGGGTCGAGGTAGAGGGCCTCGGCCAGGTTCGTCAGCGGGCCGACCGCGATGACCTCCAGTTCGCCGGGATACTCGTGCGCCAGCCGGATCAGCAGCTCCGTGGCGCTGTCGTCGACTGGGTGCCGCCGCGAGCGGGGCAGCAGCACGTCCCCGATCCCGTTGCGGCCGTGCATGTGGGCGGTCCCGCGCCGGGAGATCCCGCTGACGGGCTCCCAGACGCCGACCGCGACCGGGATATCGTCACGCCTGGCGGTAGCGAGCAGGCTCAGGGTGTTCACCGCGGCGACGGCCGGGTTGACGCATCCGCTCACCGTGCCGATCCCGACCAGACGGATGCCCGGTGTCGCCAGCAAGAACGCAAGCGCCATCGCATCGTCGATCCCGGTGTCGCAGTCGAGGTAGATCGGGCGGGGGTGGGGAGCCGTCGTGGGAGTCATCGTTGACCATCCGTTCTCATGGTGCTGGTTCAGGGGTTCAGAAGCGGTGCGGGAGTTCATGCGGCGGGGCGCAGAATCAGGGAGGCCAGGAAGGATGCCAGGGTGAGACCCGCGGAGATCCACAGGGCCGTCTGGAAGCCGGCGACCGTGCCCGCGGCCACGACCGGGGCGACGAGGGCGATGCCGATGCCGATGCCGATGCCGAAGCAGGCCCCGTTCAGGCCGGGCAGGGCCCCGCGCGCCTCGGGCGGCGAGTTGAGCACGGAGACGCCGTTGACCGAACTCTGGAACAGGCCGAGGTAGAAGACGCCCATCACGATGAGCAGGCTGAAAACCAGCCAGCGGTCTATCGCGAACACGGCCAGGCCGACCGTGATCAGGGTGATGACGCCGCTGCTCAGCCGCAGCGCGGTGATCCAACCGATCCGCACGGCGATCCAGCCGGAGAAGATCGCCGCGGTGACGCCGACGAACGCGGTCGGGGTGAGGTAGAGCAGCGCCGACATCGAGGCGGAGAGCCCGTAACCCACCTGATTGTTCTGGCTGAGCAAGACCACGGTGAAGTTGAGCGCGGAGAAGACCCCGGCCAGGGTGAGCACCGTGGACAGCAGGAGCGGCCACACCCGGCGGGAACGCAGCGCGTGGATGGGAATGAGCGGCCGTCGGGTGCGCCTCTCAACGAGCACGAAGACGACCGCGCTGACGACCGCCCCGACGAGGTAACTGAGCGTGAGCGGGTCGGCCCAGCCTGACGACGACGCCTGCGAGATCAGGCTCGTGAGCAGCACTAGAAACAGGGACAGGATGCCGGCACCCCACCAGTCCATTGACCCGTCCTGGGTGCGCGGATCATCCTGCGGAATGAAGAGTGCGACGCAACTGATTGCGACCAGCCCGAGGCCGAGGGTGAACACGAAGAGGAACCGCCAGCCGATGGTGTCGGTCACGTAGCCGCCGAGAAAGCCGTCGACGCCGAACAGGCCGCCGTTGACCGAGGTGATAATGCCGACCGAGATGCCGAACAGGCGGCTGTTCAGGCGCTCCGAGAGTAGGAGGAAGGAGATCGTGAAGGTGGCGTTGGACGCGCCCTGCAGCACCCGGCCGAGCAGCAGCAGTGGGAGGCTCGGTGCGAGGGCGCAGATGACGGTGCCGATCAGCAGCAGCGTCAGTACGATCACGAGGCTGCGCTTGCGGCCGAGGAAATCGCTCCAGCGGGAAAAGACCATGCCGAAAACGGCGCCGGAAAGGAAGAACACCGACTGCACCCGGGCGACATCCTGCATGCTCTCGCCCAACTGGGCGCCGACGGCTGGCAAGGCGGCGGAGAGGAGGGTGGCATTCAGCTGGAACGTCAGGATCGCCAGGACCAGCGTGCCGATCAACACTCCGGGAGCCCGGGGAGCGCGGGCGCGCCCCATTACGGGAGCGGCTTCGGAGGAAAGCACGAGCATGACACGACTCCTTCATTGGAGCAAACACAAGGTCGACACGCTCAGTGTACATGCTTGTTATACAAGTACGTGAGATCACACGATAGGCTCGACTCACCGACCAGGGGAGAACGAATGGATCGACGCACGGAGGCGGCCCTGGCAGGTCCGCTCGAGACCAATGGAAGTCTGCCGCTGCGGGTGGCGGTGTACTCGCGCATCACCGAGGCGATCCGCAACGGATCCCTGCCGATCGCCTCCCTGCTCCCTTCGGAGTCCGAGCTCGGCACGGCGATGGGCGTCAGCCGCACGGTCGTGCGGGAGGCCCTCATGCTTCTCGAGGAGGACCGCTTCGTGCGCTCGCGCCGGGGCATCGGGCGCTTCGTCGCCGACCGGCTGCCTCACCTCGGGCTGCAGAAGATCCGTCCGATCGAGGAGCTTCTCAGCGAGACCGGACCGACCGTGCACGTTCGCCGCACCCAGACTGCGCTGCAGTCCGCGTCGCCCGCGTTCACTGCGGACGCCATCGGCATCCGCACCGACGAGGCCTCATGGTTTCTCGAGAGCGTCATCACCCGGGAGGGTGCACCCATCGCCCTGATCCAGGAGCATGTGCCGGGAGACCGCCTGAGCCGGCTCGGCGAGGCGGCGGTGGCGGCCGTGTCCGAGGCAGGCGTCGACGCGAACGCCCAGGGTGACGCGGGAGCTGCGGGACACAGTGCGCTCGCCGCGCTGATCGCAGTGCTCGGTCCGATCTTCGGGCCCGGCGAAACCGACATCACGCTCGGTGTTCCCGGTGCCACACGCGGCAAGCTGCTCGGGCTGCCGGCCAGCAGCCCGGTGCTCATCCTCACCCAGACTCTCGACCACGACGGGCGCCCGTTCTATCTCTCGAAGGCCCTGATCAACACCGACTTCGTGCAGCTGACGATCAGCCACGCGGTGCAGTCCTGAGCCGGGCCGCTACCGCAGCGCCGAGATAGTCATCGAGATCGCCTTGAAGTTCGCGATCCGCTGCTCGTAGCGGGCCGCGAGCACGATCAGGATGACGCCGCCCACGCCCAGCCACAGCCACCACGTCACCGCGCCGTAGGCCAGCGAGATCCAGGGCCAGAGCTGCGCCACCGCGTGCAGCATCAGCACGATCGCGCCGATCACGAACGGAGCCTGCAACTTGCGCACGGCACCGACCACGATCACCACGGTGGCAACGAGGCCGAGGCCCACCACCCGCCAGAGCGGGCTCTCGGTGATGTCGAGCAGCACCGACGGAACGAGCAGCACGAGCAGCCCGGGAGCAAGCCAGCGCCGGCTGCGCGCGGCCGGCGTGACGTCGAGGTGCAACCAACCGGTGGCCAGCAGGGCGATGGCCAGTGGAACGCTCACGATCTCCACCGTGGCCGGCGCCGCGTACGCGGACCCGGCGACCACGGCGCCGCCGCCAGCCCCGATCGCCACCCAGGCGACCATCCGGCCCAGCCGGCTGTCGTCGCACCAGAACGCCGCCAGGTGCAGCGCGGAGAAAGTCCAGACGAGCAGGATCACCCGGATGGTCGCCAGCGGCTCGTAGCCGAGTGCGGCCACCTCGGCTGCGAGAACCCCGACGATCGCCAGGACCAACAGGACGTAACCGAGGCGCAGCGCGGGGGCATCCGTCGCTTCGCTGCGGCCCGGGCCGGTACCCTCATCGGTGCGCCGGGTGACGGTGACGAGACCTGTGCCGACGGCCGCCAGGATCAGCGCCGAGGGCAGCAGCCATGCCTCGAGCCGGGTGTCTGGGCCGTTCGGCGCGAGCTCGAGCAGCGGCTGGATGCGGGATGCGGCCGTGAGCACAACCGTGAGCGCGCCGACGCCGAGGGCCGGCCAGGCGAGGAATGCCCAGCGCGGCCGGACCAGGAGGAGCGCCCCGCTGACGGCGAACGCACCGCCGATGGTCAGGGCCAGCACGGGGCGGAGGAGATCGCCCGTGCCGCCGACCACCGCGCCGGGCAGCAGGGCAAGGGCCAGTCCGGCCGTGATCCAGCGGGCCCGCACGGCGACCGGCGCCTCGGTGTCGGCCGGTCGCGCGCGCCCGGCGAGCACCTGGCCGACGACGATAGCGAGGCCGAGCGGCACGGTCACGAACTCGAACGGTTCGGTGGCTTGCGTCCCCACGGCGCTCATCAGGGCGAACCCGGCCAGCCCCGCCGCAACCCAGCCGACGGCCATGGTCAAGGGCGCGCGCAGCCGCCACGCGGCCAGCACGTGCACGACCCCGAGGGCGAGCACGAGAACGGATGCACGCACCGCGGTCACGGCGGTGTCATCGGTCATATCGGCCCCGGTGAATGCGGCAATCTCGGCCGTCGTCACGGTCGCCAGCGCCAGCACGAGCAGCATGATGCTCGCGATGGTGCGCGGACGGAGGGTCGCTGGGTCGGTGCGGGCGCCGATCAGGAACGCCCCCGCCGCCGCGGCAGCGAGCGGGAACAACCAGCATTCGAGCCGCGCATCGGGTGCGCCGGGTGCGCCGAGCACGCGCATCAGCTGCACGATGCTGGTCACCAGGAGCCCGATTGCTCCGCTCGTCCAGGCGGCGGCAAGGTACGCCGATCGTGATGGCCCCCAGCGCGCGACGGCAGAGCCCAGCAGCGGCACGCCGCACGCCGCGGCCATGACGATCGGACGCGCGGGCGAGCCGGAGGCCGAGGCGAGCGCCAGCGGCACGATCGCCACGAGCAGGCCGGCCAGGGTGAGCAGCGCCGCGGCCGGGCTTGCCGCTGCAGCCCGAGGAATGCGGCCGAACCGGCGGATCAGCACGGCCAGGACCAGCAGCATGCCGGCGACCGGGAGCACGTACGGCTCAGGGGCCTCGGTGCCGACGCGGTTCAGCCCGACCCAGAGGCCGGCCGTGCCGAGCAGCAGGGCGAGCCAGCCAAGATGGCGTCGCGGTGACCGGGAGCCGAAGAGCCCGTCCGGGGCGATCGCCGTGACGAGGGCGGTCGCGCCGACCAGCAGCAGTACGAGCCAGGCGAGGGGGCTCCCGGCGGCGAGAGTCAGGAGAGTGCCGGGAACCAGAATCAGGCCCGCGCCGGCCTCGAGGGCGAGCCGGTCCGTCCGCCCTTGGGTGTTCGAGGCCGTGTCACGTGCCCCCACCGTGTCGAGTACGAGGCCGAGGGCGCAGACGAGTAATGCCGCGGTCGCGACGGCGATGCCGTCGACGGGCGCGGGGGCATCCGTCGTCTGCCGCACGGACCAGATCAGCGCGAGCAGCGTTGGCGCGGCTGCGCCGAGGGCCACGACACGCTCGATCCGTGCGGTGCCGGAGTAGACGTGCAGCCGCAGCCAGATTCCGATGGCGCCGAGCAGGATCACCGTGGGCACGACCGCCAAGGTGGGGGAGCCCAGCAGCAGCGCGGCGCGAACGCCGGCCGGTAGGGTCTCCGCGAGACCGGTGACCGGCAGGGCGACGGCCGCCACGGTCGGGGCCAGCAGTGCCCAGAACGCCCAGCGGCGCTCGGTGTCGGTGAGGATGCGGCCCGCGGGGAATGACACCGCGAGCTGCAGCAGGGCGGTCGCGAGTGCGAGGGCGCGCAGGCCGTCGACGATGAGGGCCGTTTCAGAGGGTGAGGCCGCCAGCGTCAGGGCCCACGGCGTGACGACGGCGGCGACGAGCGTGAGCAGGGCGGCCCCGGCCAGGAGGATGCCCCGGCCGGCGCGGCCTTCGTGCGCCCCGGCCGCGCCGGACTAGAGCCGGTGCTCCGCCAGCCAATCCACGAGCACCCGGTTGAAATCCGCCGGCCGTTCGACGCTCGGCAGGTGGGCGGTATCGCGGAAGGTGAAGCCGGTGACGTCAGGGAGCGTCGACAGGACATACTCATATTCGGCGAGATGCGGAGTGATGTCGAACTCACCGACCGAGACGAACGCGGGTACCTGAATGTCGCTGACCTGGTTGAAAGCGGGCGGCTCGAGCGGAATCGGCGTCGGGGACTCTTCCGCATGCGCGGCGTTGACACGGCCCAGCGCGTAGGCCGTGGCCACGAATTCGGGGTCGAGGTCGGCCTCGGTGCGCAGTGGGCCGAACGCCCAGAGCGCCACCTCGAGGCGCGCCAGACGGTGCCAGTCCTGGGCGTCGAATGCGGCATCCAGTTCGTCGAACCGGGCGTCCTCGAGATCGGTCAGTTCAACTTCGGGGAACCCGCTGGGCCCGGCTCCCACGGTCACCAGGCCGTCCACGCGGTCGGGGCTCTCCGTGGCCAGGTCGATGGCGATCCCGCCTCCGCGAGAGCACCCGATCAGCGTGGCCGACGCCACCCCGAGGTGGTCGAGAACCGCGAGGGCGTCCGCGCGCGGCGAGAACTCCACGTTCTCGGTGGTCGTCTGGCCGCATCCGCGGCTATCGAAACGGATGACGAAGTGGCCGGCAGCCAGCGCGTCGATCTGCGGGTCCCACATGCGCAAATTGGCGATGCCGGCGTGCAGCAAGAGGAGTGCCGGTGACGATACGTGGCCGGCTGTCTCGTAGTAGAGCGACGCGCCCGGAACGGTGAGGTGAGGCATGATTTAGCGTAGGCGTGCGGCGGGCGCCGCGGCAAGGGAATTACCGTGAGCGCACGAATCTGTGACCGCTGAATACCGGCGACCCCAACCCGGGTGACGGGTATGCAGGTGGACAGATTGACATCCATCGGGGCAAGAGTCACATTCGATATATCGACGCCGATCGATTAGTTGGTTGTCTGCCGTTCTGGGCCACGACGTGGCCCCATGAATTGGACCCACGACCTGGGACCAGTGGATCAACCCCATGGCGATCGCCCCAGAGTCGCGCGACGCCCCCATCAATGCCCCGTTCACTGCGCCGGGACTGAGCCGGCAAGTCCGAGGACTCGTGTGTCCGGGTTGCCCCGCGAACTCCTGCTCGCTTCGCGTGGCCGAAAAATACGAGGAACACCATGAACGCGTACATCACGACCACCTCTCCCCGCGACGGTGATTTCGGCATGCCTATGGCCCATCCGGCAGGATGGGCCATAGGCTCTTTCAACCCAGAGTCGTGCTGAGGGTGTTGTCTATTCCAGGATGCCGCAGGCGGCCGGATCCGTTGCTTCTGCCGGCAGGTTCGGGTCGAGTTCGCTTGCACCTCGGCTGAAGTCATACTCGCCGTTGCCGTTGTAGTCGACGCCATGGATCACGACGACGCCTTCGCCCTCGCGGATGGAATCAGCGATCTCTTTCGCCGTTCCTGTTCCGCTGGGGCCGGGGTATCCGGTTCCCCCCACCTTGGTGATGTGGAGATTGTCGCGGCTGTAGTGGTAGCTGCCGCCCTCAGACACCGGGAACCGGGTGACGTCCAGCAAGCTGGCCGGTGAGGTGTCCCCTGTCGTCGTCAGTGAGACGACGACCGGTCCGTAGGCGGGAATCCCTTCCACGGTGTTCAGGCGACCATCACCGTTGCTGTCCAGTGCGATGGTGGGGCACTCTTGCATCGCCTGGTTGCCGTAGTGAATGTGCTGAGCGTGCGGGGCCTCTGGCATCAGCCCGGAGGCGTGCACTTCAATGTGCTTGATCTTCTGGTTGCGAACTGTCGCGGTTGCAGTTCCGGATGCCCCGGATCCGTTGAGTTCCGTGAGGTTCGCGGTCAACGTCACCGTTTTGGGGGTGCGTTCGGATTGCGTGGTCTGCGCTTGAGCTGCTCCGGATCCGAGTACGGCTGCGGCGAACAACGCAACAGTCGAAACTCCGAGAATCCCGATGGAATGTCGTTTCACGATTTACTCCTTGGTCAGCGGTCAACGAGGAATTCCCGTTGATCATTGGTGGTTCGGAGCGGACAGTAATGAGGTTTGGTCATGTAGACAAGGCCGGGTGCGTGTCGGTCATCCGATTCGGTCTCGGAGAGACGACTTCCTCGTCGCAGGTTTGCCGGTCCATCCACAGGGTTCGTGAACTAAGGTTAGCCTTGCCTCAGTGTGACTGCGGGGGCAAACTTCGACCAGAGACAGCCGTGCGCACCGACAAAACATACGATGCATTCCCGCCCGCAAGGATATGCGCGGTAGAACCACTGAGGAGCACCCGACGCGACCCGATGGGCGGTCTTGAGGCCCTCCGACTCCTCTCCGGCGATCCGTCCGCGACTGCCCTCGTGACCGCGAATGGAACCATAAACTACGCCGAACTGGACGAACTTGTCCGTGACCGGCGTGAATTATTGGGAGACGGCCGCCGACTCGTCATGGTGTCGTGCGCGAACGCCCTGGAGCCCCTGGTGACTTATCTCGCCGCGCTCGCGGCGGGGCATCCAGTTCTCCTCGTCGCAGGCGACGGGGACGAGCCGAGCCAGGAGCGGAACAGGAACGGGCTCCTTGAGCGTTACGACCCCGACGTGGTTTTGGCGCCCGTCGGCGGCGAATGGCGTCTGGATGAGCGACGCGAGGGAAGCCGGCACACGTTGCACCCTGAGCTGGCACTGCTGCTCAGCACCTCGGGCTCGACAGGATCGCCGAAACTCGTTCGGCTGTCACGCGAGAATGTGCGCAGCAACGCGAGAAGCATCGCCGACTACCTCGCCCTGACCGAGCAGGACCGGGCGGCCACAACCCTGCCGATGCACTACTGCTACGGCCTCTCAGTCGTGAACAGCCACCTGATCTCCGGGGCGAGCCTGCTCCTCACCGAGCGTTCTGTGGTCGAGTCTGCATTCTGGAACGAGTTCGACGCGGCAGGGGCCACCTCCTTCGCCGGCGTTCCCTACACCTTCGACCTTCTCGATTCGACCGGATTCGCTGGGCGCCAACATTCGAGCCTGCGCTACATCACTCAGGCCGGCGGCCGGCTCGGCCCCGACCGGGTGCGCGATTACGCCCGGCTGGGGCAAGAACGTGGATTCGACTTCGTCGTCATGTACGGACAGACAGAGGCGACCGCACGGATGGCCTACCTGCCGCCGGAGTTGGCGGCGACCCGGCCTGAATCCATCGGAATCCCGATACCGGGCGGGCAGTTCCGCATCGACGACGCCGACGAGCACTCGGTCGGTAACCTCGTGTACACCGGGCCGAACGTCATGATGGGATACGCGGAGAGCCCGGAGGAACTCGCCGCTGGACCGACAGTGGGGGATCTGCGCACCGGCGATCTAGCCCGCCAGCACGACGACGGACTCTTCGAAATCGTCGGGCGGAGCAGTCGCTTCGTCAAGATATACGGCCTGCGGATCGACCTCGACCGGGTCGAACGGCTCCTTGACGACGACGGTGTCGAAGCGAGGGCGGTGAACCTTGAGGAACGCCTTGTGGTCTTCGTGCGAGAGCGGTGGGCCCTCGGGCTCGTCGCGCCGATCGTCGCGGAGGCGCTTGGCTTGCCCGATCACATCGTCCGGGTGCACCTTGTCGAGGAGTTCCCCCTGACGTCCAGCGGCAAGCCAGACACCGCGAGCCTGCTCCGGGAGGCGGCGCTCCTCGAGCGCAAAGCCCCGTTGGTGGATCGCAGAGGGACCGTGACGGCGGAGAATATTCGGGCGCTCTACGCAACCCTCCTCGACCGCCCGGATGCGGTCCTGGACGACAGCTTCGTCGCGCTGCACGGCGACTCGCTCAGTTACGTCGAGGTCTCGGTGCGGCTCGAGCAGATGCTCGGCACGCTCCCCAGGGACTGGCCCGCGAAATCGGCCCGGGAGTTGGCCAACCGCCGAACCGCACCGACCGGGGCGCGACCCCGACGGTCGCTGGCGCGCATGGAGACATCCGTCTTGCTGCGGGCTATCGCCATCGCGCTCATCACTGGGACGCACGCCAACCTCTTCCACATACAGGGCGGTGCTCACCTGCTGCTCGGAATCCTGGGCTACAACCTGGCCCGATTCCAGTTCGCCGATGTACCTCGGCCGATGCGGCTCGGGAAGCTTCTGCGCAGCGCCGTCCAGATCTTCGTCCCGGCCGTGCTGTGGATCGGTGGAGTTGGCCTGATTGGAGGGATGTACGAACCCGCGACGGTCTTCATGCTGCACAACCTGCTCGGCGGCGACGAACGCTGGACGGTGCAATGGCAGTACTGGTTCCTGGAATCCGTCGTGTGGACGATCCTCGGCCTGGCGCTTCTCTTCTGCGTGCCCCAGCTCGACCGGATCGAGCGCCGATACCCCTTCGTCTTCGCGGCGTCCTTCTTTGCGGGGGCGCTTCTGCTTCGCCTGCTGCTGACCGGAGGGGTCGAGGCCGGGCCGACCGAACGGTATTCGCTGCCGATCGTGCTCTGGCTCATCGCTCTCGGCTGGCTCATCGCACGTTCCACGAACGTCACGCGGCGGGTGCTGAGCTCGGCGGTCGTCGTGCTCTCCGTTCCGGGCTTCTTCGGCGACCCGGCCCGCGAGGCGACCACGATAGCGGGACTGCTTCTTCTCCTCTGGCTTCCGGCCGTGCCCCTCCCGCGGATTCTGGTGCCGGTGCTGAGCGTCACGGCCTCGGCCTCGTTGTTCGTATATCTCGTCCATTGGCAGGTCTTCCCGCTTTTCGGGAACGACGGACCGCTGCTCGCCACCCTTGCCTCCTTCGCGGTGGGTATCCTCGCCTGGCGAGGGTATTCCGCACTGAGCGCTTGGTGGACTCGTCATCCCGCGGTCGCAACCCGCACGCTTATGACCAATGTATTCGCGACAAGAACGTCAGCCGGTCGCCGGCGGTGATGTTGGGCTGGATGAGCGGGGCATAGTTCGGGGCGAGGTCGGGTGCGGTTAGGAACGCGGGAGACGTCGTCCCCCGATGAGCAGCCAGAAGATCATGGCGGTCTCGCCCACGAAGCCGAACAGGCCGAAGGTCGGGGTGAAAGCGGGTGCCACCACCAGGCCGATGAGGTCGGCAATGTAACCGATGCCGGCGAGACCGATCAGGATTCCAAAGACCTTCGGCATGAAGCCGGAGCGGATCGACAGATAGGCGATCAGGAGGAGATGCACCCCGAACAGGCCCAGGGCGGTGTTCCAGATCGACGAGAACGAGTCGATGTCGGCCAGCGCGACTTCCGGGGTGTCGAGGTTGTTGAAGGCGACCACGAGCCGGCTGAGGGCGACCATGAACCACCCGGCGAAAGCGATTCTGATCAACCCGGCAAGAGCGGAGACGACACGGCTGACGGGCTTGAAGAGCGCGTAGGTGCCGGCGGCGGCGATGACGTCCAGCACGACGACGACACACAGCGCGCCGATTCCGGCGAGCCACAGCGCCGGCGAGGCGGAAATTGCATCGGTCGTCTTTTCCGCATCACCGGCGGTCACGAGGCCGTTGATGGCGATGAAATAACCAAAGATCGAGAGGAACACCATGGCCGTGAGGGCGGTGCCCGTTACGAGCGCTCCGGTTCGCTGCGACCAGCGGAAGGGGTTGAGTGTGGCAGCCGGCGCTGTGGCGCTGGGCGCGGGGTGGAGGTGAGTGGTCATGGCTCGTATCCTTACTGCATCTGTGGCTAAAACTTACGATGTATGCTTATGTTGTAAGTAAGATATATGTACGTGGTAAGGTTTGTCAACGGATATGAGTGCGGGAGAGAGACTTGGCAGCAGCACGTGAAGCAGCACCCGCACCCCGAGCTCGTTTGAACCGCGAGCGGGTGATCGCTGCCGCCGTTCGCCTTGCCGACACTGAGGGGCTTGAAGCCCTCACGATGCGGCGTCTGGGCGAGGACCTGAACGTGAAGGCCATGTCGATCTATAACCACGTGGCCAACAAGGATGACCTCATCAACGCCATGGCCGATGCGATCTTCAGCGAGATCGAATTGCCGTCACACAGCGATGAGTGGAAGCCGGCAATCCGAAAGCGCTCGATCTCATTCCGGGATGTCCTCGCCCGTCATGCTTGGGCTACGACCGTTCGTGACTCCGGAACGAACCCGGGACCGGGCACCCTCCGGCACCACGACCGGGTGATCGGAACCTTCCGCAACGGCGGTTTCTCGATCGCGAAGACGGCCCACGCGTTCTCCGCTGTCGACAGCTATATCTACGGGTTCGCGATGCAGGAGAAGAGCCTGCCCTTCACCACGCCGGAAGAGACGGCAGCGATGGCCGCGATCATGCTGGCGCAGCTGCCCACAAGCGAGTACCCGTACCTGGCTGAACTCACGGCCGACCACGTCTTGAAGCCCGGATACTCCTATGGGGATGAATTCCTGGTCGGGCTCGACCTCATGCTCGACGGACTCGAGACCATGCGAGACACCGATCAGGCCTTTGAATGAATGAGGGCGTCATGAGACACACGTGACGGGCACCCATTGACATTCCACGCGGCATCCGCGCCCCGGTTGTCACCTACACGGTGGTGGCGTCATCGACCTGGCCGACGAGCTCCTCGATGATGTCCTCGAGGAACAGAACGCCCGTGGCGACTCCGTCAGCGTCGAACGATGTGGCGACATGCGCACCGAGGCGCCGCATTGACGCCAGGGCATCCTCGAGCTCGCTGCCCCGGAACACGGAGGCCAGGCGACGGATGCGTTTGGCCGGCACCGGCTCCGTGAACGTGCTCCCGGAGGTGAGGTCCATCACGTCTTTCAGGTGCAGGTAGCCCGTGGGCTGCCCGTCGACGTCAGTGAGGATGTACCGGGAGTAGCCGTGCTGGGCGACGGCCCGCTGGATGTCGGCGGGTGACGCGGATGCCGGCAGGCAGACCATTGAGCCGATCGGCACCTCCACGTCGGAGACTCGCTTCGAGGTGAACTCGAACGCGGCGGAGAGGGTGCCCGAAGCATCCGTCAGGAGACCCTCGCGGGTGGACTGCTCCACGATGCCGGCCACCTCGTCGAGGGTGAATGCGCTGGTCGCCTCATTCTTCGGCTGCACCTTGAACAGGCGCAGCACCCCGTTCGCCAGCCAGTTCAGGCTGACGATCACCGGGTTGAAGATGCGGGCGACGAGGACGAGCGGCGGCGCCAGGATGAGCGCGGCGCGGTCGGGCACGGAGAAGGAGATGTTCTTGGGCATCATCTCGCCGAACACCACGTGCAGGAACGTCACGAGCGCGAGCGCGCTCGCGAAGGCGATCACGCTGATCGCGCGCTCAGAGAGTCCGGTCAGGGCCAGCGGGTACTCCAGCAGGCCGTGGATGGCCGGCTCGGACACGTTCAGGATGAGCAGCGAACACACGGTGATGCCCAACTGGCTGGTCGCCAGCATCAGGGTCGCGTGTTCCATCGCCCAGAGGGTGGTCTTCGCCGCCTTGTTGCCGCGGGCGGCGAGCGGCTCGATCTGCGACCGGCGGGCCGAGATCACGGCGAACTCGGCGCCCACGAAGAACGCGTTGACGGTCAACAACACGACGAGCCAGATCAGGCCCGGCCAGTACTCACTCATGGGTCAGGTCCTTCTGGATTCGGGTGACGATTCGGTCGTGTCTGGTGGCCAGGCTCGGATCGTGCTCGGGGTCTTCGGGGGTGTAGCGCACGCGCTGAACCTGCACGCCATCGACTCGGTCGATCCGCAGGATGCCACCGTCGACGGGGACCTCGTCGCCGAGTTCGGGAATGCGGTCGAGCTGATCGGCGATGAAGCCCGCGACGGTCTCGTAGTCGCCGTCCTCGGGCACCGTGACGCCCGTCCGATCGAACAGCTCGTCCGGCCGCCAGCCGGCGTCGAACACCACAGAACGACCCGAACGGATGACGCCGGCTTTCGCCCGGTCATGCTCGTCTTCCAGCTCGCCCACGAGTTCTTCGACGAGGTCCTCGAGCGTGACAATGCCGGCCGTTCCGCCGTATTCGTCCGCGACGACCGCGATCTGGAAGCCCTGTCTGCGCAGCAGGCCCAGGAGCGTGTCGACGGCCATCGACTCGGGCACACGCAGTGCCTCCACCTTCAGCTCGTCGGCGGTGACCTGGTCGCGTTGCGCCAGCTCGACGGCGAAGGCCGCCTTGACGTGCAGCACCCCGACGATGTCGTCGGAATCCCTGTCGATCACGGGGAAGCGGGAGTAGCCGGTGGCCGTGGACAGGGCCAGGATGCTCTCGGCAGAGTCGGTGACCTTGACCGAGGACATCCGTACCCGGGGGGTCATGACGTCGTCGACCGTGTGGTCGGCAAAGCGCAGCGTGCGGTGCAGCATGGCCGCGTGGTCGTTGTCGAGCACGCCTTCCGTCGCCGACCGCCGCACGAGGAAGCTGAGCTCTTCGGCGCTGCGGGCACCCGAGAGTTCCTCTTTCGGCTCGATGCCGACCAGGCGGATCAGGGCGTTGGCGGTGTTGTTTAACAGCAGAATGACGGGCTTGAATACGGCGGTGAACAGGGCCTGCGGGGGCAGCACGATCTTTGCCGTGGCCAGCGGCACGGCCAGGGCGAAGTTCTTCGGCATGAGCTCGCCGATCACCATGGAGAACAGGGTGGCCAGCGAAATGGCGATGATGGTGCCGAGCAGCGGCACGAGTCCTTCGGGCACGCCGGCGCCCGTGAGCGGCCCGGTCAGCAGCGAGCTGATGGCGGGCTCGAAGGTGAACCCGGTCAGCAGGGTGGTCAGCGTGATGCCGAGCTGCGCGCTGGACAGGTGCGTGGAGGTGATCTTCAGGGCCTTGATGGTCGGGCCGAGGCGTTTCTCGCCGCGTTCCTGCCGGGCCTCGAGCTCGTTGCGGTTCAGGGTGACCAGGGAGAATTCGGCGGCGACGAAGATGCCCGTTCCGACGGTGAGGAGAAGCCCGACCCCCACCATCGCCCACTCAAACAGCATGTGGCCCTCTCAGACTCGGGCGCAGGATGTCGAGGCGTGGCTGGATGGGCGAGGGTTTATCAGGGTCCATGAGGAGGGTAAGACTATCGGGCGGTGCCCGGCTGTGGCTGGGAAACTCTCGGTTCCAGCCTCCCTAAGCTCGTCGCGTGGGCGGTGCTCTGGTCGGCTTCTCCGTCATCGGATTCGTGATCCTGGTGGGCTGTCTCGTCGCGCTCCTCGGCATCATCGGCGTCGGCGCCGGGCTGGCCATCAACCGGGTGTTCTTTCACACTCCGATGGCTGAAACCATGCTGGGTGCGGCTGCTCCTGGCGTTCGGCATGTCGTTGCACGGGGAGCGCCTGCTCAAGGCGGGATCGGCGCGCAAACGCGTGGCGGCGGCATCCGTCATCAAGGGGGTCGTGATGCCGGTGGTGCCTACATCTTCGGCCGGTTCGTCTCCGGCTGGACGCTGCGAAGCTGTTCGCGGTGGTGGCCGTCGCGGCGCTGCCTGCCCCGATCTAGCGGCCGGCCGGCCGATGGCCGAGCACGACATCGATCGCTCGAAGCCGAACACGGCTCCGGACCACAAAGCGAGGGAATGCCGGCCGAGCTGAGTCCGAGGCCCTGCGCCTCGTTCCGAACGAATTCGACGGAGATTTTGCTTTAGAAAGCGTGTTTCGGTTCAAAAACGGGTGCTTGACCAAAAATCTCCGTCGAATTGGTTCGACGCCGGGCACAGCGTTCCGCCTTCGATGAACCGAGGCCACTCGGTGCGGTCAGCTCTGACCTTGCGAAAGCGACACAACCAAACGATTCGGACTCACTCATCTAACACCGGGGGCCGCCGTCGCAGCCAGGGGCGCAGCATCCGGGTGATCTGGGGCATGACCAGGAAGCTCCTGGCCCCGCTGAGCCCAGCGCGTGGCCTCAGAGATGCGGGTCGGCTCGACGCGGCGGGTGACGGAGACGGTGACGGAGGTCGCTGGGCGCGCTTGTGGCGCGCTTGTGGCGATCTTGTGGCGCCCCCAGGGTATGGAAGTCATTGTGCGAGTAGCGCCGCCGCGCTCGCACGCGCCGTTGCCGGCACGTTTCCGGCTCGGTGCGCCGGTTAGAAGATCATCGGGCGGTCGTCGTCTTCGCCCTCGAGGGCCAGCTCCACGACCACGGGAACGTGGTCGCTCGGCGCATCACCCTTGCGCTCATTGCGGTGGATGCTCGCCGCGGTCACCAGATCCGCGAACGCGGGGGAGCCGAGGATGAAGTCGATCCGCATGCCCTCGTTGCGGGGGAACCTCAGCTGTTTGTAGTCCCAGAAGGTGTAACCCTCCGGAGCCAGCGGGCGCACCACGTCGAAGATGCCCTCCGCCTCGAACGCGCGGAACGCGGCCCGCTCGGGCTCGGAGATGTGAGTGGATTTGCCGGGAACGAAGCTCGGGTCACCCATGTCACGCTCGAATGGGGCCACGTTCCAGTCGCCCATCAGTGCGAGGGCCAGGTGCGGGTCGCGAGCCAGTTCGTCCCGGGCGTGCGCGCGCAGGCGCTCCAACCAGTCCAGCTTGTAGGCGAAGTGCGGGTCGTCGATGCTGCGTCCGTTCGGAACGTACAGGCTCCACAACCGCAGGTCCTCCACCGTGACGCCGAGCGCCCGGGCCTCGAGCGGGAGGCCGGGACCCTCCTGGCCCTTCAGAAAGCCGGGCATGCCGGGGAAGCCGGTGGCGACATCCGTCATCTCGAGGCGACTGGCGAACGCGACGCCGTTCCACTGGCTGAGGCCGTGGACGGCGAGCTCGTAGCCGGCGTCCTTGAACGCCTGCGCCGGGAACTGCGGAGGCTTACATTTGATCTCCTGCATCGCGAGCACGTCGATGTCCTCGCGCACCATCCAGTCGACGACCCGGCCGACTCGGGCACGGATGGAGTTGACGTTCCAGGTGGCGATGCGCATGCTTCCAGCCTATTTGACGGATGCCGCTCGGGCGTTTCTAAGTGGGGAGGGGAGTTCTCGGAGCCGGGAGTGACAGGATCGAACCACAACGAAAGGCAGGGCGGTACCCATGACGGATTTGCAGATCGGCTACGCGGCGATGCTGGAGCAGTTCGCGCCCGCGGAGGCGGTGGCCCTGTCGGCCTACGCCGAGGAACACGGGTTCACCGGGGTGATGGCGGCCGACCACTTCCAACCGTGGGTGCCCGCCCAGGGTGAGTCCTCGTTCGTCTGGAGCGTGCTCGCGGCGATCGGTGAGCGCACGAAGGGGGACCTCGGGCCCGGCGTCACCGCGCCCACCTTCCGGTGGCACCCGGCGATGGTGGCGCAGGCCTCCGCGACGCTCGCCTCGATGTACCCCGGCCGGCACTGGCTCGGCCTCGGCTCCGGCGAAGCTCTGAACGAGCACATCGTCGGCCAGTATTGGCCGGAAGCCCCCGAGCGCATCAATCGCATGTTCGAGGCCATTGAGATCATCTCCAAGCTGTTCACCGCCTCCATCGCAGGCAAGGACGTCAAGCACTCCGGCCAGTTCTACAAGCTCGAGTCGACCCGGCTCTGGACCATGCCCGAGGTGGCCCCGGAGATTCTCGTCGCCACCGCCGGCCCGGTCACGGCCAAGCGCGCCGGGCGTCACGCCGACGGCCTGATCACGGTCGGAGCCCCGCTGGAAAAGATCTCGATGCTGTTCGGCAAGTTCGACGACGGCGCCCGGGATGGCGGCAAGGACCCGGCCGCTATGCCCAAGGTGCTGCAGCTGCACATGAGCTGGGCCGAAACCGACGAGGTGGCCATGCGGAACGCCCTGGTCGAGTGGCCGAACGGCGGGATGAAGTTCCCGAAGGGGGATATCCGTTCACCGTTCGAATTCGAGCAGATCGCCAAACTCGTTCGCCCCGAGGACTTCGAGGGCCGCATGATCATCTCAGCCGACCCCGACGACCACCGGGCCTACATCCAGAAGTTCGTCGACCTCGGCTTCGACCGCATCTACCTGCACAACGTGGGCCGCAACCAGCGCCAGTGGATCGACGTTTTCGGCGCGTCCGTGCTGCCGAAGCTCGTGCGCTAGTGGTGCCAGAACCAACCGGCCTGCACGTTTTCGTGCTGGAGGGCATCGGTGAGGTCGAGGCCGGCGCAGACCTCGCTGCGCTCATCGCCGACGCGGCAGGCAGCCGCCTGCGCGACGGCGACATTCTCGCGGTGACAAGCAAGATCGTGTCCAAGGCCGAGGGCCGCCAGGTGCGGGCGGCCGATCGGGAACAGGCGATCACCGATGAGACGGTGCGGGTCGTCGCGACCCGCGCCTTTCCCGGTGGGATGACGCGGATCGTCGAGAACCGCCAGGGCCTGGTGATGGCGGCGGCCGGCGTCGACGCGAGCAACACCCCCGACGGGTTCGTGCTGCTCCTTCCCGTCGATCCGGATGCCTCCGCGCGCGCCCTCTGCGCAGCCCTCCACGAACGCACCAGCCTGCGGCTCGGCGTGCTGATCACCGACACCGTCGGGCGCCCGTGGCGTGAGGGCCAGACCGACATCGTGATCGGAGCCGCCGGAGTCACGGTTCTCGACGACCTGCGCGGCACGACCGATGCGTCCGGCCGGCGCCTCGACGTGACCGTCGCCGCGGTCGCAGATGAGATCGCCGGCGCGGCCGATTTGGTGAAGGGCAAGACCAGCGGCAACCCGGTCGCGGTCGTGCGCGGGCTCGGTCGCCTCGTGGGCGAGCCCGACGACGCGGATGCGCGCGGAGCGACCCGGCTGCTGCGGCCGAGCGAGAACGACATGTTCCGGCTGGGGAGCGCCGAGGCGCACTCCGAGGGTTTCTCGGAGGGGTACACGGCGGGGCTGGCCGCTGCCGCCGTCGACGCGGCATCCGTCGTTTCCGTCACCGAATGAGCTGGGTGGCGATCGTGCCCGTCAAGGGCAACCCCGGGGCGAAGAGCCGGCTGGGCGAGCGGCCCGATCGGGCCGGGCTGGCGGATGCCTTCGCTCTCGACACGGTCGCGGCCCTGCTGGCGGCGCATGGTGTCGACCGGGTGCTGGTCGTCACGGGCGACGGTGAACTTTCGGGTCGGCTGGCCGAGCTCGGGGTCGACATCGTGCGCGAGGCCCCGGTGCGCGAATCGATCCTGCCCGCAGACCCGTTGAACGCGGCAATCCGGCAGGGACTGATGGTTGCCCGCGGGGCATTTCCGGAGGCGAACCTAGCCGTGCTGACCGGCGATCTGCCGGCGCTGACGCCCGCGGATGTCGAGCGCACTCTGCACCTCGCCGCCGCGCACGATCGCAGTTTGGTGCCCGACGCGGCCGGAACCGGCACCACGGCTCTGCTCGCGCTCGCCGGAGTCCCGATCGAGCCTCGGTTCGGGGTTGGGTCTCGGGCCGCCCATGAGGCCGCCGGCCATGTGCCGCTCGTGCTGGCGGCATCCGTTTCGATCCGTCACGACGTCGATACCGCCGCCGACCTTGCGGTGGCGCAGCGGCTCGGTCTCGGGCCGCACACCCTCCTGGTCGTCGAGGCCCCGGGGTCGGCCGCCGCGCGCTGATCGGCGCGTCGCTACAGTCAGAGATTTTTCGCGAAACGCCGGGTCACCCCAGGGCGCCGTGAGCGGCGTGTCGCAAAAATCTCCGAGGTTACGTGCACGCCCGTTGCGGCAGGGAGTCGAAACTGTTGCCGCCATGGATGGAGCTGCCGCGGCTGTGCTACTGCCGCTCAGACGACGGAGTGGGTGCCGCGAGCGAAGGCGAGCGCATCCGCCGCGAGCCGCATGGTTGTCGCGGCATCCCGCATCCAGAGCGGCACGGCGACCGAATGGATGCCGGCGGCCGCCAGCGCCGGCAGCGCGCCGGCATCCGTCTCGTCCACCAGCCACCCGTCGAGCACGCCGCCCGCGGCGCGGGAGCCGTAGTGCAGGCCCACGGCCTCGGCCGTAGTCTCGACGCCGATGGTGTGCAGGCAGGCGTCGGCCATGCCGCGCACGGCCGCGCCCGCGATGATCGGCGAGACGCCGACCACAGCGGCGGTGCTGGAACGCAGGGCGTCCCGGATGCCCGGTACGGCGAGGATCGTGCCGACCGAAACGACCGGGTTCGACGGTGGCAGGATCACCAGGTCGGCCGTCATGATGGCGTCGACGACGCCCGGCGCGGGGACTGCGGACTCAAGTCCGACCTGCACGAACTCGGTCGCCGGAACGCCGGCGCGGTAGCGCACCCACCACTCCTCGAAGTGGATCAGCTCGCCGGCCCGGTGCTCATCGGCATCCATAGCCAGTCGGGCATGTGTCTCGACGGGGATGTCGCTCATCGGCAGCAGGCGCGCCCCGGGCTGCCAGCGGCGGCAGAGGAACTCGGTGGCCTCGCTCAACGTGGAGCCGTTCCGGAGCAGGTCGCTGCGCACGATGTGGGTGGCCAGATCCAGGTCGCCGAGCGTGAACCAGGACCAGCCGCGCCCGTAGGCGGCGATCTCAGCGGAGGCGCGGCGGGACTCCTCGGGCCGCCCCCAACCCTGCTCCTCGTTGATGCCTCCGCCGAGGGTGTACATCACGGTGTCGAGGTCCGGGCAGATGCGCAGCCCGTCCAGCCACATGTCATCGCCCGTGTTCACGATCACCGTCACCGTCGCCTCCGGCTCGGTTTCCGCCAGGTGCTTCAGCAGCCCGCGGGTGAACCGGGCGCCGCCGATGCCGCCGGCCAGAACGGTGATGGTCGTCATCTGTGCGCTCTTCCGTGCTGGGTGACTTCGGGTTCACGGGGAGGCGGGAAGGCCAGAATCGTCGAGGATGGAGCGAACACGATCACCGGATGCCCGCCGCGCGGATGTGGGATCACGTCGCAGTCCACGCCGTAGACCTCCGCAATGGTCGCCGGCCGCAGCACCGCCTCGGGGGTGCCGGCCGCGACCAGTCGCCCGTGGTGCAGCAGCAGGATCTGGTCGCAGAACGCGGCGGCCAGATTCAGATCGTGCAGGGCCATGATCGCGGTCAGGCCCGTGCCGGCCGCGCCCGCGCAGAGCCCGCGCACCTGCCCGAGCAGCCCGATCTGGGCGCTCACATCGAGGTGGTTGTTCGGCTCGTCCAGCAGCAGCAGACTCGGCCGCTGCGCCAACGCTCGGGCGATCTGCGCGCGCTGCTGCTCGCCGCCGCTGAGCGTATGCCACGCCCGGTCGGCGAGGTCGCTGCCGCCGACCACGGCCAGCGATTCCTCGGCCACCCGGTGGTCGTCGTCGCCGCCGAAGCTGCCGAGCACCCGGCTGCGGTGCGGGATCCGGCCGAGGAGCACGACCTCGCGCACCGTGAGGTCGACGCTGGGCGCGGCGTTCTGTTCGAGCAGCGCCACCCGCCGGGCGGTCTCGCGCCGCGACAGACCGGACCCTCTGCCGGATCGCGCTCCGTCGAGTTCGACGCCGCCGGCATCCGGTGCCTCCAGCCCTGCGATCAGGCGCAACAGGGTGGACTTGCCGGCCCCGTTGGGTCCGAGCAGGCCGGTCACTGCGCCCGTGGGCACGACCGCCGACACATCGGTCAGAATCGGGGTGCCGTCGACCTGGAACGACACCCGGTCGAGGATCACGACCATGCGGCGGCCTTTCTGCTCTTGATCAGCACGATGAAGACGGGCACGCCGATCAGCGCGGTGATGATGCCCACGGGCAGCTCGCGGGGGTCGAACACCGTGCGGGCGACCGTGTCGGCCACGATCAGGAACAGGGCGCCGAGCACCACGGTCAGCGGCAGCAGGCGGCGGTGGCCGGGCCCGCTCAGGCCGCGCACCAGGTGCGGCAGGATCAGGCCGACGAAGCCGATGGCCCCGCTCACGGCCACCATGGCGCCGGTCAGTAGCGCCACCGCGCCGAGCAGTATCCACCGGGTGCCGTTGACGTTGATGCCGAGGGATGCCGCGGCGGTGTCCCCGAAGGTGAACGCGTCCAGACGGGTGGCCGAGAGCACGATCCCGGCGCCGACCACCACGAGGGCAGTGCCCGAGATGACGACGCTCGACCACGAGCTGCCGGCCAGCGAGCCCAGCAGCCAGTTGAGGATCTCCCGGTAGGAGTCGCCCTTGGCTGCCCAGAAGATGATGAAGGACGTGCCGGCCGCACCCAGTTGCGCGATGGCCAGGCCCGAGAGCACCGCGCGCCCGGGCGTGATCGTGTTGCCGACGCGCGCGATGCTCAGCGTGGCGACGAGGGCTGCCAGCGCGCCGAGGAACGCCGCGGCCGGCAGCGCCACCGCGACGCCGAGAACGATCACACAGACCGCGCCGAGAGAGGCCCCGCTCGACAGCCCGAGCAGGTAGGGGTCCGCCAGCGGGTTGCGGGTCACCGACTGCATCACCGCGCCGCAGAGCGCGAGCCCCGCACCGACAGCGGCCGCGGTCAGAACGCGCGGCAGGCGCAGCTGCCACACGATCGAGTCGGTCAGCGGGGCCACCCCGGCGGCGCCCGGCAGGCCGAGGTGCCCGGCGAGGCTCGCGGCGACATCCGTCAGGCTCACGTCGGCCGGACCGATGGTCACGGCCAGCCCCGCCGTGAGCACGAGGGCCAGGACCGACAGGGCGAGCCAGCCCAGGTAGCGCGCGCGCCCGGCCACGCGACGGCTCTGGGCCGCCGTGCGTTCCGGCTGCTGCAGCTCCACCCGATCCACCCGATCCACCTGCCTCGCCTGTTCCGTCGTGTCTGTCCCGTTGGTGCTGTCCTGGCGTGTCCAGCGTCGTGCGTCGTGCTCTGGCGCCGGTCGCTAGCCGGCCGTCGTCGACCCGAGCGCGTCGAGCTGTTCGATGGTTGACGCGGCGGCTTCGACGTTGCGGATGCCGGCCTCGGTGGCCGCGAACGGCAGCACGATGTAGCGCTGGTTCTTCACGGCGTCGAGTTGCTGCGTGGCCGGGTTCGTCTCGAGGTTCGCGATCTTCGACTCCGCGGTGTTCCAGGTGGCGTCGACGAGCACGATCACGCTCGGGTTCGCCTCGATGACCGACTCCCAGCCCACCGAGGTCCAGGTGTCCTGCACGTCGGCGAACACGTTGGTCAGGCCCGCGGCCGCCATGATCATGTTGGGCGAGCCGATGCCGGCGCCCACGTAGGGAGTGTCGGTGCCGCTGGAATACCAGAGCGCGGTGGTGTCCGCGGCGGCGGGGTCAAGGGCCGCGAGGGTCTTCTGCTGATCGGCGACCAGGTCGGCCGCGGCCTCTTCGGCGCCGAAGATCGCGCCGGCCTCGGTGATCTCGGCGAACACGGAGTCGAAAGTGAGCGGGTCAGGCATGTAGCCCTCGCCCTTGCAGGCGGCGGGGGAAACGTAGCTGCCGATGCCGAGGTCGGTGAGGCTCTGGCGTTCGCCCACGCCCTCGGCCGAGAAGTTGGACTCCCAGCCGCCGTAGACGAAGTCGGGCGTGAGTCCGAGCACGGCCTCCCGGCCGGGCACGAAGTCGCTGACCACGAACAGGCCTGCGCCGGCCTTCTCGAGGGATGCCGGCAGCGGGCCGTCGAGGAACGCCGAGCCCACGATGCGATCGGAGAGGTCCAGTGCGAGCAGCAGCTCGGTCGTCGACGACTTGATCGTCACGATCCGTTCGGGCGCGGCCTCCACGGTCACGTCGGTGCCGCAGTTGTCGATCGTCATCGGGTAGCCTCCACCCGTGCCGGCGCTCGCGCCCGGCGCGGCACTGGGCGCGGCGACGGGACTCGCCGCAGCGCATCCGCTCGATAGCAGGGCAGCCGCCGCTACGACCACCAGCAGGGGACCACGCAACGAACGTAATTGGGACATGTTACCGATCCGGTTCAGGGCCGCGAGAGCTGGTGGATCGTCGGTATGAGCGCGCCATGGCGACGATTCACCCGCTCTGGCGAGCACAGGGAGAACTGCGGGGCAGGAAGGGTGCGACCGAGCACGTGTCGGCGACCTGCCGCCCAAGTCGGGGCCGGCTCAACCGGTCAGAGCCAACCGGCGGTCTTCGTTCAGCCTAGGCCAGAACTTCGGCGCGGCCCATCCCGGGCGAGCGGGGCGATGGGGGACGGATGTCCGGCGCGCCCGGGATACTCAGTGCGGCCAGTCGCCGGGCCGGTGAGAGTCAGTTTCGTCCTCTGCTTAGTTGAAGACCATTCCGCCGTCGACCAGAATCGACTGTCCGGTGATGTAGCCGGAGTCGGGGCCAGCCAGGAACGAAACGACCCCCGCGACCTCGGACGCTTCGGACAGGCGGGCGAGGGCGATGCCGTTCGTGAACTGATCCCAGCCCCACTCTTCCGACTGGCCCGCGTCGGCTGCCACCTTTTTCGCGAGCTCCTCCATGAGGGGCGTCTTCACGATGCCGGGGGCGAAGGTGTTGACCGTGATGCCGAATTGGGCCAGGTCCTTGGCGGCTGTCTGGGACAAGCCACGAATGGCGAACTTGGTGGCCGAGTACAACGCGATGCCGGGGTTCCCGACGTGACCGGCCTGGGACGCAGCACTGATGATCTTTCCACCGTGGCCGAGCTCTTTGAACGCCTTGGTGGCTGCCTGAATGCCCCACACCACGCCGTTGAAGTTGATGGAGAATATTTTTGCGATGCTTTCCTGGGTGATGTCATCGATTGGAGACGTGGGGGCGATGCCGGCGTTGTTGACGATGACGTCGAAGCCCCCGAGCTCCGTGACAGCCTGCTCGACCGCGGCGAACACGCTGTCTCGGTCGGAGACATCGACGTGCAGTGCGAGTGCTCCGCCCTCCTTGCCTCCCAGGGATTCGGCAACTGCGCCTGCGGTCGCACGGTTCAGGTCGGCGATGGCGACCTTGAAGCCGTCAGCGTGGAGTCGCTCAGCAATGGCCTGACCAATCCCCTGTCCACCACCGGTAACGAGTGCGACTTTTCCGTTTTCTGTGCGTGCCATGGTATTGATTCCAATCTCGATTATTCGCAACCTGCCGGCGAGTCGATGACGTCATGTCAAGGCAGGACAGGAGTTTTACTGATCCGATACGTACGGCGCCAGCAGCGCGGCGCGCACCGAGAATTTCCGGCGTCGTCGCGGCGGATGAGCGGCCCCGAGGGTGAACCTCTCGGGGTGAATCTGAGACATCCCCGTTTTTTTGTGTCGATGTTGTCTAAGAACTCCAGCAGCAGACGAGGCATTACCCCTATTGTAGGCGCGATCGAGTGATATTCGGTCGGCCAGTGACCCCGTGCCCGACCGCGACGATAACGGTTTGCATGAACCCTTGCCACCGGCAGATTCGCTCGACAGGATGATATACGCGTTAGTCACACAGAAAAACAGCACCAAATGTTTGCGTCGAAGACTAATAAGCCCGGACGCTGTCGTTCGGCTCAACGGTGTTCCGTCACTGGCGAATGTGGAGACAAGATGACTGTAGTTCGGGCCGCAATCACCCAGACCGAGTGGACGGGCGACCAGGAGTCGATGATCAAGAAGCACGAGGGATTCGTGCGCACCGCCGCCGAAGCGGGAGTGCAGGTGATCTGCTTCCAGGAGCTGTTCCACGGCCCCTACTTCGGCATTGTGCAGGACTCCACGTACTACGACTTCGCGCAGAGCGTGCCGGGACCACTCGTGGAGCGGTTCCAGAAGCTCGCCGCCGAGCACACGATGGTGATCGTGCTCCCCGTCTACGAGGAGGAGCAGCCCGGCGTGCTCTACAACACGGCCGCCGTGATCGACGCCGACGGCACCTACCTCGGCAAGTACCGCAAGCACCACATCCCCCACCTGCCCCAGTTCTGGGAGAAGTTCTACTTCCGCCCCGGAAACGCCGACTACCCCGTCTTCGACACCATGGTCGGCAAGATCGGCGTCTACATCTGCTACGACCGGCACTTCCCGGAGGGCTGGCGGGTGCTTGGCCTGAACGGCGCCGAGATTGTCTTCAACCCCTCAGCCACCAAGCCCGGCCTCTCGAACCGGCTCTGGGAGCTCGAGCAGCCGGCCGCCGCCGTCGCCAACCAGTACTACATCGGCGCCAACAACCGCATCGGCACCGAGACCGAGGAGTTCGGCGCCGACGCCGTCACCTTCTACGGCAGCTCCTACTTCGTCGACCCGCGCGGCAACTACGTCGGCGAGGTGGCCTCCACCGACACCGAGGAGGTCGTCATCCGCGACCTCGACCTGGGCGTCATCCGAGAGGTGCGCAACTCGTGGCAGTTCTACCGGGACCGCCGTCCCGACTCCTACGGCCCGATCGCCCGGCCGTAGCCAGGGGCGCATCGTGACGACCCTGATCCAGAACGGCACCGTGGTCAGCGCGACCGGCCGGGTGCAGGCGGATGTCCTCATCGACGGCGAGATCATCGTCGCCGTGCTGGCACCTGGCTCGGCTCTCCTCGGGAATGACCTCGCCGCATCCGTCGACCGTGTGATCGACGCCACCGGCAAGTACGTGATCCCCGGCGGCGTCGACGCGCACACGCATATGCAGTTGCCGTTCGGCGGCACCGCGGCCAGCGACACCTTCGAGACCGGCACCCGGGCCGCGGCCTGGGGCGGCACCACCACCATCGTCGACTTCGCGGTGCAGAGCTACGGCCAGCGGGTCTTCGACGGTTTGGCGGCCTGGCACGAGAAGGCGGCCGGAAACTGCGCCATCGACTACGGGTTCCACCAGATCATCGGCGACCTCAACGAGGACTCGCTGCAGGCGATGGACGGGCTGCTGGACGAGGGCATCTCCAGCTTCAAACTGTTTATGGCCTATCCCGGCGTCTTCTACTCGGATGACGCGCAGGTGCTGCGCGCCATGCAGAAGTCCGCCGAGACCGGGCTGATGACCATGATGCACGCCGAGAACGGCCCGGCCATCGACGTGCTCGTCACGCAGCTGCTCGCAGAGGGCAAGACCGACCCCTACTACCACGGTGTCGCGCGCGCCTGGCAGCTGGAGGAGGAGGCCACGCACCGAGCGATCATGCTCGCGAACCTCACCGGGGCGCCGCTCTACGTGGTGCACGTGAGCGCCAAGCAGGCCGTGGAGCAGATCGCCGCCGCCCGGGACCACGGCCAGAACGTGTTCGGTGAGACCTGCCCGCAATACCTCTACCTGTCGCTCGAGGAGAATCTCGGGGCACCGGGGTTCGAGGGCGCGAAGTGGGTCTGTTCTACGCCGCTGCGCTCGAAGGCCGAGGGCCACCAGGACCACCTGTGGCAGAGCCTACGCACCAACGACATCCAGATGGTCTCCACCGACCACTGCCCGTTCTGCATGAAGGGGCAGAAAGAGCTGGGCCTCGGCGACTTCTCGAAGATCCCGAACGGCATCGGCTCGGTCGAGCACCGCCTGGACCTGCTCTACCAGGGCGTCGTCAACGGCCGCATCTCGCTCGAACGCTGGGTGGAGATCACCGCGACCACCCCGGCACGGATGTTCGGGCTGTACGGCAAAAAGGGGGTCATCCAGCCGGGCGCCGACGGCGACATCGTGATCTACGACCCGAACGGCCACACCTCGATCGGCCTGCCCGTCAACGGGAATGGCAAGACCCACCACATGAACATGGACCACTCCGCCTGGGAAGGCTACGAGATCGACGGTCACGTCGACACCGTTCTGTCCCGCGGCAAGGTCATCATCGACGACAGCTCCTATCTCGGCTCCAAGGGTGACGGCCGGTTCGTCAAGCGCGGCCTGAGCCAGTACCTGATCTAGACGGGACCCCAGATGGACTTCGGAGCAGTGCTGCAGACCAACCCCCCATCCGCCCGCACCGTGCAATTGGCCAAACTGGCCGAGGCGCACGGCTTCAGCCACGTCTGGACGTTCGACTCGCATCTGCTCTGGCAGGAGCCCTACGTCATCTACAGCCGCATCCTCGCGGAGACGGACAGGATCATCGTCGGACCCATGGTCACCAACCCGGGCACCCGCGACTGGACGGTCACGGCCTCCACCTACGCGACGCTGAACGAGATGTACGGCAACCGCACCATCTGCGGCATCGGCCGCGGGGATTCGGCGGTGCGGGTCATCAACGCAACCCCCACCACCCTGAAGACGCTGCGCGAGTCGGTGCACGTGATCCGGGAACTCGCGAACTCCCGGTCGGTCGAATACAACGGCGCGACCCTGCAGTTTCCGTGGAGCCGCGGCTCCACCCTTGACGTGTGGGTGGCGGCCTACGGGCCCCTCGCGCTCAAGCTCGCGGGCGAGGTCGGCGACGGTTTCATCCTGCAGATGGCCGACCTCGACGTGGCCGAGTGGATGATCAAGACCGTGCGGGAGGCCGCGGCGAAATCCGGCCGCGACCCGATGGCGGTCAAGTTCTGCGTGGCCGCGCCCATGTACATCGGCGACAATTGGGGCCACATGCGCAACCAGTGCCGCTGGTTCGGCGGCATGGTCGGCAATCACGTGGCCGACATCGTCGCCAAGTACGGCACCGAATCTCATGTGCCGAAGGCCCTCACCGACTACATCATTGGCCGGCAGGATTACGACTACAACGAGCACGGCCGTGCCGGAAACGCGCACGCCGAGTTCGTGCCCGACGAGATCGTCGACCGGTTCTGTCTGCTCGGCACCGCGAAGGACCACATCGAAAAGCTCGAGGCCCTGCGCGCCATCGGCGTCGACCAGTTCGCCGGCTACCTGCAGCACGACAACAAGGAAGAGACGATGCGCGTCTACGGGGAGACCGTGATCCCGGCGATGACCGAGCCCATCGTGGCAAAGAAATGACCCGATTCAGGTGAATGGTGCAGACTTCAAGCCGATCGAGGTCACACTGAAGGTGGGCGATCCACGGCCTCACCATCTCAACGCAGAGAGAAAGAAATCGATATCTGTGAATGACATCACTTCCCCAAGCGCCACGGCCAGCCGCAACGAGCTCGCCTACGACCTTGACCGGGCGCACGTCTTCCACTCCTGGTCGGCCCAGGGTGCCCTCAAGCCGCTGGTGATCGCCGGCGGGCAGGGCTCCCGGGTCTGGGATTATGACGGGCGCAGCTATCTGGACTTCTCCAGCCAGCTCGTCAACGTGAACATCGGCCACCAGCATCCGGCCGTCACTGCGGCCATCATCGAGCAGGCCGGTCGGCTCGCCACGGTGGCGCCCTCCACGGCGACCCTGACCCGCGGCGAGGCCGCCCAGCGCATCGTCGAACGGGCGCCGGAGGGCTTCAACAAGGTCTTCTTCACCAACGGCGGGGCGGATGCGATCGAGAACGCGATCCGCATGGCGCGCCTGCACACGGGCCGCGACAAGGTGCTCTCCACCTACCGCTCGTACCACGGCAACACGGGCGCGGCCATCGTCGCGACCGGCGACTGGCGCCGCATCCCGAATGAGTTCGCCCGCGGGCACGCGCACTTCTTCGGCCCCTACCTCTACCGCAGCGAGTTCTGGGCGACCAGCCCCGAGCAGGAGTCGGAGCGGGCCCTGCGCCACCTCGAGCACGTGATCCAGAGTGAGGGACCCGCGGGCATCGCGGCCGTGCTGCTGGAATCCATCCCAGGCACCGCCGGCGTGCTCGTGCCGCCGCCCGGCTACCTCGCCGGCGTGCGGGCCCTCTGCGACCGGTACGGCATCATGCTGATCCTCGACGAGGTGATGGCCGGCTTCGGCCGCACCGGCAACTGGTTCGCGTTCGACGGCTTCGACGTGGTGCCGGACCTGATCACTTTCGCGAAGGGCGTCAACTCCGGTTATGTGCCCACCGGCGGTGTGATCATCTCCGACCCCATCGCCCACGACTTCGACACCACGGTCTATCCCGGTGGCCTCACCTACAGCGGACATCCGCTGGCGATGGCGTCGATCGTGGCGGCCCTGGACGCCATGAAGAACGAGGGCATCGTGGAGAACGCCGCCCGGATCGGGCGCGACGTGCTCGCCCCCGGGCTCGCCGAGCTGCAGGCTAAGCACCCGATCATCGGAGAGGTGCGCGGGGTCGGCGTGTTCTGGGCGATGGAACTCGTCTCCGACCGGGAGACCCGCCAGCCGCTCAGCGGCGCCGTGATGGGCCGGATCAAATCGGAGCTGCTGGCCCGCAACCTGCTGCCGTTCCTGGCCGAGAACCGCATCCACGTGGTGCCGCCCTGCGTCGTCACCGACGCCGAGGTCGCCGAGGCGCTCACTATCTACGACGAGGTCCTCAGCCTCGACCGGCTTGTCTGACGCCCCGCGCACCCTCACCCCGACTCGATGAAGAGAATGAAGAGAGACGAACGCCCATGACCGAACTGCCCCTCATCACCCACTGGGTCGACGGGGCTCCCCTCCGGGGAGCCTCGACCCGCACCGCGCCCGTCTTCAACCCCGCCCTCGGCGCCGTCGCGAAGAACGTAATCCTGGCCAGTGCCACCGACGTCGACACCGCCGTCGCCTCCGCCCACGCTGCCTATCCGCTCTGGCGCGACACATCCCAAGCCAAGCGCCAGGGCATGATGTTCAACTTCCGCGAACTGCTGAACGCGCGCAAAGGCGAGCTGGCCGACATCCTCACCGCCGAACACGGCAAGGTGACCTCGGATGCGCTCGGCGAGATCGCGCGCGGCCTCGAGGTCGTCGAGTTCGCGCTCGGCATGCCGCACCTGAGCAAGGGCGAGTACTCCGAGAACGTGTCCACGGGCGTCGACGTCTACACGCTGCGCCAGCCGCTCGGCGTGGTGGGCATCATCAGCCCGTTCAACTTCCCAGCCATGGTGCCCCTCTGGTTCTTTCCGATCGCCATCGCGGCCGGCAACACGGTCGTGCTCAAACCGAGCGAGAAAGACCCGTCCGCGTCGAACTGGATGGCTGCCCTGATGACCGAGGCCGGCCTGCCCGCCGGTGTGCTCAACGTCCTGCACGGCGACAAGGAAGCCGTCGACGCCCTGCTCGTGCACCCCGACGTGCAGGCGATCTCGTTCGTCGGCTCCACGCCGATCGCGCAGTACATCTACGAGACGGCCGCCCACCACGGCAAGCGCGTGCAGGCCCTCGGCGGCGCGAAGAACCACATGCTCGTGCTGCCGGACGCAGACCTGGACCTGGCCGCGGATGCCGCGGTCAACGCTGGCTTCGGCTCGGCCGGTGAGCGCTGTATGGCGATCAGCGTGGTGGTGGCCGTGGAACCGGTCGCTGACGACCTGGTCGCGAAGATCACTGCGCGGCTGAAGAGCCTTAAGGTGGGCGACGGCATGCGCGGATGCGACATGGGACCTCTGATCACGAAGGTACACCGCGACAAGGTGGCGTCCTACATCGACCTCGCCCAGACCGACGGAGCCGAGGTCGTCGTGGACGGCCGCGGTATCGAGGTGGACGGTGACGCGAGCGGATTCTGGCTCGGCCCGACCCTCTTCGACAAGGTCAGCACGGACTCGGACGTCTACCTCGACGAGATCTTCGGCCCGGTGCTCTCCATCGTGCGGGTCGCCAGCTACGCCGAGGGACTTGACCTGATCAACCGCAGCCGCTACGGCAACGGCACGGCCATCTTCACCAACGACGGCGGTGCGGCCAGGCGGTTCCAGAACGAGGTGCAGGTCGGTATGGTCGGCATCAACGTGCCGATCCCGGTGCCCGTGGCCTACCACTCGTTCGGCGGCTGGAAGGACTCCCTGTTCGGCGACGCCAAGGCCTACGGCCCGGCCGGGATCGCCTTCTACACCCGAGAGAAGGCCATCACGAGCCGGTGGCTGGACCCGAGCCACGGCGGTATCAACCTGGGCTTCCCACAGAACGCCTAGGGGATGAGGGCGTGCTTGGCCTGCACGCGGGCGGCCTCGGTGCGGAGCACCTCCAGAACGGTGCGCACGGCGAGGCGCTCGGCCCGATCGGGGCGCATCAGCGCCACGATTTGCCGTTCGGCGTCCACCCCGCGGAGCGGCTTGAGCACGAGGCGGCCCGGCTGGTCACCGCCCCAGGTGTACCGGGGCACCAGAGCGATGCCGAGGCCTGCCACGACGAACGCTTCGATCACCCGCAGGTCGGCGAACTGCTGGGCGACGGTGATCTGACTGCCTGCCTTCTGCTCGATCTGGTGCAGGATGCGCTCGAACGGGTAGCCGGTCGGCGCGCCGATCCAGGTCTCGCCGATCACGTCCGCCGGGGTGATCCACGACCGGGAGGCCAGCCGGTGGTCGGCCGGCAGCCCGACGTCGAGCGGCTCTGTCATCAGCGGGACCACCGTCAGTCCGCGCCCGCCCCATGGAAGCTGGCCGCGCAGGCTGTAGGCGAGCACGATGTCGTACTCCGCCGTGAGCGCGGGGAAGTCGCTCAGTTCCGGGTCCTTGTCGGTGCAGTTGACGATGAGTCCGGGCACGGCGGCGATGCTTCTCACCGCTCCCGGCAGCAGCATCTCGCCCGCGGTCGGAAAGGTGACCAGGCTCACCTCGCCCGTGGCGTCGTTGCGGAACTCGTCCCAGACCGCCCGGGCGCGGGCGAGGGCGACCGCGACATCCGTCGCGCTGCGGGCCAGAGCGCGGCCGGCATCCGTCAGAATGAGGCCGCGACCGCTGCGCTCGGTGAGCGGAAGGCCGGCCTCGCGTTCGAGCACTTTCAGCTGCTGCGAGACAGCGGATGGCGTGCGGTGCGTGGCGCGGGCAACCTCAGTGATGCTGTGGCGCTCGGCCAGTTCGCGGAGAAGTTCGAGTCGTTGGACATCCATGTAGTAACGCTACACACTCCGTGCAGAACTATGTGATTGTGCTGCAAAGTCAAAGATGATGAAATGAATACGTCGAACTCGAGCAATGGTGCCTCCGTCTCCCCGATACTCAACCCCATTTCCCGAAAGGTACGACCGTGTTTGTTCTTCTCGCCGTTCTCGTTCTCATCGTCATCTCCTCCGTCGTTGCCGTCGTCGTCGACGTGCACAAGGACGGATTCCGCCGCGTTCCCGAGCGCAAGCTCGTTCGTATCTTCTAGAGCAACGCCTGCTTCAGGTTCACCGACCGGGCGATGGCCTAAAGTTGGTCCTGTGACGGACACACGCCAGCAGCTCATCGCCCACATCTCGGCCGAGGCCGTTTTCCGCGGGGATTTCACCTTGACCAGCGGCAAGAAGGCGACGTATTACGTCGACCTGCGCAAGGTCAGCCTCGACCATCGCGTCGCCCCACTGATCGGCCAGGTCATGCTCGACCTGATCGCGCACATTCCGGATGTCACCGCGGTCGGCGGCATGACCATGGGTGCCGACCCGGTGGCGGCGGCCATCCTGCACCAGGGCGTGGCACGCGGAGCCGCGTACGACGCCTTCGTCGTGCGCAAGGAGCCCAAGGACCACGGCCGGGGCAAGCAGGTCGAAGGACCCGATCTCGCCGGCAAGCGCGTCGTCGTGCTCGAAGACACGTCCACCACGGGCGGTTCGCCCCTGGCGGCGATCGACGCGCTCCTCAAGGTCGGTGCGATCATCGCCGCCGTCGCCGTCGTGGTCGACCGGAACACGGGCGCGCGCGAAGTGATCGAAGCCGCGGGCTACCCCTATTACGCCGCGATCGGCCTTGAGGACCTGGGGCTGAACTAGTGCCCACAAATGAGGTGCCCGGCGAGGACGGAATGAAGTGGCTGGCATCTCAGCTCGGTGACGGCGCGCGCCCGGCCCTGCCGGACGAATATTCGCCCCGCCAGTCGCCGCGGTGGCCGAGAACCTCCCGCATTGTTCCACCGGCACCCGCCGAGCCGACGACCCATACCGGCGTCTTCCTCTGGGGGCTCAAGCCGACCTCCCAGCCTGACCCTCGGCTCGCCAAGGGTGCCGCGGCTCGGGCCGCCGCTGCTGCGGCTGGCGCTGCTGGTCCCGCTCCGGCGCCTCCTGCCGCTCCTGTGCCTTCGTCGGGAGCGACGCCTTCGTCGGGAGCGACGCCTTCGGCTGGAGCGACGCCTTCGGCTGGAGCGACGCCTTCGGCTGCGGGGCCAGCGAATGTGACCGGATCCGTGCCGATCACGACCGCGGCCCTGTTCGTCCTGACGCCCGCAAACCCGGCGCGTGCTGCTTCTGCAGTCGATGGGGCTGCTTCCGGGGCTGCTTCGTCTGCTGAGTCGGCTGCCGTCGCGGCGGCTGCGGCCGCGTCCTCGTCTGCGGCCGCGTTTTCCGAGCTCCAGCCGGCCGCGTTCGCGCCCTCGGCCGCTGTCAGGTCGGCGGCTTCGTCCGCCGCGCTCACGGATGACTCGGCTTCGGAACTGACGCCGGCCGAAACACGCTCGGCCTCAGCTTCGGGGCCCGCCCCGTGGGCGCCCGACGCGTCGGCACCGGCACCTCTGGCACCCGTCGAGGCTCCCGCGCCTCTGCCGATGCTCGGCGGGAACGGGCCGGACGAGTCTGACCGGAGCGGCAGCATCCGTTCGGAGAAAGCCGATCTCGCACCGGCGCCGTGGTGGACCACCTTCACGCAGTCGCCGCTCGAGCTGACCGCTGAGGAGGTCGCGGCCGCCGATCTGCTGGCCGGGCGCACGCCGCCTGCTCCCGACCCCGAGCCGGCCGCGCTGCCGGCTCCGGTCTCCGCCCGCGGCCGTCTGCGCGCACGACTGGCCGCGTCACTGTCGGCTCCGGTCCCTCTCGCGGGCCAGGCCCGCGACGCCGCCGGGATCGCTGGAGCCGGGGCCCGAGTTGCGGCGGGAGCCGCGGCCGTTGTTGCCGCCCCAGGTGCCCCGTTAGCCGCGGCAGCCATCCCGGCGCCGGAGGCAGCCTTCCCCGCACCGGATGCCCGTGCAGGCACACGGCTGGCCGAGACGGCGGCGCAGGCCTCGGCCGCGGCCCGCTCCGCGCCCACCGCCGCCCCGACTCCACCTTCACTGGCCGCAACGCCGGCCCACCTGTCCGCCACGTCCGCGTCCGCGTCAGCCACGTCCGCGTCCGCGTCCGCCGTCACTGCTTCCCCCGAACCTGCACCAGCCGGGGCTGGGGCAGGTATCCACGCCGGTGCGAGTGCTGCTGCTGCCACCACTCCGCGGCCCGCGTCGGGTACGACCAATATGTTCGGTGCGGCATCCCCGCGCCCCGCGTCGGGTACGAACTCCTCGTCGGGCGTGGCCACTCCGGTCGCAGCGAACGGCCGGCGTTCCGCAGTGGACGCGGCGCCGTCCGGTGCCGGTGTCGGTGCCGATGTCGCGCGGCCGGCCTCGGCCGGTCGCCCGCCCGGAGGCAGCCGCCCCGGCAGGCCCCGGCTTCTGATCTGGAGCGTCGGCGGCCTGGTGGTCGTGCTCGCGCTGGCGGCACTGTTCTTCCTCGGGCAGAGCCTGGTCGGCGGCGACGCTGCCCCCATCGCGGTGGCCACGTCCAGCGCTACACCTGCCCCGAGCGCCACCCCGAGTGTGGCGCCGTCGGCGCCGCCCGAGGCCACCGGCCCGCAGCCGGTCGGCGTGCACCAGTGGGACACCCTGTTCGGCGGCGAATGCCTGCAGCCGTACGTGACACCCTGGGAAGAGGAATTCACGGTCGCCGACTGTGCCACCCCGCATGCGGCTCAGCTCGTGTACCGCGGAGTGTTCGCCGGGGATGCCGCCACAGCCTTCCCTGGCGAGGCCGAGCTGGCCGGGCAGATCAACCTGCTCTGCAGCGCGACCGGCGTCATCGACCTGGCCGCGGCCTCGGCCTACGGCGACGTGCAGGTGCAGGGTAGTTACCCGATCACCGAGGAACAGTGGTCCGATGGCGGCCGCTCCTACTACTGCTTCGTGAGCCGGGCCTCCGGCGAGCCGATGAACGCGAGCATCGCGGGCCCCGGACCGGTACCCGCCGCATAAGCGTCCCGGAGCATCCGTCACCGACGTCTGCCGCCTGGCTGTCTGGCTGTCTGGCTGTCTGGTTGCCTTGTAGCGCAGCGGAACCCCAGCCGTGCAACCGGGATCCGCCGTCGCCCCCCATGCCCGATGATTGAACGAATTCAACGGAGATTTTGCCGAAAATGGTCAGTTCTGGGTCGGAAACGGGGTGGTGGTGCAAAATCTCCGTCGAATTCGTCAGGGCCTGGCGGGAGGGAGAGCGGGAGCAGGAGCGGCGGGCGCGGCGGTAGAAGTGCTGAGGCGACGGGTGCGGCAGAGCGCGGCTGCGATGGGAGCGGCGGAACCTAGATCGCGTCGGACTCCACGGGCTCCTTGGAGACCAGCTCGTGCACGCCGGAGAGGATCTCGTCCGGGCGGAACGGGTAGCGGTGCACCTCAGCGTCGTCACTGATGCCGCTCATCACGAGAATGGTGTGCAGCCCGGCCTCGATCCCGGCGATGATGTCGGTGTCCATCCGATCACCGATCATGGCCGTGTTCTCCGAGTGCGCGCCGATCTTGTTCATCGCTGAGCGGAACATCATCGGGTTCGGCTTGCCCACCACATAGGGCTCCATGCCGGTGGCCTTGGTGATCAGGGCCGAGATTGCACCCGTGGCGGGCAGGGGGCCGTCCGCACTGGGGCCGGTCGCATCCGGGTTCGTCGAAATGAAGCGGGCACCGTTCAAGAGCAGACGGATGGCCTTGGTGATGGCCTCGAACGAGTAGTTGCGGGTTTCGCCGACCACCACGTAGTCCGGGTTCGTCTCGGTCATGATGAAACCCGCCTCGTGCAGGGCGGTCGTGAGTCCGACCTCGCCGATCACGAAGGCGGTGCCGCCGGGCGCCTGGGAGCGGAGGAAGTCTGCCGTCGCCAGCGCGGAGGTCCAGATGCGGTCTTCGGGCACGTTCAGGCCCGAGGCGCGCAGGCGGGCACTGAGGTCCCGGGGAGTGAAGATCGAGTTGTTCGTGAGCACCAGGAACGGCGTGCCGGCGTCGCTCCACTGCTGCAGCAGCTGCGCCGCGCCCGGCAGCGGGCTGTTTTCATGCACGAGCACGCCATCCATATCGGTGAGCCAGCATTCGATGTCTTCGCGGCGTGTCATTGGGTGCTCCCTTGGTTCGGGGATAAGCCTAGCGGCGCGAGGTTTCCGGACGGTTACGAGGTGAGCCAGATCGATCGGGCCGCCGCAGACGACAGCCGACAGATGCCGCCGCCCGGCAGCCGCACCACGCCGGGTTCGAGAACGGTGAGCCGGGTTCCCGGGCCGACCCGGTGCACGGCAAGGTCGCGCAGGATGTCCGGGTCGCGGTCGCTGATGCGCACGACCGCCCCGACGTGGCCGGGTGCGGCCTCAGCCAGCAGGATGGCGTCCGGCCGGGTCAGGCTGCCGTCCTCGGCCGGGATCGGGTCCCCGTGCGGGTCGGCCGACGGATGCCCGAGCCGATCGTCGATCGCCGCCAGCAGCCGGTCCGAGATCGAGTGCTCGAGCACCTCCGCCTCGTCGTGCACCTCGTGCCAGTCGTAGCCCATTTTCCGCACGAGCCAGGTCTCGATCAACCGGTGCCGGCGCACCACCGCGGTCGCCCGCAGGAAACCGGTCCGGCTCAGGGTGAGCGGCCCGTAGGGGACGTGCTCGATCAGGCCGCCGGCGGCGAGCTTCTTCACCATCTCGGTGACCGATGACGGCGCCACCCCCAGCCGCGCGGCCAGCACCGAAGGCGTGATCGGGTTCGGCTGCCATTCGGTGTGCGCGTAGATGGTCTTGAGGTAGTCCTCGGCCGCGGGTGTGGGGTGTTTCATCACGCCCCTGTGAACACGAGCACGAGCAGCACCACGTTCAGGGCCACCAGGAGCAGGGCGCAGACGGCGCCGGCGACTGTCGTGTACCAGCGGTTGACATGCTCGCCGAGCACCCCGCGCTGCATGGTGAGCCAGACCAGGGGGATCAGCGCGAACGGGATGCCGAACGACAGGACGACCTGGCTGAGCACCAGGGCCTCGGTCGGGTCGAAACCCACCCCCAGGATCAGCAGCGCGGGAATGAGGGTGACCACGCGACGCGCCAGCAGCGGCACGCGCACGTGCAACAGGCCGTGCATGATCTCCGCTCCCGCGTACGCTCCGACCGAGGTGGAGGCCAGCCCGGAGGCGAGCAGCCCGACCGCGAACACCGTCGCGATCACGGGCCCGAGGGTTGCCTCGAGGGCGGCGTGGGCGCCCTCGAGCGTGTCGGTCCCGGCGACGCCCTGCAGAGCGGATGCCGCGAGCAGCAGGATCGACAGGTTCACCGTGCCGGCGATGGCCATCGCGATGGTGACGTCCCATTTGGTGGCCCAGAGCAGGCGTCGCGTTGCTGCGCCGTCCGCCACGACGGGGAATCGGTCCCGGGTGAGCGCGGAGTGGGCGTAGATGGCGTGCGGCATGATCGTCGCGCCGAGGATGGACGCGGCCAGGAGCACCGAATTCGCGCCCTCGAACCGCGGCACGAGGCCGGCGACGACGCTGCCGGCATCCGGCGGAGCGAAGAACACCCCGGCCGCGAAGCCCACGGTGATGATGAGCAGCAGCGCCACGATGACGCGTTCGAAGGTGCGCGGGCCGCGCCGGGTCTGCACCGTGAGCACGATCATCGAGATGACCCCGGTGATCACGCCGCCGGCAAGCAGGGGGAGGCCGAAGAGCAGGTTCAGGGCGACCGCGCCGCCGATGATCTCGGCCAGGTCGGTGGCCATGGCCACCAGTTCCGCCTGCACCCAGTAGAGGCGGCGGGTGAGCGGGCGCCGAATACGTACCCCGAGAATTTCCGGCAGGCTCGTGCCGGTTACGATGCCGAGCTTGGCCGAGAGGTACTGGATCAGCCAGGCCATCACGTTGCCGGCCACGACCACCCAGACCAGCAGGTAGCCGTAGCGAGCACCGGCCGTCATATTGCTGGCGACGTTGCCGGGGTCGAGGTAGGCCACGCCCGCGACGAGGGCAGGGCCGAGCAACCAGAGCAGGTGAGAGGATGCCACGGTGGCGATCTCAGGGACCGGTCCCCTCGCATCCGTGCGCACGTTGTTTTTAGCCACACCGAAAGGATAGGGCAGATTTAGGCATGCCGAAAGATCAGTGCCTGCGTGGGCGGCCCGGCACACCAACGTTTCGGCGCGGTCATACGTTTTAGTAGCTAAGCAGAGGGAGGAAACGGGTTCACGGTCGGTGGGGCCGAGGCCTACGTGCGGCGGGCCATCTTCAGCGGCTACCTCGACGAGGGCCGGAAACGCACCCCTGTGGAGCCGGATCGCCCACCGGGCCGCGATGTCCGCAGCGCTCGCCGGGCCGCTCGCCGCCGGAACCACCGACCAAGCCACCCACCCGATCCCGCCCCGACCGGCCCGCGCTCCCGCCGGGGGAGTACCAGATCTCGGCGGCGATCGACCCGTTCACGGATGCCGGCACTGGCCGGTCTGACGCTGCGCTGACCCTGTGCCGAGACGCGGCCGCCTCTGAACTGGGCGGTTACTCCTCGCGCAGGTCCTCGGGAATCGTGGCGACGGGGACCGGGGCCTTGCCGCGGGTGCGCTTCTTCTCGCGGCCGGCCTTGTAGAGCTCGGACAGGATCGGCACGCCCGAGAGCAGCACGATGCCGATGATGAAGAATTCGGAGTACGTCGCCACGAACTCGATCTGGCCGAGCAGGTAGCCCATCAGGGTGCTTCCGACACCCCAGGCGAAGGCGCCGATCAGGTTGAAGAACACGAAGGTGCGGTAGTGCATCCGTCCCACACCGGCGGCGAGAGGCACGAAGGCGCGGAACACGGGCAGGAAGCGGGCGATGATGATGGCCTTGCCGCCGTGCTTGGCGAAGAACGCGTTGGTGCGTTCCACGTTCTTCGGGTTGAACAGGCGGTTCTGCTCGCGGGTGAAGACGGCGGGGCCGGACTTGCGGCCGATTAAATAGGCGACCTGGTCACCGGCGAACGCGGCGATGAAGATGACGAAGCAGGTCACCCAGATCGGAAACGGCACATCCCCGGTGGCGGTGAGCAGGCCCACGGTGAAGAGCAGCGAGTCGCCGGGCAGGAACGACAAGACGATGAAAGCCGTCTCGACGAACACGATGGTGGCCACGCCGAGGAGCACGAACGAACCGAACCAGCCGATCAGCCACTCCGAGTCGAGAAAGTCGATACCGAAGAGCGTGGGATGCATGGTGATGGTTCCTTCCGGGCGGGGTGCGAGCCGGCGAAACGCGAACCCTGCACGTCAGAATACCCGACGGCATGCCCGGCATGCCCGGCACGCCCGGCGGTGCCCGGCGGGATACGGTGGATCGGTGCAAGAACCGCAGAACCCCACGCCCGAACTGTCCACCCACGGCGTCGGACCCTGGGCCGGAGAGTGGCCCGAGGAGTCGTTCTACGACCGCGAGCTGCTCGAGCGCGGCGACACGCGCAACGTGATCGACCGCTACCGCTACTGGAGTATGGCGGCGATCGTCGCCGACCTCGACGAGAAGCGGCATCCGTTTCACGTCGCCATCGAGAACTGGCAGCACGACATGAACATCGGCTCGATCGTGCGCAGCGCCAACGCGTTCGCCGCCGACACGGTGCACATCATCGGGCGCAAGCGGTGGAACAAGCGCGGGGCCATGGTCACCGACCGGTACCAGCACGTGCTGCACCACCCGGATGTCGCGTCCTTCGTCGAGTGGGCCGCCGCCGAGACCTTGCCGATCATCGCCATCGACAACGTGCCCGGCAGCGTGATCATCGAAACCTTCCGCTTCCCCGAGCGCTGCGTGCTCCTGTTCGGGCAGGAGGGTCCCGGCCTCTCTCCCGAAGCGATCGAGGCAGCGGATGCCGTCGTCGAGATCAGCCAGTTCGGCTCCACCCGCTCGCTCAACGCGTCGGCCGCCGCGGCTGTCACCATGCACAACTGGGTGTTGCAGCACCGGTTCTGAGCGGGCGTTTCACCACCCCGATCCCTCCACAATCAGGGCCTGATCGGGTTATCCACAGGGTGCGTGTAGGTGGGCGGATGCCGCGGGTAATGTCGGTGGGTGCCCGTAGCGTGTGTGTCATGAAGCCCTCATTTATGGAAGAGCAAGAGGCTCTCGGGGAGCATTTCGAGGCGATCGCGGAGGCCGAACTGGCCATCGCCGTGGCGTTCGCCCGGCGG